>NZ_CP108427.1:646071-1292142 GCF_035982055.1 Streptomyces sp. NBC_01288
ACCCCGACGGCCTGCCGCAGACCGCGATCGCCCAGGCCAAGGCCCTGTCCAGCGCCCAGGGCGTCTTCCAGGTCAAGGCGCTCACCGCCCCGGACCTGCACCTCGCGCTCGCCGACATGATCTACGGCAAGAAGACCCCGCTCCAGGTCGCCCAAGCTGCCGAGGACCAGTTCAAGCAGGTCCTCAAGGCACGCGGCGTCACCGGTTTCTGACCGGCGCCACTGAGCCAGCCCTTCCCCCCGGGCCGCCCGTCGGCGGCGTGCCCGGGGCCGTACCGGAGGTAAGAAAGTGGTGGACACCGCCACGATGGACGCTCTCGACGCCACGCGCGCGAAGGACCGGGACCGAGACCGGGACAGCGCCCAGGACAGGCCGTCCCGTCGTAACCGGCTCCGCGGCAAGGCCAACCAGCCGTGGTGGTTCGCCCTGCCCGCGCTCGCCGTGTTCGGCGTGTTCTTCCTGCTGCCGAATCTGCTGAACTTCGTCTACCCGTTCACCGACTGGTCGGCGTTCCACTCGCAGATCGGCTTCGTGGGACTGTCGAACTTCAGCACCATCCTGCATGACGGGTCGATGGCCCGTGACATCCGCATCACCCTGGAGTACGCGGTCCTCGTGGCCGTCTTCCAGAACGGCTTCGGTCTCGCCCTGGCCCTGCTGCTGGAGCGCGACACCCGCTTCAACCGCTTCTTCCGCGCGGTGTTCTTCCTCCCGGTACTGATCTCCGCGCTCGCCGTCGGCTACATCTTCCGCGCCCTGCTCGCCCAGGACGGAGCGCTCAACAGCGTGCTGTCCTCGCTCGCGGGACACCATGTCGACACCCCCTGGCTCGGCTCGACCACCTGGACGCTGGTGGTGGTGACCCTCATCCACGGCTGGAAGTGGATGGGCCTGGCCATGCTGATCTATCTGGCGGGCCTGAAGAGCATGCCCGGTGACGTCCTGGAGGCGGCCCGGATCGACGGGGCCGGCTGGTGGCGCACCTTCTGGTCGGTGAGGTTCCCGCTGCTCGCGCCCGCCGTCACCTTCAACGTGACGACCGCGCTGATCGGCTCCATGAACACCTTCGACATCGTGCAGGCGACCACCGGAGGCGGTCCCGGCAGCGAGACCGAGGTCTTCAACATCTACATGTTCCGCATCTTCGGCCAGGGCCTGTACGCGCAGGCGTCCGCGATGAGCCTGGTGCTCTTCCTCATCGTCGTCGTCCTCGCCGTGCCCGTCATCGTCGGCCTGCGCCGCAGGGAGAACAACCAGTGACCACCGTTACCGCGTTCGCCCCCGCGCACCGGCGCCCGCTGCGCTGGGTCCAGCCGCTCGTCGTCCTGATCATCGCCGGCGTCACCATCGGCATCCCGCTCTGGCTGGTCGCGGTCACCTCGTTCAAACCGCAGGCCGAGGCGATCAAGCCCAACCTCTCGCTGCCGCACCACGTCCAGGCCGCCGCGAACTACAAGCAGAGCTTCGACGAGGGCAAGATCGTCCAGGGCTTCGTCAACAGCCTCCTGGTCGTCGCCCCGTCCGTCGTCCTCGTCCTGCTCCTCGGAGCGGGCGCCGCCTGGGTGTTCGCCCGCCGCAAGGGCCGCCTGGTCAACACCCTGTACGCGCTGAGCATCAGCGGCCTGCTGCTGCCGCCCGCGGTGATCACCATCGTCATGGAACTGCGCCAACTCGGCCTGGCCGGCACCCGACCCGGCATGATCGGCGTCTACGCCGGGATGTACCTGTCCACCTCGATCTTCTTCATGACCGGCTTCATCCGCGCCCTCCCCGAGGAGTTGGAGGAGGCCGCCCGCATGGACGGCGCGGGCCCGATCCGCGTCTTCTTCCGCATCATCCTGCCGCTCCTGCGCCCGGTCATCGCCACCGCCACGATCATGGTGATGCTCTACGCCTGGAGCGACATCTTCTACGCCTTCTTCGTCCTCGGCGGAGGCGACAAGGCCACCCTGCCGCTCAACCTCTACCAGGTCGCCAACGCCCAGCTGTACCTCAACAACTGGCACCTGATCTTCGCCTACGTCGTGATGATGAGCCTCCCCATGGTCCTCGTCTTCGTCATAGCGCAGCGCCGCATCGTCTCCGGCATCACGAGCGGCGCCGTCAAGTAGCCCCCGGGCCGGGCCTGTTGAGCCGCCCCGGTCACCCCGAAGTACCCGACAGCCTCCCGCAACGCCGCGGGAGGAGGAGGACAGCCATGCCTCGAACACCCCGTAGATCCCGTTCCGTTCGCGCCCTCATGGGCGTGACCGTGGTGACCGCCGCCCTCCTGGGCACGGCCCTGACCGTCCCCGCCGCGCAGGCGGCCACCCCGACGCTGAGCGTCGACCTCGGCACCACCACCGGCGCGGTCATGCACGGAGCCAACGGCGCCCTGTACGGCCTCAGCGACGACGGAGTCCCCGGCGACAACCTGGTAACTCCCCTGCACATGACGTCGATTGCCCAGAAGGCACCCGACGGCACCCAGCACCCGAACGGTGACGCACTGGTCGTGCAGCCGGAGTTCGCCCGCGGTGGCGGCGGCGACAACCTCATCTACATGCAGGACATCTACGCCTCGTGGCCGTACGAGAACCTCGGGCTGAGCGACTACCTCACCAAGGTCACCACGATGGTCACCAAGGTCGCGGCCCGCTCGGACGCGAGCACGTTCGTGTGGGTACCGTTCAACGAGCCGGACGGCAACTGGTACACCGGGCTCGGCAGTTCGACCACCGCCACGTACCAGAGCGCGCTCGCCAGCTTCGAGAGCGACTGGACGACGGTGTACAACAAGATCCGCTCGATCATCCCGAACGCGCGCATCGCCGGCCCGAACGAGACGCACTACGACGCCCGTCTCATGGGCGACTTCTACCCGTGGGCCAAGGCCAACAACGTCCTGCCGGACATGACCACTTGGCACGAGCTGGACCCGACCTCCCTCTCCAACTTCGAGGGCAACCTCGCCGCCTACCGCACCATCGAGACCAACGCGGGCATCACCGCCCGCCCGGTCAACATCAATGAGTACGGCGACCGCCGCGACCTCTCGGTGCCGGGTCAGATGGTCCAGTGGATGTCCATGTTCGAGCGGAACAAGGTCTACGCCGACCAGGCGTACTGGGACATCGCGGGGAACCTGGACGGCAACGTCAGCCAGACCAACATCCCCAACGGCGACTGGTGGCTGCTGCGTTGGTACGCGGGCCTCACCGGCCAGACCACCAAGGTGACCCCGCCGCAGGCCAACGTCACCGACACGCTCCAGGGCATCGCGTCCCTCGACACCGGTCGCAAGCAGGCGCAGGTCCTCCTCGGCGGCGGCACCTCCGGTTCGGCGAACACGGTCATCAAGAACATACCGTCGTCGTTCGGCAGCACCGTCAACGTCTCGGTGGAGCGCACCGCTTGGAGCGGTTACGAGGGTGCGGGCCCGGCGCCGACGGTGCTCGCCCGCAGCACGTACACGGTCGCCTCCGACGGCAGCATCACCGTCCCGCTGGCCGGCCTCGACCCGATGTCGGCCTACCGCATCGTCGTCAACCCGGCCGGCACCGGCACGCCCACCGCCGCGAGCACCCCGGCGACGGCGTCGTACGAGGCCGAGAGCGCGACCATCACCGACGGCACCGTCTACACCCAGGGCAGCGTCACCAACGCCTACGGGTACGCCACTTCGGGTACCAAGGACGTCGGCAGCCTCAACCAGTCGGACAGCAAGGTCGCCTTCACCGTCACCGCTCCCACCGCGGGCACGTACAACCTGAACGTCTTCTACGGCAACCAGTCCGGCGGCCCGGCGACCCAGACCCTCACGGTCGACGGCGGCTCCTCCCAGACGGTCACCTACACGCCGACGCTGAACTGGACCTACCGCTCCACGGCGAGCGCCTCCGTGTCCCTGACGGCGGGCACGCACACGATCACTCTGGCCAAGGGCACGAACGAGGTCACCCTCGACAAGATCGACCTCACCCCGGCCTCCAGCGCGGACACTTCCTACCCGGCCACGTACGCGGACATCACCGGTTCGCCGACGTACAACTACACCGCGTCCGGTACGACGGGTGCCGGTGCGCTGGCCCTGACCTCGGGCACCTCGGCCGCCTTCGACGTCTACGCGCCGACCGACGGCTACTACACCGTGCACACCGACTACTCCTCCAACGGGTCCGGCACCCTCACCCTGGACGGCGCGACCGCCGTCACGCTGGCCTCCACGAGCGGCACGCTGACCGACAAGAGTTCGCGGCTGTACCTGTCGGCGGGCAACAACCGCATCACGGCGGCCACTTCGGGCTCCACCACGCTGACCGTGCGCGATCTGCGCGTGGCGGCGAGCGGTGACACCACGGGCGTCTCCGCCTACGAGGCCGAGAGCGCGACCCTCGCGGGAACCGCCGCCGCCACCTCGGACAGCTGGGCCTCGGGCGGCAAGTACGTCGGCTACGTCGGCAACGGCTCGGCCAACACGCTCACCTTCCAGGTGACCGCGGCCAGCGCCGGGCGGTACGTCATGAACGTCCGCTACGCCAACGACCAGGTCTCCGGCTCCGGGAACTACAACACCAACGTCGTCTCCCGGGCAGCCCAGATCTCCGTCAACGGCGGTACCGCGCAGACCGTCATGTTCCGCAACAACTACAGCTGGTCCAGCTACTGGGACCTGCCCGTCCCGGTGACCCTCACGGCCGGCACCAACACGATCAGCTTCGCCAACGCGAGCGCCTACGCACCCAACATCGACCGCATCACGGTCGCGCCGGTCTCCGGCTGACCGCCGACTCCGGTCGGGGCCCGGGCACTTGTGCCGGGCCCCGGCCGGGGGTTCCATCCCAGAGATTCATTCTCCACTACATTCGACATGTCGAACAATGACTGAAATATAGAACAGAAGGGCGGCCCGGTGGTGAACGCCGAGAACAGCGAACACACCCATCCCGACACCTACGTCATCGGAGTCGACTACGGGACGCTGTCCGGGCGGGCCGTGGTGGTCCGTGTCGCCGACGGCGCCGAACTGGCCGTCGCCGAGCACCCGTACACCCACGCCGTCCTCGACCGGACCCTCCCCGACGGCACCCCGCTGCCGCCCGACTGGGCGCTCCAGGTGCCCTCGGACTACATCGACGTCCTGCGCATCGCCGTACCCGAGGCACTGGCCCGTTCCGGCGTGCGCCCGGACCAAGTCGTCGGTATCGGCACGGACTTCACCGCGTGCACGGTCCTCCCGGTCCTCGCCGACGGCACGCCCCTGTGCGAACTCCCCGACCTCACCGGCCGCCCGCACGCCTACGTCAAACTCTGGCGCCACCACGCCGCACAGGCCCAGGCCGACCGCATCACCGCCCTGGCCGCCGCCCGCAAGGAGCCCTGGCTCCAGCGGTACGGCGGGAAGATCTCCTCGGAGTGGGAGTTCGCCAAGGCGCTGCAACTGCTCGAAGAGGACCCCGAGCTCTACGAATTGACCGACCGCTGGATCGAGGCCGCCGACTGGATCGTCTGGCGGCTCAGCGGCACTTACGTCCGCAACGCGTGCACCGCCGGGTACAAGGGCCAGCTCCAGGACGGCAGTTACCCCTCCTCCGAGTACCTGGCCGCGCTCAACCCCGCCTTCGCCGGTTTCGTGATCGACAAGCTGGACCAGCCGATCGGCCAACTCGGCGACCGCGCCGGTGGGTTGACCGCGGAGGCGGCCGCGTGGACGGGCCTGCCCGAGGGCATCGCCGTGTGCGTCGGAAACGTCGACGCCCATGTCACCGCCCCCGCGGCCACCGCCGTCGAACCCGGCCGGATGGTCGCCATCATGGGCACCTCCACCTGCCATGTGATGAGCAGCGACCAGTGGGCCGAAGTGCCGGGCATGTGCGGGGTGGTCGAGGGCGGCATCCTGCCTGGGCTCTGGGGCTACGAAGCCGGACAGAGCGGCGTCGGCGACATCTTCGGCTGGTTCGTGCGCACCGGGTTCCCGGCGTCGTACGCCGAGGAGGCCGCCGCGCTCGGCCGCGACCCGCACGAGCACCTCACCGCACTGGCCGCCGAACAGCGGGTGGGCCAGCACGGGTTGATCGCTCTGGACTGGCAGAGCGGCAACCGGAGCGTGCTCGTCGACCACGACCTGAGCGGTGTCCTGGTCGGGCTGACTCTCTCCACACGCCCCGAGGAGATCTACCGGGCTCTGCTGGAGGCGACCGCCTTCGGCACCCGCACCATCATCGAGGCGTTTGAGACGTCCGGCGTGCCGGTGCGCGAACTGATCGTCGCGGGCGGCCTGATGAAGAACCCGCTGCTGATGCAGATCTACGCCGACGTCACCCGCCTCCCCCTCGGTGTCATCGACTCGACGCAGGGCCCCGCACTGGGCTCGGCGATGCACGCGGCGGTCGCGGCCGGCGTGTACCCCGACATCCGGGCCGCCGCCCACGCGATGGCCAAGGCCCGCCCGGCCGTGTACCAGCCGGACCCCGAGCGGGCCGCCGCGTACGACCGCCTCTACGCCGAATACCGGCTCCTGCACGACTACTTCGGCCGCGGCGCCAACGAGGTCATGCACCGGCTGCGCCACCTCCGCGCCGAGGCCTCCGCCTGAGCGGCACACCTCCCCCGCTCGGTGGTCAACTCCCTTTGAAAGGCACCCTCATGGACAGCAACGCCACGCCCTACCCCGACCAGGAGATCTGGTTTCTCACCGGCAGCCAGGGCCTGTACGGCGACGACATCCTGCACCAGGTCGCCGAACAGTCCCGGAGCATCGCCGAGATCCTCGGCGGCCCGGGAAAGATCCCGGTCAGGATCGTGTGGAAGCCGGTCCTCACCGACGCCGACGCGATCCGCCGGCTGTGCCAGGAGGCGAGCGCCTCCGACACCTGTGTGGGCGTGATCGTGTGGATGCACACGTTCTCGCCGGCCAAGATGTGGATCGCCGGACTCAGCGCCCTGGACCGGCCGTTGCTGCATCTGCACACCCAGTACAACCTGTCGCTGCCGTGGCCCAGCATCGACATGGACTTCATGAACCTCAACCAAGCGGCCCACGGCGACCGGGAGTTCGGGCACATCGAGTCCCGGCTCGGCATCGACCGCAAGATCGTCGCCGGTCACGCCACCGACCAGAGGGTCGTGCGGCGCGTAGCGGCCTGGGCCCGTGCCGCCGTCGGCCGACACGCCTCACGCACCCTGAAGCTGGCCCGCTTCGGCGACAACATGCGCGATGTCGCCGTGACCGAGGGCGACAAGGTGGAGGCCCAACTGCGGTTCGGCTACTCGGTGAACACGTACGCGGTCAACGACCTGGTGGCCGTCGTGGACGAGGTCGAGGACAAGGAGGCCGCCGAACTCGCCGCCGAGTACGTCGAGTTGTACGACGTGGTCCCGGCGCTGCGCCCCGGCGGCATCCGCCACGACTCCCTCCTCTACGCGGCCCGCCAGGAGATCGGCCTGCGCACCTTCCTCACCGAGGGCGGCTTCACCGCGTTCACCACCAACTTCGAAGACCTGGGCGGGCTGCGCCAGTTGCCCGGTCTCGCCGTCCAGCGCCTGATGGCCGACGGCTACGGCTTCGGTGGCGAGGGCGACTGGAAGACCTCGGCGCTGCTGCGCACGATGAAGGTCATGGGCGCGGGCCGGCCCGGCGGCACCAGCTTCATGGAGGACTACACCTACCACCTGGGCCCGGGCACCCCGCGCATCCTGGGCGCCCACATGCTGGAGGTCTGCCCCTCGGTGACCGCCGACCGCCCCAGCTGCGAGATCCACCCCCTGTCCATCGGCGGCCGTGAGGACCCGGTCCGCCTCGTCTTCAACGCGGCCCCCGGCCCCGCAGTGGTCGTCGGCCTCTCCGACCTGGGCGACCGCTTCCGGCTGACCGCGAACACGGTCGACGTGGTCACCCCGAGCGAGCCCCTGCGCCGCCTGCCGGTGGCCCGGGCCGTGTGGAAGCCGCGTCCCTCGCTCGCGGAGTCCGCCGAGAGTTGGCTGCTGGCCGGCGCCCCGCACCACACCGTGCTCAGCTCGGCCGTCGACACCGAGACGCTGACGGACTACGCGGCCATGGCCGGCGTGGAGCTGCTGACCATCGACGAGACCACCAGCACCGGGCAGTTCACCAAGGAGATCCGCTGGAACGCCGCCTATCACCGGCTCGCCCAGGCCCTGTGACACCCGTGATCCTGATCGATCTGCAAGGAGAACACCGATGACCGCGCGAGTGCGTGACGGCCTGCGGCAAGAGGTACTGGACGCCAATCTGACCATCCCCCAGGTCGGTCTGGCGACGCTGACCTGGGGCAATGTGAGCGGCGTCGACCGCGAGGCGGGGGTCTTCGTCATCAAGCCCTCGGGGGTGCCCTACGAGGACCTCGTCCTCGACGATCTGGTGACCGTCCGGCTGTCCGACGGCAAGGTGGTCGACGGCGACCTCCGCCCCTCCACCGACACCGAGACGCACCGCTGCCTCTACCTCGCGTTCCCGTCCATCGGCGGTGTCACCCACACCCACTCCCCTCACGCGGTGGCCTTCGCGCAGGCCCGCCGTGACATACCGGTGCTGGGCACCACCCACGCCGACACCTTCAACGGGCCCGTCCCGTGCACCCCGGACCTCACGGCCGACCAGTGCGCGAAGGACTACGAGTACAACACCGGACGGGTGATCGTCGACATGCTGAAGGGCGACGACCAACGGGCGACCGAGGTCCCGGCCGCCCTCGTCGCCAACCACGGGCCCTTCACCTGGGGCGCGACCGCCCGCAAGTCCCTGGAACACGCGATCATCTGCGAGGCCGTAGCCGAAATGGCCATCAACACCCTGGCCCTGTCCCCGACGGCCCCGCCGCCCCCGCATCTGCTGGCCCGGCACTACACCCGCAAACACGGCCCCGACGCCTACTACGGCAACCCGGCCCCCGCTCCCGCCGTCTGACCGGATGCCACAGCCACCCTGGTCGCTCAGGGCGCGACGGTCGGTCCGTCCGGGTGGCTGTGGCGTTGCTCGACCATCTCGCGGGTCAGGGCCTCGGTCTCCGGCTCGGGCAGCCGCTCGAAACCGTCCTCGGTGAGGACCGAGACGACGGGGAAGATACGGCGGTTGATGTCCGGGCCGCCGGTGGCCGAGTCGTCGTCGGCCGCGTCGTACAGGGCCTGAAGTGCGGCAAGGGCCGCGTCGCGCCGGGACATGCCCTTGTGGAACAGCTTCTTGAGAGAGCCTCTGGCGTACGGGGAGCCGGAGCCCTCGGCGTGGAAGTCCGACTTCTCGTAGGTGCCGCCGACGACGTCGAAGGTGAAGATACGGCCCTTGGCGCCTTCGGGGGCGGCGGGGTCGTAGCCGACGAGCAGCGGTACGACGGCGAGGCCCTGCATGGCCTGGCCGAGGTTCTGGCGGAGCAGTCCCGCGAGGCGGGTGGCCTTCGCGTTGAGGGTCATCGGGGTGCCCTCGATCTTCTCGAAGTGCGTCAGCTCGACCTGGTACAGCTTCACCATGTCGACGGCGAGCCCGACCGTGCCGGCGAAGGCGACCGCGGTGTAGTCGTCCGCGGGGTGCACCTTCTCCAGGTCGCGTTGCGCGATGACGTTGCCCATGGTGGCCCTGCGGTCGCCTGCGATCAGCACGCCGTCTCGGTAGGAGAGGGCCAACACCGTGGTGCCGTGCGGGAATTGATCGGCGCCGACGCGGACGCCTTCCGGTAGGGGACGGCGGGTCGGCAGCAGTGCGGGCCGGTGTGCCGCGAGGAACTCGGTGAAGGATGAGGTCCCGGGAGTGAAGAACTCGTCAGCCAACCGGCCACTCGTCTCAGACTCAGCCATACAACTCCCCCTCGCGCGCTGCCGGATACCGCAGTCCTACCTGAACCGGCCGGGCGGGAAACGCGGTTGAGGTCAGAGTGCCTTGCGCCGGACCAGCACCCCGAGGACCAACAGGCCCGGGATCAGCGGCAGCCACACGGTGAGCAGCCGGTAGCCGAGGACGACGGAAGCGGCGGCCGACGCCGTGATCCCCGAAGCGGTGAGCGCGAACACCAGCGCGGCGTCGAGGGATCCGATGCCGCCCGGTGTCGGCAGCAGCGCGGCGGCACTGCTTGCCGCGAGATACAGGAGCGCGACCCGGGCCGGGGACAAGGGCAGTTCGACGGCCTGGGTGACACAGATCAGCACCAGACAGTTCAGCGCGGCGAAGGCCAGCGAGCCGCCCCACAGGGCAGCCGCCCGGTGCGGCCGGACGTGCACGGCCCGGATGTCGGTCAGCACCGTGCCGAGGGCGCGCCGACACCGGGGCCACAACGGGCAGTTGAGCAACACGGCGACGAGCACGACGACCGCGAGGACGACGCCCACCACGCCCACGGAGATGTCAGGGACGCGCAGCACACCCGGGCAGACCGCGGCGAGAACGCCGATGAGCACGATCCGGACGGCCACACCGGCGGTCGCCTTCACGGCGAGAGCACTCGCCGAGCGGCCGACCGGCAGCCCGCAGCGCATCAGGAACCGCAGATTGACGGCACCGGCGCCGAGCCCGGCGGGCAGCACATGATTGGCGGCGGACGCGGCGAGCTGCGAGGCCACCAGCCTTTTCCCGGGCAGCCGTTGGGGCACGGCACCCTGCTGAGCGACCGCCGAGGACACCCACGTCCCGAGCGCGGCCGTCGCGGCCACCAACATCCACCCCTGGTCGGCGGCGGCCAGCCGCCCGGCCCCGCTCGCGAGCACGGGCCAGTGCCGCCGCACCATACAGACGACCGCGACCAGGACAGCGAGGGTCAACGCGGTCTGCCAGTAGGCGCGTCGGCGGCGGGTGGGTGTGGGAGTCGTCGTCGGAGTGGGGGCGGGCGGTGCCGTCATGCGCCGCCGCCATCCACCGGGGCCGGGGCGACGCCGAGACCGAGCGCGCCGTAGCGACAGACATGCCCGCGCGTCGTCTTCGGGAGAGAGGCGGACCCTGCCGTCACGCCCCTCCGGCCCGTCCCCGGCTCCGGGACGACACGGAAACCGAGCGCGCCGTAGCAGCAGACTTGCCCGCGCATCGTCGTCGGGTCAGAAGCAGACCCTTCCGCCGTGCCCCTCCAACCCGTCCCCGGCAACGGGACGACACGGAGGTCGAGCGCGCCACAGTGCAAGACCCGCCCGCGCATCGCCGTCGGGACAGAGGCGAACCGTGCCGTCATCCGTCGTCACCGCCCTCCGTGCTCGGGGCCACCCGGAGGTCCAGGCCGTCGTAGCGGTGGGCGGGCCAGTCGCGGGCGTACGCGGGTGGGCGGCTGCCGACCGGTGTGATGTCGGCGACGGGCATGCGGCGCG
Organism: Streptomyces sp. NBC_01288; assembly: GCF_035982055.1. Taxonomy (NCBI): domain Bacteria; kingdom Bacillati; phylum Actinomycetota; class Actinomycetes; order Kitasatosporales; family Streptomycetaceae; genus Streptomyces; species Streptomyces sp. NBC_01288. The sequence goes on from NZ_CP108427.1 coordinate 657,349, forward strand.
CCGTCCGGTCGAGGGTCGTGCGGGACGTGTTGGCGTTGTGGCCCCCGGTCGCGGCCGAGGCGCAGCCCGTGTAGAAGGCGATCGGGATGGCGTCCTGGCCGGTGAGCAGGCAGGGCTTGCGTACGCCGAGGCGGTGGAGTTCGGCGGCGGTGCGGGACCAGTCGCGGTGCTGGGTGTTCGTGCGGTCCACCGTCCTTTCCAGGACGGCGAGTTGGATCGCCAGATGACCGGCGAGGCCGATCGCGAGCAGAGTCACCGCGAGCCGGCGCCATGCTCCGGTGGGTCTGGTGACCAGGTGGATCAGCGCGTCGGCGACCGGGATCGCCACCAGCGCGTAGGCGGGCAGGAGGAAGCGGGGAGCCGCGTATCCGATCATGAACAGGTACGGGAAGGCGGCCGTCGCGGCGCAGGCGAGGGGGACGGCGGTGGCCGTCGTGCGCCGCGCGCGGACCGCGACGACCAGACCGACGACGGCGAGTACGGGGAGCACGAGCCACCACACGTCGACCACGGGGTTGGGCATCTCCGCCGTGCACGGGCGGCACAGCGCGCGTCCGCCCAGGCTGCGCAACTGGTCGAGGACCGCGACATTCCAGCCCAGTCCGCCCTCGATCGCCGAGGCCTCGTGCAACCGCTCCGTCAGGCCGCCGTAACTGACGTACGCCTCGATCACCCACTCCACGGCGCCGGACGCGAGCCCGGCGAGGAGGGCGACGAGCAGGCGCCAGTGACGGACGGCCACGAGGAACGCCAGCAGTGGCAGCGTCACCCAGACCGCGTCCGTCGGCCTCATCCACGCCATCAGGGACGCGCTCGCCACCAGGCCCCACAGGGCGGCCCGGTCGGAGCGGTCGGCCCGGGCGCGCAGGCAGCAGCCCGCGGCGGCGAGCGCGCCCACGGCGACCCAGTAGTTGGGCATGGCCTGGAGGCCGTAGAGGAGGGTCACCCAGAGGGAGGCGAACAGGGCGCCCGCCAGGGCGAGGACGCGGACCGGGAACAGGCCGCGCCAGGCGCGGAGTGCGAGGAAGAGGGCCAGGCCGGAGAGGACGGCGAGGTAGACGCGGAGGAGGGTGGTGGACGAGGACCAGGAGGTGATCGGGGCGACCAGGAGCGAGATGCCGCGGGCCCGGGGTGCGCTGAAGAAGGCGGCGGGGGCGTGCGCGCTGAGCTGGCTGACGTAGACGGTCTCGTCCCAGCCGAGGCCCAACCCGGGCCGTACGAGGACCAGTTGGGCCAGGGTGAAGGCACCCGCCACGGCCGCGAGCGGGTACTCCGAGCGGCGGGACGCGGTCGGCGGTCCGAGCCGTCGCGTCCTGGCGAGTGTGGCGTACGCGCTGTCGGACATTGCCCACCCATCCCCCTACAGTTTGTAGGGTTTCCTGCACCCTACAGCCAGTGGTTCTGAAGGCGGGAGCCAGGGAAAACATGGACAAACTACCTCGCGGCAGACGGAACTGCGGCCTGTGATTCAGCCAAGCGACTGACGGCCCCGCACGCTGCACGGCTCCTCGGCGGAGGCCCCCGCGCTCTCCAGGTCCACTTCCGGGGCGAAGCCGCAGGTGTCCTTCCCAGCGGTCAATTGGCCTGATCGCGTGCGTTGTTGAGCGCTGCGCGGATTCGCAGCCAGGTCGGATCCGCTTCCGTCGCGGTGTCCACTGTCGCCAGATCGTCCGATTCCCAGGTGCGGGTCCCGTCGGTCACCACGAGGTGGTTCTCCAGGTCGTCGCCGTCGGGAACCTCGGGGACCTCGGAGGTGGCGTCCAAGAACGCGGTGACCGCGGCCCTCGCCGTATCGGAGTGCGGGCCTCGGATCTTCGGGGAGTCGCCGCGCACGGACAGGAGGACAAGGTCGCCTCCCGCGCCGGCGACGACGAGTTCGCCTGCCGCCGTGCGGCTCAGCCCGGAGACCGGGGAGCCGGCCAGTACGTCGTGCGCGACCGCGGCCTCCGTTTCGAGGTCGACCTCGATGAGAGTCCCGGTGGGCGTTCCGACCCAGAGCACGCCGGGCTCGGGCCCGAACGCGATGTTCTGCCGTGACCAGGCGCGCATCCCGTCGAGCCACTCCTGCGGGTAGGGGTATCCCGGGCTGGGCTCGCCGAGCGTCGTCGCCAGGACGCGGCGCAGCGAGGGGAACGCGAACACCTCCAGCGAGTTCTCGTACGCGTTGCCTCGAACGGCGAGGTGGCGTCCGTCCGCGCTGAAGACCGGCGTCTCGTACCCGTCGACGTCCAGGATCAACGCCCGGCGCAGCACCCGCATCGCGGCGGCGGGCGCGGTCTCGTGGTCGACCCGCGCGAAGAGCACGTACGTCGCGCCCTGATCGCTGCGCAGTGTCGCCACCAGTCCGCCACCAGGATGTTCCGCGATCCCGGTGTCCCAACGCGGGCCGGAACCGACCGTCCCCGACACCGGATCGAGGACGTCGGAACTCTCCCACGCGTTGTCCTCGTCGCCCGACGACGGCGTTGCCCACAGCGTCCGACCGTCCGGGCTGAACGCCAGACCGCGGTAACAGGCCGTACGGGGAGGCCCGTTCAGCTCGGCAGGTTCGGCAGGTTCGGCGGGTTCGGCCGGGGACCACCGCACCACCCTGCCCGCGCCCGCCACCATGAGCTGCGGCTCGTGCGGATGCCAGGCCACAGCGGGCGATTCCCGCGCCCGGTTCCGGTCGACGGCCTCGTCGTACCCACTCAACTCGGCGGCGACAGAGGCAAGTTCACGCAACCGACCCGCACCGCAGTCCCAGATGTGGACCACCGGACGTTCCGACTCCAGGCCGGCGACGAGAGGAAGCCGTGGATGGCAGACCAACCGCCCGACCTTCCGCCCGCCACCGACTCGTACACGTGCCACAGCCTCGACAACAGTCACCACAACACCCTAGTAAAGCCGGTGGAGGGCTTGTGGCCAGCTCTGTTACGGTCCTGGGGCCGGCCGCGGGACTCCGGTGCGACTTCCGGAACCTGCCTATGAAGCAATGATTCGCAGCTCGTACCCCCATTCCCCGGCCGGCGTCCACAGCTACGGGGACAGCCACGGGGGAAGAGTCGGATGGATTCGTACGGGGACCTCATCGCGGCCGACGACGTCCTGCTCTTCGTCAACGCGGCGATCACCTCCACCGGCCAGCGCGAATTCCACAGCGACGCGGGCGAGCAGCGGCTGTCGTTGGACTTTCTCCACGCGTACATGCTGGGGAACTACCGAGACCTGTATTCCGGTGTTCTCGCGCTCGACATCAACGACCACAACGCGGTCCTCGTCATCCGGCACCTGCTGGAGACCGCCGGTGAGGCCACCGCCGACCAGCGGCGCAGCGAGGGCCGGTTGATCGCGGCCCGGCTGGCGACACTGCCGCCGCAGCGCGTGTACGGGCTGTTCGACGCCCTGCGCCGGGCCCGGGTGAACAACCGTCGCTGCCGCGCGATCATGCGTGACTGGCTGTCCGCCCGCCCGGACGCGGCGTTCGACGCCGTGAAGTACCGCGGCGGCCTCAAGCGGGCCCTTCGTCACGCCCATCTCGCGCCCGCCACCGAGGAGTTGGGGACGTTCGTGTTCGCGCCCCACACCCGCAAGCGGTACGAGGCACCCCTCCTGGAGACCTGGCGCCGCGCGCACTACGAGCAGGCCGCACTGTACGAGCTGCCCTACACGGCCGCCGAGGGCTTCGCCGCCAAGCACGGCATCCCCCGGAAGGTGTTCCTGGAGCGCATCGCCCCGCGGATGACCCGCCTGGAGACCCTACGGCTGCGGGAATCCGCGCACCGGATCGGCGTCACTGGGACACCGGCGGACCTGGCCCGGATGCCGCTGACCCGGTTGGCCACCTATGTGCTGTCGCTGCCGGTCGAGGATCGTCTGCTCCGGCGCGCCGAGCTGACCCACGCCCTGGAATCGGCCGCCGGCCGGGTCGCCGGACGGCACCGGGGAAGTTGGGGCAAGGTCACCGCCGTACTGGACGACAGCTTCTCCACCTTCGGCTCGGTCCACAAGCGACGTCGGCCACTGGCCGTCGCCCTGGCCTGCCACCATCTGCTCGCGGCCCTCGCCGACGACTACACCGGGCTGTGGACGTCCGGGCTGACCGACGCGCTGCTGGCCCGTCCGTACGGTCCGACGCCGTTGGGCCGCCGGATCCTGGACGCGCTGGACACCGCGCCGTCCCGACTGGTGATCGTCTCCGACGGCTGGGACAACGCGCCTCCCGGCCTCGCCGGTGAGGTGCTGCGCGTCTTCAGGACCCGGCTCGACCCCGAGCGCCGCACCAGCGTCGTGCACCTCAACCCGGTCTACGACGCTGCCGACTTCGACGTACGGCGGCTGTCCCCGACCGTGCCCACCGCCGGTGTCCGTGACGCCGAGGACCTGCCCGCGCTGGTGGAACTCGCCCAGTTCGCGGAAGGCCGGACCGGCCTGGCCGAACTCATCACCTACATGGACACCCGGGCGACCCGCATGCTCGACGCCACCCACCAGGAGCGGTCGCGATGACGACACTCGACCTGACCGGCCTGGCCACCCGTCCCTCCCAGGTCTGGGGCGGCGTCCGCCTCGTACCGCTCGTACGCGACGAGCCCGTCGTCGACCTCCGTCTGAACCCGCGCCTCTACGGCGACACGGTCGGCATCGTCGAGGTCGGCCCGCGGCATGCCTACGTCTCCTACGTCCCGCACGGCTTCGTCGCCACCTGGACCGGCGACGGCACACCGGCGGCCGCCTACGGCACCCAGCTCTCCGCCGACGCCGACCCGGTGCCGACCGCCACGATGGGCCTGCGCATCCACCGCAGGATGGCCCGCCGCGAGGCCAAGCACCGCCTGCGGTTCCTCCCCATGCACCTCGCGCTGGAGGGCTACCTGGCACTGCACTTCGGCGGCCCGACGATCGCCTGGGAGGAATGGTCGCAGCGCGCGATCCGCCAAGGCCTCTCCCCGCGCGTCGAGGAGGCCTACGCGGGTGCCGAAGTGCGCGGTCTCGCCGACGCGTTGCGCGTCTTCGAGATCCACCCCGGCCAGTGCGGCGTGCTGGTCTACGTCTCGGACGCGTTGGCGGCCTCGTTCGTGGTCCCGCATCCCGAGGACTACCGGGCGCTGCACTCGTCGCTCCTCCAGGACCTGTACGGCGAACTGATCCACCACTACGCCCTGTTGATGCCGCCGGTACAGGACTTCTGGGCCCGTGTCCCCGACGCGGGGATCCGCTCCCTGGCCGATCTGCGCACGGCGGTCGCCGAACAGGAGCGCGGCTGGGCCCAGTTCCACGACTCCACCATGGCGGCCGAGCTGCTGGAGCAGGAGCACACCTGGCAGTCGGTCCACCGGATGGGGCGTTTCACCCTCTCCCGCTTCCTGCCGCGGTTCCGCCCCAAGCAGGGCAACCACATCGGCGAGGCCATCACCGACGACAGCGGCCGGATCACCTACCTCAAGACATTCCGCCTCTCGGAGAGCCAGGTCCGCCGCGGACACCTCCTCAGCAGACTCGCCGCCCACGACTGGCACCTCGCGGACACCGCGGCCGAACTCGGCCTCAGCGCCGATCAGTTGGGCCTACGGCTGGAGTCCGCCGGTTTCGGCTTCCTGCTCCGCCAGGACGTCCTGGACGGATACCGGAAGCAGCACCGGACCTGAGGCGCTCGCGGCGGCACCGTCCGGGACGCCGAAGCCGAGAAGCGGCATCTCCATGCCGCTGTTCAGGGTCACGTACCGCATGGGGGACGTCCCTTTGCTGTGCGGGCGCGGCTGCTGGGTCAGGGGGTGATGAGTCCCTTGAGGACCCGGCGGTCGGCCATGGCCCGATAGGCGTCGGGTGTCCCGTCGACGGTGAAGGTCTGGTCGAAGACGCGGCCGGGGGCGATCGTGCCGTCGAGGACGTCCGGCAGCAGCTGCTCGATGTAGGCGCGTGCGGGGCTCGCACCGCCGGTCAGAGTGATGTTGCGCATGAACTCGGCCCGGCCGAGCGGCCCCAGTTCGTACTGGGGCGCTCCCAGGCGGCTGATGGTGCCGCCGTCCCGGACCGCGCCGAGGGCGGTGTCGAGTGCCTGGCGGGTGCCGACGGCCTCGATGACCTTGTCCACGCCGCCGGTCAGCTCGCGGATGCGGGCGATGCCTTCCTCGCGCCGCTCGGCGACCACGTCGGTGGCGCCGAAGTCGCGGCCCAGGTCGGTGCGGGCCTCGTGGCGGCCGGCGAGCACGATCCGTTCGGCCCCGAGCCGCCTCGCGGCGATCACCGCGCACAGGCCGACCGCGCCGTCACCGACGACCAGCACCGCGTCGCCGCGGCCGACGCCCGCGGTGACGGCGCCGTGGTGGCCGGTGGTCATCACGTCCGACAGCGCCAGCAGTGACGGCAGCAGCGCGGAGTCGGCGGCCACCGGCAGCTTCACCAGCGTGCCGTCCGCGTACGGGACGCGGACGGCCTCGCCCTGCCCGCCGTCGACACCGTCGAATCCGTAGCGGCCGCCGTTGCGGCACGAGATGTGCAGGCCCTTGGCGCAGTAGTCGCAGGTGTTGTCGCTGTAGGTGAACGGGGCGACGACCAGGTCGCCCGTCTTCAGACCGGTCACGTCCGTGCCGGTCTCCTCGACGACGCCGAGGAACTCGTGTCCCATGGGACGCCCGGTGTCGGTGGCGGGCATCGCCTGGTAGGGCCACAGGTCGCTGCCGCACACACAGGCGGCGACGACCCGCACCACGGCGTCGGCGGGCTTCACGATCTTCGGGTCGGGCCGGTCCTCGACACGGACGTCTCCGGCTCCGTACATCACGGCTGCGCGCATGAGAGGCACTACTCCAAACGGGGAATGCGGGGGGGGCGGTGCGGAAGGTCAGCGTTCGAGCAGGCGCGCCTGGGCCTCGGTGTGGGTGTCACCGGCGGCGGGCGGCAGACTGCTCAGCCGGTCGAGCCGGTCGGCGGTCAGGGTGACGGCGTCGGCGGCGGTGTTCTCCTCGACCCGGGTGACGCGCTTGGTGCCGGGGATCGGGGCGATGTCGTCGCCCTGGGCGAGCAGCCAGGCCAGGGCGACCTGCGCGGGCGTGGCGCCGACCTCGTCGGCCAGGGCCTTGACCTCGTCGGCGAGCGCCAGGTTGCGCCGGAAGTTCTCGCCCGTGAAGCGCGGGTTGTCGCGCCTGAAGTCGTCCTTGTCGAACTGGTCGAGGGAGCGCACCGTGCCCGTGAGGAAGCCGCGGCCGAGCGGGGAGAACGGCACCAGGCCGATGTTCAGCTCCCGCAGCACGGGCAGGACGCGCTCCTCGATCCCGCGGGTCCACAGCGAGTACTCGGACTGCACCGCGGTGACCGGCTGGACGGCGTGCGCGCGCCGGATGGTGTCCGGGCCGGCCTCCGAGAGACCGAAGGCGCGCACCTTGCCCTCGGCGATCAGCTCACCGACCGCGCCGGCGGTCTCCTCGATCGGCGTGTTCGGGTCGACCCGGTGCTGGTAGTACAGGTCGATGTGGTCGGTGCCCAGCCTCTTCAGGGAGCCCTCGACGGCGGTACGGATGTTCGCCGGGCTGGAGTCCACGTTCCAGGTACCTTCTCCGCCGTGGGAGACCATGCCGAACTTGGTGGCCAGCACCATCTGGTCCCGGCGCCCCTTCAGCGCCCGACCGATCAACTCCTCGTTGGTGTACGGGCCGTAGATCTCGGCGGTGTCGATGAGCGTGACGCCCAGCTCCAGCGCGCGGTGCACGGTCCTGATCGACTCGGCATCGTCGGTGCCGGAGCCGGAGTAGGCGTGGGACATTCCCATCGCGCCCAGGCCGATCCGGGAAACCTCCAGGTCACGCAGTTTGATGTAACGCATGTCGTCCTCTCCGCGTCGTGGCGCCGCCCGGTGCCTTCACTCCCGCCCTGCCCGGCGACTCGTGTCTGTCGGGCCCCCGGCGGGATCCGGGGCGTCGGTGTCTTGCCCCTTCAGCTTCGCCCGGACGGGGCCCCCGTGGCAGGGCGGGATCTTCGGGGGTAGTGACAGGACCCCCCTCCCACCGGCTCACCGGAACGGGTGCGGGTGAGACTGGAGTCATGCCATCCGAGAGCGCGCACAGCGAGGGCGCCGAGCTGGGCCGCTATCTGCGCGCCCGCCGCACCCAGACCAGCCCCGCACACGTCGGCCTCACGGTCGGCGCCGGCATCCGGCGCACCCCCGGCCTGCGCCGCGAGGAGCTGGCCACCCTCTCCGGCATCAGCATCGACTACTACGTACGGCTCGAACGCGGCAAGGAGACCCGCCCCAGCCCCGCCGTCCTCGACGCGCTCGCCCGCGCCCTGCACATGGACGACCAGGAGCACCAGCACCTGCGCGAGCTCGCCGCCCGCGCGGCCCGCTACGCCCCCGAACCGCCGCCCGCGCCCAGCCGTACCGTGCGCCCCCATCTCAAGCTGCTGATCGAATCCCTGCGCCCGAACCCGGCGTTGGTCATGAGCCGCAGCACGGACGTGCTGGCCTGGAACCCCGGCGGTCTGGCCCTGTACGCGGGCCTGGAGGAGTGGCCGGCCAAGCACCGCAACCTCGCCCGCTATCTCTTCCTGCACCCAGCGGCCCGTGACCTGTTCGCCGACAACTGGGACCGGCAGATCACCGGCTGCGTCGCGCGCCTGCGCGCCATCGCCGGCACCGCCCCGGACGCACCCGACCTCACCAATCTCGTCGGCGAACTGCTGCTGAAAAGCCCCGACTTCGCCGGGCTGTGGGAGCGCTACGAGGTGACCGGACGCAAGCCCGTGCAGAAGACGTTCCACCACCCCCAGGTCGGCACCCTCACCCTCACCTCGCAGTCCCTGCACATCGAAGGCACCCCCGGCCAGCGCATCACCGTCTACACCGCGGAACCCGGCAGCTCCGACCACGACGCCCTGCTCCTGCTCGACATGACCGCGCCCCGGCCCACCGGACATCCTGTCCCCGCCCCCAAAGCCACCGGCCAGCGGCCGTAGGCGGCCTGCGCCCCGGCCCGCTCCCTCGGGCGGCCGGGATCGTTGTCGAAAACCCCGGTCGGATGTCGGAGGACGACTTCCGGCGTGGCGCCAGGACATGCGGGGCGTGCCTGTACCTTGATCGCGTCGAAACGCCGACGTCCGGAGTGCCGAACGGTCACGCCGGGAACAGCCGGTCCATCCGCCACGGTTGCACCCGTCGAGGGACCGGCGCCGCACGGGCGGGGAACACGGAGACCACAAGGTCGTCCGCCCCACCGGGTTCCGGGCCCCGGGATCGCGGTACGCCCGCCGCGCACTCGAACCACGACGTATTTCCGCAGGAGGACTTTTTCATGACTGACCGGCCCTTGACGCTCATGGCTGTGCACGCCCACCCCGACGACGAAGCCACCAGCACCGGAGGGGTCCTCGCGCGGTATGCGGCGGAAGGCATCCGCACGGTGCTCGTGACGTGTACCGACGGCAGTTGCGGTGACGGACCGGGGGGTGTCAAGCCGGGCGATCCCGGCCACGACCCGGCTGCGGTCACCGTCATGCGCCGTCAGGAACTCGAAGCGAGCTGTGACGTCCTGAAGATCAGCGATCTGGAGACGCTGGACTACGCCGACTCCGGAATGATGGGCTGGCCGAGCAACGACGCCCCCGGATCCTTCTGGCAGACCCCCGTGCGGGAAGGCGCGGCCCGGCTCGCCGACCTCATGCGGCACTACCGACCCGATGTGGTCGTCACCTACGACGAGAACGGCTTCTACGGCCACCCCGACCACATCCAGGCCCACCGCATCACGATGGCGGCGGTGGAGATGAGCGGGCTGACACCGAAGGTGTACTGGACGACGATGCCCCGCTCGGGGATGCGGCGGTTCGGCGAGATCATGCGCGAGTTCCATCCGGAGATGCCGGAGCCGGACCCCGCCGAGGCCGCCGAGATGGCCAAGATGGGCCTCCCCGACGACGAGATCACCACCTGGGTGGACACCACCGCGTTCAGCGGCCAGAAGTTCGACTCGCTGGCCGCGCACGCCAGTCAGGGCGACAACATCTTCTTCCTCAAGCTGGGCAAGGAGAGGTTCGGCGAGCTGATGGGCGTCGAGACCTTCGTCCGCGTCCAGGACACCACCGACGCGGCCCTACCCGAGAACGACCTCTTCGCCGGACTGCGCTGACCCACCCGGCCGCGATCGAGGGCGTCACACCCCGGGAGGCTTGTCCGCGCGGGTTCCGCTCCGGCGGCTCGCGTCCCGGGGGCGTCCGTCGTCTGCCCCACGGCCTCTCGGTCCTGCGCTGAACACCGCCGCGACGCGAACGGGGAGTCGACCCATGCGCAGTGACACTCAGCGGGCGCAACCGCAGGCAACTCATCAAGGACGCCGCGGAGTTGTTCGAGAACTCACCAACTCCCGTCAGCCTGACCGAGATCGCCAAGCGCGCCGAGGCGGCCTACCTGCACTTCTCCCCCGTCCAGGACGTCCTGCACGCCTTCCGCGCCCAAGTCGGCTCAGAACTACGGAACTTCAGCGCGGAGCAGACCACCCGGGGCATGCAGCACCTCGAAACGGTGTCCCGTCACCAGGTATCGCTCGTCCTCGAACACGGCACCGCCATGGCCCAGACGCGCTCGCACCGCGGTTACCTGGAGCGGCTGCGCGAGAACACCGGCCACCTCGCTCCCCAGGCGGAGTCGCTCACCGAACCCCTCCGCCGGACCACCGAGGACGAGACGGCGTCCCGCCTCGTGGCCACACTGCGCGGCGCCCTCAGCGGCTGGTCCACGGCACCTGCGCGCAAGTACGACTGACGTCCGGAACTGCTCGCAGGATCCCAACTCGCCAAAGAACTCAGGTGGATTCGCGAACGACGAGTCGGCAGGGAACGCTGTGCAGTCCGCGCGCCGGCTCGGAGTCGATGGCGTCCAGCAGCAGGAGGGCGGCCCGGCGGCCGACCTCCGAGAGGTCCATGTCGATGGTGGTGAGGGGTGGACGGGAGGCCAGGGCCATGACGTCCCAGTTGTCGTACCCCACGATCGACACGCTGCCGGGGACGTCCAGGCCGTTCTCGCGCAGCGCGTCGGCGACGCCTCTGGCGATCTGGTCGTTGCCGCAGAAGAAGGCGTCCGTGTCCGGTGAGGTGCGCAGGACCGCTTCGGCGGCGCGGCGGCCCCACGCCTCGCTCCACTCCCCGAAGTGGACCCGGCCGGTGGCGAGTTCCATGGCGGAGTGCTTGAACTGGTCGAGGGTGTGTCGGGCGCGGTCACGGGCCGCCGCGTGGTGGGCCGGGCCGGTGATGTGCGCGATCCGGGTGCGGCCGGTGGCCAGCAGGTGCTCGATGGCCAGGTGGGCTCCGCTCCGGTCGTCGGACACGACGGAGATGTCGTCCGGGTCGGTGGACGGCGAGAGCGCGTAGACCGTCGGGATCGGCTCGATGCCTTTCAGCGGCGGGCGCGGGTCCGTCCTTCGGCCGGTCACGATGATGCCGTCCACCCGGCGGTCCATGAGGTTGCGCAGGTGGTGCTGCTCGCGGATGGCGTCGCCGCGAGTGTCGCACAGCAGCACAGAGATCTTTCCGGCGCCGAGCGCGTCCTCGGCCCCGAGCAGGACGGGCGTGCTGAAGCGGCCGATCCCGTCCGTCGTCATCAGCCCGACGGTCCAGCTGCGGCCGGTGTGCAGGCTCTGCGCCTGCTGATTGGGCCGGAAGCCGAGCTCCTCGACGGCGTCCAGGACCCGCTGCCGGGTCTCCGGGCGCATGCTCCCGCTGCCGTTCAGCGCCTTTGAGGCCGTCCCGACACTGACACCGGCCAGCTTGGCCACGTCGGCGAGCTTCGCCCGCCCGGTGGGCGGAAGACTTGGAACGGCGGTCACGCGCAACCCTTTTCCTAGAGGACGTCGACTGCTGCATCCTGACACCGTTCGCGGCAGCTGGCCAGCCCCGACCAGGCGAAGAGAATGTTCGCGCAGACCTCTTGACGCGCACTCGGTCCCGTTCCTACCTTTCCCGGCAGAAAAACGTTTTCCTAAACGGGTTCGAGAGACGGAGCAACGCCCGTCCGACCTCAGGGACGCCCTGACGCACGTCGCACGCCGGGTCCCCGTCCCGCTTCCCGCCTACCTCTCCGGAGAGCCATGCCCCGCCCACGTTCCACCGCGCTTTCCTCCTCGGCCCCGGCCCCGTCCGAACAGGCAGCCACGTCCACCGGACCGGTCCGCCCCGGACCGGGCGCCAAGGCCGCACTCGCGCCCGCCGCGGTCGAGGTGCGCGCCGGCTTCTGGAGCACCTGCCGCGAGGTGAACGCGCGTGTATCGCTCCCGCAGGGCCCCGGACTGCTGGAGTCGGCGGGGAATCTGCACAACCTGCGGCTGGCGGCGGGCACGGTCGAGGGCGAGTTCCGGGGCGCGTACCCGTTCGTGGACACGGACGTCTACAAGTGGCTGGAGGCCGCCGCTTGGCAGCTCGCCCAACAGCCCGACGCAGAGCTGGAGTTGGAGGTCGACCGGATCATCGCCCTGGTCGCCGCCGCGCAGCAGCCCGACGGCTACCTGAACACGTGGTTCCAACTGGTCAAGGGGGGCGAGCGGTACAAGGACCTGCGCTGGGGCCACGAGTTGTACTGCGCCGGCCATCTCATCCAGGCGGCGGTCGCCCACCACCGGGCCACCGGCCGGCCCCAACTCCTGGATGTGGCCCGCAGGTTCGCCGACCATATCGACTCCGTGTTCGGCCCGCCCGGCAGCGGCAAGGAGATCGACGGCATCGACGGCCACCCCGAGGTGGAAACAGCCCTGGTGGAGCTGTACCGGGAGACCGGCGAGCGCCGCTACCTCGATCTGGCCGGCTACTTCGTCGACCGTTTCGGCCACGGCCTGCTGGGCGGCGAGGCGTACTGCCAGGACCGGGTACCGCTGCGCGAGGCGGACACCGTGGAGGGCCACGCCGTACGGCAGTTGTACCTGCTGGCCGCCGCGGCCGATCTGGCGGCCGAGACCGGTGACGCCGAACTCCGGGCAGCGGGCGAGCGGTTGTGGCAGGCGATGACCGCCACCAAGACCCACCTCACCGGCGGCCTCGGCGCGCACCACGACGAGGAGGACTTCGGCGACCCGTACGAACTGCCCAACGAGCGTGCCTACTGCGAGACCTGCGCCGCCATCGCCTCGGTCCAGTGGAGCTGGCGCCTGGCCCTGCTCACCGGCGAGGCCCGCTACTCCGACCTGATCGAGCGCACCCTGTACAACGGCTTCCTGGCCGGAGTCTCGCTCGACGGCGAGCGCTGGCTGTACGTCAACCCGCTCCAGGTCCGCGACGGCCACACCGACCCCGGTGGCGACCAGTCGGCTCGCCGCACCCGCTGGTTCCGCTGCGCCTGCTGCCCGCCGAACGTGATGCGACTGCTGGCCTCGCTGGAGCACTACCTCGCGTCCGGCGACGAACAGGGCCTACAGATCCACCAGTTCATCACCGGCCGCTACTCCTACGGCGGGATGTCCGTCCGCGCCGAGACCGACTACCCCTGGCACGGCACCATCGCCCTCACCGTCGAGGACACCCCCGACCGGCCGTGGACCCTGTCCCTGCGCGTCCCGCAGTGGTGCCGTGAATTCCGGGTGCGCGTCGGGGAGTTGTCGTACGACCAGACGGACGCGCCGGTCGAGGACGGGTGGCTGCGCCTCGAACGGACCTGGGCGCGGGGCGACTCGGTCGTCCTGGAGCTGGTGCTCGAACCCCGGCTGACCGCCGCCGACCCGCGGGTGGACGCCGTGCGCGGCTGTGCGGCGATCGAGCGCGGGCCGCTCGTGTACTGCCTGGAGCAAGTGGACGTCCCCGGCGGCGGCCTGGACGACATCGTTCTCGACACCGCACGCCCGCTCGCCGTGAAGCACCGCCCGGATCTGCTCGGCGGGGTCACCACCGTCGTCGCGGCCGGATACCGCAGGCGCCTTGCGGACGACGGGAGTTGGTGGCCGTACCGGGCCCCGGCACCCGACGCCGCTCCGACCGGCGATCCGGTCGAGCTCACCGCGATCCCCTACTACGCGTGGGCCAACCGCCGGGACGGCGCCATGCGCGTCTGGCTGCCCACCTCCTGAACCCGCCGCCTCCACCCTCTGCCTCCCTCCTACGAGCCGCACCAAGACAACGAGGTCACCGTGAGAAACACCCGCCGCATCCTCCTCACCGCCATAGCCGCCGTCGGCGCGCTCACCTCTGTCGCCGCCTGCGGGGGCGGTTCCGACTCCTCCGCGTCCGGTTCCGGGAAGGCCGGCGGGACGTACAACTTCTGGGACCCGTACCCGCAGTTCGACGCCTCCTCGGCGTGGGGCAAGCTCGTCACCAAGTGCGGCACGGACGCCGGGGTCAAGGTCAAGCGCACCAGCATGGACACCACGGACCTCGGAAACAAGGCGCTGCTCGCCGCCCAGCAGGGCAACGCCCCCGATGTGATGCTGGTGGACAATCCGGTCGTCTCCACGCTCGTGGAGGCGGGGATCCTCAACAAGACGAGCGACCTCGGCCTCGACACGTCGTCGATCCAGAAGAACATCCTCGGCGCGGGCGTCATCGACAACGCCTCCTACGGTGTACCGATCGGCGCCAACACCCTCGCGCTCTACTACAACAAGAAGATCCTGACCGCGGCCCACGTGGACCCCGCGTCCGTCAAGGACTGGGCCTCGCTCACGGCGGCCCTGAAGAAGGTCAAGTCCGCGGGCAAGAAGGGGATCACGTTCTCCGCGATCAACACGGAGGAGGGCAGCTTCCAGTTCCTGCCGTGGTTCTGGGGCGCGGGCGGCGACCTCACCAAGCTCGACTCGGACAAGGGCGTCGCCGCGCTGTCGCTGTGGAAGCAGTGGGTCGACGGCGGATACGCGCCGAAGGACGTGCTCCAGAACACCCAGACCACCAGCTGGCAGGAGTTCGCCACCGGCGACTACGCGTTCAGCGAGAACGGCACCTGGCAGCTCGGCAACGCGGACAAGGCCGATTTCCCGTACGGCGTCCTCAACATCCCCGGGGAGAACGGCGGTTCGGCGCCGGTGCCGACCGGCGGCGAGTTCGTCACCGTCCCGGTGCAGAAGGACACCTCCCGCTACGACGTCAGCAAGAAGATCGTCACCTGCCTGACCAACTCGACGAACCTGCTGACCACCGACACGACCCTGACGTACGTGGCACCCACCGCCCAGGTGCAGGCCCAACAGGTGAAGCAGAAGCCCGAGTTGAAGCCGTGGGTCGGCGCGGTGGCCGCGGCGCGCGGCCGTACCAGCGGCGGTCTGGGCACCAAGTACCCGACGATCTCCCAGCCGTTGTGGACCGCCGTGCAGAACACCCTGTCGGGCGGCAAGAGCCCGCAGGCGGCCCTCGACGCCGCCCAGACGGCCGCGAGCAAGGGCTGACACCGGCCTCCGCGCATCTCCGGAGACCGCATCGCCACCGCCGGGACACCACCGCCGGCCCGGACACGCCACCCGCATCCAGGAGTACCCATGACCATCGCCCGCGTCGACCGCGACTCGCGGCGGTCCCCGGCCGGGTCCCGGGCGACCGGCACCGGACAACGGACGAACACGTCGAACCTCCGGCGCCGACAACGTCGTAGGAGCCGGCTCACCGCGCTGGCCTTCATCGCCCCGCTGCTCGTCTACCTCGCCGCCTTCTACCTCTATCCGCTCTACCGCAACCTCGACCTGAGCCTGCGCGACTACACCGTCCGGTCGTTCGTGCAGGGTGACGCGCCCTTCGCCGGCCTCGACAACTTCAGGACCGTCCTGGACGACCCCACGTTCGGCCCCGCGATGCGCCACACCCTGGTCTTCACCTTCGCGTCGATCGCGTTCCAGTACGTGGCCGGGCTCGCCCTCGCGGTCTTCTTCAACCGGCACTTCCGGCTGGCCGGGACCCTGCGCGCCCTGTTCCTGATCCCCTGGCTGCTGCCGCTGATCGTGTCGGCGTCGACCTGGTCGTGGATGTTCAACAGCGAGTCCGGTGTCATCGACTACGCCCTGCACTTCGTGGGCGTGTCCCCGGTGGACTGGCTCAACTCGCCGGACTGGGCGCTGACTTCGGTCGTCATCGCGAACATCTGGATCGGCATCCCGTTCAACCTCGTCATCCTCTACAGCGGGCTCCAGAACATCCCCGCGGAGCTGTACGAGGCCGCGTCCCTGGACGGCGCCGGCGTCTGGCAGCAGTTCCGCCGCATCACCTTCCCGCTCCTGCGTCCGGTGTCGGCGATCACTCTGCTCCTCGGACTCGTCTACACGCTCAAGGTGTTCGACCTGATCTGGATCATGACCAAGGGCGGTCCGGGCGACGCGTCGTCCACCCTCGCGACCTGGTCGTACCAGCTCGGCTTCGGCACACTGCTGCCGAAGTTCGGCCCCGGCGCCGCCGTCGGCACCATCCTCATCCTCATCGCGCTCGTCTTCGGCCTGCTGTACATCCGCGTCCAGAGGAGGCAGGAAGCGTGAAGTCCCGTACGGGAAGGCGTCGTTACACCGTCATCGGCGTCCTGCTGACCGCGCTGATGCTGTTCCCGGTGTACTGGATGATCAACGTGTCCCTCACCCCGCAGCAGGACATGCGCAAGACCCCGCCCGACCTGCTGCCCCTGCACCCCACCTTCGAGGGCTACCGGGCCGTCCTGAACGACCAGTTGCCCTACCTCGGCACCAGCCTCCTCATCGGCCTGGGCACGGTCGCCCTCACCCTGGTCCTCGCCGCCCCGGCCGGCTTCGCCCTGGCCAGACTGCGCCCCCTGGGCGGCGGAACCCTCGGACTCGCCCTGCTGGTAGCCCAGATGATCCCCGGCATCGTCATGGCGATGGGCTTCTACGGCATCTTCCTCGACCTCGGCCTGCTCAACTCCTGGTGGGGACTGATCGTCGCGGACTCCACCATCGCCGTGCCGTTCGGCGTGATGATCTTCACCGCCTTCATGTCGGGCATCCCCGGCGAACTCATCTCCGCGGCCCGCATCGACGGCGCCGGCACCTGGCGCACCTTCCGGTCCGTCGTGCTGCCGGTCAGTCGCAACGCGGTGGTCACCGTGTCGCTCTTCAGCTTCCTGTGGGCCTGGTCCGACTTCGTCTTCGCCAACACCCTTGATGGCGGCGGCACTTGGCGGCCGATCACCCTCGGCATCTACAAGTACATCGGAAACAACAACCAGGAGTGGAACGCGATCATGGCCACCGCCGTCGTCGCGTCGATCCCGGCGGCCGTCCTCCTGGTCCTCGCCCAGCGCTATGTGGCCGCGGGCGTGACCGCCGGCGCGGTCAAGGACTGATCCACGGTGCAGGCCGCCTCGGGCCCACCGGTCGGGCGGGCCCGCGCTCCGCCGTGGCCCCGTTCGCCCGTCACGCAGAACCGACACCCGTCACCAAGCACTCGGCAAGTCCCCCTCCCTTCCTCAGGAGAGCCGCTGATGTCATACCTGAGCCACCATCACCGCCCCAGAGCGCCCCTCGGCCGCGTCGGCGCCGCCGTCATGGCCACCGCCCTGGCCACCACCGCCCTCGTCCTGACGGGCACCCCCGCCCAGGCCACCCCCACGTCGGCCACCACCTTGGTCGTCAACGCCGCGCAGACCCTGCGGTCCGTCACGCACGTCGGCACGGGCAGCCTCTACGGCCTCGCCAGTGCGAGCACCCCCGGCAACAGCCTCGTACAGGCTCTGAAGCCCAACACGTTCGTCCAGATGGCGCCCGGCGGCAGCCAACTCCCCAACGGAGAGCCCGCGCCCGCGGGTGACGCCCTGGTCGTCACCCCGAAGGCCGCGGCCGCGGGGGCCGAGGTCGTCGTACGGATGCCGGACTGGTATCCGAACTTCCCCTACCAGTGGGTGAGTTGGAGCAACTGGCTCTCGGCGGTCGACCAGCAGGTAGCCGCGGTGAAGTCCTCCGGCGCCACCAACATCGGCGCGTACGAGCTGTGGAACGAGCCGGACTGGACCTGGGACACCACCAACGCCGGCGCCTTCGACGCGGGTTGGGCCCGTACGTTCAAAGAGGTCCGCGCCAAGGACACCACAACCCCGATCCAGGGTCCGAGCCACTCGGTGTGGAACCAGTCCTGGATGACCACGTTCCTCACCGACGCCAAGGCCAGCGGCACGGTCCCCGACGTCATCGCCTGGCACGAACTCCAGGGCAGCTCCGGCATCGCCGCCCATGTCGCGGCCTACCGCTCGCTGGAGAGCAGCCTCGGCATCAGCCCGCGCCCGATCGACATCGAGGAGTACGGCACGCCCACGGAAATGGGCAACTCGGGTGCCCTCATCGGCTACGCCGCCAAGTTCGAGCGCGCGGGCGTCCGCGACGCCGAGCTGGCCTTCTGGAACCACTACGGCACCCTCGGCGACACCCTGACCGACACCGGCGGCTCGCCCAACGGCTCCTACTGGACGTACAAGTGGTACGGCGACATGTCCGGGAACATGCTCACCACCACACCGCCCGCGCAGACCGGCATCGACGGTCTCGCCTCCCTCAACAGCGCGGGCAACCAGATCAGCGTCATCGCCGGCGGCTGCACCGGCTCCTGCGCCGTCACGGTCAACGGGCTCTCGTCCCTGTCGGCCTACGGCAGTACGGTCCACGTCAAGCTGGAGTACAGCCCCGACACGGGCCGCACCACCGCTTCCCCGGGCCCGATCACCGTCTCCGACGCGGACTACGCCGTCTCGAACGGCTCGATCACCGTGCCGGTCACGATGAACGCCGCCGACGGCTACCACCTGACGATCACCCCCAGCGGCACCTCGACATCCCTGGCCGGCCGCTACCAGATCACCAACAAGAACAGCGGCCTCGCCCTGGACACCCTCAACGCGGCCACCGCGCAAGGCACTTCGGTCGTCCAGGCCACGTCCACCACCGGCACCGACCAGAACTGGACCCTCGTGGCCGCGGGCCAGGGCCTCTACAAGATCGTCAACCAGAAGAGCGGCCTGCTGCTGGGCATCACCAGCGCGCGCACCGGCAACGGCGGCACCGCCCTGATCTGGGGCGACAACGGCACCGCCGACCACCTCTGGCAGATCATCCCGGCCCGCAACGGCTACGCCAAGATCGCCAACTACAACAGCGGCCTCCTGCTCGGAGTCGACCAGATGAGCACCACCTCCGGCGCCCAGGTCCTGCAATGGTCGGACAACGGCACCGCCGACCACCTGTGGAAACTCACCTCACGCTGAGGCAACCGCCAAGGGTCCCGCGTTGGCCGTCCACGGCGAGCGCGGGAAGGCCCTCACCAACCGACACATATCGCCGAAGAGCCTGGTCAGAGCCCCAACGCCAGGCACGTTACGCCCTACACGCTGTAAGGTGAGCGCCATGGCTGGCAGAGACCCGCAGGTCCGGGCGGCGCGGCGCAGCGCCGGTGAGCTGGAGAGCGAGGTCCTCGCCTCGTTGTGGGCGACCGACCGCCCCCTGACACCGGCCGAGATCCAGGCCGGAATCGACGGCCCGCTCGCCTACAACACCGTGCACACGATCCTCAAGCGGCTCTACGACAAGGGGCTCGTCCTGCGTGACGCGGACGGGCGGCGCGGTGCGTACCGGCCGGCGAAGAACGCGGCCGAGTTGACCGCCGAGGCGATGCACGAGGCGCTGGACCGGGGTCCGGATCCGATCGGCGCGCTCCAGCAGTTCGTGAGCGGACTGAGCCCCGAGGAGGAGAGGGCGCTGCGCGATCTCCTGGCCGGGGGCGCAGGGTGAGGCGGCTCGGCGAGGCACGGCCGGCGGCCCGTGAGGCAGGTCGTGCTGGAGCCGCGTCTCGTGGTGCGGGGTTCGACGGCTGAGTCAGCCTGAGCGGACCTCGTCGACCATCACTCAGCGGCCGCGGGGCTTGCCGCGCTTGGTTCCCTTGGTGCCACCGGAGGAGCCGCGAGGGTTCTTGCCGGTGTTTCCGGTCCTGCCGGTCGCCTTGCCTGCCGCGGGCTTGCGGCGCGCGGGGGTTTCGGTGCGCTTCGCCTTCGTCTTCGGCTGAGGAGGTGTCGGAGTGCGGCCCCGCGTGCTGTTGACCGTGCGACCGCGGACGATGCCGATGAACTCCTCGACCAGTTCCGTGGTCGCGTCCTCGGGCCAGGAGAGGGCGACGTCCGACTGGGGAGCGTCGACGACGGTCCGGTAGGTGAGGTCCTTGCGGTGGTGCAGCCGGGCCAGGGACTGGGGGACGTACAGGATGCCGATGCCGGACGCCACGTGTTCGACGGCATCCTCGGTGGTCGCGGGACGCTCGAACGCGGCCTCCCCCGGCGGCTGTTCCCAGTCGAGGACGTCGTCGAGGGGGTGGAGGACCACCTCGTCGGCGAGTTCGTCGAGGGACACCTCTTCGGCCGCCGTCACGACATGGTCCTTCGGGGCCACGACCACGGTCGCCTCGGTGTAGAGGGCGATCGCGCTGAAGACCTCACGGTCGACCGGCAGTCGTACGAGTCCGGCGTCGGCCTCACCGCGCCGCAGCACATCGGCCGCCTCGGCGGCCGGGACCGGTACGAGGACGAGGGGGACGTCGGGCAGGCGCTCGTTCCAGATCCGCACCCACTTGGCGGGCGTCACCCCGGGGACGTACGCGAGCCGGAACGTGGGGGATGCTTCCGAGCCTGTCACCCCGCAAGGTTACCCGCCGTGGTCGGAGGTCTCGAACGCGGTCGATACTCTTGACGGTATGAAGTCGCACCAGACCGCCCAGACCATGAAGCCCGCCACGGCGGCGAAGAAGCTGGGTGTGTACCTAGAGGCCACCCCCGCCGAGTTCCAGAAGGCCGAGGTCTCCCGCGCCGAACTGAACGAGTTGCAGGCCAACCCGCCCGAGTGGCTGCGCGAGCTGCGCGCCAACGGCCCGCACCCGCGCCCGGTCGTCGCGGCCAGGCTCGGCGTCTCCATCGCCGGTCTCGCGCGCGGCGGGGTCACCGAGCCCCTCACCACCGAGCAGATCGAGGCGCTGAAGGAGGACGGCCCCGAGTGGCTGGAGAAGGAGCGCGCCACCCAGGCCGAGGTCCGCAAGGAAGCCGAGCGGATCAAGAACAAGAAGGACGCCGAGAACGCCGACAACGACTGACGGCCTCGGCACCCAGGGAGACGCGCACGGTGACGGACGGCCCGGCCGGCACGGGAAAACCCCCGGCGATGTACCGCAAGGTCGCGGCCGACCTCGGCCGTGAGATCGGTGAGGGCCGCTACGGCTCGGGCGGTCGGCTGCCCACCGAGGGCGAACTCGCCGAGCGGTACGGCGTCTCCCGGGGCACGGTCCGCCAGGCGATGGCCCTTCTGCGCACCGAGGGCCTGATCGCCTCGCGGCGCGGCACCCGCCGGGTCGTGATCGGCTCGCCCCGCCCGCAGAGCTTCGGCGAACTCCTCAGCTTCACCCGCTGGGCCCGCTCCACGGGCGAGGAACCGGGCGGCCGGACCGTCACCGTGGAGACCCGCCCCGCCGACGCGACCGAGCGGGACCACCTGCGCCTGCCGGCCGGGGCGGAGATCTACGAGGTACGGCGGCTGCGCACCCTCTCGGGACGACCCGTGATGATCGAGCGAACCGTATACCCGTCCGCCGTGGGCGAGTTGATCGCCGAGCTGCCGCCCGACACCGTGTCGCACACCGTGGCGCTGGAGGAGTCGGGCGTGCTGATCGCGGACGCCCAGCACACGATCGACCTGTGCCGGGCCGACGAGGAGGACGCCCGGTTGCTCGGCTGCCGACCCGGCGACCCGCTCCTCCGCGAGCGCCGGTGCAGTACGGATCCGGCGGGCACACCGGTCGAATGGTCCGAGGACCGGTACCTTCCGGACACCGTGGCCTTCACGGTCCACAGCTCGGCCGCCGCCGGCTCACTGGCCCGCCGCCCGGCCGACGACGCCTGACCTCAGGTGCTCCGCAGCAAGGCCGTGAGCAGCGGCCGGAAGTGCGTGAAGTCCGGGGTAGGCGCCTCGGGGTCCTTGCCCTCGTCGTCCCAGCGGCGCACCGCGACCCCGTCGGCCGCGTAGGGATTCGCCTCGTACGCGGAGACCTCAGCCGGAGACATCGGACCACCCTGCACCTCCAGCGTGTACACCGAGGCCTGGGAGAGCCGGCCGAAGTACCCCGGCTCGACCGCGCACAGATACCGCTTGGCCGCCACGTGCAGCCGGATCGGCTCGGTGACCTCGGGACCGAACCACTCGGCCAGCCGGTCCGCCCCGGTGTGGCTGTGCCGGTTGTCGGTGCCCTCCATCAACTCCTCGCCGGTGACCGGCCCGTGGAAGTGCCCGAGGTCGTGCAGCAACGCGGCGGCGACCAACGCGTCGGGCGCACCGGCCTCCTCCGCACGCGCCGCCGCCTGGAGCATGTGCTGCGCCATCGTGACCTCCTCCCCCAGGTAGGCGCTCGCACCCTCGCCCGCGAAGAGTTCGGCCAGCTCGTCCACGAACTCCGCGCCCGCTGCGGCCCGTTCACGACGCAGTACCGCCAACGTGCCGGCAAGGGCGTCGATGTCGGCGTAGGCGCCCTGGAGGTGACGGGCACCGCTCTCCTCGAAGGCGGTCCGCGCGTGCAGCAGCCGTACGTTGTCGAAGATCAGGCAGTCGCCGGGCAACAGCCTGAATTCCAGCTGGAGTTCGGGGCGCAGGGTGATCTCGGCGAAGGTGCGGTAGGCCCGGTAGAAGGCCTCCAGTTCGGCCGCGGGCAGCAACAGGGTGCCGATGGAACGGTTGTTGAAGCGCACTTCGCGGATCCGGCCCCGGCCGTCCACATCGATCAACGGCCGGTCGGCGGCCAACTCGGTCTGCGCGTCGCTGAATTGGAAAGGCACCGGCGTGCGCGTCAGTACGGCGAACGCCTCCGGGTCCTCGGCACGCAGCAGCGCGGCGGCCTTGAATCCGTCCACCAGTCCGGAGTCACCGCCGACTGCCGCGTTCGACAGACAGTGCAGGAGCTGGAGGGTGGGCACCGGGTCGCGGTACGGGTTGTCGGTGTGCGGGGTGATCCGGGCGCCGGTGAAGGCGAGGTTGTTGGGGTCAGGTTCGACCCGTACGTCGAAGAGCCGCCCGTAGTTGGTCTCACGGACATACCCGAAGGTCTCCGCGACCTCCAGGACCTGCCCCTCGCGACACGGCACATCACGCAGCAACGCGAACCCGAGCCCGAGAACCGACTCCAGCACCCGCGCCTTGACCACCGGGTCGCCCAAATACTCCGCCCAACTCGTCTCGGGGAGACGACCGTTCAGGTCGGCGACGGCCCACAGGGTCTTGCCGTTCTCACCACGCCGGTCCCCTGAACCGTCTCCGGCGGCGGGTCGGTTGGCGGTCAGCCACTGCGCGGAGTACGCGGAACGGTGCCCGTCGGGCGCCCAGTCGACCTCGACACCGTCGACGGTCCGCCGCACGGCGTCCAACGCGAGGCCGGTGGGCAGTTCGGTGATCTGGAACAGCTTCTGCCCGTTGCGCGGGTCGCGACACCGGGGGCAGGGGCAGTTGTCCCGAAGCCAGGTGAGCGGCAGATCTTCTACGGACTGCGACATCTCCATCACTCTCTCGCCAAGTTGTATAGCCAACTTTTTCGACAGAGTGAACGTCTCAGCACCGGATGAGCAAGAGGTGGCGCGCCGGTCACCTGCACATGAACGAGCCGGGATCAGCGCCGCAGGCCCGCGATGAGGACATCGACCAGCCGGAGCGCGTCATAACGGTCGTCACCCTCCGCCCCGGCACAGAGGTTACCGACCCCGCGCATGATCTCGTAGGCGGTCAGGTCGGACCGGACTTCACCGGCGGCGACGGCCGCGTCGAACAACTCGGCACACACGGGCAACAGGCGGTCCAGGAAGTAGCCGTGCAGCGCCTCGAAACCGGCGGTGTCGGACCGCAGCACCGCGGCGAGTCCGTGCTTGGTCACCAGGAAGTCGACAAACAGATTGATCCACTCACGCAGTGCGGCGTACGGCGTGACACCGCTCGCCAGCAGCGCCGGACCGGCTTCGGCGCAGGCCTCGACCTGGTGGCGGTAGACGGCGATGACGAGATCCGCGCGCGTCGGGAAGTGCCGGTAGATCGTGCCGAGTCCGACGCCGGCCTCGCGCGCGATGTCACGTACCGGGGCATCGACACCGGACGCGACAAAGACCTTGGCGGCGGCGTCGAGGAGGGTCTCCTTGTTACGCCGCGCGTCGGCCCGCTTGGACTGGACCGCGCCGCCCGCTTCCGCCTCGTTGTCGCCCACCGCGCAGTTCCTCCACCACTAGAACTTGATAAACGGAACGCCGTTCCGTATCGTTTTCCGGAACACAGTTCCGCTTGCCTATGATGCCAGAGCGGCAGCCGGACGGCCAAGCCACGCCTGCCACCACGCGCTACCGAAGGGCGGAAGGCGCCATGCCCCGCACATCCCGAACCAGCTTCGGAATCATGACCGCCCCCATGCAGGTCAAGTACCCCGACCTCCTCCGTGTCTGGCAGGAAGCCGACACCGTCCCGGCGATCGAGCACGCCTGGCTGTTCGACCACCTCATGCCGATCGGCGGCGACCCGGGCGGCCCGGCCTTCGAGGGCTGGACCCTGCTCTCCGCCCTCGCCGCGCAGACCCGGCGACTCCGCCTCGGCGTGATGGTGACGAGCAACCGCTTCCGGCCGCCCGCGATGCTGGCGAAGATCGCGACGACCGTCGACATCGTCTCCGGCGGACGGCTGGACTTCGGCATCGGCGTCGGCTCACGCCCGGATCATCCACTGGCCCGGCGGGAGTACGAGGCGCACGGCCTCCCCTTCCACGACTCCGCACACGCCGTGGCGAGCCTCGCCGAGGCCTGCACGGTGATCCGGCGGCTGTGGACCGAGGAGAAACCGTTCGACTTCCACGGCACCCACCACCACCTCACCGGAGCGTTCGGCAGCCCCAAGCCCGTCCAGCGCCCCCACCCGCCGATCCTCATCGGCGGCCGCTCGGCCGCGACGCTGCGCGTGGTCGCCGAGCACGCCGACCTGTGGAACATCCCCGGCGGCGACATAGAGGACGCCACGAACCGCAGCGCACTCCTCGACCGCTACTGCGCCGAGATCGGCCGCGACCCCGCCACGATCACCCGCTCCATCCACCTCTCCGTCTCCTACGACCGTCCCGAGGCCACCCGAGCGGCGATCCGCGAGGCGCTCGACGCGGGCTTCCACCACATCGTCCTCGGACTCCCCGCGCCCTACCCCGCCGGCGCAGCACGCTGGGTCGCCGACGAGTTGATCGGGAAATCGACCTGAGCGCCCAGCCGGCCTCAGTCGTGCGGGAACGAGTGGTGTTCGTGCGCGACCAGCCACCGGCCCCGCTCCTTGCGCAGGCCGAACGTGAGCCGTAGCCGCAGGGTGGGGTGTTCGGCGAACTCCTCGGGGGTGCCGCACCGGAGCAGGGCATGGGCGTAGGCGACGTCCGTGCCGGCCGTGATGTCGAGGGAGTCGATGTCGAAGCAGGCGCCCTGGGCCTGCCAGTCGAAGAACGGCGGCCAGGTGGCGCGGTAGGCGGCGAGGCCGTGGATGCCGGCGTGCGGCGGCGGGACGTCGTACATGACGAGGTCCTCGGCGTGGTCCGCCATGACACGGTCGAGGTCGCCGCGGTGGACGGCCTCGGCCCAGCCCGTGATGAGCGTGCGGATCTGTGTCGCGTCGTCGGTCATGGACGGCTCCTGTTCCTGTCCCCCACTCCATGGTCTCTCTACTCGGTCGACTCCCCGATCTTCCGCACATCATCGCCCCGGCCGGGCAACCGAGACGGATGGCACACTCTCCGTGTGCCGCTGACTTTCGACGACCTCCTCACCCGTGCCACCGCCCTCGCCGTCCCCGGCCGACGTGCCGTCCTCGGGATCGCCGGCAGCCCGGGCGCGGGCAAGACGACCCTCGCCGAGCGCCTGGTGCGGACGCTGAACGGGCGCAGCGCAGAACCATGGGTCGCGCACGTCCCCATGGACGGCTTCCACCTCGCCGACGTCGAACTGGACCGCCTCGGCCGCCGCGCCCGCAAGGGCGCGCCCGACACCTTCGACGCGGCCGGTTACGCGGCGCTGCTGCGGCGGCTGCGCGAGGAGACCGACGAGGTCGTGTACGCGCCGGGCTTCGAGCGGGTGCTGGAACAGCCCATCGCCGGTGCGATCCCGGTGTTGCCCACCGCGCGGCTGGTGGTGACGGAGGGCAACTACCTTCTGTTGGAGGCGGGTTCATGGGCGCGGGTACGGCCGTGCCTGGACGAGGTGTGGTTCTGCGAGGTCGACGAGGACGAGCGCGTCCGCCGACTCGTCGCCCGGCACGAGGAGTTCGGCAAGGACCACGAGACCGCGGTGGCCTGGGTGTCGGGCACCGATCAGCGCAACGCCGATCTGGTGGCGGCGACCCGGGACCGGGCGGACCTGGTCGTGCGAGTCGGTGCACTGCCCGCGCCGGAGCATAACTCGGCGGCGCGGGCAGGCAGTTGAGGGGGCCCTCAGGCCCGCAGGGTCAGCTCCGGCTCGGCGTGGGCATCGCCCGCCGGGTCGCCGATCACCGCGGTGAACGCCTCCGTGCGGACGGTCAGCGTCAGACCGTCCTCGCCGGTCTCGAAGGCGGGCGTGAACTCCCCTGCTCCCGGGCCGTACCGTACGGCGAACACGTGCAGGTTCTCCGGCGCGCCCGGTGCCGGGTCGGCCTCCAGTGCCGTGGAGCCGACCAGGTGGCTCCAGCCCTCGTCGGGGTTGCCGTAGCCGCGCGGGTCGGCGGCGAGGGCGAACGCCGCCTGTTCCTGGGTGAGTTCGGAGCGGGCGTCGAAGTGGTCGACGCCCTCGCCGGTCGGGTGGGTGAGACGCAGGGTGCCCGCGGAGGTGACGTCGCCCTCGGCCGTCCTGCACACCCGGCCCCCGTCGTCCGCCGCGTAGGGCAGCCCGGCCAGCAAGTACGGTGCTCCGTCGAGGCGTTCGAGGATCACCGTCATCCACAGACGCGTGCCGTCGGTGACGTACAGGGACTGGATGTGCCGCAGGACGTGGTCGCGGCCGACGACCGGCTTGGTGACCAACTTGGCGGTCAGGCCGTCGACTTGGAGGTCACGGACCCGCACCTCGCCCATCGGGCGGCACAGCAGGAAGCCGTCGAGCACCGGGCCGAAGCCGTGCTGCCGGTTCACGGCCGCGGGCAGGTAGTACGTACCGTCCGCCTCGACCAGTGACGGAGTCATCTTGCTGTCGAAGGCCACCGAGACGGTTCCCGAACGGAGTTGATGCCGGGCGGCGGTCGTGGACGGTGTGCGGTGCCAGCGCGT
Organism: Streptomyces sp. NBC_01288; assembly: GCF_035982055.1. Classification (NCBI taxonomy): domain Bacteria; kingdom Bacillati; phylum Actinomycetota; class Actinomycetes; order Kitasatosporales; family Streptomycetaceae; genus Streptomyces; species Streptomyces sp. NBC_01288. Next base: position 684,532 of record NZ_CP108427.1, read on the forward strand.
GGTGTCCTGGATCTGCCAGACCAGCATCCACGCGAAGTGCCCGTCCACTCCCCCGTCGGGCTTGACCGCGTGCCGGGCCCAGCGGCTGTCGCCCCGGTAGCGGCCGATGTCCGAGCCGATACGGCTGCCGAAGTAGCGCAGGCCGAGGACCGATTCGAAGGCGGAGTGCTGTTCGCTGTAGCGGGGACCGCCGTTGTCGAAGCCGCCGTTGGTGAGGCGGGCGTCGATGTAGCGGGCCAGCGCCTCCCCGTCCTCGGCGAAGACGTCCTCGCCGCTGACGATGTGGGCCTGTGCGAGGAAGGAGAGGGAGATCGGGCCGTAGTTGTTGTCGTACGCTCCGCCGTGCTCGGGCGGGAGGAGGGCGCCGCGGTCCCTCACGCGGTGGGCGCGGATCTCGTCGCCGTACACACGGAGTGCGCGCACTCGGACCAACTCCCCCTCTTCCGGAGAGAGATGGCGGGCCAGCATCAGTCCGCCGACGACGCAGCCGATGGCCTGGTTGCCGGCCTCCTGCGGGTTGAAGAAGGTCGTCTCGGTGAGCCAGCGCCAGTAGCCGTGGGCCAACTCGACGAGCGCGGTGCGCTGTTCGTCGTCGACGAGGCCGTCCGTCGCGTCCAGGATGTTGACCGCCTGGAGCAGCGCCCATGCCGTGCTCGGCCAGTCGCCGATGGGGTGGGCACCCGCCTCCAGGACGTAACGCGCGTACTGGAGGCCGGAGTTGCGCACCTGAAGGTTCGGGTAGCCGGGGTTGTCCTCCGTGTAGACGCGCTCCCGGAGGTGGAAGGCGAGGCTGCGCCGTACCGCCTCCGGCAGGCGGGGGTCCTTGCCGCGCTGCCATGCGAAGGCCAGCAGGGACGTGATCCCGAGCGAGGTGTCCCCGATGTCGTCGTAGCAGTCGGGGTGTTCGAGGTTGCCGTCCGGCGTGACGCGTCGCAGGGCCTGCTCGACGACGTCGGCGAGGACCGCGTCGTAGGCCTCCGGGGTGTCCGGGAGGTCGTGCAGCGGGCCGCGCTGGTGGAGGAGGTGCACGGGTGGATCAGCCCTTCATGCCTGAGGTGGCCATGGCGTGGGTCGTCGGGGTCAGGAGACGGGTGCGGGGCGGCGGGCGCGGAGTGCGACGGTCAGTGTCTGGGGGCCGCTTCCACCGATGTAGACGCGGTTCCCGGTCGTCGCGTCGGTGCCGCCGACCACGGTGTAGTCCTGGCCCGGGTCGTACCGTAGTACGTCGCTCCGGTCGGGCCCGGCGAGGGGTTCGCCTGCCTCGACGTCCACGTCGACGCGGATCTCGTCGTCACCGACGCGGTAGGTCATCGGGCCGGTCGTCAGACACCAGCGGCCGTCGCCGATCGGGACCGCGCCCTCGGCAACTCCCCCCGGCCGGAAGGTCAGTTCGAGGGCCCAGGGCACCGATGGACCGCTGATGTCGATCCGCAGGTCGGCGCCGTCGTCCCGCAGGTCGACCTCGACCCGGGTCGTGTGGGAGACCTCGTCCTGAGGGCGGTCGGGGAAGGCCATCGCCGCGGAGAAGCGGCCCTCGTCCACCAGGCGGTAGGCGCCGTCGTCGCGCCTCCGGTCCTTCGGGAGCGGCTGGTAGTAGGCGGTGGTGAGGGTTTGGGTGAGCCGGTACCGGTTGTCGGCGAGCTGTTCCATGTCGGCGGCACGGAACGGGCCCAGGTCGAAGAACACCCGCGAGAGGCGGACCGCGTCGAGGACGGCGGCACCGGCGAACAGGCGCAGGAAGGTGGGGTTGCAGGCGAGGCCCGAGCGGATGCGCCGGTGCTCGGGCACGTCGGAGCCGCCGTACACCACGGTGTGCGTGGTGGACGAGACGTGTGCGGCGAGGCGTGCGGTGGGGAGGTACCGGTCGCGCGGGAGCTGCTCCGCGTCCGGGGCCGGCAGGGCGCGGCACAGATCCGGGGTGAGGAGGGTCTGGGCGAGCAGGTCGGGGTCGTCGATGCCGTCGGCGGCAGCCAGGCGGGCCACGCGGGCGAAGTCGCCCCGGCCGGTGCGGATCGCGAACAGCCGGTAGTGCGGCAGGTAGGGCCACAGCGCGAACGAGAGCCTCTGGTCCTGGCGGCGCGAGTGGACGGTCTCCACCGTGCCGTCCGGTCTGACCAGGTCCAGGGTCGCGGCGAGGTTGCGTTCGACGGCGTCCAGCAGGTCGGTACGCCCGAGCACCTCCGCCAGCAACAGCAGCGACGGGTTGGTCACGATGGACGCGTAGACGGCACTGCGTTCCGAGTACAGGCCCTCCGTGTCGCTGTCGACGCCCTCGGCGAGCCACTCCTCGACGCGGTCGAGCAGCCGGTCGTCGGGGAACGACCGGTGCAGACGGGCGAGCGCCGCGCTCAGCTCCCAGCGGTGGTTCGGGGTGTGCACGCCACCGGTCAGGAGACTGGCGGTGGCGGCGCCGACGATCTCGGCGAGCACGGCCGTCACCTCGCCCAGTTCCGGTCCCGCGTCGGCGGAGAGGACGTACGCGTCGCACACGTCGTTGACGGTGAACGCGGAGTCGGGCGGTGACTGGACGTTGTCTCCGCCCGCGAAGAGACCGGAGGGCGTCTGCACGGCCCGCAGGGCGCGGAGCTGGGTCGTCGCGGCGGCGACGGCGCGCCCGCTGCCGTGCAGTGCCGAGTCCGGGGAACGGTAGGCCGCGATCAGGGTCTTCACCCGGCGCGCCAGACCACGGTGCGGCACACCGGCGGGTTCCTCGTCGGGGCCTGCCGCCAGCGGGGCGGCCGACCGGTCGGCGGCGCGGGCCACCGCGCGCACGAACTCGTGGTCGAGCGGGGTGCCCAAGGTCAGTCCTTCAGTCCGGCGTTGATGTCGGCGCTCATGACGTAGCGCTGGAACACCAGGAAGATGATGATCAGCGGGATCATGGAGATGACCGAACCGCCCAGCAGCACCGACCAGTTGATGTTCTGCGCGCCGACGAGGCTCTGGATGCCGATCTGCACGGTGAACTTGTCGGGGTCGTTCAGCATCAGCAGCGGCCAGATGTAGTCGTTCCACCGCCACTGGAAGGACAGGATGGCGAGGGTCAGCATGATGGGCCGGGAGATCGGCACCATGATCCGCAGGAAGATCGACAGCTCACGGGCGCCGTCGATGCGCGCGGCCTCGACGAGTTCGTCGGGGACCGTCAGGAAGAACTGGCGGAACATGAAGCAGCCGGTCGCGGTGAGCACGGCCGGGAGGATGATGCCGGCGAAGGAGTTGTAGAGGCCGAGGTTGCGGACCACCAGGAACTCGGGGGCGAGCATGACCTCGGACGGCAGCATCGTGGTGGCCAGGATGCAGAGGAAGAAGAACTTCAGCCACCTGTTGTTGTACTTCGCCAGCGCGTACCCGGTGCAACAGCTGACACCCACCGTGAGGATCGTCGTGATCACGCACACGAGGGCCGTGTTGATGAAGTACTGGGAGAAGTTGGCGCTCTCCCACGCCGCCTTGTAGCCCGACACGGTGGGGTTGTGCGGAAGCACCGTCAGCGGAAGGGAGAACAGGTCCCCCGCCGGCTTGAAGGAGCTGAGGACGAACCACGCGACCGGCAGTCCGTAGAGGGCCGCCAGGATCCACAGCAGTGTCGTCGCGGGTACCGCGCGCCGAAGCCCACCGTCGCGCTCGTTGCGTCGCTGCCTCTTGGAACGGGTCCGGACGGAATCGCCCTCGGCCGGACGCGGCGTGTCTGTGGTTGTCATCGGTTCTCCACCCGTCGGTTGACGATCAGCTGGATGATCGCGACGGCCATCAGGATGAGCATCAGCACGAACGACGCGGCGCTCGCGTAGCCGATCTGGCCCCGGTTGAAGCCGGTCTGATAGATGTACTGGACAAGCAGGTTGTTCGAGGTGCCCGGTCCGCCGTTGTTGAGGGAGACGAAGAGCGGGTATTCCTTCATCGCGTTGATCGTGTTGAGCAGGATGACGATGAAGGAGGTGGGCGCGATGCTCGGCAGGGTGATGCTGATGAACTGGCGCCAGGGTCCCGCGCCGTCGAGCGAGGCCGCCTCGTAGTAGGACACCGGCACGTTCTTGATCGCCGCGATGAACAGCAGCATCGAGAAGGCCGTTCCCCACCAGGCGCCCGCCATCACCACGACGCCCAGCGACAGGTCGGCGTTCGACTGCCACGGGACGGCACTTCCGCCGAGCTTCTCGATGACGTAGTTGATCAGTCCGAAGTTCTCACCGAACAGCCACCGCCACAGGACACCCACGACGATGGGCGAGATGAGCCACGGGATGAAGAAGACGACACGGGCGACCGACGCACCCTTGGCCTGCTTGCTCACCACGAGGTTGGCGATGAACAGCGAGAGCACGAAGTTCAGCGGGACGACGAGCACGGTGTACAGCAGCGTCCGGGTCAGCGCGTCATAGAAGGTGGAGTCCCCGAACAGGTTCTGGTAGTTGTCCAGCCCGATGAACTGGAACGCCCCCACACCGGTGTAGTTCGTGAACGAGTAGACGAGCCCGATCACCGCCGGCCACACGAAGAACAGCGCGAAGAGCACGACATTGGCCGCGATGAGGACGAGCGGCGCGAGTGTGTAGGTGCTACGTCGTTTCCTGGGCGGCCTCACGGACACGTCCGCGGCGCTATTTGTCATCTTCCTGACTTCCGTGCTGGTGGAATGGATCGCTGTGGGCTCACGTCATGAGCCCGGCATCACGTGGGCGACCGGGGCGGGGCGGCGGTGACCCCGCCGCCCGGCCCCCGGGCCCACGATCAGCCGCCGACCGCCGTGTTGTAGCCGTCCACGATGTTCTGCAGGGCCTTGTCGGCCGACTGCTGGCCGTTGATCGCCTTGCCGAGTTCCGTCTTGGTCGGGTCCTCGGTGAGGCTCTTGCCCTTCAGCACCCAGTTCGTCTGCGCGTTGTTGAAGTAGCCCGAGATCGGGGCGTAGAGCGGGATCTCCTGGTTGTAGAGCTTGAACGCCGCCTGCGCCGCCGCGGACTTGAAGGGGTACTTCGGGGTCAGACCGCTCTCGACCGGGAGGAACCCGGAGGTCTCGACCAGCTCGGTGTAGTTCTTCGGCTCGTACACCCAGGACATGAACTTCTGCGCTGCGGTGGCCGCGGCGCCGTTGTTGTTGAAGCCGACCATCATGCCGCCGCTGTTGACGTCACTGGCCTGCACCGGCTGCGCGGGGGTCGGGACGCTCGCCCAGTCGAACTTCTTGATGCTCGTCGCGAAGGCGGGAACCTGCCAGACGCCGGACCAGTAGGCGACCACGTCACCGCTCTGGAACATGGCGGACGGGTCGGCGCCGCTGGTCCACACCGACTTCGGCATGACCTTGTCGTCGTTCAGTCCGACGAAGTACTCCACGGCCTTCTTGGTCGCGGCGTCCGCCGAGAACTTGCCGGAGGAGTCCGCGTGGACGTACTTCCCGCCCATCTCGTACACCATGGCGCGCAGCCGGGACGGCGACTGGTCGAACGTCAGGGAGTACTTGGCGCCGGTCTTCGCGCGGACCTTGTTGGCCGCCGCGATGAACTCGTCCCAGGTCCAGGTCTTCGACGGCGAGGCCGGGACGGCGACGCCGGCCTTCTTGAACAGCGACTCGTTGATGAACAGGCCGGACGCGGTGACGTCCGAGGGGATGGCCAGCACCTTCCCGGACGAGTCCTTCGCGAGGAAGTTCGAGTTGATGTTGTAGCTCTTGTTGTTCGCGATGGACTTGAGGTCGATCAGCTTGCTCGACCAGATCGGGTCCAGCGAGGGCACGTCCGCGACGTCGGGCAGGGAGTTCGCCTGCGCGGCGTTGTGCAGCTTCGTCGCGTACCCGTCGTAGGGGATGTTGACGAGCTTGACCTTGACGCCGGTTTCCTTCTTGTACTGCGCGACCAGCTTCTTCCAGCCCGCGTCCTGTCCCGGAACCGTGGAGATCCAGAACGTCAGCGACTTGGCGTTGCCGCCGGAGCCGGAGCCCGACCCACAGGCGGAGAGCAACAGGGCTCCTGCCGCGGTCGCGGCAGCGAGGGGAACCAGGCGGCGCATGCCGCCGCGGCCGAGTCGGCTGGAGCGCCGCACACCCACAGTGGTCATCTTCGATCCCTTTTTCGTCGTAGGAGACGGAGCACGGCGCCGACCGATGCGGCACGGGTGCATTTTGCAGGAAAGGTCGCTTTCCGGGGGCACGGCCTCGCCCGGCCGCGTCGTCCACGCGGGGCGAGCTCCCCGGCCGTCCTGGCCGTCACCGCACAAGCACACCCTCGTGCGGTTGCCGTACGTCACGTACGGGCTGAGAAGGCTCACCCCAAGTCGGCGTCCCGGCCGACTTAGAAAGCGCTTGTCCGGACATTGGCAGACCAAGTCGGAGGCCGTCAATCCTTCGCCCCCGCACCATCGGTCACGGTTTGGACTCCTCTGGCGACCGCGAGCCGGGCCGCGCCCACCACGGTGCCGAGATCACCGACCGTGCTGCTGACCACCTCGGTGGGCCAGCTCAGCCGCCCCAGCTCGGTCCGTACACCGGGCAGGAGCTGCGGGTCCGTGCCCGTGCTGCCCCCGAGGACGATCAGTCCCGGGTCCAGTACGGCGGCCACGGCGGCGGCCAGTCGGCCCACGTCGGCGGCGTGCCGGCCGACCAGTGCGCTCGCTGTGTCGTGTCCCTGCCGGGCGAGGGCGAAGAGCCGGTCCGCACTGCCGGGGCACGGCTCGCCGGTGTCCGGCCAGGCGGCCGCCGCCCGGCGCAGCAGCGAGCGGGCGCCGACGTACTCCTCCAGGGCCTCACGGCGCGGTTCCACGGCGTCGTCCCAGGGGTAGGGCAGCCGGGCGAGCTCACCGGCCGCGCCGTTCGCGCCGCGCAGCACCTGGCCGCCGACGACGATGCCGAGGCCGATACCGACGCCGATCCGCAGATAGCCGAAGGAGAGGCGGCCCCGGGCGGCGCCCTCGTGCAGTTCGGCCAGGGCGGCGCAGTTGACGTTGTTCTCCAGGTGGACCGGCACACCCGGCGGCAGGGCGACCGTCATGGCGTCGAACACCGGGCCCGCCTTGGCGGTCGCGGGGCGCATCCCCGCGCCCGCGCGGTCTCGTGCGGCGACGTCACCGACGGCGACGACGACGGTGCGCAGCGGGGTGTCGGCGGGCAGCGCGTCGAGGGCCTCGCGCACGGCGGCGGCGGCGTCCTCCCGGGAGCCGGTGGCCTCGGCCAGCAGGGTCCCGTCGAGGGCGCAGCCGCGCACCCGGGTGAGGGCGGGGCCGAGGTCGACGGCGAGTACGGCGCCGGCGGCCGGGCCGAGGCGGTAGACGGCGGCGTTGCGTCCCGTGCCGCCGGAGGCGGTGCCGGAGTGGGCGGCGAGCCCGACGTTCTCCAGCTCCACGACGGCGGAGGACACCGTCGGCTTGGACAGGCGGGCCAGGCCGGCGAGCTGCGGCCGGGTCGCGCTGCCGGCTCTCGCCAGCACCTCGAACACCGCGCTCGCGCTCTCGGTCAGCCGGGCCGCCCGCGCCACGACGTGTTCCACACTTCCCCCAGTTCACAGGCCGTTTTCCCGGTGGGTGTCCGGGGGATGCGGCGATGGGATGTCCTGACGTCACGCGGGCCCGGACAACGGTCCCTGTGACCGAGTTCGCGATGACTCTTGACGCACTGTACTTCGTTAGTTAACTTCCTAACGAACGTCACGGTACTCGCCTGCCGTGGTCCGTCAGAAGCCCGTCCCGGGGCTTCCCTAGTGCTTGAACTGCCGTTCCCCCGGACACGGTTCGCCCAACCGTCGCAGCACTGCGCAACGACGAAAGAGGTTCCGTGCAGGACTTCACGCCCCTCGTGGTCGGCATCGACGTGGGTGGCACCAAGACACATCTGCGCGCGTGCGCGGACGCGGATGTCGTCGCCGACCACATCCGTGCGAGCAGCGGCTGGCGGCCGCACGAGCCCGCGGCCGCCGCCGACTGGCTGACCGCACTCGTTCGTGACGCCCTGCCCGCCCGCACGCGCCCGTCCGCGGTCGCCGTGGGCGGGCACGCCTGTGAGACACCCCGCCAGTGCGCCGGGATCCGTGCCGCGCTGGAGGAACGTCTCAAGGTGCCCGTACTGGTGGTGGGAGACGCCGAACTGCTCGTCCCCGCCGCCGGGTTGGACAAGGGGGTCGGCCTGGTCGCCGGCACCGGTTCCGTCGCGGTGGGCCTGCTCGCCGACGGCGGCCGGCTCCAAGTGGGCGGCTGGGGCGCGGTGTTGGGTGACGAGGGCGGAGCCGCCGGACTCGTGCGCGAGGCGGCCCGCGCCGCCTGGGCCGCGCACGACCGCGGCGAGGCCCCGGACGAACTCGCCCTGGGACTCGTCGAGGCGTTCGGGGTGGACGAAGTGCCCGCTCTGGGGGCCGCTTTGGAAAGCGCTTCCGACGTCTCCGCCGACTGGGGGCGTCACGCCCGTGTCGTCTTCACCGCGGCCGACGCGGGCTCGCTCCTCGCCCGTGAGGTGATAGCCGAGGCCGGCCGGTCCCTCGCCGCGCTCGTCGTACGGCTCGCCGAACGCGGCGTCCCCGTCGACGACGTGGTGGTCTCGGGCGGCACCGTCCTCGCCCAGCCCCGCCTGTACGACGCCCTCACCGCCGCGCTCGCCGAGCGGGTGCCGGGGGCGCGGCCGTGGCCCATTCAGGTGCCGCCCGTCGAGGGCGCCGTGGCGTTGGCCCGATCGATCCTGTGAACCGCACGGCCCCCGTTCACCCGGGGGTCACGCCGTGGACGCCGGACCCCCTCCGACGGGACACGGTCCACCGTAAATCTTCGCACGTACGCACCAGTTGACGTATGCGCTTTCCCCCGTCGTACGGTGCACCCCGAACCACAGCCGATCGCACGATCCCCTCCCTGGTCGCACGACCTCGCCGGCCTCATCGGCCGTAGAACTCAAGAGAGGCACACCCATGCCGTCACCCGCCGGGCAGCGCACGAACGCCGTTCGACCCGCTGTGAACAGACGTGGTTTCCTCAAGACCTCGCTCGGTGCCTCGGCCGCCGTGGTCGCCGCGCCCACGCTGGTCAGCTGGCTGGCCACCGCGGACGCCAAGGCCGCCACGGCTCCGCTCGCGTTCGTGGACGACTACAAGACGAACGTCATCGCGAACCTGACGCCCGAGACCAACGCCGTGGTCCGGGTCCTCGGCGGCATGGCGCAGATATGGAAGACCGGCGCCGCCTGGAACACCGGCACGCCGCTGCGTCCCGAGATCCTGCGCGCCAACATGCGGTACTGCGCCGACCTCACCACGCACCGCACCGAGGCCCAGGCGAAGGAGGCGTTCCTCTACGACCGCCAGCACCAGAGCTACGCGATGATCGCGGGCCTGGGTCCGCTGGCCGACCTGTACAAGTCCGGTGCCCTGGCGGTCACTTCGATCACCAGCGCCCCGGACGGCACGCCCGCCACCAAGATCGACGACGCCGTCCCGGCCGGCGCGCCCGCCGGTGCCGCGCTCGGCGCGGGCTCGCACGACTCCGCGCTCGGCAAGGTGGCCGAACTCGTCGACACCCTGCGCGGCAACTACGCGTCGGGCAACCCGGGCAAGTACGCCTACCAGTACCCGCGTCCGTACCGCATGAACGAGAAGAGCGAGGTCGTCGACACCGGCACCGTCGACGCGCTCGGCTTCCCGGTCTACGACTCGAAGGTCGTCGTCGCGCCCCAACTCCTGCGCCAGCGCAGCACGTCACCGGTGGACGACGGCGGTTTCCCCAGCGGTCACACCAACGCCTTCCACCTGGCGGGCCTCGCCTACGCGTACGCCGTACCGGAGCGTTTCCAGGAACTGGTCACCCGCACCTTCGAGTTGGCCCACACCCGGATCATGGCCGGCATGCACTCCACGGTCGACGTGATGGGCGGCCGCATCATGGCCACCGCGCTGGCCGCCGCCACGCTCGCCGACCCGGCCAACGCCACGCTCAAGGCCGCGGCACGCGCGCAGGCCCTCGCCTACTTCGAGGCGAAGACCGGCACGACGGCGGACACCCTGTACGCCTACGCCCACGCGGCGACCACCGCGACCGACCCGTACGCGGACCGGACCGCCAACTCCCGTCTGGTGAAGCCCAAGTTCACCTATGTGCTCACCCGCAGCGGCCGCGACAAAGCGCTGACCGTGCCCAAGGGCGCGGAGGTGCTGCTGGAGACCCGGCTGCCGTACCTCGACGCGGCGCAGCGACGCGAGGTGCTGCGCACCACCGCGCTGCCGTCCGGGTACGTCCTGCTCGACGGCTTCGAGCAGTGGGGGCGTCTCAACCTCTTCGCGGCGGCGGACGGTTACGGCTCCTTCGGGTCCGACGTCGTCGTCGCCCTCGACGCGGCGGCCGGTGGCTTCGGCGCGACCGACGCCTGGCGCAACGACATCGACGGCTGCGGCGGCCTGACCAAGCAGGGCACCGGCACGCTCACCCTGACCGGGCACAACGCGTACACCGGCGGAACCGTGCTCAAGTCCGGTGCGCTGGTGGCCGGTTCGGCGCACGCGCTCGGGCACGGTGACGTGAGTGTGCTCGGCGGGGCGCTGCGGGTCTCGGAGTCCGTGCAGATCCACGACGCCTACACCCAGCAGTCCGCCACCCTTGAGGTCACGCTCCGCTCGGGTCACCAGCCCGCCGTCGAGGTCACCCGGCGCGCGACGCTCGGCAGGGGCAGCACGCTGACCCTGCGGTTCGACGCCGAGCACCCGCCGCTCGCGGGCTCCACGGTGCGGGTCCTGAGCGCCTCCTCGCTGCGCGGCCAGTTCGACAGCATCACGGTGAACTCGGACAAGCTGCGGGCCGTACCCGTGTATACGGCGGAAGGTCTGTCGGTACGACTCCTGAAGCGGTGACGCCCCTGGTGGCGGGAGCGATGCGACAGTAGGGCCATGACCCGGCCCCCGCCCGCTCCCGCCACCGCGGGGCCGGCCTCACCGCAGGGAAGATGATGGCGCGCGAACAGCACTCGGTCCTCGACCCCGACACGCTCGACGACGGCGGCGGGGACTCGCCGCCGCGCGCCGACGGCTCGCGGTCGGCACGCCTCCACGCCGGGCTGCGGCGCCGTAAGCGCTGGCTGTTGCCCCTTCTCGTGGTGGCCCTTCTCGCGCAGATGGCCGCCGTGATGGTCACGACCGCCGTACAGCAGACACCGACCATCGACGAGCCGGTGTACGTGGCCACGGCCACCGTCTATCTGCGCGAGCACAGCCTCGACTACAACCCCGAGCACCCGCCCCTCGGGAAGCTGCTGATCGCCGCCGGAGTCGCGATCGCCGACCCGCACTTCGACGCCGACTACAAGGGCGACCAAGGCGAGTTGGGCCGCCATCTGCTGTACGAGTCGGGCAACGACCCCTGGCGGCTGATGTTCTGGGCCCGACTCCCGGTGATCGTGCTGACCCTGCTGTTCGGGCTGGTCGTGTTCGCGTTCGCCCGTGAACTCGTGGGCCCGGCACGGGGGTTGGTGGCCCTCGCGCTCTACGCGTTCTCGCCGGATGTCATCGCGCACGGTTCGCTGGCCACGCTGGACGTGCCGCAGGCCGGCTTTCTGCTGACGGCGGTGTGGCTGCTGTGGCGGGCCAGGCGACGGCCGCGGCTGTACCTGCCGCTCGCGGGGGCGGCGCTCGGGGCCGCCGTCGCGACGAAGATGAGCGCCCTGCCCGCCGTACCGGTGCTGATGCTCCTGGCCGTCGCGTCGGTGTGGTCCGCCCGCCGCCCGGTCGAACGCGCCGCCCGGCTGCGGGTGCTGGCCCTCGGGGCGGCGGGCGCGGCCGTGGTGGCGGTGGTGGCGCTCGCCGTCGTATGGGCGTCGTATCTCGTCGTCGATCCGCAGCTGCGGTTCACGTCCACGGAACCGGTGCCCGTGATCCATGGGCTGCGCGGGCAGTTGGTCCCGCTGCTGCCGTTCCCGCGCGCGTTCCGGGACGGGATGCTCATCCAGTTCGGCATGGAGGACTACCCGTGGCAGGGCTTCCTGTTCGGGCACCTCTACACCGGGTCGCACTGGTACTACCTGCCGGTGGCCCTGATGGTGAAGACCCCGCTCGGCATGATCGCGTTGTGGGCGGCGGGTGCCGTAGCGGTCGTGGCGGTACGGCGGTTGCGGCCGGCGGCGCCGTATCTGCTGGTCCCGACCGCCGTGCTGCTGGCCACGGCGATGGACGGCTCGCGTGACTTCGGGACCCGGTACGCGATCTTCGTGCCGATGTTCCTGGCGGTCGCGGCGGCCTGTGTGCCGGCGCTGCGGTGGCGGTGGGCCGCGCTGTCCACGGGGGTGCTGGTGGCGTTCGTCGCGGTCAGTTCGCTGCGGACGTTTCCCTACTATCTGCCGTACTCCAACGAGGCGTTCGGCGGTCCCTCGAAGACCTATCTGCGGCTGCACGACTCCAACGTGGACTGGGGCCAGGACCTCGGCCGCCTCGCCGACCGGCTGCGCGAGAGGTACGCGGGCGAGCGGATCTGGCTCGTCTACAAGGGCAGTGGTGTGCCGTCGTACTACGGCATCGAGTCGGCCGATCCGCGCAAGGTAGGGGTGCGCGATGTGCACGGGCTGTTGGTCGTCTCGGACACCGCGATCGACAAAGCCCGGGGAAAACTGGCCGAGTTGATCGACAGCAGTCGTCCGATCGATCGAGTCGGTCATTCGATCACCATCTACCGGCGCTGATCACTCTCTGGTCACAACGCTCTGTGAGCTATGTTGAGTGGCTGTGGGAGACAAAGGAGGCGCACCGGTGCCATCGCCGCAGCAGGCACGCGCCCAGGCATCCGTGATCACCTCGGGAAAAACCGACCCGGAAGTCGGCGCGGCACCGACGTCCCAACTCAGGGAACTCTTCGACGGGCCACGGCTGTCACCGGGCCAGCGGCGCATCGCCCAGTATCTGATCGAGCACATCACCGAGGCGGCGTTCCTCTCCATCACCGATCTCGCGGAACGCGTCGGCGTCAGCCAGCCCTCGGTGACCCGGTTCGCCGCGGCGGTCGGCTTCAGCGGTTACCCGGCGCTACGGGAGCGGCTTCAGGCGATCGCCCTGCGCACCCTCGCGGGCGGCCCGGCGGCCGAGGAGAACCGGAGCAACGAACTACAGGCCGCGGTCGACGCCGAGATCGCGAACCTGGAGAACCTGCGCCGGGACTTCGCCGACCCCGACCGGCTGATCGAGGTCGGCCGCGAACTCTCGGCGTCCACCCCGCTCACCGTCCTCGGCCTGCGCATCTCCGTGTCGCTGGCCGAGTACTTCGCGTACGCGGCGCGCCGTATCCACCCCGACGTACGGCTGGTGACCCGCGGCGGCAGCGTCGCCTACGACGCGATCCTCCAGTCCCGCGAGGCAGGCGGCACCTGGCTGCTCGCGTTCGACATGCCCCGGCACGCGCACGAGACGCTCACCACGCTCAGGGTGGCGCGCAGCGCAGGACTCAAGGTGGCCCTGGTGACCGATCTGGCGCTCGGCGCGCTGGCCGACGAGGCCGACGTCACCTTCGCCACCGGCACCGGCTCCCGCCTGGTCTTCGACTCGTACGCGGCACCCGGCGTGATGGCCTCCGCCCTGCTCCAGGCCATGACGGACGCCGATCCGGAGCGGACCCAGGCCCGCCTGGAGGACTACGAGCAGATCGCCGAGCAGCATCAGTTCTTCATGCGGGACTGACCCGCCACTCCCCCTCATACGAACTCGAACCGGGATGACTACGCCCATTTCGCGCATGAATGTTTTCATACGCCTTGCAAAGTGGACGGCATATATAAATACTGCTCACGGATCGCACCCGCCCCGAGAAAGCCCGGTCCGCCCATGCGCACCTCCGCTCGACCCGCCGCGCCGGCGACACCCGCTTCCCGGGGCCCTCTCACGAGCACGCCCAGCCGCCGTCTCCTACCCGCGTCGGCGCCGGACGTGTTCGGTAGGGCATCGCCTCCGCGAGCGCCCAAGGCGGCCTCGGTCATCCCCTGGGCCGGGGCCGCCTCACACCGTCGACCCACCCGCGACGCCGCACACCGGGAAGCGATGACATGCAACTGACCACCACGCGCATCAGCCAGGACTGGCCCTGTCAGGTCAAGACACCCGGCAGCTACGACTGGGAGCGCTCGGCGGCCAAGTGGCTGCGCGAGCTGGTGCCGGCCCGCTACGCCAGCTACCCCGCGTTCATCCGCCACCCCGTCCTGCTCGCCCGCCACGCGCAGATCCAGGTCCAGCACGAGATCCGGGTGGCCCGCACCGCGCTACAGACCGCGCGGTCCGACCTGCCCGGCATCGGCCTGCCCGAGTCGGTCATCGAGCACACCATCAAGCTGTACGCCGCCGAGGTCCTCCAGCTCCAGCACATCGCGCGCAGCGTCCGTGCCGTGACCGAGGCGCTGGTCGGGCACAGCACGGGACGCTGACCTCAGCGCCGGCCGGGGTCAGTCCTCGTCGCGGTGCCGCCAGTACCAGAACACGCCCACGACGAGGGCCAGCAGCAGGACTCCGGGCAGGATCAGACCAGGAACGCGGGAGCCGCTCATCGGCGTGGCCTTCGGTTCGGAACGGGCACGACACCGCCGACCTGCGACGCCGCGCTGTCCATGATGAGGCTCTACAGCCCTACCACCACCGACTTTCCCCGGGCCTTGCCGCGTGTTCGAAACCCCGGGTGCTCGAATCCCGTACGCCTACTGGCCGTTGTCGAGCGTCGTGCGTGACTCCAGGTCCTTGCGGGTGTCGTCGCCGTACACGCCGTTCTCGTCGCCCCGGATGCCGTACCAGACCTGGAAGCGGGCGACCGCGGCCGTGAGGGTCGCGTCGTACTGACCGCTGGTGGAGCCGTTCTCGTAGACGTTGGGGATGAGCAGGAGCCGCTGCTCCAGCTCCTTCACCTCGGAACCGCTGTCGCCCTCGCGGAGGGTGCCGGCGCCGTCCGGGTCGGCCGTCGCGCTGACGGTGGCGGACGCCACCGGAGTCGGTGTGCTGACCGGCTGGGCCGTGCTGGCCTCCCCCTTGCCGGGGAGCAGGAGGGCACAGGCGAAGCCGACCAGCGCGGCGGCGCTCACGCCGACCACGATCGCGGCCCGGCGCAGACCGGGCCCGAAGGGACCGGTGGTGGTCGGCAGTGGGCGCAACTCGCTTGGTACGGGCGGGAGTTCCTGGGTCTCGGCCTCGGAGCCGAAGATCGGCCTGGGCACCGGCACGGACTCGAAGACGGAGGAGTCCCGGCGAGGCTCCCGCATCAGCGCCGCGAGATTGTCCGAACGGCGGCGGCGCAGGACACGGGCGGGTTCCAGGACCGGGCCGCCGGGCGACGATCCCGGTTCGGGCGGTGTAGACACACTGCTCTCCTTCCGTTCCGCGCGCACGGATGTCCGCCATCCCCCTGGAGAGATACGCGCGCGCGGCCACCGGAGTTCAGCTCAACCGCACGCTCGCACGAACCGGTGCAGGGAGGCTTTCAGCGCGGCGACGAAGGCGTCCCGCCGCGCGTCGTCGAGCGCCTCCAGGGAGAGATACGGGTTCAGGTCCTCCAACTCGACCAGGAGCAGCCGGCCGTCCGGGGCGCGGCAGGCGTCGACGCGCTGGATGCCGTGGTCGACACCGTTCCAGTCGATGAACCGCTGCGCGAACTCCAGGTCCTCGGGGGCGGGTTCGTAGGGTTCCAACTGCCAGCGCTTCTCGGTGTCGGGAGCGTAGAGGGCGTACTGGAAGTCGTGGTCGACGAAGTAGAAGGACACCTCGTACGAGAAGTCGACGCAGGGCTGGACGAGGACGCTCCCGTCGGCCAGGGCGGGCAGGCGGTCGGCCTCGACGATCTCCAGGCCTATGGAGTCGGCGCCGAGTTTGGGCTTGACGACATAGCGGTCCGCGCGGGGCAGCAGGTCCAGGTCCTCCACGCGGTCGACGGTCGGGATGACCGGGAACCCGGCGGCGCTCAGGTCGAGGAGGTACTGCTTGCCCGCCATGTCCGCCCGGCCCGACAGCTGGTTGTAGACCCGGGCCCCGGTGCGGAGCGCGCGCTCACGGAACGCGTCGTACGCGGCCTGGTACCCGAGGACGGGACCGCTGTTGCGGACGACGACCGCGTCGAAGCCGTCCATCAGCGCGGCCGCGTCCAGCGGATGACACAGCGCCAGGTCGAAGTCCTCGCGCAGCCGGGAGGTCAGGTCGATGTCCTCGTCGCAGTAGCGGCGCCCGCGCGCTGGGTAGGCCAGGTCGGTCACGTACAGGATGCGGGGGCGGGCGGGAGGTATGGAGGGCATGCCGGTTCTCCTTGGTCGAGAGCGTTCACCGAGAACGTTCGCGCGGAATGATCAAAACGGTCGGCCCGTGATCAGTGGGCGAGCGTTTTGGCTCCGCAGGACGAGCGGATCCTCAACTCGGGGAGGAGTTCGACGTGTTGACGCGGGGCCGGCCGGCGTCCACTCCCGCGCTCGGCGAGCCGTTGCAGGAGAAGCTTCGCGGCCGACTCCCCCACCGCTCGCTTCGGCGGGGCGACGGCGGTGAGCGGTACGTCGGCGAGCGGGGCCACCTCGTCGTCGTAGGCGATGAGCGCCAGGTCGTCCGGGACGCGGATGCCGCGCGCCTGGAGTCGGGGCACGAGCACGATCGCGTCCTCGTCGCTGTGCACGAGGGCGGCGGTGACTCCGCGCTCGCGGACGGCGTCGACCAGGTAGTCCACGCTGGAGTCGTAGTCGCCGTGTTCGCGGACGGACGGGGCACCCCGGGCGTCGTCGAGACCGAGGGAGCGTACGGCCGACCTGTAGCCCGCGCTGATCTGCGCGGCGTGCGGGCCGTCCTGGAGTACCGCGGTGATCCGGTGATGGCCGAGGGCGGCGAAGTGGCCGACGGCGACCGCGGCTCCGTGGGCGCGGTCGGTGCGCATCCGGTCGAGGGCGGCGGCGGGGTTGCCGGGCGGGGCCGAGCGTTCGACCAGGACGGTGGGCACTCCCCGGTCGAGAAGCCACTGTTCCTGGCCGCCGACGGGCACACCGCCCGGCCAACTGGGTGCGACGAGCAGCCCTTGCGCGCCGCCCGCGAGGAGGTGCCCGGCCTGGACGGCGTCCTCCGTGTCGACGTATCCGGAGACTCCGAGCACCAGTCGGCCGCCCTGCGCTGTCACGGCCTCCCGGGCGCCGCGCACTATGCCGGCGAAGATCGAGGCGGTGGTCGGCACGATCATTCCGATCACGACGCCCTCGGCGGAGGCAGTGGACTGGGCGGCCTCGGCGGACTCCTGTCGCGCCGCCCGCACCCTGACCTTGCTCTCGCCGCCCGGCCACACCACCGCGCCGTGCAACCGGTGCACCCGGCCCTGGCCGGCCAGCACCTCCACGTCACGCCTCAAGGTGACGGCGGAGACGCCGAGTTCGGCCGCGAGCTCGGCGACCCGCAGACTGCCGCGCTCACGGACGAGTTCGAGCACCCGCTCATGGCGCTGGTCGACGTGCGGTCGCATGGGTCCCCCTGAAGGTCAAACTGGTCGCGGTCACTCTATGCGGCGGATCGTGTCGATCGTTTTGATCGAACCGGTCGCTCCCGACCCCCGAGGGGACTCAGTCCCCATCTGGAGCGCACTGAGTGCCATCGGCGTCGGCCTGGTGCTACGTTCCCGTCCATGAGCTCCAAGCCGCCCATGCGGGACGCCCTGGTGGCGGCCGCCTTCCAGTTGTTCCTGGAGCGGGGCTACGAACAGACCACCATCGACGACATCGTGGCGCTGGCCGGGGTCGGACGGCGGTCGTTCTTCCGCTACTTCCCGTCCAAGGAGGACGTGGTCTTCCCCGACCACGAGCGCTGCCTGGCCGACATGACGGCCTTCCTCTCCTCCGGCGGCGACGAGCACGAACCCGTGCGACGGGTCTGCGACGCGGCCCGGCTCGTGCTGCGGATGTACAACGAGAACCCGACCTTCTCCGTGCAGCGTTACCGCCTCACCAAAAAGGTGCCGGGCCTGCGCGCGTACGAGTTGTCGGTGGTGTGGCGCTACGAACGTGCCCTCGCCGACTATCTGCGCGGGCGCTTGGCCGGGCGGCGCGACGGCACCCTACAGGCGGACGTGATCGCGGCCGCCGTGGTCGCGGCGCACAACAACGCCCTTCGTTCCTGGCTGCGTTCGGACGGGCAGCGCGACGCGGGTGCCGAGGTGGACCACGCTCTGGGGTATGTGCAGTCCGCCTTCGGACACCCTCCGGTAC
The DNA here is from genome assembly GCF_035982055.1 of Streptomyces sp. NBC_01288. Classification (NCBI taxonomy): domain Bacteria; kingdom Bacillati; phylum Actinomycetota; class Actinomycetes; order Kitasatosporales; family Streptomycetaceae; genus Streptomyces; species Streptomyces sp. NBC_01288. The sequence continues at coordinate 702,668 of NZ_CP108427.1, forward strand.
GGGCCGTCGGCGTACACCAGGAGCAGCGCCCCGAGGACGTCGTGGTGGTCGTCTCCCGGCGTGATGCCCCCATGTGGCGCGTCGTCCAGGAGATAGAGTCCGCGTTCGGTCGGGGCTGAACCTGAAAAGCCAAGGGTACGCAGTGTCTTTACGCTTGGCACTGAGTGCCATACGCTGTGGTCGTGCACGGTGGCACGGCAAGCCGCGCACATGCGTGCACGGCCTGGCCGGGCACGCGGGATTCCGGCCGAGCGCAGGGAGTTGACAGCGTGTACCACCACTCAGGATTCGCGACCCGTCCGGCAGTCGGCTCCCCGGCGGGCCTCCTCGATCCGCCCACCGCGGACGGCGACACCATCCTCTTCCAGCGCTGCACCTGGTGCGGTACGGCCATGTACCACCGCCTGTTGTGCCCGGTCTGCCAGGGCGGCGACCTGCGCACGGAGCGCAGCGAGGGCAGCGGTACGGTCCGCCACTCCACGGTCGTGCACCGCAACACCCCCGCCGCCCGCAACGTTTCACTGATCGAGATGGCCGAGGGCTTCGTGGTGCGCGGCCGGGTCATAGGCCCGCCCATCGGCATCCACAGCGGCGACCGCGTCCGGCTGTCCACGGCCAAGGACCCGGTGCGCGGCGAGCCGGTCTTCCAACTCCTCGACGAGCCCTACCGGGCCTGGCACTGACCCCGGACCACCGACCTCGCGCGCTCCGACCGACGAGCGGTGACTGAACGACCGTAGCGCGAAGCCGAGTTCGGGCCCGGCCGACGAAGATCGGCCGAATCCTCCTCCACAGGCAACCCACAGGCCCTGCTTCCCGTCCTCCGGGGCGCGAGAGGCTCCCGTGACACACGGGGCGCCTGAGCCTGGGGTTCGAGGAGGAGAACACATTGTTCCGTGCCCGGCGAATATGGGTCACGGCCGCGGCGGTGCTCGCGGTGGCGGGAGGGGTGTCCGGGTCGGCGCAGGCGGCGCCACCGTCGGACGTCGGACCGTTCACGGCGACGGCGGCGGCCAACGACGGCAAGCTTCCGCCGGGTTGGCGGATCACGGGGAAGGGTTCCGCGCAGCAGTTGGTCTGGCGCTCGGGTACGCGGGTGCCCATGGGGGACGCGCGCGTCGAGTTCCACGCCGGGGGCCGGCTCCTCGGTGTGCCTAGTCCGGCGAAGGACGGACGGACGTTCCGGCTCGGCCTCGGTGCCGTCGCCCCCAAGCAGCTGACGGACCTTCAAGTACTTGCCGCGGGCAGACGGTTGGACGCCGCCGGTGACAACGGCAGCTCCGGCAAGGGACGTTCAGAGGTCGCCGCGCAGCCCGCGGCCCCGCTCCCGGCCGGCCCGATCGATCCCGGCAAGCCGGGCACGTACCGTACGACGACCGGCGAGTACACGCTCGACTCGGTCCGGCTGCCCGGGTATCCGCAGCCGATCGAGATGCGGGCGGTCGTGGTCGCACCGAAGGGCGCCACCGGCAAGCGGCCGCTCGCGCTCTTCCTGCACGGCCGGCACTACACCTGCTACAAGCCCGGCACCGAGGACATCACCGGCGACTGGCCCTGCCCCACCGGCCTCAAGTCGGTCCCGAGCTACCGGGGTTACCTGCGCGACCAGCAACTCCTCGCCTCCCAGGGCTATGTCACGGTGTCGATCTCCGCGAACGGCATCAACGCGCAGGACGCCGATGCCGAGGACGCCGGCGCGCAGGCCCGTTCGTCGCTGATCCGGCAGCACCTGGCCCACTGGGCCGACTGGTCCGCCCACCCGGAGACCGCCCCGGCGGTCGTACGGAACGCTCCCCGGGCCGACCTCTCCCGCGTCCTGCTGATCGGCCACTCGCGCGGCGGCGAGGGCGTCAACCGCGCGGCGATGGACAGCCTCTACCCGCCGCCGGCCGCCCAGGACGGCTATCACGGCCCGGTCCGCTGGAAGATCCGCGGCACGGTCCTCATCGGCCCGACGATCTTCGGCCAGAACCCGGTGGCCGACGTCCCGTCGGTGACGATCCTGCCCGGCTGCGACGGTGACGTCTCCGACCTCCAGGGCGAGGTCTACGTCGACGGCACCCGCGGGGTCAGCCGGGGTACCGCCCTGCACAGCGCGGTCTACGTCGAGGGCGCCGACCACAACTTCTTCAACACCGAGTGGACGCCGGGCCAGGCCCAGGCGCCCGCCGAGGACGACTTCTACGACGACCCCGACCAGCGGGACGCGGTGTGCTCACCGGGTGCCGCGACCCGGCTGACCGCCGACCAGCAGCACAAGGCCGGCTCCACCTACATCGCCACGGCCGCACGGCTGTTCATCGGCGGCGACGACCGGGCGCGCCAGCTGCTCGACGGCTCCGGCCGCCGGGCGCCCTCTGCCGACCCCGCGCGGGTCCTCACCCACGCGGTGGGCGCGAACCGTGGTGCCGGGTTCCTGCCCGACGGTCAAGTCACCGTCTCGGGCGGCAAGTTGTGCTCCGCGGTGGACCCCGACCCGGCCGTCGCCTGCCTGAGCGACGACTCCAAGGGCAGCTCGCCGCACTTCGCGCAGTGGGAGGCCACGAAGGAGGTCGGCCGCCGCGCCGTCGCGCTGCGCTGGTCCGCCGCCGGTTCACCGGTGACGGTCCGTCCGAACAAGCCCGTCTCCCTCGGCGGCGCCAAGGGCCTCGCCCTGCGCGTGATCGTGCCGCCCAACACCACCGGCACCCAGCTCGACGTGTCCGTGACCGACACCTCCGGCCACCGCGCGACCCTCGGCCGGGTCCGCGTCGACGGCCTGCCCGGCACCCAGCGCACCGCCTCCTACTGGGCCCGCGAGGTCCGCGTACCGCTGGCCGCCGCCTCGCACGCCGGGCTCGACCCGCGCCACATCAAGTCCCTTGACCTGACCCCGCGTTCACGCTCCGGCCAGGCCTGGCTGATGGACGCCTGGGCCTGGCGCCCCGGCACTCCGGCGGTCACCTCGGCGCCGCTCCCCCGCGTCGACATCGGCCGACTCTCCGTCAAGGAAGGGGACTCGGGCGTCAAGACGTACCGCGTGCCCGTCCAGGTCTCCGGCCACGGCAGCGGCCAGGTCCGGGTCTACGTCAGCAACCCGGCCACCGGCCAGGACACTTCACGGCTGGTGACGGTACGGCCCGGCGGCAACGCCATCGACGTACCGGTGAAGGTGGAGGGCAACACCCGCTTCGACTACGGCGTCCAGCACGACATCTTCGTGAAGGCGGTGCACGGCGCGGTGGTCGGCGCCCACCGTGGCGGGGTGACCACCGAGAACGACGACCCGATGCCCACGTTCACCGTCACGCCGATCGCCGACCGGGTCACCGAGGGGCAGCCCCTCAAGTGGAAGGTGACGCTGTCCGCGCCCGCCGACGTGGAACTCAACCCCGCGTTCCTCGTCCAACCGATCGCCTCGGGCCCGGAGTTGTCCACCCTGGACGTCGACCCGCAGTGGCTCAGCGAGAACTCCGGTGAGGAAGCCGCGCCGGAGCGCCCGCTGTCCAAGGTGCTGGGCCTGTTCCTCTGGACGTCCGTCCCGGCGGGGCAGCTCAGCGGGGAGATCAGCGTCCCCACGATCACCGACCGGGTGACCGAACAGCCCGAGTCCGTACGGTTCCTGGGCGTGGACGAGAACGGCGACCCGCAGAGCGGCGGACCGGAACTGACCGGCACGGTGCTCGACGCGTCGTAGCGGAAAGTCGTAACGGACCGTCGTAGCAGAACGCCGTAAGAAGTGAAGGGGCCGCAGCGCGTAAGCTGCGGCCCCTTCATCGTGTTCATCGTGCGGGTGCTCAACTCGGCTTCTGTGTGCCGCCGTTCATCTTGGCGCGGTTCTCGGTGAGGAGTTCCTGGACGCGTTGTTCGACCTCGCGGGGGTCGAGGCCGAGGGCGGCGCCGATGTGGGCGGACCAGACCTCGGAGCGGAGGTTGGTCTCGAAGTCGAGGTCGGCGCGGACGTTCTCGCGGGTGGCCTGGCGGTTCTGGCTCACCATGACGAAGGTCGACAGGAAGATGGCCTCCAGGCTGACGATCATCGTGAGCAGCCCGTACGGGTACGGGTCGAATATCCCGGCCTGCCCGAGGAGCCCTTCGTTGAGGGCGATCCAGACGGCGAACCACAGCGCGTGGATGTAGACGAAGAGCATGGTGCCGGCGAACGCGGTGATCGCGTCGGCGACCCGGTCCTGGGTGCTGCGCATCCGGGCGAAGACGACGCGCTCCTGCCGCAGGGGCAGGTCGGCCGGGTTCAGCGCGGGGTCCACGGGCGCTCCCTGGGTTCGGTGTGCAAGGGGATCGTCCTCAGGGTGCGAGCGTCACGCGGATTCCGATGGTGCCGTCGAGCCCGCGGCGCAGCCGGCTGCCGAGGAGCGTGATGCGCCCGGTGAGACCGTACTTGCGGGTGATGAGCTTGCGGTAGCGGGCGGTGGTCTCGGCGTCGCAGATCTCGGCGGTGCCGGGTACCTGGTTGCCTGTCGGGTTGCCGCGCAGGTCACAGGGGCCGACGAGGACGTCGGCGCGGGCCCGGATGCGCTTGACCTTCCAGGAGTCGGCGACCGTCCAGACGCCGAGGGTCTCGCCGTCGCGCACCACCCACACCGGGGTGGCGACCGGGGAGCCGTTCTTGCGGTAGCTGGTGATCAGCAGGTACTGGCCTGCGCCGAGCCGGTCCAGCGGGGTCTCGTCCATGGTCGGCAGTCTAAGCACCCGCCGGTGCCCGCAGGAGATCGAGATACCGCCGAGCGAAAAGGTAGGCGTCGCCGGGCCAGCGAGCCGACAGATAGGCGCCGTCCCGCACGGCGAACGCATGCGTGTCGTCACTCGCCGTACCCCGCCGGGTGAGCTCCGTGGGCCCGCGCTCGAACTGCGTCCCCGGCTCGTCGAGAGCGGCCCGCACCTCGTCCTCCACATAGGCGGGGTAGGTCCGGTAGTAGCGACCCAGCCGCCAGCCGGTGGTCAAGTAGGCAGTACGTTCCATGTACTTGGGCAGACAGGTCGTACGGCGTCCGGCGATGACACTGCGACCGGTGTCCGGGTCCTGGGTACGGGCCAGTACGAGAACCCCGTGACAGATCGCGCCGACCGGACGGCCGAGCTTCCAGAACTCCCCTACCCTGGCGCTCAGTTCAGGGGATCCCAGGTACTGACGCATACCGGGCGCGTGCCCACCGGGCAGCAGCAGTCCGTCGAAGCGGGTCACGTCCAGGTCCGCCCACGCGACGGTGGCACTGAACTCCGGCGCGGCGGTGAGCTGTTGGTAGAACCGCTTGGGTTCGTCCTCGGCACCGAGCTGTCCGAAGAGCACGCCGGTCAGCAACCGAGGGTCGGCGGCGGGCAAGGTCCCGGCCCGCTCGGTGGCGAACACGACCTCATGCCCGGCATCGGTGAGCAACCGCCACGGCACGGCGACCTCGGTGACATCGAAGTCCCGGTCGGGGACCGGCATCAGCACGCGCATGGAGTCATCATGGCAGCCGGGGCGGGTGTCCATGACAGCACGGCGGCCCGGCTCGTTTCGGCACCGACGCCCCGCTCACCGCAACGCATCCACCGCCAGGGGATTCGGTTCACCGGACGTGTCCTGCGGGATGCTGGTCATGAGGCACAAGACAGGGGGATGTGCGATGACCGGGAATCCTGAGAACGGCGCCCTGATGGAGATCGCCTGCGACGAGTCCGGCTCGGACGGCGAGAACCTCACCGGCGGGAACACGGACGTCTTCGCCCATGCGAGTGTGCGGCTTCCCGTGGAGACGGCCGCGGAGTATGTGCAGGAGATACGGCGCCGGATCCGCTCGCCGGCGACGGAGTACAAGGCGAACCATCTACTGCGGGACAAACACCGGGCGGTGCTGGAGTCGTTCCTCGACCCGGCCGGACCGTTGCGCGGCGGGAACGCCCATGTGCACCTGATCGAGAAGACCTTCTTCATCGTGGACCGCGCCGTCGGCCTACTGCTCGGCGAGGACGGAGACGGCGATGGCGACGAGGCGGTCACCCTCTTCCGGGAGGGGCCGCTGACCTTCGGCGAGCACGGCTGGCGGGACTTCCTCGCCGCCTCCAACCAACTCCTCCGGGTCAGGAACGACGCCGCGGCGACCGTCCCCGCCGACGTCTTCTTCCGCACGGTCGACACCCTGCGCGACGAGTACTCCGGTACGACCGCGGGCGTGATCGTGGGCCGGCTCGCGGCGGCCCGGTCGCGCGCGGAGTCGTACCGGGAGCGGATGCGGGACTCCCCGGTGCTGTTCCCCGTCCTCAATCCGCTGCTCCCCGCGATCGTCAGCACCGCCCGGTACTGGCTCGCCGGTGGCCGGTCCGTCCGCCTGGTGCACGACCGGCAGAACATGCTCACCCCGGAACGGATCGCCTGGATCATGGAGTCGGCCCCGCTGAGCGACGTACAGCTCGTCGCCGCCCGGTCCGACGCCCGGGTGCAGTTGGCCGACTTCCTCGCCGGTATCGCCCGCAAGCTGGCCTCCGACGAGCTGAACGGCCGCGGCGACCCGGCCCTCACCGCGCTGCTGCGCCCGTACATCGGCACGGATTCCGTCTGGGGCGACGCGGGCAGCGGGCTCCGGCTGGGCACCGCCGAGGCCAACTCGGCCGTGTAGACCGCTCGTTGGTCGCGCGAGCTGAAGCCGATCCTCCGTCCGGTGAACACGGGAGTGCTGGGCCACGTATGGAGGAAGGGCACTCAACGACCGGAGAGTCCCGCGGTGTCGCACCGCACGTTCGGGGTTCGGGAGCCAAGCATGAGGCACGCACGACGACGGGTCATCCGGCGAGTTACACGGTTGGCGTCCGTCGGCGGACTCCTGCTGGGAGGTGCCATGGTCACCCAGGCGGCCATGGCCAGTGAATCTTCCGGCACGTCCGCCGCCACGCTCAGCGCGCCGCAGACCCCTGCGGACAAGGGTTCCGCCCTGGTGGCGAAGCTCGGTTCGGCCCGTACGGCGGGCAGTTGGGTCGATTCGGGCGGCCGTACGGTGGTCGCGGTGACCGATGCGAAGACGGCGGCCGAGGTGACGAAGGCGGGCGCCGAGGCGAAGGTCGTGCGGTACAACATGAACGTGCTGAACTCGGCCGCCACCACGCTGAGTTCGGCGCCGAAGGTGCCGGGCACCGCGTGGGCGATGGACTACCGCAACAACAGGGTGCTGGTGGAGGCCGACAGCTCGGTCTCCACCGCCAACTGGAACGCGATGACGAAGGTCGCGTCCGGCATCGGCGCCTCGGTCCAGATGCAGCGCGCGCAGGGCAAGTTCACGACCCGGATCAACGGCGCGCAGCCGATCCTGTCGACCGGCGGACGCTGTTCTGCGGGCTTCAACGTGACCGACGGGACGAACGACTTCATCCTCACGGCCGGGCACTGCGGCCCTGTCGGGTCGATCTGGTTCGCCAACAACCAGGGCGACCAGCAGTTGGGCAAGACGGTCTCCGACAACTTCCCCGGCAGTGACTTCTCCCTGGTGCAGTACGCGAGCGGTTCGGCGGGCGACGGCGCGGACGTCGTCGCGATCGGCAACGGCAGCGGGGTGACGATCACGGGCCTGGCCGACGCGGCCGTGGGCGAGAAGGTGTTCCGCAGCGGCAGCACCAGCGGGTTGCACGACGGTGAGGTGACCGCGCTCAACGCGACGGTCAACTACCCGGAGGGCACGGTCACCGGTCTCATCCAGACCACGGTGTGTGCCGAACCGGGCGACAGCGGCGGCCCGTTGTTCGCCAACGGCATCGCGCTGGGCGTGACGTCGGGCGGCAGCGGTGACTGCACGGCGGGCGGTACGACGTTCTTCCAGCCGCTGACCAAGGCGCTGGCCGCGCTGAACGTGAAGCTGCTGGTGGCGCCGAAGACGGCCGCCTCGCCCGCGCCGTCCGCATCGGCCGCCGCCGGCGCCGCAGCCGCAGGCTCGGTCACGCCCGGGACCTCCGCGCCGGCGACGAACACCACGGCGGGTGAGTCGACGACGCTGGCGGCCCGGCTCACGGACCCGAAGAACGTGGGTCCCGGTCTGCTGGTCATCGCGGGAAGTCTGATCGCGCTGGTGGCGACGCGCTGGATCCGCGCCGAGCAGGACCGCAAGGCCTTCCAGCGGCACTACTCGGCGATGTGGGGCTGATCACTCAAGGGAGTTCGACTCAAGGGAACTCGACGGGGTGATCGGCTCGGGTCGGTCGGGTCTACAGGGGCTCGACCGGCTGGACCGGGGTCACGAGGAGGGCCGGGCGGCGAGCTACCGACAACGACAACGACACCTGCGTCGGTCGACAGCGGCGGCGCTCAGGCCGCCTCGGCCGGCTGGGGAGCCGCGGCGGCCCACTCCATCACAAGCCGTCGGTACTCCTCGCGCTGTTCGACGCTCAGTGTCCCGCCCGATCGGTGCCACAGGGCCCTGATCTCCTCGTTGACCTCGGCCGCCGATCGCTCGGTGGCTGATTCAACGCTGGTGGACATGGTGTGAAGCATACGTCGCCGAAGGTGAAGGCGATGTGAGTAATCATGAGTGAACCGGACATATCGGACCGTGTTGCTGATCACGTCATCTGTCAAGCCCCGTAACGCAATTCACACTTCGGCCACACCGAGCACCAGCACCTGGATTGCCAACACGGCTGCGCCACGCGCCCAGTCGTGGAAGTCGGACACCTTCGTCTCCACGTCGAGCGGGGCGGCCAGCGGATGCCGGTGGGCGCGGAGCGTGTCGTCCACCGTCTTGCCCGCCACGTCGATCAGGCCGACGCCCTCACCGGCGAGCAGGATCTTCTGCGGCAGCACGAAGTTGGCGATCTGGGCGACCAACGTGCCCAGCGCGCGGGCCGCTTCGTCGATGACACGGGCGGCCATGGGCTCACCGGCGGCGGCGCGGGCGAGGATCTCCTCGTAGCTCAGGTCGAGTCCGGTGGCGGCCCGGATCTGGTAGCGGATGCTGGGGATGGTCAACAGCGAGACGGCGCTGCCGCGTTGACCGGCGGGGGTGATCGGGCCGTTGGGGTCCAGGATCCAGTGGCGGCCGAACCCGCGGTCCTCCTCGGCGTACGGCACGCGCTTGCCGCCGAGGACGAGGCCGTAGCCGATGCCCGCGCCGATGGTGAGGACGACGAAGCGGTCGAGGCCGCGCCCGGCGCCGAACCAGGTCTCGGCCTCGACGAGGGCGGCCACGTCGTTCTCGACGACGACCGGCAACCCGGTGCGTTCCTCGACGAGTTGGGCCAGCGGGACGTCGCTCCACTGAAGGAAGGGCGACTCCCCCACCACGGCACGGTCCTGGACGAGTCCGCCGACGCCGATACCGATGCCGGTGAGCGTGGGGAACCGGGCGGTGAGTTCGCCGGTCATCTCGCCCAGCAGATCGGCCACTTGGGCGGGATCGTGGGTGGTGAGCGGCCGGTCGAGGCGGGCGACGATCTCGCTGCGGAGGGTGGTGACGACGCCGTAGACCATGTCCTCGGTGACCTTGAGGCCGAGGAAGGTGCGGGACTCCGCGACCACGTCGAGGGGTTGGGAGGGGCGGCCCTGGCGGACCTCGGCCGGGCCGCCGCCGTCGGGGACCTCGACCAGCAGGCCGGACTCGGTCAGCGGCTTGGTGAGACGGGTGAGGCTGCCCGCCGAGAGGTCGAGCCGGCGCGCGAGGTCGGTGCGCGACAGCGGGCCGTGCACGAGCACCTCGATCGCGACGGAGCGTTCACCGGGGCTCAGCGGCTGCCAGCTGGCGGCACGTGTGGTCATGAGGCTCACACTCCCACAAGGTTTCCCTCCCCGAGGTTTCTTTTCCTCTGGAAGTAACAGGGCCACTCTACGACCACAATCCCGCACAGCAAAGATGTCTGCACAGCTATTGACGCCTGGATTCTTTCGTGACGAAAGTAAGTGGCCCGAGGACGAGCCGTCGTAGACAAGGGAGTCTCCAGATGACCATCGCCTCAAGCAGTCCCCCGACCCGCAGGCCGCGGGCCCGTGAAGACAGCGGCGACGGTCGGCTGGCGGCGGTCTTCATCGCCCCTGCCCTGCTGGGCTTCCTGGTCTTCCTGCTCTGGCCGACCCTGCGGGGCATCTATCTGAGCTTCACCCGCTTCAACCTGCTGACCCCGGCGAAGTGGGTGGGCCTCGACAACTACGACCGGATGGTCCACGACCCCATCTTCTGGTCGTCGTTGAAGGTCACCGTCGAGTACGTGCTCATCAACATCGGCATCCAGACGGTCACGGCCCTCGCCGTCGCCGTTCTGCTCCAACGGCTCACCCAGTCCGCCCTGTTGCGCGGGATCGTGCTGACGCCGTACCTGATGTCGAACGTCGTCGCCGGCATCGTCTGGCTGTGGATCCTCGACACCCAGCTCGGCATCGGCAACGAGATCATCGGCGGGCTCGGCTTCGACCACATCCCCTTCCTCGCCGACAAGACCTGGGCGATCCCGACGATCGCCCTGATCAACGTCTGGCGGCACGTCGGCTACACCGCGCTGCTGCTGTTCGCCGGACTCCAGGCCATCCCGGGCGACATGTACGAGGCCGCGAAGGTGGACGGCGCGAGCGAGTGGCGCATGTTCTGGCGGATCACGATGCCGCTGCTGCGGCCGGTCCTCGCGGTCGTGCTGATCATGACGGTGATCGGTTCTTTCCAGGTGTTCGACACGGTCGCGGTGACCACCGCGGGCGGCCCGGCGAACGCGACGAACGTCCTCCAGTACTACATCTACGGCTCCGCCTTCGGGCGCTTCCAGTTCGGCTACGCGTCCGCGATGTCCGTGGCCCTGCTGATCGTGCTGAGCGCCATCACGTTCCTCCAGTACCGGCTCACCCGCGCCGGCCAGACCGACCTCGGCTGACCGGAAGGAGTCGACATGGCCACCCTGACCACCACACCCAATGTGCCCAACACCCCTACGACCACGGCGAAGCAGGAGGTCGTACGGCCGCCCAGGCCCCGGCCCTCCGTCGGCAAGGTCGCCGCCTGGGTCGCGATGGCCGCGATCATGCTGATCACCCTGCTGCCCTTCTACTGGATCCTGCGCACCGCGCTCTCCACCAACGCCGGTCTCGCCGCCCATCCCTCGGACCCGCTGCCGGTCGACTTCACCACCGGCGGTTTCGAGCGGGCGCTCGGCCTCCAGTCGACCAAGGAGGCGATCGCCCAGGGCGGTTCGGGCGGCGGACTGAAGTTCTGGCGCTATCTGCTCAACTCGGTGGTCGTCTCGACCCTGGTCACCGTCTGCCAGGTGTTCTTCTCCGCGATGGCCGCCTACGCCTTCGCCCGGCTCCGCTGGCGCGGCCGGGACCGCATGTTCGGTCTGTTCCTGGCCGGGCTGATGGTGCCGGCGATCTTCACCCTGCTGCCGAACTTCGTCCTCATCAAGCAACTCGGGCTCGTGGACACCTTGTTGGGGATCGCGCTGCCGACGATGTTCATGACGCCGTTCGCGGTGTTCTTCCTCAAGCAGTTCTTCATGAACATCCCGCGCGAGGTCGAGGAGGCCGCCCTGCTCGACGGCGCGGGCAAGGTCCGCGTCTTCTTCCGGGTCCTGCTGCCGATGGCGGCCACACCGGTCCTGACGCTGGGTGTGCTGACGTACATCACGTCCTGGAACGACTACTTCTGGCCGCTGATGGTGTCGTACAGCGACAGTTCGCGTGTGCTGTCGGTAGCGCTGGCGATCTTCCGCTCGCAGACCCCGCAGAGCGGCTACGACTGGTCGGGCCTGATGGCGGCGACCCTGATCGCCGCGCTCCCGATGCTCGTTCTCTTCGGGGTGTTCGCGCGCCGCATCGTGAGTTCCATCAGCTTCACCGGAATCAAGTAAGGGGCAGGGCATGCGATTTCGTACGGTCATGGCATTGACCGGGGCGCTCGCGCTGTCCCTGACGGCGGGCTGCGCCAAGGGCGACTCCGTGGGCTCGGCCTCGGACACGGTGACGTACTGGTTGTGGGACGCCAACCAACTCCCCGCCTACCAGGCCTGCGCGAAGGGCTTCGAGGAGCAGAACCCCGGACTCAAGGTGAAGATCACCCAGTTGGGCTGGGGCGACTACTGGACCAAGCTCACCGCGAGCTTCATCGCGGGCACCCAGCCGGACGTGTTCACCGACCACATCCAGAAGTTCGGCCAGTTCGCCGATCTGAAGGTGCTCCAGCCGCTGGACGACCTCGGCATCGACCCGGCCGCCTATCAGCCCGGACTCGCCGCCAACTGGCAGGGCCAGGACGGGCATCAGTACGGCGCGCCCAAGGACTGGGACACGGTCGCCCTCTTCTACAACCAGAAGATGGCCAAGTCGGCGGGGCTGAGCGCCGACCAGCTCGACAGCCTGTCCTGGAACCCGACGGACGGCGGCACCTTCGAGAAGGCCATCGCGCATCTGACCATCGACAGGAACGGCAAGCGCGGCGACGAACCGGGCTTCGACAAGCACCACGTCAAGGTGTACGGCATGGCCACCGGGGGCGCCGGCGACTCCGACGGCCAGACGACGTGGAGCCCCTTCACCGCCTCGGCCGGCTGGAACTACACGGACAAGACCCGCTGGGGCACGAAGTACCAGTACGACAGCAAGACCTACCAGTCGACGGTCAAGTGGTACTTCGGCCTGGCGAAGAAGGGCTATCTCGCACCGTTCACGGACTACAGCGACGGCGCGAACCCGCCCAACGTGCAGATCGCCGGGGGCAAGGCGGCGACCGCCTTCGACGGCGCCTGGATGATCTCCACGTACGCCGCGGCCAAGGGGATCAAGATCGGCACCGCGTACACCCCTACCGGTCCGACCGGGAAACGGGCGACCATGATGAACGGACTGGCCGACTCGATCACCAAGAACGCCCCCAACAAGGCGGGCGCGCGGAAGTGGGTGACCTACCTGTCATCGGACAACTGCCAGAAGACGGTGGGGAGTTACGGCATCGTCTTCCCCGCGACCCCGGACGGCACGAAGGCCGCCGTCGCCGCCTACAAGAAGAAGGGCATCGACGTCACGGCCTTCACCCGGCCGGTCGCCGACAAGAAGGACTTCGCCACCTTCTCCTTCCCGATCACCAACTACTCGGCCGACGTGTACGCGTTGATGCGCCCCGCCATGCAGGACGTCTACGCCAACGACGCACCGGTGAGCGGCCTCAGCAAGACCAACAAACAGATCAACTTCATCCTCGGCCAGTGATATTCGGTCAGTGATGTTCGTTCAGTGATTTCCGCTCAGGGAAATCCCCGTCAGAGAAGGACACGCACCCATGACGTTCTCCCTCGGCATCGTCGGAGCAGGCCAGTTCTCCGGCCAGTTCGCCCGACTGTTCCAGGCCCATCCCGGCGTGAGCGAGGTCTATGTGACCGACCTCCTGCCCGAGCGGGCGGAGCAACTGGTCGCCGAACAAGGGCTGGCGGGCACTTTCCCCACCTATGAAGCGATGCTGGAGTCGAAGGCCGTCGATGCCGTCGCGATCTTCACCCAGCGCTGGACGCACGGCCCCCTGGTCCTCCAGGGGCTCGGCGCCGGCAAGCACGTGTACTCCGCGGTCCCCATGGCGATCAGCACGGAGGAGATCGCGGCGATCATCGACGCGGTCCGGGCGACCGGACTGACGTACATGATGGGCGAGACCAGCCAGTACAACCCGGCGACCGTGCACGCCCGCAACCAGATCGCGGAGGGAGCCTTCGGGCGGATCTTCTACGCCGAGGGCGACTACGTCCACGACATGGATCTGGGGTTCTACGAGGCGTACCAGTACAGCGGCGGCGACAACTGGAAGGCCACCGCCAGCTATCCGCCGCTGCTGTACCCGACGCACTCGGTGGGCGGGGTGCTCGGCGCGTGGCAGACGCACGCGGTGAGCGTCTCGGCGATCGGGGTCGTGGACGAGCGCGGGGACGGGGTCTTCGACAAGGAGGTCAGCCAGTTCGGCAACGACTTCTCCAACGCCACCGCGCTCTTCGAGGTCGCGGGCGGCGGCTCGTTCCGTACGAACGAGTTCCGGCGGGTGGGCTATCCCTCGCAGATCCGGGAGTCGCGTTTCCGGTTCTTCGGGACGGACGCGAGCATGGAGCAGCTCGCGACGGTGGCCTTCTGGCAGGACAAGAAGGGCGTGCAGGACATCAGCGAGCTGTTGGAGCCCAAGCCCACCATGTCTCCTGACGACCCGTCACTTCAGCACATCGCGCCGGACCTCCGCGCCGCCTTCACCTCGGGTTCGGCGCCGGTGCACGACCGGTCGCGGCTGCCGCGGGAGTTCGACAACCTGCACAACGGCCATGAGGGCAGCCACCACTTCCTGGCGGACGACTTCGTGACCGCGGTCAACTCCCGCACCCTGCCCAGCGTGAACGCGTGGGTCGCGGCCCGCTACACCCTGCCGGGCATCATCGCGCACGACTCGGCACGGCAGGGCGGGGCGCGGCTGGAGATCCCGGACTTCGGGGACGCGCCCGAGTAACTGGGTCGGCACGCAAGCCGGGTGACTGTCTGTCAGGTCCCCGGCTTGCGGCCGTAGACGAAGACGTCGTCGCCGTTCTTCAGCAGCGACCAGTACTTCTTGGCAGTGGTCTTGGTCATGTTGACGCAGCCGTGCGAGCCCGGCGGGTTCCACATGCTGAGGCTGACCGAGTGGAAGGCCTGGCCGCCGTCGAAGAACTGGCTGTAGGGCATGGGCACGTTGTAGATGTTCGAGACGTGGTCGATGTCCCGCCAGTAGATCTTCTTCAGACCCGTGCGGGTCTCGTAGCCGTTGCGGCCGGTGCGCACCGGGACGGGGCCGTAGACGAGCCGGCTGCCGTCCTGGATCCAGCTGATCTGGAGCGTGAGGTTCACGCAGGCGATGCGGCCCTTGTTGGTCGGGCACTTGCCGGCCGCGTTGGGCTTGGTGCCCACGGCCTTCTGCTTGTTCATGAGGTCCATCACGCCCCAGGTGACGGATCCCGCGTAGCCGATGTTCGGCGTGATGCCGTGCTTGGTCTGGAATGCCTTGATGGCCTTGCAGTCGGCGGCGGACTGCTTCCCGTCGACCGGCCGGCCGAGGAACTTCTCGACCTGCTTCTGGTACGGCCCCTTCTGCGTCGTACAGCTCGTCGCCGCCTGCGCCGGAGCGCCGCCCAGCACGAGCGTGAGCGGTGCCACCAGCCCGGTGATACCGAGCGCTATGGCACCTCGTCTGCGTATGTCCCCCATGTCGGAACCTCCCCCTTCGCCGGAACTGCGATCTCTGCCAGCTAGACCGGTGCGCGGGCGACAGGGTTGTGGCCCGGGCCGGACCGCGACGAAACGGTGACATTCTCCGTCGCCCACCGGGCTCGGCGGAAGACGGCATCCGTAAGCGGACGGCGGGTTTCCGGGTGAGTCACACGGGTTACCTGTGCTCAATCAGGGTTTCCCCACCGCGCGGCGCGCGAAGCGGAACCAGCGACGACGACGCACAGGTGCACATGAGGTCAGACAAGCGGGACCCCGCAGGCCCGAACGACCCGCGACGTGGGCTCGGCTCGGGAAACGCGCGCACCGAGCGCATGGTGCGGACGCTGCTGCGCCGGCGCAAGAAGACCCTGAGCCCGGACGACGTGAAGGTGGCCGACCGGCCGGCCGTACGACGGGCCGTGTCGGCCGCGGCACTGGGCAACACCATGGAGTGGTTCGACTTCGGCGTCTACGCCTATGTCGCCTCGACCCTCGGCAAGGTCTTCTTCCCGGGCAGCTCACCGGGCGCCCAGGTCATCTCGACGTTCGCGACCTTCGCGGCGGCCTTCCTCGTCCGGCCGCTCGGCGGGCTCGTGTTCGGGCCCCTCGGTGACCGTGTGGGCCGCCAGAAGGTCCTCGCCGTCACCATGATCATGATGGCGATCAGTACGTTCGCGGTGGGATTCCTGCCGGGCTACAAGACGATCGGCCTGGCCGCGCCGGTCCTGCTGCTGCTCTGCCGGCTGGTGCAGGGCTTCTCGACCGGCGGCGAGTACGCCGGGGCCACCACCTACATCGCCGAGTACTCCCCCGACCGGATGCGCGGCTTCCTCGGCAGCTGGCTCGACTTCGGCACGTTCGTCGGCTACTCCCTCGGCTCCGGCCTGGTCACCGTCCTCACCGCCGCCCTGTCCGAGGACCAGATGGTCGACTGGGGCTGGCGGATCCCCTTCTACGTCGCGGGTCCGCTCGGGATCATCGGTCTCTACATGCGGCTCAGGCTGGAGGAGACGCCCGCGTTCCAGGAGGTCGAGGAGAAGCGCGGGGAGGAGGCCCGGATGTCCGGGAAGGGCCGCCTCAAGGAAGTGCTCACCGACCACTGGCAGGCCCTGCTCGTCTGTGTCGGTCTCGTCCTGCTCTACAACGTCACCAACTACATGGTGACCTCGTACCTGCCGACCTACATGAGTTCCACCCTCGGCGAGTCCGAACTCACCGCCCAGCTCCTGGTGTTGGGCACCATGGTGCTCGTCGCCCTCACCATCACCGTCGTCGGACGCTCCTCGGACCGGTACGGCAGGCGTCCCCTGTTCCTCTGGGGCGGCGGCGCCATGGTCGTCCTCTCGATCCCCGTCTTCCAGCTCATCCGCCAGGGCGGCATCGTGTTCCCCGCCATCGGCTGCGTGATCCTCGGCCTGTTCCTGGTCTGCTTCGCGGGCACGAGCGCCGCGACCCTCCCCGCGCTCTTCCCGACCCATCTGCGCTACGGCGGCCTGTCCCTGGCGTACAACTTCTCCGTCTCCCTGTTCGGCGGCACGACCCCGCTGATCGCCTCCGCACTGGTCGACGTGACCGGCAACGAACTCGTCCCCGCCTACTACCTCATGGTCGCGGGCGCGATCGGGGTGATCGCCGCCCTGTTCCTGCGCGAGACGGCACGCAAGCCGCTGCGCGGGTCATCGGCCATGGCGGCATCCGAGCAGGAGGCGCGCGAGATGGTCGCGCACAGCCGCACCCGTGCGGGCCGCCGGGCCCGCGACACCTGGCTGCGGCTGCGCCAGGGGCACCTGCCGCGCCGCTCCCACCGGGACGAGTGACACCGGCGCGCTCGGGTGTGATCCAGTCCAGTTCCGTCGAAGTGGCCCGATACCCCACGCGTGACCTCCGCCTACGCTGCCGCCCATGCACCCCACTCTCGCCGACGACCTCTCCCGGCTCCCCGCCCTCCTCCAGTCCGCCCGCGACATCGCCGCCCGTGAGTTGGACGGCATGGCCGAGCGGCCCGTCGTCCGGCTCGACAAGGCGCCCGACGGGGAGCCGCTGCCGATCGAGGGGGCGGGTGGCGAGGCGGCTCTCGCCCGCTTCGCCGAGCGGTGGGCGCCCGGGCTCTCGGGGTCGGCGGGCCCGCGCTACCTCGGCTTCGTGACCGGTGGTGCGACACCCGCGTCGGTCGCCGGGGACTGGCTGACCAGCGCGTACGACCAGAACGTGTCCGGCGCGGCCGGTTCCTGGGCGGCAGCCCTTGAGCGGGAGACGGTCGGCTGGCTGCGCGAGCTGTTCGGGCTCGGCGAGGCGCACTCGGGCGCCTTCGTCACCGGCGCGACCGTGTCCAACACGGTGGGTCTCGCCGTCGCCCGCGAATGGCTCGGCGAACGCCTGGGCGTGGACGTGTCCCAGGACGGCACCGCCGCGCTCGGCCCGGTCGACGTCCTCTCCGGCAGCCCGCACTCCAGCGTCTCGAAGGCACTCTCCGTGCTGGGCATCGGCCGCGACCGGATGCGGTATGTTCCCGTGCTCGCCGGGAACCGCGAAGCCGTCGACGTGGCCCAACTCGACTACGCTCTCGCCGAGTTGAAGGGCCGCCCGGCGATCGTCGTCGCGAACGCCGGCACGGTGAACACCGTCGACTTCGACGACCTGCGCGCGATCGCCGCCCTCAAGGAACGACACGACTTCTGGCTGCACGTGGACGCCGCGTTCGGCGGCTTCGCCGCTCTCTCCCCCGCGTACGCCCACCTCGTCGACGGCCTCGACGCGGCCGACTCGGTCTGCGTCGACCTCCACAAGTGGCTCAACGTGCCCTACGACGCGGCCGTCCAGTTCACCCGCCGCCGCGACCTCCAGACCAGGGTCTTCCACAACGCGTCCCCGTACCTCGGCCCGCCGACCGGCGACCCCGACTTCCTCCACCTCACCCCCGAGAACTCCCGCCGGCTGCGCGCCCTCCCCGCCTGGTTCTCCCTCATGGCCTACGGCCGCGCCGGGCACCGCGAGATCGTCGAGCGCAACGTCGCCCTCGCCCAGCGTCTCGGGGAGGGCATCGCCGCGCTCCCGGGCCTGCGACTGTCGGCGCCGGTCCGGCTGAACGTCGTCTGCTTCACCCTGGCCGAGAACCCCACGCAGGAGCGGGTGGCCGCCGTCGCGGAAGCCGTGGCCGCCACCGGCGAGGCGTTCCTGACGCCGACGGTCTACGACGGGACACCCGCGCTGCGTGCCGCGTTCAGCAACTGGCGTACGTCCGAGGCCGATACGGACCGGGTACTGGCGGCGCTTGCCTCACTCCCCCTTGGCCCCGCGCTCTGAAAGGGCCTGTAGGAAACCGGAGTTGACCGCGGTGAGCCCTCCGTCGACCGCGAGGGTGGTGCCGGTGATCCAGGAGGCGTCCCGCGAGGCGAGGAACGCGACTGCCGCGGCGATGTCCTCGGGCTCGCCGACCCGGCCGAGCGGATACAGGCCCCTCACCGCGTCCAGTTCGGCGTCCCGGCCCTCCCACGCCGAGGTCCGTACCGTGCCAGGCATCACCAGATTGACCCGCACGCCCCGCCGGCCGGCGTGCCCGGCGAGGGTGCGGGTCAGCGAGGTGAGTCCGGCCTTGGCCGCGCTGTAGGCGTGGTTGCCGAAGTCCTGACTGCCGTTCACGGAACCGATGTTGACGATCGCCCCGCGCCCCGAGGCGACCAGGTACGGGAGGGCGGCGCGGCAGCAGCGGTACGTCCCCGTCAGCGTGATGTCGAGGTCGCTCGCCCACTCGTCGTCGGGCTCGTCCTCGAAGAGCGGGAGGTCGGGCGTGCAGTGCGCGGCGCTGTTGACCAGGACGTCGAGCGCCCCGAAGGACTCGACGGCCCGGGCGACGGCCCGCTCCACCGCCTCCCGGTCCCCCACATCGCAGCCGAACGCCTCGGTCGCCAGGCCGAGTTCACGCAGCGCCGCCGCCGTCCTCTCCGCCTCGGGCAGATCGACATCGGTCACCAGAACCCGCGCCCCCTCCTCAGCGAGCCGCCGGGAGACGGCCGCGCCGATGCCGCGGGCCGCACCGGTGACGAGAACTCCGTACCCCTCGAAGCGCGTTGTGTCGGTCATGGTCCCGAACGTACTGCCGGAGCGATCAACTCGGCAGATAGCGTGCGGACATGCACGCGTTCCTACAGCAACTGCCCGCGCTCATCGGCGTCGTGATCGGCGCCCTCGGCTCGTATGTGGCGATCGTGCGGGGCGATCGGGCGAGGTTCCGCCGTGAGCGGGCGGCCCGTTGGGAGGAGCGGCGGCTGGAGGTGTACGCCGAGTACGCCCGGACGCTGAAGAGGTCCGTGACCCTGGCCTACCGGGTCGCGTCCCATCTCGGCAACGACCCGCACCCCCATCCGCTGAGCCTGACGGAGGCGGAACCGCTGCTGGCCGAGGCGACCGTGGGCCGCGATCCCTCCGGTGAGGCGCTGATCCTGCTGGGAAGTCCGGAGGTGGTGGAGGAGGAGGCCCGGACGTGGGTCAGCGCGGTGATGGAGATGGAGCGGTTCATGCGCACGGAGACCCACGCCCCGGACGCGTGGCGGGAGTTGATGGACCGTCAGTGAGCGGGCCGCGAGGGCTACTACGCGGCCGTACGCGAAGACCTGGCGCTCCCGCCCGGCCACTCGGGCCGCTGGCTGACGACCCAGGAGTGACCTCGTACGTCAGCGGTATCCGGTCACGTCCGCCGCTTTCCCCACGTCCTGCACCTCGACCAGGTACCGCCACGCGTCGGGGCGGCTGCCGTCGAGGTCCGTGAAGCCGTACACGGGGGCGAGTCCGCCGCTGGACAGCGACTGCCCGTTCCAGCGGGCCACTTCGGGGTCGGCGGCGAGGGCGGCGACGGCGCGGCCGACGTAGCGCGGGGTCTCCGAGATGGCGAAGTGGGGGACGCGTTCCAGGGCGTCGCGCCAGTTGTCCTCGCGCACGCCGAACTGGTCGAGCATGATCTCCGAGCGCAGCCAGCCCGGAGTCAACGCGACGGCGGTGGCGCCGCGTCGACCGAGTTCGTGACCGAGGGCGAAGGCCATGCGCAGGACGGACGACTTGGCGAGGTCGTAGAAGAAGGAGACGCGGTAGGTGTCGCGGTTGTACTCGGCGGTCCCGTCGGTCATCTCGACGACCAGGCCGCCGGGTCGGCGCAGCAGCAGGGGCAGCGCGTGGTGGCTGGTGATCGCGTGCGTCTCGACCGCCAGCCGGAGGAGTCGTAGACCCTTGTCGAGGTCGTGTTCCCAGACGGGGGTGTCCCAGGCGAAGAGGTGCTCGCCGCCCCAGATGTCGTTGACGAGGAGGTCGAGGCGGCCCTGTTCGTCGTCGATGCGGTCGACGAGGGCCCGTACGGCCGAGGGCTCCAGGTGGTCGGTGGGTGCGGCGATGCCCTGGCCGCCGGCCGCGGTGACGAGGTCGGCGGTGTCCTCGACGGTCTCGGGCCGGTCGTACTCGGAGCGCTGCGCGCGGGTGCTGCGACCGCTCACGTAGACCGTGGCGCCGGCCGCGCCCAGTTCCACGGCGATCCCGCGTCCCGCTCCGCGCGTCGCTCCCGCGACCAGCGCGACCTTGCCTTCCAGTGGACCCGGCATGTCCGGCCTCCCGTGCTCGTTCGACTCGCTGTCATGTCGATCGTGCAGGAGAAACCGGACACCTTCTGTCGGGATTTGGCGGGTGTCTCTCAGTGCCCCCGCGCGATCCACTCCTCCAGGTGCGCGGACTCCGCCCCAACGGTCGTCGAGTCGCCGTGCCCGGTGAGCACCTTCGTCTCGGCCGGGAGGGTGAGCAGCCGGTCGCGGATGGAGTCGATGATCGTCGGGAAGTGGGAGTACGACCGTCCCGTGGCGCCCGGTCCGCCGTGGAAGAGCGTGTCGCCGGTGAAGACCGTGCCGAGCCCGGGGTCGTACAGGCACACCGCGCCGGGCGCGTGCCCCGGCGTGTGCAGCACCTTCAGGTCGGCGCCCGCGGCCTCGATCACCTGGCCGTCGGCGAGATGGGCGTCGGGGTCGCGGTCGGGGTGGGTCTGCTTCCACAGGGGCAGGTCGTCGGGGTGCAGCCAGATCGTGGCGCCGGTGCGGTCGGCGAGTTCGGGCGCCGCGTCGATGTGGTCGTTGTGGGCGTGGGTGCAGATGATGGCGGTCAGCCTGCGGTCGCCGATCGCGGCGAGGATGGCGTCGGCGTCATGGGCGGCGTCGATGACGACGACCTCGTGGTCGTCGCCCACGATCCACACGTTGTTGTCGACGTCCCAGGTACCGCCGTCGAGGCTGAACTGCCCGGAGGTGACGAGGTGTTCGATGCGAGCGCCCATCACAGCTCCACCACCGAACGCAGCACATCGCCGCCGTGCATCCGCTCGAACGCCTTCTCCACCTCGTCGAGCTGGATCGTCTCCGTGACGAACGCGGCCAGATCCAGGCGCCCTTGCTGATGCAGATCGATGAGCATCGGGAAGTCCCGGGAGGGCAGACAGTCGCCGTACCACGACGACTTGAGCGAACCACCACGCCCGAAGACGTCCAGCAACGGGAGTTCGAGCTTCATCTCCGGGGTCGGGACACCGACGAGGACGACCGTGCCCGCCAAGTCGCGGGCGTAGAAGGCCTGTTTGTACGTCTCCGGGCGGCCGACCGCCTCGATGACGACGTCGGCGCCGAAGCCACCGGTGAGTTCGCGGATGGCCTCGACAGGGTCATTGGCCTTGGAGTTGACGGTGTGCGTGGCCCCCATGGAGCGGGCCTTCTCCAGCTTCCGGTCGTCGATGTCCACGGCGATGATCCGCGCCGCGCCGGCGAGCCGGGAACCGGCGATCGCCGCGTCACCGACACCACCGCAACCGATGACCGCGACCGTGTCACCGCGCCCGACGTTGCCGGTGTTGATGGCCGCGCCGATGCCGGCCATCACGCCACAGCCCAACAGCCCGGCGACCGCGGGAGAGACGGCCGGATCGACCTTGGTGCACTGTCCGGCGGCGACCAGCGTCTTGTCGGCGAAGGCTCCGATGCCCAGGGCCGGAGAGAGTTCCTGGCCGGTCGAGGCGAGGGTCATCTTCTGCTTGGCGTTGTGGGTGTTGAAGCAGTACCAGGGGCGGCCACGCAGACAGGCGCGGCAATTCCCGCACACGGCACGCCAGTTGAGGATCACGAAGTCGCCGGGGGCCACATCGGTGACGCCCTCGCCGACCGACTCGACGATGCCGGAGGCCTCGTGGCCGAGCAGGAAGGGGTAGTCGTCGCTGATGCCGCCCTGTTTGTAGTGCAGGTCGGTGTGACAGACCCCGCAGGCCTGTACCTTCACCACGGCCTCACCGGGTCCGGGGTCGGGTACGACGATCGTCTCGACCCGGACCGGCTCGTTCTTGCCCGGTGCGATCACGCCGCGTACTTCCTGCGCCATGGTCCTGAACCCTTTCGTCGCCGTTGTCCCTGCCTCCGACCCTACGCGTGACTGATCGGTAAGGGCACGCTGACGTCCCGGCCATGCGTCCTGCCCCTCACCGGGATCAATGGCGGCCGACGTAGCCTGAATGTTCCGACCGACTCCCGAGGAGCGCCGTGAGCATCGCAGGGACTCAGAGCGGTCCGCCGGCCTGGCGGTTGCTCCTCGACTACGTACGGCCGCACCGCTGGGCCCTGTTGGCGGGCGCGCTGCTCTCGTTGGTCACCGGGGGCACCGGGTTGCTGTTGCCGCTGGTGGCGCGGGGGCTCATCGACGACCTCTCGCACGACCGGACGATCACCGGGGCGCTGCTCGCGATGTCGGCGCTGGTGGTCGCCAACGCGGCTCTGGGCGCGCTGGGTTCATACGTTCTGCGGCGTACCGCGGAGTCGGTGGTGCTCGGTGCGCGGCGCACCCTGTCGTCGTATCTGCTGCGGTTGCGGATCTCCGCCGTGGACCGCAGCGAGCCCGGCGACCTGATGGCGCGCATCACCTCGGACACGACCCTGCTGCGCGAGGTCACCACGGACTCACTCGTCGGGCTCGGCACCGGAGGGCTCACGCTCGTCGCAACTGTCGTCATGATGGGCCTGGTTGACCCGGTTCTGCTGGGCGTCACCCTCGCCGTGATCGCGGGCGCGGGCACCGTGCTCACCCTGATCCTGCCGCGCATCAACCGGGCCAGCCGGCAGGCACAGGACGCGGTCGGCGTGATGGGCGCCTCGCTGGAGCGGATCCTGGGCGCGCTGCGCACGGTGAAGGCGTCCGGCGCCGAGGAGCGCGAGGAACGCACCCTGCACGCGGCGGCCGAGGAGTCGTGGCGGCAGAGTGTGCGGGCCGCCAAGTGGAGCGCCGCCGCGGGCAATACGGCAGCACTGTCGATGCAGGTCGCCTTCATCACCGTCCTCGCGGTGGGCGGAGCACGCGTGGCGACGGGTGCGATCGACATCGGCACGCTGGTCGCCTTCCTCCTCTACGTCTTCTATCTCATGCAGCCGATCCAGCAGGTCGTCGGCGCGATCACGCAGTACCAGACGGGCACCGCGGCCCTCTCCCGCATCCAGGAGGCGCTGCACCTCCCCGCCGAACCCCCGTCCCCGCCCGCCCAGTTGCCCTCCCCCGGCGCCGAACCCGCGGCCCTCGCCTTCGACGACGTCCGCTTCCGCTACGCCGACGACCTCCCCTACGTCCACCACGGCGTGACCTTCGAGGTACCGGCCCAGGGCATGACGGCGTTCGTCGGCCCGTCCGGCGCGGGCAAGACCACGGTGTTCTCCCTCATCGAGCGTTTCTACGACCCCGAGTCCGGCGCGATCACCCTCGACGGCCGGGACCTCGCCGGGTGGGAACTGTCCCGACTCCGGTCCGCCATCGGCTATGTGGAGCAGGACGCCCCGGTCCTGTCGGGTTCCCTGCGCGACAACCTGGTGCTCGGCAACCCGGACGCGGACGACGACGCCGTCACCCGCGTCCTGAAGACGACCCGCCTCGACGGCCTCATCGCCCGCCTCCCGAAGGGCATCGACACCCTGGTCGGCCACCGGGGCACCCGCCTCTCGGGCGGCGAACGCCAGCGTGTGGCCATCGCCCGCGCCCTGCTGCGCCACCCCCGCCTGCTCCTCCTCGACGAGGCGACCTCGCAGCTCGACGCGGTGAACGAGGCGGCCCTGCGCGACACCGTCGCCGATGTGGCCCGTACGACGACGGTCCTGGTCGTGGCGCACCGGCTGTCCACGGTGACGATGGCCGACCGGATCGTGGTCATGGACGCGGGCCGGGTCCGCGCGGTGGGCACGCACCGGGAACTGGTGACCGCCGACCCGCTCTACGCGGAGCTGGCGGCGACGCAGTTCCTGGCGACGGCGGGCTGACTTCGCAAAACGGCTGAGGGCCGCCCGCTTCCGGACGGCCCTCAGGGCCTGCGTGCTCCGCGGGATCAGTACCGCGGGCTCACGGCTCGATGCTGGGGAGGAGTCCCGTGACCGGCGCGGTCATGTCAGTGACCTGGTGCAACTGCTGGAGGTCGTTCAGGTGGTTCATGCCCTGAAGCTGACTGGCGACCTTCGGGATCTCCGCCTGGTGCTCGGCGGGGATCTCACTCACCGCGAGCGAGTCCAGCAGGGCGACCGGGCTGACCTTGCCGTCCTTGAAGGCGGGCGCGTCGGCGGCGTTCGCCATCGGCGCGACGAGGCCGGTGACCCCGACGGCGAGACCAACGGCGGCGGCAATACGTCGTGTTGAGATCATGCCCTCAGCAACGCGGCCGGTCCCCGCGCGGTCACGGGCACCGGGCACCCCTCACCCGTCAGGCGGAGCGCGCCGCCCGGTTTGCCGACACCGGCGCGACGGAGGATTCTCGTAGGAGAGGCCCGCCGCGGCTCGCTCCTGTTCGGGCCGCGGCCCTCCGAGGAGGTCACCATGGGCACCGCGGCACGCCCCGGCTTCGACACCGAAGCGCTGCGCCGGGGCATCGAAGACCACACGACGGCGACACTGCTGTCGCTCTACGCGGACGACGCCGAGATCCACGTCGTCGACCACCAGACCCAGCCCAGCCACCCCAAGGTCCTGCACGGCCGGGACGAGATCGGCGCGATGCTCGCCGACGTCTACAGCCGCGACATGACCCACAAGCTGGAGGAGTGCGTCGTACAGGGGGACCGGGTCGCCTACAGCGAGTCCTGTCAGTACCCGGACGGGGCCCGGGTCCTCGCCGAGTCGATGCTCCTGCTGGAGGACGGCAAGATCACCCGGCAGACCATGATCCAGGCATGGGACGGCTAGCGCGGCTGGTGCCGAAGGTCCACATCGACACCCGCCTGACCTGGACCTTCTCGGCGACAACAGCACCCGCGCGGTCCGCTGCGACGCGACGCCGAGCACCGGTTTCCGCAGCGGGCCTGCGGGCGTCCGCCGCGCTGCTGGGGTCGATGCTGCGAGCGGCACGGTCCCGCCCGCTCCCCACACCACCGGCTGGTCGGACCCGGCACGTCCGGCGTCGGTGAGCGGGCCCTGACGGCCGTGGACCCGTCGGTTACGCTGTTCGTGGGTCGTGACTGGCGCTGAGGTGGAGCACCACCGTGGAGCGGCCCACGCGGAGTCGATGCCGTGCGCCTGGGCGATTGGTCAACCAGCTCAGGAGTGGATCATGTCTCAGGCACGGCTCATGGACGGCACCGCGCTCGCCCGGCGCATCGTCGAGGACACCGCGAAGAAGGCCGCCGACCTCACGGAGCGCACCGGTACGGCGCCCTGTCTGGCGACGGTTCTGGTCGGCGCGGACCCGGCCTCCGTCACCTACGTCCGGATGAAGCAGAACCGCAGCCGCAAGGCCGGTATCGAGTCCCGGCACGTGGAACTGCCAGCCACCACGACCACCGCCGAACTGGTCGGCACCCTCGACGCCCTCTCCGCCGACCCCACCGTGCACGGCATCCTGCTCCAGCACCCGATGGGTGAACACATCGACGAGCGGGCCGCGTTCGAGGCGATCGCGGCGGAGAAGGACGTGGACGGCGTCACCTTCGCGTCGTTCGCGTCGATGAGCTTCGGCCTGCCGGGCTTCGTGTCCTGCACGCCCGGCGGCATCATGCGGCTGCTCGACGAGTACGGCGTCGACCCGTCCGGCAAGCGGGCCGTCGTCGTCGGCCGCAGCGCGATCCTCGGCAAGCCGGCCGGGATGCTGCTCCTGGCCCGCGACGCGACCGTCACCTACTGCCACTCCCGCACCCGGGACCTGTCGGCGGTGGTCCGCGAGGCGGACATCGTGGTCGCCGCCGTGGGCCGCCCCCGGCTGATCCGCGGCGAGGACATCAAGCCCGGCGCGGTCGTCATCGACGCCGGCTACAACGCGGGCAACATCGGTGACGTCGACTTCGAATCCGCCGCCGAACGCGCCTCGTTGATCACGCCGGTGCCGGGCGGCGTCGGCCCGATGACGATCGCCACGCTCCTGGAACAGACGGTGACCGCCGCGGCCCGGCAGCTCGGGGTGTGATCAGCGCGTCCACGCGCTGTAGTCCATGACGTCCCCGGCCTTGACGCCGTACTCGGGCTGGTCCTTCGTGAAGGTGCTCTCCATTCCGAGAACGGCGCCGGTGGCCGGGTCCATGATCAGCATCAGGCGGGTGGCGGGCTGCTGATAGACGTACGCCTGCCCGTGCCGCCCGAGCCGGTCGGTCACCTCCCCCACCGGCCGCAGCCCGTCCGCCCCCGCGAGCAGTCGCGCCAACGCGGCAGACTCACGCGCCCCGAGCGTCCACTCGTCAAGCAGCTCCCCCACGGCCGACAGGAGTTCGGGGGTGGTCAACGGCGCCTTGCTGTACGCCGTCTCCCGGAGGTACGCCCGCAGTCCGGCCACGTCGTGCGGGGGCCGGGCATCGGGCGGGACATCGCTCCAACTCGGCGGAAACGTCGTCTCCTTGAGGACATGCCCGTCCTCGACGACACGTTCCGTGTGACTGGCGTCCGCGTTCCAGCGCACGATGCGTTCCTCGGGGATGGTGACCGGCGGCTTGTCGTCGGACATGCCGAGACTCCACGACTGCACGTGAGTTCCCCTGCGCAGAACGGGAGTTCCGTCGGCCGCGGTCGCCACGGCGAGGGCGGCGAGCTGCTTCAGCGATACGGGCGTGGAGTGCGCCTGCACGACCAGGGCGCGGGGAGCAGCCACCGCCGGGGTACTGCTCGGCCCACCCAGCACGAGGGTGAGTACGGTCGCGGCAACGGCAGCGGTGGCCGCAAGGCTCCAGAGCAGCCGCCGACGCTGTGAACGCCGTTCGTACAGCAGCCTGTTGAGCCCGCGCTCCGCGTGATGATCGAGCGGCCCGTCGCCATAGAGGGGCCCATCGCTCGTGAACGGGTTGGCGCTACGCAGGAGTTCGAGTTCGTCACCCATGGCATTGATCCTTCAACGGGCTAGTTGCAGCACCCCAAAGGGGCGCGGGGAACTGCGCGACCAGCCACGACGCACCCGCAGCCAACCAACAACACATCGCGGCACTCTCAACGGTCATCGCCCCGCCCCTCCAAGCACCGCGAGCCGATCGATCTCCGCTCTCAACCGCCGCCGTGCCCGATGCAACCGCATCGCCGCAGCCCGCACCCCACACCCCAGAACCACGGCAACCTCCTCCACACCCAGTTCCTCCCACGCCGTAAGCCTCAACACCTCCTGGTCGCCCGACGACAACCGCGCCAACGCCTCGTGCACCCAACCGCCGGGGGCATCCGCATCGGGCCCGGCCACAACCTGCCGCCCGTGCGCGCGATCGTCGTTGCCCAGCCGATCGACAAGCCGACGCCGCCGCCCGTACCCACGCACCGCATTGGCCAGGCAGTTACGGGCCACGCCGTACAGCCAGGGCAACGGGGCCGCCGGCAGATCCGCACGGCGGCGCCAGGCGACGGTGAAGACCTCCGCCACCACTTCCTCGACCTCGCTGCTCCGCCCGTCCAGTCGCCGCGCAACATAGCGGCTGACCGCCCAGTAGTGCTCGCGATAGGCAGCGGCGAAGTCCTCGTCGTTGCTCATGTTCCGTTCGTGTCCGGCACCGGGGCGATCGTCACACCCGATTTCGTGATTCTCCTCGCGTCCGTCGAGTGTGACGTGCGGGCGGCGCGCGGACACAGGCGGGGCGTGAGAGACCTCAAGAGCATCAAGTGGCTGACGACCACGGACCACAAGACGATCGGCACGCTGTATCTGGTCACGGCGTTCGGGTTCTTCTGCATCGGCGGCGTGATGGCGCTCCTCATGCGCGCCGAACTCGCCAGACCCGGCCTGCAGATCATGTCGAACGAGCAGTTCAACCAGGCGTTCACGATGCACGGCACGATCATGCTGCTGATGTTCGCGACGCCCCTGTTCGCAGGCTTCGCCAACTGGATCATGCCGCTCCAGATCGGCGCCCCGGACGTCGCCTTCCCCCGCCTGAACATGTTCGCCTACTGGCTGTATCTCTTCGGCTCGACGATCGCGGTAGGCGGCTTCCTCACCCCGCAGGGCGCGGCCGACTTCGGCTGGTTCGCCTACTCCCCGCTCTCGGACGCCGTCCGCTCCCCCGGCGTCGGCGCCGACATGTGGATCATGGGTCTGGCCTTCTCCGGCTTCGGCACGATCCTCGGTGCGGTCAACTTCATCACCACGATCATCTGCATGCGCGCACCGGGCATGACGATGTTCCGCATGCCGATCTTCGTGTGGAACGTGCTGCTCACCGCCGTACTCGTTCTGCTGGCCTTCCCGGTCCTCGCCGCCGCGCTCTTCGCGCTGGAGGCGGATCGGAAATTCGGGGCACACGTCTTCGACGCCGCCAACGGCGGTGCGTTGCTGTGGCAGCACCTCTTCTGGTTCTTCGGCCATCCAGAGGTGTACATCATCGCGCTGCCGTTCTTCGGCATCATCTCCGAGGTCATCCCGGTCTTCTCCCGCAAGCCGATGTTCGGCTACATGGGACTGGTCGCGGCCACGATCTCCATCGCCGGCCTCTCCGTGACCGTGTGGGCCCACCACATGTACGTCACCGGCGGAGTCCTGCTGCCGTTCTTCTCCTTCATGACGTTCCTCATCGCCGTGCCAACAGGCGTGAAGTTCTTCAACTGGATCGGAACGATGTGGAAGGGCTCCCTGAGTTTCGAGACCCCCATGCTCTGGGCCACCGGCTTCCTCATCACCTTCGTGTTCGGCGGCCTGACCGGCGTCATGCTCGCCGCCCCGCCCATCGACTTCTCGACCTCGGACTCGTACTTCGTCGTCGCCCACTTCCACTACGTGGTCTTCGGCACGGTCGTGTTCGCGATGTTCTCCGGCTTCCACTTCTGGTGGCCGAAGATGACCGGCAAGATGCTCGACGAGCGCCTCGGCAAGATGACTTTCTGGACGCTGTTCATCGGCTTCCACGGCACGTTCCTGGTCCAGCACTGGCTGGGCGTGAACGGGATGCAGCGCCGGATCCCCGACTACCTGGCGGTGGAGGGCCTGACGACACTCAACACGGTGTCGACGATCTCCTCGTTCCTGCTCGGCCTGTCGTTGCTGCCGTTCTTCTACAACGTGTGGAAGACGGCCAAGTACGGCAAGAAGGTCGAGGTCGACGACCCGTGGGGCTACGGCCGTTCGCTGGAGTGGGCGACGTCCTGCCCGCCGCCGCGGCACAACTTCGTCTCGCTCCCCCGCATCCGCAGTGAGTCCCCGGCCTTCGACCTCCACCACGCCGACATCCCCGCCCTGGAACGGGAGTTGACGGCCCGGTGACCGCCATGGACGAACACCCCGTCGACACCGGGGCCTTCCTCAACGACGTCGAGGGCCACCTGCTGATCGCCGCAGCCCGCGCGGAGGGCCGTACGGCCGCCGCCCGTTTCACGGCACGGCTCGACTGGCTCACCGACGGCCAACGGAACGAGGTGGAGCGGCAGTTCGAGGCGGAGTACCTCGCCCTCACCCGGCTGTCGTGGCAGCGCACGGCCGAGCGGGGCCGTCAACTGCGGGACGAGTACGAGGAGACGTACCGGCGACTGCGCCAACGCGCCCTCGCCTGCTGCCTGTTGGCGTGCGCCCTGCTCGCCGCGACGGGTCTGGTCACCGTCACGCTCGCCTAGGGACGCGGGTCCCGCCGGTCCTGACGACCGGCGGGACGATGTGCCGCGCAGGGGCCGGTACGGCTAGGTCAGCGTCCACTTCTGGTTGGTCGCCGTGCCGCAGGTGTACAGGATCAGCAGGGTGCCGTTGGCCGTGGCGGCGCCGGACGCGTCCAGGCACAGGCCCGCGTTGACGTTGGTCAGGGTGCCGTTGGAGTTGGCGGTCCACTTCTGGTTGTTCTGGCCGTTGCAGTCCCAGATGACGACCTTCGTACCGTTGGTGGTGCCGCTGTTGTAGGCGTCCAGGCACTTGTTGCCGTACACCACGAGTTCCTTGCGGGAGGTGTACGTCCAGGCCTGGTTCTGGCCGCCGTTGCAGTCCCAGATCTCGGCCTGCGTGCCGTTGGTGATGGTGTTGTTGTAGACGTCGGCGCAGCGGCCGGACCCGGTGCCGACGACCAGGGAGCCGTTCGTGCCCGGAATCGGCTGGACGTTGATCGTGCCCAGGGTCGGGAGTGAACTGCCCGTCAGAGTCAGGGAGTTGGCCGATCCCTTGGACAGGTTGGCCTGCACCGAGATCGTGCCGGCGCTGGAGCCGGTCGGCGGGAAGGAGACCGTCGTCGCGGTCTGGCCGTTGACCGAGAGGGTGCCGGTGACGGCCGTGGAGCCGGTGTTGGTGTAGGTGACGTCGACGACGTTCAGGCCGGTGCTCGCCGCGCTGACGCCGGTGTACTTGCCGGTGGAAGTGGCGGTGTAGTTGGTGCTCGCCGCCTCGGTGCCGCCGCTGATCTTCAGGAACACGGAGCCGCCGGCCGGAACGCTGGCCGTGTAACTCGTGCCGTAGGAACCGATGTTGGCGCGGGACCAGAGGTCACGGACGGTCGCGGACGCCGTTGTCAGGCCGAGGTCCGACCAGCGGACGGTGATGTTCTGGGCGGCGGAGGTGCGGTTGAGGAGGGTGACCGCTCGGTTGCCGAGGCCCGAGAGGACCTTGCCGTAGACCTGGAGACCTGTGGTGTCCTCGGCGACCTTGACGCCCTGGAGGCCGCGCGCGTCCTGGTCGACCGCGACGACCTCGGGGTTGGTGAGGATGCCGGTGGTCTCGGTGGTGAGGGTCGTCAGGTCGTTGCCGGCGAGGAGGGGTGCGCCGGAGATCGCCCAGAGTGCCATGTGGGTGCGGTTCTGGGCGGCGGTGAGGCCGGACATGCCGACCATCAGCATGTCGGGGTCGTTGTAGTAGCCGGTGTGCTGGGCCGCCGGGTGCAGGCCCTGGTCGAAGTTGGAGAGCATGTTCGTCGTCGACGGCGAGTTGCCGTAGTAGATGATGTCCGTGCTCGTCCGGTACATGGGGGCCAGGCCGGGGGCCCAGTTCCAGGGGTTCTGGTAGCCCCAGTTGCAGATCGAGAGGGTCAGCGCGCGGCCCGTGCTCGCCGTGGCCTTGGTGACCGAGGCGCTGATCGCCTTGTACGCCGTCGCGGCGTCGAGGCCCTCGGCGTCGCCGCCGCACCAGTCGACCTTCACGAAGTCGAAGCCCCACTGGGAGAATTGGAGCATGTCCTGGTCGTAGTGGCCCTCGCTGCCGGTGTTCGCGGCGGCGGGGCGGCCGGTCGGGTAGTAGTAGCCGCAGCCGTTCGCGCCGGCGTCGGTGTAGATGCCGGCCTTGAGGCCCTTGCTGTGGATGTAGTCGGCGATGGCGCTCATCCCGCCGGGCCACTCGCTGGTGTCGACGGTGATGTTGCCCGCGCTGTCGCGGGTGCCCTGCCACCAGCCCTCGTCGATGTTGATGTACTTGTAGCCGGCCGCCGGGAGGCCCGCGGCGACGAACGCGTCGACCTGCGCCTTGATGACGCTGTAGTCGATCTTCGCGGCGAAGCTGTTCCAGGAGGCCCAGCCCATCGGGGCGGTGGGCACGGCCATCTGACGGGTCGTCGAGGCGACCGGGGCCGTCCGGAGGGGGTCCACCGGGGCGGGCCCGGTGACGAGAAGCAGGGTGACTGCCGCTGCGGCCATCGCTAAGGCGCGCAGGATGGGGGTGCGGAACATGCGGCTCCTTTGCCGATATTTCGAACCTGGATCGGGTCGCCGAACGAAGCGGCGCGCTGAAAGTAGAGCCACCCGGGGACGAAGTCAACGGCTGTGACACGAGGGGCAGTTGGAATCTCCCGGCGGGAATCCCCCACCCGTCGGCCGCCGGACGCGATACTGGCCGGCGTGCGCGTAGCGATCATGACAGCGGGATCCCGGGGCGACGTCGCCCCCTACACCGGCCTCGGGCATGCCCTGGCCCGCGCGGGCCACGAGGTCACCCTCGTCACCCACGCGGGTTTCGCACCCCTGGTGGCGGGCTCGGGCGTCGACTTCCATCCTCTTCCGGTGGACCCCCGGGCCGAGTTGGAGTCCTCGCGGGGGCGCGGGCTGCACCGCAGCGCCTCGGGCGGGGGCAAGTTGCTGCGGGTGGTCACGATGGCGCGGGCGCTGGTCGGGCGGATGACCGACGACCTGCTGACGGCCGCCCGGACGAGTGAAGTGCTGTTGCTGTCCAGCTCCTTGGGACCACTGGGGCACGCGATCGCCGAGGGGCTGTCGCTGCCGAGCATGGGCGTTTACCTCCAACCCCTCGCGCCGACAAGGGAGTTCGCACCGCCGGTGCTCGGCGGCGGCTCCTGGGGCGCGGTCGGCAACCGGGTCGCCGGACGCGGGGTGAGCCGGGCGGTGGAGCACGTCTTCACCACCGCCGTCCCGGAAGTCCGCTCCCTGCTCGGCCTGCCCCGCACCCGCCCCGGCGCCGCGCTCCGGTCCCGGGAACGCCGGAACTGGCCCGTCCACCACGGCTTCAGCCCCCTGATCGTGCCCCGCCCGGCCGACTGGCGCCCCGGACTGACGGTCGCGGGCTACTGGTGGCCGTACGACGCCGACACCCAACTCCCGCCGGAACTACGGGACTTCCTCGACTCCGGTCCGGCCCCGGTCTTCGTGGGACTGGGCAGCGCCACCGTGCCCGATCCGGAGCGGCTGAGCGCCGAGATCGTGCGCGCACTGCGCCGGGCGGGGTTGCGCGGGGTGATCCAGCGCGGCTGGGGCGGCCTCGAAGCGGCCGGCGACGACGTCCTGACCGTCGGCGAGGTCCCGCACTCGGCGCTGTTCCCGCGGATGGCGGCCGTGGTCCATCACTGCGGCGCGGGCACGACCGCGGCCGGGCTGCGCGCCGGGGTGCCGGCCGTACCGGTGCCGATCCAGTTCGACGAGGGCTTCTGGGCCGCACGGCTGGTCTCCCTGGGCGTGGCTCCCGCTGCCGTACCGCTGCGCGGCCTGACCGCCGACTCCCTGTCCGCCGCGCTCGTCCGGGCCACGGGTGAACCTGCCTACGCCGAGCGCGCGCGAGCTCTCGGCACCCGGGTGCGCGCCGAGGACGGCTTCGCACCCGTGCTGGCCGCTCTGGACACCCTGGCCTAGCGCTCCTGCCGCGCCACGGCCTCGGGGGTGACCGGCGTGAAGAAGTTGATCAGGTTGCCGTCGGGGTCCCGGAAGAGGAGGGAGCGGTTGCCCCAGGGCATCGTCGTCGGCTTCTGGACGATCTCGCAGTCGAGGGGCGCCAGCCGCTCGTACTCGGCATCGACATCGGCGACGCGGAACTCGGTGATCACCGAGTGGTTGGCGGCGGGGCGAGCGGAGTCGGTGCCGAACAGGGCCACCGTACGAGTGCTCGCGATCGCCAACGTGCAGGCGGGCGTGGCGAGTTCGGCGAAGTCGGGGGTCGACCAGGTGGCCGTGACGCCGGTGACCTGTTCGTAGAACCCGACGAGACGGGCGACGTCGTCGGTGATGACACGGATCGAGACGAAGTTCATGAGGGTCTCCCTGACGGAGGTCGGAGGCGGTTCCGGATGAACCGGCGTCCCTCACGCTAGGGCCGATACCGGACAGCTTCCGCCCGGTATTCGAGGCAGACTTCCGGAGTGACCACATCGACCGCCCGTGTCCTCGCCCTGCTGGAGATCCTCCAGGGCGGCGGCCTCCGCACCGTCCCCGACCTGGCCGCCCGCCTCGGCGTCGACGAGCGCACGGTCCGCCGCTACGTCGGCCACCTGCTGGAACTGGGCGTGCCGGTCGACTCGGTACGCGGCCGCTACGGCGGCTACCGGCTCGCCCCCGGCTATCGGATGCCGCCGCTGATGCTCACGGACGAGGAGGCGCTGGCCGTGGTGCTCGGGCTGCTGGCCAGCCGTGCGGCGGGGCTCGTCAGCGCGTCCGCGGCGGCGAGCGAGAGTGCCACGGCGAAACTGCTGCGGGTCCTGCCCGCCGCTCTGCGCCGACGGCTCGACGCCCTGCTGGACACGGCCGACTTCACCGCGCGACCCCGCACCGCCACCGCCCCGGAGACGGGGGTGCTGCTCGAACTCGCCGAGGCCGCGCTCCATCGGCGGCCGGTGGCGATCGGCTACACCGACCGCAAGGGCCGCGGCAGCGACCGTACGGTTCTGCCCTACGGCCTCGTGGCGCACGCGGGACGGTGGTACCTGACCGGCGCCGACCCCGCCGACGGCGAGGTCCGCACGTTCCGCCTGGACCGGATCACCTCGATGAACGTGCGACCCGGCTCGTTCGCCGTCCCGGACGACTTCGACCCGGCGGCCACGGTGCTGGACAGCCTCGCGCGCACGCCGTGGACCCACGATGTGTCGCTGCGGATCCGGGGCAGCGTGCGGCACATCCGCACCCGGCTCCCGGCCGAGATCGCGACTCTGTCCACGGTCCCGACCGACGATTCAGAGGCCGGCGACGGCGACGCATGGGTCCATGTCCGGATCCGGGCCGAGCGGCTGGAGTGGATCCCGCCCGTCCTCGCCGCCCTCGACTGCCCGTTCGTCATCGAACGCCCCGCCGCCCTGCGCGATCTCGTACGCGCGCTCGCCCGCCGCCTGGACGAGCACGCCACCGGCGACTCTTCTTAGCGCTTCCAGCCGGGCGGCTGCATGATCCCGAGGAGCTGTCGGACCAGTTCCTCGACGACCTCGTCGAGCGTGGCGTCCACCCAGCCCGCGCTCCAGTCGTGGAGCAGGCCGTTGACGCTGCCGATGAAGGCCGCGGCGGCGATCCGGTAGTCGCGCCGCGCCGCCTCCCCGCGCTGGGCGGCGGCCCGCGCCTCGGCGCAGATGAGGTTGATCCAGCGGGCTCGGCGGGCCAGCCGCTGTTCCTCCAGCCGGGCGCTGACGCCGATGATCTCGACGAAGGTGATGCGGATACGGCGCGGATCCACGGTGACGTTCGCGGCGTAGGCATGGAAGATCGCGGTGGACCGCTCGGCGAGCGGCAGGCCCTCCGCGGATTTCAGCGCGATCAGGACGGCTTCCTCGGCCCAGTCGTTGACCTGGAGGTGGAGGGCGGCCAGGACGTCCTCCAGGCTGCGGAACTCCTCGTAGAACTGCCGGGTGGACAGTCCCGCGGCCTCGCTGAGGGCGGCGACGGTCGTGGCGCGGTAGCCGGGGGTGTCGCCGAACAGCTGGAGCGCGGCGTCCAGGAAGCGTCCGCGCCGCTCGGCCTGCCGCTGCTCGGCGGACTTGCCTCCGTAGCGACCCGTCGGCGCCTTGAGCCTGCCCGTCACTGTCACACCCCTGTCTCGTTGACCACCGGCCATCTTGTCGTGTCCGTGGTCTTGCGGAAAAGAGCACTCCTTCCTCACTTCTCATCAAGTTCACTCCGAATTTGCATTTGTTCGGATGTCTTCACATAAACACGAAGGGGCGCCGGTCTCCAGAAGACCGGCGCCCCTGTGGTGCTCAGCTGTGCGCTGCCGCCCAGGTGGCCAGTTCGGACTTGGCCGCGCTCAGCAGCGTCGAGGAGGGGCTCGACGCGCCGTTGGTGATCAGGGCGTAGTGCAGGGTTCCCGAGCCGGTGGCCGAGAGCAGGAGGCGGTGGCTGCCGGTGCCGCCCGGTTCGTTGGCGTAGCCGATCGGGGTGGACGACGTGTACGCCGGGACGCCGG
Organism: Streptomyces sp. NBC_01288; assembly: GCF_035982055.1. Lineage (NCBI taxonomy): Bacteria > Bacillati > Actinomycetota > Actinomycetes > Kitasatosporales > Streptomycetaceae > Streptomyces > Streptomyces sp. NBC_01288. The sequence continues at coordinate 738,811 of NZ_CP108427.1, forward strand.
AGATCGCTCCCAGGTCGGAGACCACGGTGGTGGACGCGGCCGGGAAGGACGCCGGGAGGTGGAGTTCGGTCGGCGCGGTGGAGCTGTTGGAGCGCCACATCAGCAGGCCGTACTGGCCGGAGCCGACCAGCGAGGACACGTTGGGGAGGGTGCTGGGGACCGGGTTCCAGGTCAGGGTCGTGGAGCCGTCGCGGGAGCGGTCCTCGTAGGTGAAGGCGACCGTGGTGCCGGCGGTCGCGCTCGGGTAGATCCGGTCGAGCAGACGGGCGTCCTGACGGAGTGTCACCGTGCCGGAGTCGGTCATGTTGACGGCCGAGAGGTCCTCGTCGTTCCAGGCGTCGCCGGAGGTGAGCACCTTGTCGGGGTTGTCGTTCATCAACTCGGTGTGGCGGCCGTTGTAGATGTCCCACTGCCACTGCGTGCCGGACAGGACGGGACCGGAGCCCGCCGGGTTGGACCACCAACTGGCCCCGGGCAGACGGGAGTCGAGGGCCTGGTACATCGCCTTGAGTACGGTCGGCGCCTTGCCGGAGACCGTCCCGGACAGCGGATGCCCGAACTCGCTGACGATCGCCGCGGTGCCGGCCGCGGTGGCCCGGTCACGGACCGTGCCGAAGTCGGTCGAGTACTGGCCGTCGGCCGCGTTGCCCCACATCAGGATGCCGGAGATCGCCTTCTGGTCGTAGAAGTGGGTGTTGAAGACGTACCGCGACCCGAGGGTGCCCGCGTCGAGGAGTCCGCCCACCTGCACCTGGCTGGAGATGTTGGAGTTCCAGAAGAGGTTCGGCTCGACGAGGGCGGGCTTGGCGGTCCAGCCGGCCGCGTCCATCCGGGCCCGGAACTTCACATAGAACGGCCAGAGCAGGTTCTGTTCCCACGTGCGGCTGGTCTGACCGGAGTCGTAGGTGCCGGCGAAGGGCTCGTTGTAGGGGTCGAAGCCGACGACGCCCGCGAACTCCTCGGTGGTGAGGTGCTGTTGGATGTACGTCATGGTCGACTGGGCGGTGGCGAGGAAGGAGTCCTGGAGGCCGTAGTTGTTGTGCCAGAAGTCGTACTGCGCCTCGGTCACGGCCGCGTTCTGGGTGATGTTCTGACCCCAGAAGAGGCAGATGCCGCAGGACTCCTGCGGGTAACTCCCCAGCGCCACGGCCCACTTGGGGGCGCCGTCGCCGGTGTACCAACTTCCGCTGTTGAACAGGTACTTGGAGTAGAGGTCCTGATGGAAGTCGGGGTAGACGCGGATGCCGGCGTCAAGGAACGCCTGCATCTGCGCGGTGGCGGCGGCCAGGTACGTGGTGTCGACCTGGCCCCGGACGGGTTCGGCGTAGGCCCAGGAGAGCAGGAAGCGGACCGAGTTGCCGCCGCCGAGGGCGCGCAGCGCGGTCGCGGACTTCTTCGCGTCGGCGACCGAGGCGAAGGGGAGACCGTCGTTCTCCGCCAGTTTGGTCTCACCGGAGACGTTGTAGCCGCGCAGCACGACCTGGCGGCCGTAACTGTCCACGAAGCTGCCGTTCTGGACGGTCAGGGCCGAGCCGTCGAACCAGAGGGAGTCGGTTGGGGTGGCGGCGGTTGCTGGCCCAGCGCCCAGCACCGACAGGAATCCGCAGAGGACAACCAGGACAACGATCAAACGCGCCCGGATATTCGTCATGTCCACTACAGTCCGGTGATTTCCGGACACTGTCAACACTTCTGACTCACGAGTAAGTCTGCGCGCCACAAGGCCTGTTGACACATTTCAGGCCACCCGACGTGTCACGTTCAACAGATACTCCTTCCTGTTCAGCGGGTTGTGGTCGGTGCGTGCCCGTTCCGGAACGATCCCGTGCGCGACGGGCGCGTAGTGGTCGAAGGCGCTCTCCCACTCCCCCTCCCCGCGCGTCAGCCCCGGCAACTGCCGCTCCAGCCCGTGCACTTGAGCCGCCGGCACCTCCCCCTCCAGCACACAGAGCGACCCCCGCGTCTCGGTGGTCTGCGGTACGGCGCGCAGCGCGGCCAGCACCGGCAGCAGGGCGGCGAGGGTGTCGGCCGGGGCCTCGACGCGGAACCGGTGCATCGGCTCGTACACCTGGCTGCCCGCCCGCCGCAGCGCCTCGACGAGGACGAGCGGGGTCAGTCCGCGGAAGTCGGCGCCGGTGCTCGACATGCTCTTGTCGAAGCCCTGGTGGGCGTGGCTCTGCCGGGCCGAGTAACCGGAGTGCGTCATGGTGACCGCGCAGTCGGTGACCCGCCAGCCGTGCAGACCCTGCCCGAGCGTCTCGCGCGCCGTGTCCTCGACGGCCTTGAAGAAGGCGTACGGCATCGCGCCCAGCTCGACCTCCAGGCCGAACCGCACACCGGAGCCGACCGGGGCGGGTTCGACGCGCAGGCCGACCGTGGCGAGGAAGGGGTTCGCGTCCTTCTTGTTGAACTCGACCGCCGCGCCCGTGCCGACCGGCCGCTCGATACAGAGCGCGGTTGTCTCGCGAAAGGTGACGTGCACCCCGAACTCGTCGGCGAGCGTGGCCTGGATGACCTCCTTCTGGACCTCGCCGTAGAGGGAGACGGCGGTCTCCCGGCGCACCTCGTCGTGGCGCAGGCCGATCAGCGGGTCCTGTTCGGCGAGTTGGGTGAGTGCGAGGTGCAGGGCGCGGCGGTCGGCGTCCGGGCCCGGGACGACGACGGTTTCGAGGGTCGGCGGCGCGAAGAAGTGCTCAACCGCCTTCCTCGGCACGCCGATCGAGTCCCCGATCCTGATCTCGGCGAGACCTCGCAGCGTGCCGATCCGGCCCGCCTGGACGGAGTCGCAGTCGATGTCCGTACCGTGGTCGAAGACGCTGATCGCGGTGACCTTGCCCTCGTCGCGAGTCTTGCGGGTCTCGCCGTTGTCACCGCCGGCGCTCGTGCCGCTCATGCCGCCCGTGCCGCTCGTGCCGCTCGTGCCGCTCGTGCCGCTCGTGCCGCTCGTGCCGCTCGTGCCGCTCGTGCCGCTCGTGCCGCCGAAGGTGATCCGGTCGCGGGTGCGGAGGGTGCCGGAGAACATCCGCGCGTAGGCGACCTTCTCGCCCGCCGGGCCGCGCTCGACCTTGAACACCGTTGCGGAGAGCGGGCCTTGGGGATCGCCCTCGGCTGGGGGCAGGAGTTCCTTGATACCGGTGATCAGCGCGTCGACGCCGGCGCCGGTGATGGCGGAGCCGAAGTAGACGGGGTGCACGAGGACTTGGCGGGTCTGGGTGGCCAGGGCGGTGCGCAGGAGGTGGTAGGACACGGTGTTCTCGACGTACGCGGTGAGGAGTTCGTCGTCGTGCTCGGCGAGGACGGCGGGGGCGCTCGGGCCGATCGCCGGCAGGAAACCGGCCTCGCGGGTCCCGAGTCCCTCGACCGAGCCCATGGGCACGACGGCCGCCCTGAGCCGTTCGGAGATCTCCGAGAGGAGGTCGTCGTAGCGTGCCCCTCGTCGGTCGATCTTGTTGACGAAGAGGAGGGTGGGGATGCGCAGCCGTTGGAGTGTGCGCATCAGGATGCGGGTCTGCGGCTGGACGCCTTCGACGGCCGAGACGACGAGAACCGCGCCGTCGAGCACGCCGAGGACCCGTTCCACCTCGGCGATGAAGTCCGGGTGGCCGGGGGTGTCGATCAGGTTGACGGTCACGTCGTCGACCGGGAACGAGACGACGGCCGACTTGATGGTGATGCCGCGCCGGCGCTCCAGCGCGAGGGTGTCGGTGCGGGTGTTCCCGTCGTCGACGCTGCCGATCTCGTCGATCACACCGGCCGAGTGCAGGAGGCGCTCGGTCAGGCTGGTCTTACCTGCGTCTACGTGCGCGAGAATCCCGAGGTTGAGCAAGTGCACCTGGTGTCATGTCCTTTGAAGAGGGGGGCCTTCCTTCCTGGGTGGACATGAACGGTGCGCGCATCTCAGTACTCCTCGGTCGTCGCTGACTCGTCTTCGGTAGTTCAGCAGGGGTGGGGGTGTTGCGGCAACGGATTAACGCCGGGCGGGAGGTGCGGCCGGGTGGGCGCGTGGCGCTCCGGTGCAGGCCAGGGCCCGGATGCGACGCTTGCGCCGTCCGGCGGCGGTAGCGGTGGTGACAGGAGCCGAGCATGCGTGACCTTCTCCCGGTACTGAGCGGCTGGTACGCCGCAGGCGCCCCCTTCGGCCTGGCGACGGTGGTCGCGGTCAGCCGCAGCGCGCCGCGTGATCCCGGTGCGGCGATGGCGGTGGGGCCGGGTGACGAGGTAGTGGGGAGTGTGTCGGGTGGCTGCGTGGAGGGGGCGGTCTTCGAACTGGCGCGGGAGGTCCTGGCGAGCGGCGAGGCCCGGCTGGAGACCTTCGGGTACAGCGACGAGGACGCGTTCGCGGTGGGGCTGACCTGCGGGGGCGAGATCACCGTGCTGATCCGGCTTGTCACACCCGAGGTCGACCCCGCGTTCGGGGCGGTGGCTCGGTCGGTCGCCGCGGGTGAGCCTGTGACGGTGGCGACGGTGATCGATGGTCCGGGGGTGCGGGGCGCTGCGCTCGCTGTCTGGGCCGAGGGGGTGAGGGGCGGGGCTGATGCTGTCGGCGGCTCCAGTACCTCTGACGCCGTCGGTGCTCCCGGCACCCTCGGCGGCGCTGAGACCTCTGGCGCTTTTGGCGCCACCGGCGTCATCGGCACCTCTGACGCCCTCGACGCTCCCGGTTCGCCTGGTGACCCCGGTCTCGACACCTCTGACGCCCCCGGTACTCCCAGCACCCTCGATCCTGCTCGCGCGCCCGACGCCTCTGACGCTTCTGGCGCTCCCAGTACCCCTGGCACTCTCGGTACCCCAGGCACTCCCGGTGCCCCTGTCACCCTCGGCACTCCTGGCGCGCCCATCGCCCCCGGCACCGCTGGCTCCCCCGGCATGCCCAGCCCTCCCGGCACCCCCGGCGTTCTCGGCACCGCAAGCACCCCTGACGCTTCGGTCGCCCCCGACGTCTTCGACATCCCCGGCACTCTCGGCACCCTCGGCCCACCCGGCCTGGACGTGGCCGTCGCAGCCGATGCCCGTGGTGAACTCGCCCTCGGCGCAACCGGGTTGCGGCACTACGGCCCGCGCGGTGAGCGGCGTGAGGACTCCGTCAGCGTGTTCCTGCACTCCTTCGCACCGCCGCCCCGGATGCTGATTTTCGGTGCGATCGACTACGCGGCGGCGGTCGCCCGCATCGGTGACTTCCTCGGCTACCGGGTCACCGTGTGCGACGCCCGCCCGGTGTTCGCCACGCCGAAGCGGTTCCCGGCGGGCGTGGAGGTGGTCGTGGACTGGCCGCACCGCTATCTGCACGGCACGGACACCGACGAACGGACGGTGATCTGCGTCCTCACCCACGACCCGAAGTTCGACGTACCGCTGCTGGAGGAGGCGTTGCGCCGGCCGGCCGCGTACATCGGGGCGATGGGCAGCCGCCGTACACACAACGACCGTATGCGGCAGCTTCTCCAATCGGGCCTGGAGGAGGGCGAGTTGGCCCGCCTGCGCTCACCGGTCGGCCTGGACCTCGGCGCGCGTACGCCGGAGGAGGTCGCCGTGTCCGTGGCCGCGGAGATCGTCGCGCTGCGGTGGGGTGGGACGGGGGTGCCGCTGACGGGAGCGGCGGGGGCGATTCATCGGGGGCCGGTGGGGTGACCTGGCCGACTCGGTTGGCGGGTCGGGGCAGCCGTATCGACGCCGGTCGTTGCCCAGGCCCCCACGCGCCCCGGCGGAAGGGGGCGCGCATCGCGCCCGGCAACGGGGCCCGGGAGATGGGCAGTTACGCCGGTCCGGGAGCCCTGGCGGTGAGCTGCCTACCGGTGTCGACCTCGCGCCGGCCGTCGAATACGGGCGCTCACGTCCTCAACTACCGCGGCAATCCTGCCAGTTCACACGCATCCAACAGCCGTACCAGCCCTGCCAGTTCGCAGGCCCCCAACGACCGCGCAGCCCCACCGCATATCGGCCAGACTGTCCCGCGTACCCCACCGGCCGCAGGTGATCCCGGTCAGCTTCTGGTCGGCAACCGATGCAATACGACGTCCGTCAGCGTGCCGTCCTCCACCGTCGCCGTCATGTACGTGCAGTACGGCTGGCGCCGCCGATCCGTCGGAGAGCCCGGGTTCAGCAGGCGCAGGCCGCCCGCAGCCGTCGTGTCCCAGGGAATGTGGCTGTGCCCGAAGACCAGCACGTCCAGGTCGGGGAAACGGGCCGCGCAGCGTGCCTCGCGGCCCTGGGCGGGGCCCGTCTCGTGGATGGTGCCGAAGCGCAGGCCGCCCAGTTCGGTGTACGCCAACTCGGGGAGCCGGGCGCGCAGTTCGGGGCCGTCGTTGTTGCCGTGGACGCCCACGAGCCGTCGGCTGCGGCTCTCCAGCAGGTCGAGGGTGGCCGTGTCGACCCAGTCGCCGGCGTGGAACACGACGTCGGCGCGCGGGAGTTCGGCGAGGAGTCGCGCGGGGAGTTCCTTGGCGCGCTTGGGGAGGTGGGTGTCGGACATCAGGAGCAGACGCACGGCCCCAGCCTAGGGGCCGCAGATCTTCAGGTGAACCTGTGCAGTTTCAACTGGACAGGTGAACCTGCGAGTCTTACGGTGGGGGCATGGATCACCACCTCACCGGCACCCCCGCGGGCATCTCCGACTCCGCGGCCCGCTCCGCGCGCGACCTGCGGGTGGTGTTCAGTCGACTGCGGCGCAGACTGCGTGAGGTCGCGGCGGACGAGGACCTCACCCCGTCGCAGGAGTCGGCGCTCACGCTCGTCGGCAAGCACGGCGCGGCCACGGCCAGTGCCCTCGCGTCGGCCGAGGGGGTCCGACCGCAGTCGATGGCCGCCACCCTCGCCGCCCTCGACCAGCACGGGCTGATCCGGCGCAGCCCCGACCCCGAGGACGGCCGTAGACAACTCGTCACCCTCACCGAGGCCGGCCGCGCGCGGATCGAGGACAACCGGCAGGTCCGCGAGGAGTGGCTCGCGCGGGCCTTCGAGGACCGGTACACCGAGACGGAACGGCGGACGATCCTCGACGCCCTGACGTTGCTGGAACGGCTGTCCGAGCAGTGATATCGAAGCCCACCCAGGCACTACGGGCCACGCACCCCGCCCCCACCGGCTTCGACCGGCGCCTGATCGCGCCCATGGTCCTCGGCTCCGTGCTCAACCCGATCAACTCCTCGATGATCGCCGTGGCCCTCGTGCCCATCGGCATCGCCTTCGGGGCGCCGCCCTCGCAGACGGTCTGGCTGGTCTCCGCGCTGTATCTCGCCACGGCCGTGGGGCAACCGGTCATCGGGCGGCTCGTCGACATGTACGGGCCGCGTCGTCTTTACCTCATCGGTACGGCCCTGGTCGGCATCGCCGGAGTCATGGGCGCCCTCGCGCCGTCGCTCGGCGTGCTGATCGCCGCCCGGGTCCTGCTCGGCTTCGGCACCTCGGCCGCGTATCCGGCCGCGATGCAGCTGACCCGCAGCGAGGCGGAACGCACCGGCAAGGACAGCCCGGCCGGTGTCCTCACCGCGCTCGCCGTCTCCGCCCAGACGGTGTCGGTGATCGGACCCACACTCGGCGGCTTCCTCATCGGCGTCGGCGGCTGGCGCGCCATCTTCACCGTCAACGTGCCGCTGTCCGTGGCCTGTCTCGTCCTCGGCGCACTGCGACTGCCGAGGACGAGCAAGGACAAGGACACCGCCGGCACCCGGCGCGATGTCGACCCGCCCGGCATGCTCCTGTTCGCCGTCATGCTGGTCTCGCTGATGATGTTCCTGACCGCCCCCAAGCTCTCCGAGTGGTACCTCCCGGTCCTCAGCGCCGCCGCGGCCGTCGCCTTCGCGAAACGCGAACTCCGCGTCCCGGAACCCTTCGTGGACCTGCGCGTCCTCGGCGGCAACCTCCCCCTGGTGACGACGTACATCCGCCAGTTCCTCGGCTACACCACCTCGTACGCCTTCCTCTACGGCTACACGCAGTGGCTGGAGGAGGGGCGCGGCCTGCACGCCTCCGCCGCCGGGCTCATCCTGCTGCCCCTGTCGATCACCGCTCTCGGTGTCTCCACCCTCACCGGGCGCCGTGAGGCGATCCGCGCCAAGCTGCTCGTCGGCAGCGCGATCCAGATCGTCGGCTGCGTCGCGCTGTTGCTGGTCGGCTCCGACAGCCCGGTCTGGCTACTGCTCGCCGTCGGCGCCGTGCTGGGCGTACCGCAGGGACTGTTGGGTCTGGCCGGGCAGAACGCCCTGTATCGGCAGGCCGAGCCCGCGCGCATCGCGTCCGCCGCCGGACTGCTGCGCACCTTCATGTACCTCGGCGCACTGGCCGCCTCCGCGGCCACCGCGGCCTTCTTCCCGCACCGCGCCGACACCCCGGGACTGCACGACCTGGCCCTGTTCATGGCGATCGGGTCGGCGCTGCTCCTGGCGATCACCCTGCCCGACCGTTCCCTGCGCACCCTCATCCCCAAGACCGCCTGAGCCCCCGTACCTCCTGAAAGGCCTTCTCCCATGGCACTCACCACCCTCGACCCGCGCACCGCCCTCGTCGTGATCGACCTCCAGGGCGGCATCGTCGGCGCCCCGACCCAGCCGTACAGCGGGCCCGAGGTCGTCGCCCGTACCGTCGAACTCGCCGACGCCTTCCGGGCCGCCGACCTTCCCGTGGTCCTGGTCCGGGTCACCTTCGCCGCCGACGGCGCGGACGCGGTCCCCGGCCGCAACGAGCAGCAGCGTCCCGGTGGCGGGGCCCGCCCCGAGGGCTGGGACGTCATCGTCGACGAGCTGGCCGGGCACCCCGGAGACATCCACGTGACCAAGCGGAACTGGGGCGCCTTCCACGGCACCGACCTCGACGTACAGTTGCGCCGCCGCGGTGTCACGCAGATCGTGCTGACCGGCATCGCCACCAGCATCGGCGTCGAGTCCACCGCCCGTGCCGCCCACGAGCACGGCTACCACGTGACCCTGGCCACGGACGCGATGAGCGACCTGGACGCCGTCTCGCACACCCACAGCATCGAGCGGATCTTCCCGCGACTGGGCGAAACGGGAACCTCCGCCGAAATCCTGGAACTTCTGACCAAGACCCACGACATGAGGTGACGTCCGTCCACGTCGGGTTAACCGTTGCCCAACACCGGCCCAATGGGCGGCATCGAGACAGACCGGGTTAGCATCAGCCCACCGCGCCGTTCCAACTACGGGGGACGGGCAGCGCAAACAAGGGGGCTAGAAGCCGGATGTCGGTCAAAGTCAGTGTCGTCGTCCCTGTCTACAATCCAGGGCCTTATATCGAGGATTGCATCTCCTCTCTCCTCAGGCAGTCGCTGCCTAACGACGAGTACGAGGCGATCTTCGTCGACGACGGCTCGACGGACGGCACGCCCGCGCGGCTCGACGAGATCGCCGCCGAGCACCCCCACATGCACGTGATCCACCAGGAGGCGTCGGGCTGGTCGGGCAAGCCCCGCAACGTCGGGATCGCCGCCTCCAAGGGCGAGTTCGTGATGTTCGTCGACAACGACGACTACCTCGGCGACGAGGCCCTGGAGCGGATGTACGAGTACGGCGTGGCCAACGGCGCCGATGTCATCGTCGGCAAGATGGCCGGCAAGGGCCGCGCCGTACCCGTGGAGCTGTTCCGCAAGAACTATCCGCACGCGTCGGTCGCGACCGCGCCGCTGATGGACAGCCTCACCCCGCACAAGATGCTCCGCCGCGCGTTCCTCGACCGCATCAACCTGCGGTTCCCCGAGGGGCGTCGCCGCCTGGAGGACCATGTCTTCGTGACGGAGGCCTACCTCGCCGCGGACAACGTCGCCGTGCTCAGCGACTACGTCTGCTACTACCACATCAAGCGCGAGGACGCCGCGAACGCCGGCTTCCAACGCTTCGACCCCGTCGGCTACTTCAAGAACCTGCGCGAGGCCCTCGACGTCGTCGAGAAGTACACCGAGCCGGGTGCGGCCCGCGACAAGATCTTCCGCCGCTGGCTGCGCGTGGAGATGATGGAGCGCCTCGGCGGCGGCCGGCTGCTCAAGGTCCCCGACGACTACCGCCGTGAACTCCTCAAGGAGATCCGCGGTGTCATGACCGAGCGCTTCGGCCCCGGTGTCGCGGCCGGTCTCGGCCCGCGGCTGCGGGTCGTCGCGGCCCTCGCCGCCGCCGACCGCTACGACGACCTCGTCGAGCTGGCCAAGTGGGAGGCCTCCCTCAAGCCGAAGGCCGTCCCGGGCGAGATCGAGTGGCGCGACGGCAAGCTGCTCGTCCACTACCAGGCCGAGTTCGTCATCGACGGCAAGCCGGCGGTCTTCGAGGCCAAGGGTGCCCCCGCTCCCAAGCACCCGGAGCCGAAGACCCTCGCCGAGGCGACGGCCATGCTGACGGCCGACGCCACCGCCAACTTCAAGAAGGCGACGGCCGACCTCGTCGTCCGTGAACGCACCAGCGCCGCCTCGCACTTCCAGCCCGTGCAGATCTCGCACGAGACGGTCGCCGACGGCGCCGGCGTCCGCCTGGTGCTGCACGCCACAGCCACCATCGACCCGGCCACCGCGGCCGTCGGCGCCCCGCTGGGCAGCGGCCTCTGGGACACCTACGTCCGCGTCGTCATCGGCTCCTGGAACAAGGAGTGCCGCCTCGGCCCGGTCCCGCAGCACGGCGAGAACGCCGGGCACGCCGGTGTCGTCGCCGGCCAGGTCATGCTCCCGTACTACACGGAGCCGCACGGCAACTTCTCCCTGGACGTCGACAAGGCGAGCACGCGCCTCGGCCTCGCCGACCTCAAGCCCGGCGACTTCACCGTCACCGGCGCCCGCGTCGGCGTCCTGCTCCCCTTCTACGTCCCCGCCACCACCGACGTACTGCTGCGGCTGACCCACAAGTCGTCCGGTACGACGCTGGACGTACCCGGTGTGGTCTCCCCCGAGTCCTCCGGCGCACGGCTGGCCGCCGAGGTGCCGGCCGCGGAGCTGAAGGACGCGGCGTGGAACGCGTCGGTGTGCCTGACCCCGGCCGCGACCGGGCAGCGTTTCCTGGCGCTGCCGGTGCGGTTGACCGGTGACGCCGGCGGTATCCGGGTGGAGGCGGCGCCGAAGTCCGCCGCCAAGTCCGCCCAGCCCAAGCCGGCGCCGAAGCCGGTGGCCGCCAAGCCCAAGCCGGGGCTGGCCTACCGGGTGGCGCGCAAGCTGAAGCGCGTGCTGAGCAAGTAGCGGTACCCGAGAGCGAGTTGCGGTACCCGAGCAAGCAGAAGTGCCCGAGCAAGTCGAAGGACGGAAGAACGTGCGATCACTGGGGATTGAAGGCGCCTGGGTCCTGGAACCCAAGGTCTTCCCTGACGACCGGGGCAGTTTCCACGAGTGGTACCGGGGCGAGGAGTTCCGCGAGGCCACCGGGTACGACCTGGCTCTGTCCCAGGCCAACTGCTCGGTCTCGCGGCGGGGTGTGGTGCGCGGAGTGCACTTCTCCGACGTGCCGCCGAGCCAGGCCAAGTACGTCAAGTGCGTGCGGGGCGCCGTCCTCGACGTGATCGTGGACATCCGCGTCGGCTCTCCCACGTTCGGTCAGTGGGAGGCCGTCCGGCTGGACGACGAGACCAAGCACGCCGTGTTCCTCGCGGAGGGGCTCGGTCACGCGTTCATGGCGCTGACCGACGACGCGACGGTCGTGTACCTGTGCTCGACGGGGTACTCCCCCGGCCGTGAGCACGGGATCAACCCGCTCGACCCGGCGCTGGGCATCGCCTGGCCCGAGGGCTTCGAGCCGGTGCTCTCCGACAAGGACGCGGAGGCTCCGACATTGGCAGAGGCGGAGCAGTCAGGACTTCTTCCGTCCTACGCGGACTGCTCCGCCTACTACGAGCGACTGCGGAGTGGGCAGCTCAGCGACTGACGCTGAGCTGCTCCACCGAGCGGCGCAGGGGCTCCCAGCCGCGGGACCGCTTGGTCCCGCGGTCCCGCGCTTTGGCGAGGGGGCCCCAGAAACCGGCGCCGAGCAGCGTCTCGGGCTTCACCGCGGTGGTGCGCTCCAGGATCGCCTCGGGCACCTTCTGCGGGTCCGGGACCTCGAACTCGGCGACGATCTCGTCGTACTTGTCCTTGAGGACGGTGCTGCTGGGGTCGGCGCCGAAGACCACGAGCTGACCGGTGGGCTGGGTGTCGACCAGGACCGTCAGGAGGTCGGGACGGTAGCGGTTGAGAATCTCGACGAGCTTGTAGACGTCACCGGTCCAGGCGTCGGTGTGCCGGTCCCGGGCCGCCTCGTCGATGCTGCGGGGCAGCATGTCGTCGAAGACGATGACGCTGGCCCAGTCCGAGTGCTTCTCCACGTTGATGAAGTCGCGCAGCGCGTACTCGAAGAGGTGCATGCCGTCGATGAACGACAGGTCCAGCGTGGTGGTCTTCCACCAGCCCAACGGGCTGCGGTTGCGGGCCAGTTGACGCAGCGGGTGCCGGCCGCCGCGCAGGTGCACCAGCGGGTTGTCCCGGGCGAAGAAGTCGTCACTGGTGGCCTTGGCCAGGTGGACGTCACAGCGGATCTCCGTGACCACCTTGAACGCGGGATCGATCGCGACGCTGGGCACCCGGGAGAGCGTCAGGCTGCGGCCGTCGTTGACGCCGATCTCCAGGTAGTTGCGGTTCGCGGTTGACTTGTGGAGCCCCCGCAGGAACTCATGACGTTTCACGAAGAAATCTCCTTGCGGATGTGAGGAAGTGCTTCGTGCAGGGCGGACCGCCAGTCCCGAGGCGGTTCCAGACCGACCTCCCGCCACCGCTCGTGCCCGAGGGCGCTGTAGGCGGGGCGGGGCGCGGGACGGACGAAGGCCGCGCTCGTGGTGGGGCGGACACGCTCCGGGTCTGCGTCGATGAGCCGGAACACCTCCTGTGCGAGACCGTGCCAGCTGGTCTCGCCGGAGCTGGTCGCGTGGAACACCCCGTGCGCGCCTTCGACTTGGCCGATACGGGCGCCGAGATCGGCGATCCGCACGGCGACGTCGGCGGTCCAGGTCGGTTGACCGTGCTGGTCGTCGACGACGTCGAGAGTGTCGCGCCGCGCCTCCAGCTCGATCATTGTGCGGACGAAGTTACCCCCACAGGCTCCATACAGCCAAGCCGTGCGCACGACGGCGCTCGCACCGGGCAGTTCCGCCAACACGGCCTGCTCGCCCGCGAGTTTGGTACGGCCGTAGGCGGTGCGCGGGTCGGTGGAGTGATTCTCCGGGTACGGCGTGCTGCGGGCCTCGCCGTCGAAGACGTAGTCGGTGGAGACGTGCACCATGCGCGCGCCCGAGGCGGCGCAGGCCCGGGCGAGGAGCCGGGGCCCCTCGCCGTTGATGCGAAGGGCCCGCTCCTCGTCGGTCTCGGCGTCGTCGACGGCGGTGTACGCCGCGCAGTTCACCACCACGTCGGGGTGGTGCTCCGCGAACGCCCGGTCCACCGACGCGGGGTCGGTGATGTCCAGGGCGGCGCGGTCGAGACCGACGAACTGCTCACCGCGGCGGGCGAGTTCCTCCAGCACATCGTGGCCGAGCATCCCGCCGGCACCGGTGACCAGCCACTTCATCAGCCGCGCTCCACCCGGGCCTTGAGGGGCTCCCACCAGGCACGGTTGTCGCGGTACCAGGCGACGGTGTCGGCCAGGCCGCTCGCGAAGTCGTGCTGCGGCTGGTAGCCGAGCTCGTCGTGGATCTTGGACCAGTCGACGGAGTAGCGCAGGTCGTGGCCCTTGCGGTCCTCGACGCGCTCGACCCGGTCCCAGTCCGCTCCGCAGGCTTCGAGGAGGAGGCCGGTGAGCTCCTTGTTGCTGAGCTCGGTGCCGCCGCCGATGTTGTAGACCTCGCCGGCCCGGCCCTTGGTGCGCACCAGCTCGATGCCCTGGCAGTGGTCCTCGACGTGCAGCCAGTCGCGGACGTTCAGGCCCTCGCCGTAGAGGGGGACCTTCTTGCCGTCGAGGAGGTTGCTGACGAACAGCGGGATGACCTTCTCGGGGAACTGGTGCGGCCCGTAGTTGTTCGAGCAGCGGGTGACGCGCACGTCCAGGCCGTGGGTGCGGTGGTAGGCCAGGGCGAGCAGGTCCGAGGACGCCTTCGACGCGGAGTACGGCGAGTTGGGCGCCAGCGGGTGGGTCTCGGGCCAGGAGCCGGTCTCGATGGAGCCGTAGACCTCGTCGGTGGAGATGTGCACGAACGGGGTGCGGTAGCGCAGGGCCGCGTCCAGCAGGACCTGGGTGCCCACCACGTTGGTGCGGACGAAGTCGGCGGCGCCGTTGATCGAGCGGTCCACGTGGGACTCGGCCGCGAAGTGGACGACCTGGTCCGCCTCGGCCATCAGCTTGTCGACCAGTTCGGCGTCGCAGATGTCGCCCTGGACGAACTCGAGGCGCGGGTGGCCTATTTCGAGGTTGTCGAGGGTGCCCGCGTACGTGAGCTTGTCCAGCACCGTGATGCGGGGCGCGTCGGCCGCGTCCGAGGCGAGGAGTGTGCGGACGTACGTGGAACCGATGAAGCCGGCGGCGCCGGTGACGAGGAGATTCATGAACGGATCTGCACCTTGCTGTGGTCTCCGAGAACGAGGCGGTGGGCGCTGGGTACCCCCGGAGCGGGGGTCACTTCGACGTGCTTGCCGATGAGCGAGGACTCGATCCGGCCCACCCCGGCGATGGACGAGTCCTGCAGCACTATGGAGAACTCCAGCTCACTGTCAGTGATCCTGCAGTTCTCCGCGACCGAGGTGAAGGGGCCGACGTAGGAGTCGCTCACCACGGTTCCGGCCCCGATGATGACGGGTCCGACGATGCGCGAGCGCTCGATGCGCGCGCCCTCTTCGATCACCACGCGGCCGATGGTCTCGGACACGTCGTCCACCTCGCCGTCGATGCGGCGGTCCATGCTCTCCAGGACGGTCCGGTTGACCTCAAGCATGTCGACGACGTTGCCCGTGTCCTTCCAGTAGCCGTGGATGACCGAGGAGCGCACGTCGGCGCCGTCGTCGATCAGCTGCTGGATAGCGTGGGTGATCTCCAACTCGCCGCGCCAGGACGGCTTGATGGCGCGCACGGCGTCGTGGATGGCGGGCGTGAACAGGTAGACACCAACCAGAGCGAGGTCGCTCTTGGGGTGCTCCGGCTTCTCCTCCAGGCCGATGACCTGGCCGGATTCGCTGAGTTCGGCGACGCCGAAGGAGCGGGGGTCGGGCACGTGGGTGAGGAGGATCTGCGCGTCGGGCTTGTTGGCCTGGAAGCCCTCGACGAGACCGGTGATGCCGCCGACGATGAAGTTGTCACCGAGGTACATCACGAAGTCGTCGTCGCCGAGGTAGTCGCGCGCGATCAGTACGGCGTGAGCCAGTCCGAGGGGACGGTCCTGCGGGATGTAGGTGATCTTCAGGCCGAACTTCGACCCGTCACCCACCGCCTCCTCGATCTCCGCCGCGGTGTCACCGACGATGATGCCGACCTCGGTGATTCCCGCGTCGGCGAGTGATTCGATCCCGTAGAAAAGGACGGCCTTGTTGGCCACCGGGACGAGCTGTTTTGCCGATGTGTGTGTGATCGGCCTCAGGCGGGATCCAGTGCCGCCGGAGAGAACGAGAGCCTTCATCGCTTCACCTTAGCGTCATCTTCGGACGTGCATCGTTCCTCCCTATGTTCGTTTATTACGACCGGCCAACAATGAGGGGGCTATGAGGTGTCTAGCCCGCCGACGGACCGGGCAAATCGCCCGCGGCCCGTGCCACGTCCGCCTCGACCTCGGTCCTGTCGAGGCCCTCGTCCCTCGCGTACTCGTCGGCGGCGGCCTGCATGTCACGGGCGAGGTCGCGCCAGGCCCGCCAGGCGGTCTCGTAGATGTCGGTCTCGGCCTCGGTCCAGGACTCGTGGGCGGGGGCTCCCAGGGAGTCCCGCATCTCCTGCACGCGGGCGCGTGCCGCCTGGGCCGCGCGGTGCTTCTCGACCAGTTCTTCGAAGGTGTGTGCCACAAGCAGGCACCCCATCACGGCAGGGGCGCTCGACCGTCCCGACCTGCCGCTCCACGTCCGGACAGGCACCCGTGCGGCGGTCTACCGGTCGAGGGCGACCTCGGCCCACACCTGTTTGCCGCCGCTCACCGGCACCGTGCCCCAGGCCGCCGACATGGCCTCGACGAGGAGGATGCCCCGCCCTCCGGTGGCCTCCCAGCCGATGCTGGTCGGTTTGACCGGGGTGCGCGGCGAGGAGTCGGCGACGGCGACGCGGAACCGCCGGTTGACGAGGGTGAGGTCGAGGCGGACCGGCCCGTCGGTGTGCACCAGGGCGTTGGTGACCAGTTCGGAGACGACGAGCAGGATGGTGTCGGTCTCCTCGGTGACACCCCAGGTGCGCAGGGTCCGCTTGGTGAAGCGGCGGGCGTGCCGGGCCGCCTCGGGGACGCGCCACACCGTCCAGTTCTCGCGGCGCGGGCGGGTGGCGAGGCCGTCGTAGCGCATGAGGAGGAGGGCTACGTCGTCCTCGCGGCGGGCGTTGCCGAGCAGCGCGTCGGCGACGAGGCCGAGGTGCGCGGGGTCGGAGACGGCGAGGCCGTGCGCGAGCCGGTCGAGACCCTCGTCGATGTCGGCCTCCTTGGACTCCACGAGGCCGTCGGTGGTGAGGGCGACGACCGTGCCGGGCTGGAGCCGCAGCGGACTCATGGGGAAGTCGGCCTGGGTGACCACGCCGAGCGGTGGTCCGCCGTCCGCGTAGGGGATCTCGGTGCTGCCGTCCGGGTGCCGCAGGACGGGCGGGAGATGGCCGGCCCGCACGTACCAGGCGGAACCTTCCTCCAGGTCGACGTCGACGTAGCAGCAGGTGGCGAAGAGGTCGGTCTCCAGGTCGATGAGGAGGCGGTTGGCGTGCGAGACGACGACGTCGGGCGGGTGTCCCTCGACGGCGTAGGCGCGCAGCGCGGTGCGCATCTGGCCCATGAGGGTGGCGGCGCCGGCGTTGTGGCCCTGGACGTCGCCGATGACGAGGGCGACGTGGTTGTCGGGCAGCGGGATCACGTCGTACCAGTCGCCGCCGACCTCGAGTCCGGCCGTGGTCGGCAGATAGCGGGCGACGGCGACCGCGCCGGGCAGGGTGGGCAGGCGGCGCGGCAGCAGCTGGCGCTGGAGCATGCCGACGAGTTCGTGCTCGGCGTCGAAGGCGTGGGCGCGCATCAGGGCCTGGCCTGCGAGGCCCGCGGAGGCGGTGAGCAGGGCGCGTTCGTCGGGGCCGAAGACGTGCGGGGCGTCCCAGCCGATGAGGCAGGCCCCGGAGACCCGGCCGCCGGCGGACAGCGGGAGTACGGCGAGGCCGCCCGGTCCGACCTCGGCGAGGGCGGGTTCCAGGTCGGTGCCCGCGGGCCAGATCGCGGCGCGGCCCTCGCGCAGGGCGGCGGCGAGGGTGGGCATCGTGCGGACGGGTGCGTCGGGCCATTCGCTGCGCCACTCCAGGCGCCACAGCTCGGGCCAGGCCTCCGGTTCGGGCGGGTCGAGGACGGTGACGACGAGTCGGTCGCCCTCCAGTTCGGCGAGCGCGATGCGGTCGGCGCGCAGCGGTTTGCGCAGGGCGGCGACCACGGCCTGGCTGACGTCGCGGACCGTGCCAGCCATGGCGAGGGCGGCGGCGAGGCGCTGGACGCGGGCCACGTCGTTGACGCCGGAGCGCAGCTGGGAGGCGGCGCCGACGGTGCCGACGAGGCGGGCCGGGCGACCGTCGCCGCCGGGCAGGAGCCGGCCGCGCAGCCGCAGCCACTTCGGTGTTCCCGAGGGCTGGAGCACCCGGAACTCCAACTCCCGGTCGCCGATGGCCATGTGGTCGGCCTCGACGACGGACATCAGCGAGGGCAGGTCCTCCGGCACGGTCATCCCGAGCAGGGTCTCGACCTTGCCGTCGAAGTCGCCGGGGCCGAGTCCGAACAGTTCCAGGACGTCGCCGCCGACCTCGACCCGCCCGGTGTCCATGGCCAGGTCGAACGCGCCCGCGGCCACGTCCTCGCCCGCCACCGACTCGGCCGGTACCGGGATCGCGACGGCCTCGGCGATCAGCGCGAGGCACTCGCGGTCCTCGGTGCCGAAGCCGTCCGGGCGTTCGCCGACCGCGAGCAGACAGCCGCCGCCCCGGTCGCCGCGCACGGGCAGTGCCGCCAGATGGAACTCCCCCGCCGGCAGCCGGCGCGCGTCGCAGCCGGCGGCCAGTTCCTCGGGGCCGAGCCACACCGCGTGCCCGGCCCGCCGCACCTCGGCGACCGGTGATCCCCCGGCCGCCGGATAGCCGTCCCGCAGCCCGTACAGCGTGCGCGGCACCCCGACCGACTCGACCAGGCAGAGGAGGTCGGCGTCGTCACCGGGTGTGTACACCCCGGCGAAGCTCGCACCGGCGAAGACGAGGGCCTGTTCGAGGACGCGGCGCAGCCGTTCGCGGGGGTCGAGATCGACCGTGAGCGTCTTGAGGGCAAGTTCGGCACGCAGCGTTCGCGTTCCGCGTCCCTCAGCGCCCTCACTGACCACGTCCGCAATTACAGCGCTTATGCGCCGACTGCGCAGCCCCTGTGACCGTTCCGTGGAGATGAGGGTCCGGATGGCCCTCTTCCGGCTCGAAAGGTGCCGAACAAGTCTTTACGCATGCGTTCCGCACAGGGATGTCGTGACAGGCGTGACTGTCCGCGTCCGTCGCCCGACTGAGAGATTCGAGCCGGGCCACGAAGGGGGACGACCATGGACAAGCGGTACGAGGTGTACGCGCTCGCCGACCGGCATTTCTACGAGACACCGGACCGCCTGTCCGCGCCCGGCACGGACACCGCCGCGCCCCTGTTCGACACGGCGCGCCGCGAGGTCCCCGAGGGCTGGAGCTCGGCCCGCATCGGCGACTGGCTGACGCTGACCCCGCTCGACGAGGACGGCGGCCCCTTACCCGGCCCGGCCCAGGGCTGGAAGATCCACGCCTCGGCCACCCGGGCGAACGCGGACCGCGTCGCCGCCCTCGTCCGGGACTACTGCGTCCCGCGCCGCATCCCGTTCAAGTTCGTCCCGGGACCGCACCTGCTGCACCTGCGCAACACGAAGTACGCGGGCCGCGACACCAGCGGCAAGTTCGTCACGGTCTACCCGTCCGACGAGGACCAACTCCACGAGATCCTCAGCGAGTTGGGCACAATCCTGGAGGGCTTCGAGGGCCCGTACATCCTCACCGACCTCCGCTGGTACGACGGCCCGCTCTACGTCCGCTACGGCGCCTTCGCGCGAACCTTCGTCGTCGACGAGCGGGGCTCGCTGGTGCCGGCGGTGCGGGACGGCTCGGGGCGGTCGGTGCCGGACCGGCGGGCGCCGTCCTTCCAGGTCCCGGAGTGGGTGACGCTGCCGGCGTTCCTGGAACCGCATCTCGCGGCGCGCAACACCACGACGGTGGGCGAACTGCCGTACCGCATCGAGAAGGCGCTGCACTTCTCGAACGGTGGCGGGGTGTACGCGGGCACCGACACCCGGGACGGGCGCAAGGTCGTCCTCAAGGAGGGGCGGCCGCACGCGGGGCTCGCCTCGGACGGTGCCGACGCGATCGTCCGGCTGGAACGGGAGAAGCTGGCGCTGGAGCGGGTCGCCGGGACCGGGGTGGTGCCCGAGGTGCGGGACTGGTTCCTGCTGGGTGAACACCGGTTCCTGGTCATGGACTTCGTCGAGGGTCGCCCTCTCAACTCCTTCTTCGCGGAACGGCATCCGCTGCTCACCCCGGACCCCGACCCGGACGCGGTGGCCGCGTACACGGCGTGGGCCCTGAGGATCCACGCGGCGGTGGAGCGGGCGATGGAGGCGGTGCACGCGCGCGGGATCGTCTTCAACGACCTGCACATCTTCAACGTCATCGTCGCGCCCGACGAGGAGTCGGTGTTCCTCATCGACTTCGAGGCGGCGGCCCCCGCCGAGGAGAACGGCCGCCAAGTCGTCGCCCACCCGGGCTTCTTCGCTCCGCCGGACCGCCGGGGCATCGGCGTCGACCGATACGCGCTGGCCTGTCTGCGGCTCGCCCTGTTCCTGCCGGTGACCACGCTGTTCGTCGTCGACCGCGGCAAGGCGGCGCACCTGGCCGAGGTGATCGCGGGCCAATTCCCGGACGTACCGAGGGAGTTCCTGGACAAGGCGGTGGCGGAGATCACCCGGGGCACAGGCACGATCTCCCCGGCCTTCGTACGGCCCGGCGACTGGCCCTACAGCCGCGACTCGATGGTCAAGGCGATCCTCGCCTCCGCGACCCCGGACCGGGACGACCGCCTTTTCCCGGGCGATGTCGCCCAGTTCTCCGACGGCGGCGGCCTCGGCCTGGCCCATGGCGCGGCCGGTGTCCTGTACGCGCTCGACGCGACCGGCGCCGACCGCTACGAGGAGGGCGAACGCTGGCTCCTCGACCGCACCGCCCCGCCCCCGATCGGCACCCCGCTGGGCCTGTACGACGGACTCGCGGGCGTCGCCCACGTCCTCGACCGGCTCGGCCACCGCCAACGCGCCCTCGACCTGATCTCCGGCATCCTCGCGGAACGCTGGCAGAACCTCTCCTCCGACCTGCACGGCGGCCTGGCCGGTCTCGGCCTGGTCCTCGCTCAACTGGCCGCAGGCACAGGCGAGTCGGAGCTGCGCGAGCGGGCGGCGGAGGCCGCGGACATCCTCGTACGACGCCTCGCCGAGCCACGCCCTGCCACGCCCCGGCGGCGCGCCGGGCTGCTGCGGGGTGCGAGCGGTCCCGCGCTGTTCCTGCTGCGGCAGTACGAGTCGACGGGCGACCGGCTCCTGCTCGACGCGGCAACTGACGCCCTGCGCCGGGACCTTGAGTGCTGTGTCGTGCAGCGCGGTGGCGGCCTGGAGGTCGACGAGGGGTGGCGGACGCTGCCCTACCTCGGCGACGGGAGCGTGGGCGTAGGCATGGTCGTCGACGACCTCCTGGCCCAAGTCGACGACGAGACTGGGGAGTTCGAGCGTGCCCGCGCAGGCATCCGCACCGCGGCCACCTCCCGTTTCTACGCGCAGCCCGGTCTCTTCCAGGGCCGCGCGGGGATGATCCTGCACCTCGCCCGGACGACCGCGCCGGGCGCCGACGCCCACAGGCTGGCCGAACAGGTCACCGGCCTCGGCTGGTTCGCGATGTCGTACGAGGGCCAACTCGCCTTCCCCGGGCACCAGATGATGCGGCTGTCCATGGACCTGGGCACTGGTACCGCCGGGTGCCTGCTCGCGCTCGGCGCGGCGTTCGGCGACGTCGAGTCGGCGCCCGGGCTGCCCTTCCTGCCGCCGCTCCGGCGGCCCACTCAGCGCGGCTCCGCGAACTGACGGAGTCGTGACACCACCCCGTCCCCACAACGAAAGGACTTCTCATGGCACTTCTCGACCTTCAGACGATGGAATCCGACGAGCACAACGACGGCGGCGCGAGCACCGTCAGCCTGCTCTCCTGCGTCAGCGCGGCGAGCGTTCTGCTCTGTCTCTGACCACACGGTGAACCCACGGCTCCGGGCGGCCCCCTTCCACGAGGGGAGGGCCGCCCGGGGTCCACGTCACGTCACCCCGAGGGGCCGCCGCATGACGACGCACGCCGAGGGCGATCCGGTGAACGGTTCGCTGCTGCGGTCGGCCGTCCGCGCCGCCGGGTTGCGCTGTGTGGCGCTGGGCGCGGTCAGTACGACGTCCACGGCGGCCGCGCTGCTGCTGCCCGCCGTGCTGGGCCGCACCCTGGACCACCTGCTGGCGCACACCCCGGCTGCGCGTTGGGTGTGGGGGTGCGCGGGGCTGGTGCTGCTGATCGGAGTGCTGGACGCGTGCGGGACGGTGCTCGGCGGCACGGTCACGGCCGGTTCGACGGCATGGCTGCGCCGACGCGTCACCGGGCACGTACTGGCCCTCGGCCCACGGGCCAACACCCGTTTCGACGCCGGGGAGTTGGTGGCCCGGCTGGTGGGGAACGCCGCGCAGGCCGGGGCGGCGCCGGGTGCGGTGGCCGCGCTGTTCGCGGCGCTGGCGGGGCCGGTCGGGGGCGTGGTCGCGCTGGCGTTGATCGACCCGTGGCTGGCGGCCGTGTTCCTGGCCGGGACCCCGATTCTCACCTTCCTCCTACGCGCCTTCGCCCGGGACACCTCGGAGTGCGTGACGCGCTACCAGCAGGTCCAGGGCAGGATCGCGGCAGCGCTCGCGGAGGCGATGGGCGGCTTCCGCACGATCCAGGCGGCGGGAACGGCGGACCGCGAGACGGCACGGATCCTGCGACCGCTGCCCGAACTCTCCCGCGCCGGCCACCGCATGTGGCGGGTGCAGGGACGAGCCGCAGCGCAGGCGGTCACCGTGGCGCCCCTCCTCCAACTCGCCGTCGTAGCCGTGGCGGGCTACCTGCTGACCAGACACCGGCTGACGGTGGGCGAGGTGCTGGCCGCGTCCCGGTACGCGGTGCTGGCGACCGGCGTAGGCGTCCTCGTCGGCCAACTGTCGGGCCTGCTCCGCGCGAAGGCGGCGACCCAGCGCCTGGCCGAGATCCTGACCGAACCGACCCCCGTCCACGGACACCGCGAACTCCCGCCGGGTCCGGGCCACTTGGAGCTGCGCGGTGTCACGGCCCGGCACGGCGAACGCACCGTACTGGACGGCATCGACCTGGTGATCCCCGGCGGCACGACCCTCGCCGTGGTCGGCCGCTCCGGCGCCGGCAAGTCGCTCCTCGCGGCGATCGCGGGCCGCCTGACCGACCCGGACACGGGCGAGGTCCTCCTCGACGGCGTCCCGCTCCACACCCTGCGCCACGACGCGCTGCGCGACGCGATCGGCTACGCCTTCGACCGCCCGACCCTGCTCGGCACGACGATGGAGGACACGATCGCGTTCGGCCTACGATCCCCGTCCCCCGCCCGGGTCCGGGAGGCGGCGGGAAAAGCCCACGCGGACACGTTCATCCGCCGCCTCCCCCATGGCTACGCCACCCCCGTCGCCGACGCCCCCCACTCCGGCGGCGAGTCCCAACGCCTCGGCCTGGCAAGGGCGTTCGCCCATCCGGGCCGCGTCCTGATCCTCGACGACGCCCTCTCCAGCCTCGACACCATCACGGAACACCACATCACGAACTCCCTCACGGGCCCTGCCTCCACAGGCACCCGCCTCCTCATCGCCCACCGCGCGGCTACGGCCGCCCGGGCGGATCTGGTGGCGTGGCTGGACGGGGGGCGGGTGCGGGCGGTGGGTGCGCATGCGGAGTTGTGGGGGGTGGCGGGATATCGGGGGGTGTTCGGGGCGGGGGATGAGATCGACGTGGGGGTGGAGGCGCGGGGTGCGGGGTGGGGCTTGCGTGGAGGGGCTCGGGGCGTAGAGGGATCAGGGAGTACCGAGAGGGCATTGCCCGGAGGGCCTCGGGGCGCAGAGGGCGGGGCAGGCTGATGTCCGGTGGGGAGAGGTCGCCGATGCCGGGCGGGGAGGAACGGGCGGAGGGACAGAGCGGGCCGACCGGGCCGATGTCGAACGAGGACGATCGGGTCTGCCAGGGGGCGCCCACCTGCCACGACGACATCGGCGGTCACCCGGAACCGAACCCGCCGACGGACCTCGCGGAAGAGCTGACGCGGCGAGGGCTCCGGGAACATCCGCGGAGTGGCGCGGCCGATTCCGGACGGCGCACCGGGACCGAGGACGACGGTGGTGGCCGTAGGCGCGACCTCCCTGATCTACGCGGCCTCCGTGATCTGCGTGGGCGACGACAGAACCCGGCGCCGCCCGACATTGAGCCGACGGAGACCCGTCGACGCACCGACGACGACATGAATCAGCACCGCCACGTCCTTCGTCGGGAACAACCGGACCCGACACCGCTCGACGCCCACCCGAACAAGACCGCGCGACCCACCGAGCCCCATGCCGACACCAGCGACCCTCGGCGCAGCCTGCGCTTCCTTCACCGGCGGCGGGAAGCCACACCACCCGAAGCCCGGTCGGCAGAGACCATGCCGTCCCCCCAGTCCCACGACAGTGGCAACACCCCCCAGCGCGGCCTCCGCTTCCTGCGCGGTCGACGGCAGGACTCGGTGCCGCCCGATACCGAGTCGGCGGACACCTGGCGACGCACCGCGCCCCAGCGCGGCGGCGACATCCATCAGCACCGCCTCCGCTTCCTTCGGCGGCAGCGACAGGAACCGGCGCCGCTCGATGCCCGGCCGGAGGCAACCCCGCGCCCCGTCCGGCCCCACGACGGCAGCAGCGCCCCTAGGCGCGGCCTGTACTTCCTTCACCTGCGACGGCAAGAACCCGCGCAACCCGAAACCCGGTCGACAGAGGCCACGCCATCGCCCCAGCGCGGCCTGCGCTTCCTCCGCCGCCGACCCCCACCGCCCGGAGCCCCACCGCAAAAGACCACCCCACCGCAGAACACCGCCACCGTCCCTCGCCGCGGCCTCCGTTTCCTCCGTGCCCGCCGGCCGGTCCTCGTACGGCTCGCTTGCTGGTCCGTGCTGGAAACCGGGCAGACCTTTCTCGTCGGGTACGGGCTCGCAAGGGCGTTGGACGCCGGGTTCCTCGCTGGACGGAATGGGGTCGGGCTCGCGTGGCTCGGAGTGGCGGGAGTCGGGGTCGTCGTCGGGGCGTTCGGGACCGGGCGGGTCTATCGGGGTGTGGCCGATCTGGTCGAACCGCTCCGGGACCTGCTCGTGGAGCGGGTCGTCGCGCGCGGGGTGCGGGAGGCGGACGGCGGGGCGTTGTCCGGGCTGACCCAGCAGGTGGAGCTGGCCCGGGACACCTTCGCGGGGCTGGTGATGGTGTCCCGGTCGTTCCTGTTCACCGCGGTGGGCGCGCTGGCGGGGCTCTTCTCACTCGACCCGCTGCTGTTTCTGGTCGTGGCGCCACCGCTGAGCGCAGGGGTGTGCCTGTTCGCGGCGACCCTGCGTCCGCTGGCCCGGCGGCAGGAGACCTTCCTCCTCGCGGACGAGGCCCTCGCCAGCCGACTGGGCACCGTCTGCCCCGGCCTGCGGGACATCACGGCGGCCGGTGCCGAGGAACGGGTCGCCACCGACACCGGGCTCCTCGTCGACGCCGAACTGCGTGCCGCCCGTTCACTGGCCCGCTGGGGCGTCCTACGCGTCGCGTCCCTGGCGATCGGCGGCCAGTTGCCGATCGTGCTGCTCCTCGCCACCGCCCCCTGGCTCCTCGCCCACGGCGTCACCCCGGGCGGCCTGGTCGGCGCGCTCGCCTACGTCACCCAGTCCCTACTGCCCGCTCTCCAGAGCCTGGTCCACGGCCTGGGCACGAGCGGCTCCCGCCTCGCGGTGGTCCTGCGCCGGCTGGCACCTGCGCCGGCCTCGGCCCCCCTTCCCGCTGCGCCACCACCGGGCGAGCCCGCCCTTCGCGATACCGACCCCGCCCTCCCCCAAAGCGACGACCTGGCCGTCGTAGACCCGAGCGGTACTCCGACCACCGTCCCCCACCTCGCCTCACAACAGGCCGGCGAGCCTGTCCACCTCCCCCTCCCTCAAGACGTCCACCCCGCCCCACCACCAGCCACCGAACCCACTTCCCACCACCCCAACCCCCCAGCCCTCTCCCTGACCTGCGTCACCTTCGCCTACGGAACCGCCTGCGACCCCGTCCTCCGCGACCTCACCCTCGCCCTCCCCCAAGGCGCCCACCTGGCCGTCGTAGGCCCGAGCGGCATCGGGAAATCCACGCTCACCGCCCTCGCCGCCGGACTCCTGAAGCCCGGACGCGGCACGATCCGGATGTACGGGCAGTCGGTGTCCGAGACAGTCGACCAGCGCGTGCTCATCCCGCAGGAGGCGTACGTCTTCAGTGGGACGCTCGCCGAGAACCTGGGCCATCTACGGCCTGACCCCATACCCGAGGCGGAGTTGCTCGCCGCAGCCGAAGCCGTCGGGCTCTCCCCGCTGCTCGATGCCCTCGGCGGACCCGACTCCCCCGTCGACCCGGCCGCCCTGTCCGCCGGCGGGCGCCAGCTGATCGCCCTCACCCGGGCCTACCTCTCGTACGCCCCGCTCGCCCTCCTCGACGAGGCGACCTGTCATCTCGACCCGGAGGCGGAGGAGCGCGCGGAGCGTGCCTTCGCCCGGCGGGAGCGGAGCGGCGGCGCGTTGGTCGTCGTGGCGCATCGGATCAGTTCGGCGCGGCGGGCCGGGCGGGTGCTGGTCATGGACGGGCGGGAGACCGCGCTCGGCACGCACGAGGATTTGCTACGTCGCTCCCCGCTCTATCGGGAACTGGTGGGCAGCTGGTCGTCAGAGCCAGCCCTCGCCCTGCGAGATACGGATCGCGTCGATTCGGTTGCGGGCCCCGGTCTTACGGGTGATGGCCGCCATGTAGTTGCGCACGGTCCCGTGGGACAGGTGCAGGCTCCCCGCGATCTCCGCGACGGAGGCGCCCTCGGCGGCCAGGGTTAACACGCTCAGCTCACGACGGGTCAGCGGCATCTCCGCGGCCTTGAGGAATCCGAAGCCCAGCGAGTCGTCAACGAAACGTTTCCCCTCGGCGACGCGCCGGATGGCGTGCACCAGCCGATCGGGCGGGCTCGCCTTGTCGACGTAGCCGAGCGCGCCCTCCTCCAGCGCGCGTTTCAGCAGGCCGGGGCGGTGCGCGGTGGCCAGGACGAGGAGGCCGGGCGGGGTGGGGCCGGTGCCGCGCGGGCCCACTTCGCCGAGTGGCGGGATTCCGTACGCGTCGTCGCAGTCGAGGTCCGCCGCGCAGACGTCCGGCCGTACGGACCGGACGCGACCGGGTGCGCTGCGCCACGGGGTGTCCCAGACCCCGAGGCCGGGTTCGCGGCGGAGCCACTCCGCCAGGACCGATCGCACCAGACACGCGTCGTGCACCAGAAGTAGCCGGATCACTGCCGTCCCCTCAGCTAGCCGTTCGCCGGTTTCACGGTGGTTTCGCGTGTTCCCCATTGTTCGCGACCGTGACCGCGCGCGGTCACGGAGTTCCGGCCAACAGGGTGCGCGGGGGCGCACGCGGGGCGCCCGTACGCCGCCGCGCGCTTCGACTCGGGAGGTATACGACCGGGGAGTTCGGGGTACGCCGAACCGCTTCTCCGCACGGGAACGACCTCGCTCGCCGTGCGCGTCGGGCCCCCAGGGTGGAGCCTGATCACTGGGACCAGGACCGCGCTGTGACACTGAATGGCCTCCGGGGCGCCGAAGTCCGTGTCGAGCGCCCGACCGTGCTCAGCCCTTCGGGCCTCCGTGCGCTCGGACTCTCGACACAGCCGCGCCCCTTCGGCCGTACGAGGAGGTGGTCGGCGTGTCCGACGGGCAGGCGTCCCGGCAGGCGCCGGTCGGGCGGCCGATGCTGTCTCTGGCGCTGGCCGCGATGATGGACGGCGTCCACGCGCACTCGGGTGCGGTGTATCTGCTGACGCCCGACGAGCCGGTGCTGGAGATGGCGGTGATGGCCGGGCTGCCCCGCGCGTTCGCGGCGCCCTGGGAGCGGGTCGGGCTGAGCGCGCCGATCCCGGTGGCCGAGGCGGTGCGCGAGCGGCGGCTGATCTGGGTCGGCGGCGAGGAGGACATGGCGCGCCACTATCCGCGCATCGCGGTGGTGCTGCCGTACCCCTTCGCGCTGGCCGCCGTGCCCGTGGCCACGGCCTCCAGGGTCTACGGCTCGGTCTTCGTGACCTGGCCCGGTTCGCATCCGCCGGTCCTCTCCGACCGGGACCGCGACCAGCTCATCTCCGCCTGCGACCGGCTCGCGCTACGGCTGGAGCGTGCCGTCGAGGATCGGCATCCGGTGCGCGCGGAGCCCGATCTGCTCGCCACCGGGCCCGCGTCGAGCGTGGCCGGGACGCTGGGCACGGTCGAGGCGGCGCGGATGGTGGCCCGGCTGCCGTACGGGCTGTGTTCGCTGGATCTGCACGGGCGGGTCGGCTTCGCGAACGCGGCGGCCGGGGATCTGCTCGGCATGTCGGTGAGCGCTCTGCTCGGCACCCAGTTGTGGGCGGCGGTGCCCTGGCTCAACGACCCGGTGTATGAGGACCGTTACCGGGCCGCGCTGCTCAGTCAGCAGGTCACGTCGTTCGTGGCGCTGCGGCCGCCGGGCGAGTGGCTGTCGTTCCGGCTGTATCCGAACACGACCGGGCTGAGCGTACGGATCAGCCGGGCGCGGGCGGTGACGGAGCTGAGCCGGGCGGCACCGGAGCCGGGCGAGGGGCCGTCGCGCCTTGTGACCATCTCGCAGGTGCTGAGCCTGGCCGGGGCGCTCACCGAGGCGGTCGGGGTGGAGGACGTGGTGCAACTGATCGCGGACGAGGTCGCCCCGGCGGTGGGCAGCCAGGCGCTGGTGGTGCTCGGTTCACAGGGCGGGCGGCTGCATGTGCTGGGACACCGTGGCTATCCGGACCCGCATGTGGTGGAGCGCTTCGACGGGATGGCGCTGAACGGGTCGACACCGGGGACGGTCGCGCTGAACAGCGGTGTGCCCGCGTTCTTCGACTCCCGGCGGGAGTTGGAACGGCTGTATCCGAGCCGGCACTCCACCCCCGACGGGTTCGCGGCCTGGGCGTATCTCCCGCTGATCGCGTCCGGACGCCCGGTCGGCACCTGTGTGCTGGCCTACGGCGAGCCGCATGTCTTCCCCGCGGACGAACGGGCCGTGCTGACGAGTCTGGGCGGCCTGATCGCACAGGCGCTGGAGCGCGCGCTGCTCTACGACGCGAAGAACCAGCTGGCGCACGGGTTGCAGGAGGCGCTGCTCCCGCACTCGCTGCCGCCGCTGCCGGGCATCGAGGCCGCCGCCCGCTATCTGCCGGCCACCCAGGGCATGGAGATCGGCGGCGACTTCTACGACCTCGTGACCTCCGAGGGACTCGCCGCCGTGATCGGTGACGTACAGGGGCACAACGTGACCGCGGCCGGGCTGATGGGGCAGATCCGGACCGCCGTCCGCGCGTACACGACGGTCGGTCAGGCTCCGGAGGAGGTCATGCGCAGCACCAACCGGCTGCTGATCGACCTCGGTTCCGAACTCTTCGCGAGCTGTCTGTATCTACGGCTGGATCCCGCGCGCGGTACGGCCGTGATGGCGCGGGCCGGGCATCCGCCGCCGTTGCTGCGCCGCCCCGACGGACGGGTGCGGGTGCTGGACCTGGCGGGCGGTCCGCTGCTGGGCATCGACGCCGACGCCGTCTATCCGACGACGGAGGTCGATCTCGCGCCCGGTTCCGTCCTCGTCCTCTACACCGACGGGCTCATCGAGTCACCCGGCGTCGACATCGAGGACGCCCTGGTCGAACTGGGCCAACGCCTCGCAACGGCCGGGGACTTGCCGCTGGAGGAGATCGCCGACGAACTGGTGCGGCACAGTGCGGCCGCACAGGAGCGGATCGACGACGTGGCGCTGCTTCTGCTGCGGGCCCGGGAGCCGGGACCGGATCACCTGACGTGAACGCAGGGCGGTCCGGCCCTCCCGCCGGAGGGCCGGACCGATCCACCGCCGACCTGATGGAAGGGGTCGGATCAGTGGTTCGAGGTGAGCGACGAACCGTCGTCGGCCCCGTTGCCGGTGTCCTGGCCGGTGCCGTTCTGGTCCGCGCCGGTGCCGGTGCCGTCGGTCGCCGACGGGTCGACAGCGCCGGACTGGTCACCGGTGCCGTCGGTCGCGTTCGGGTCCACGGCGCCGGACTGGTCGCCCGTGCCATCGGTCGCGGACGGGTCGGCGGCGGTGGCCGACGGGTCCGCCGTGGCGGTGTCGTCGCCCGCACCAGCGCCGGCGCCGGCGTCGCCGAGGGTGGCACCGGTCGCGGTGAGCGCGGCGGTGACCGGCTGGAAGAAGGTCTCGCCGCCGGCGGTGCAGTCGCCGCTGCCGCCGGAGGTGAGGCCGACCGCGCCGCCGTCCTGGGTGAAGAGCGAGCCGCCGCTGTCACCCGCCTCGGCGCAGACGTCCGTCTGGATGAGGCCGTTGACGGTGTCGACACCGTTGGGGTCGGTCTCGCTCTGGAAGTTGACCGTCGCGTCGAGCCCGGTGACCGAGCCGTCGTGCAGACCGGTGGTGGAGCCCATCCGGAAGACCTGGGTGCCGACCGTGGCGTCCTCGGCCTGGGTGATCTGGACGGTCTGGCCGTTGCCGACGTTGACGTCGCTGGTGGTCTGCGTGGCCGGGTCGTCGTACTTCACGAGGGAGAAGTCGCTGACGGGGAACGTGGCCTGGTCGACCGTGGCGATCGGCTGGCCGTCCTGCGAGTCGGACCACTGCTTCGCCGCGACACCGCAGTGTCCGGCGGTCAGGAAGGCGGGGGTGCCGTCGCTCGCGGTGACGTTGAAGCCGAGGGAGCAGCGCACGCCGCCCTGGTCGGTCTGGGCGAAGATCGCGTCACCGCCCGATACCAGCGTCTTGAAGGAGCCGGCGGTCTTCTTGACGGTGGCCATGCTCGTGCCGAGGCTCTTGACCGTCGACAGCACGGTGTCCCACTTGGTGCCCGTGACGGTGCTGTCGGCGAGGACCTGGATCTTGTTGGTCTTCGGGTCGACCGACCAGGCGGTGCCGGGGACGGTCGCCTTGGTCTTCAACACCTGGGCGGCGGCGGTGAGTTCGGCGGTGCTGTTCTGCACCTCGCGCACCTTGGCGCCGGCCTTCTCCGCCTGCACGACCACGTTGTTGTTGTCGCCCGAGATCACGTTGACGACGAGCTGCTGCGTGGCGCTGTCGTAGTAGGACCCGGCGAAGGCGTCGCCCAGCAGTCCGGCGATCTGCGAGGAGAGGTCGGAGGCGCCCGTCGCCTTGAGGGTCTTGGGGGTGGCGGCGCCTGCCGAGTTGTCCTGGGACGCGTTGGCGTTCGGCAGCAGGATCGCCGCCGCTCCGAGAGCAGCGACACCTCCGACGGCTATGACGGCCTTGCGCTTCGGAATTCGCTTGTGACTCAAACTGCTCGACCTCCTGGGGACCGGGGTCTGTGCCGCCGGGGTGGCGGCTTATGGGGGGGGCGCCTGGATGCCCGTTGATACGCACGTGTCACGTGGGCCGTTCAATTCCGTTTCTCAACTTCCTTTGCGAAACCAGGAATCGGCCATGTGCAAGCCCTGACCCGATGCGGGTACGAAGGGCTGCGGGCCAGTGCCCACGGCATATCGGCCGCTGTCCGTCCGGCGCGCGGCGAGCGGGCGGATGTCTTGATCGAATCGGTGCCGCTCAAACCTGCCTGTGCGGGTGGGCAGTTCACAGACTCCCGGTCCGCCACCGGTCCACTCCCGAACCGACACGGACGGCGATCGGTCGGCAACGGTCCGTCGAGAACAGCGGACAGAATCCTCGCTTCAGGGAATCTGCACAGCGCGTACCCAACGAAGTCACCGGTCTCCACGGATCTGCACATGCACACGCCCCCTGCAACGCCTTTGGTGGGGAGTGCCCGATTCCGCTTCGGTGCCGCAAGGCCTCCCGCGGAACGATGCCGTGCAGCGTGTGAAGAAGTCGCCGACACCTCGTGCCCACGCCTGCACGGTTCGGGGCTCCTGGGGCTCAAGTGCCCTGGTGGGACGGGAGTTTGATTGGCTGCGTCCACCCGCCGCGTGCTTTGATCCATCGCACCGCAGGGGCCACGAGGGCTCCGGAAACGGCGCCCGGCGCCTGCGGTCGCGGCCGTCGTCTGTCCCCAGAGGGGGCCGCTCCCCCCTTGTGAATATCCATATGAAGGGAAGTTCCCCCATGAACTCCACCCCCCAGGTCCAGACCGTCGAGATCTCCGACGCCGAGCTCGACAACGTCTCCGGTGGTCTGTCCGTGAACGCCCTTGGCACCGTCACCAACCTGGTCGACGGCGTTGTCCCGGTCTCCGGCCTGGTCGACTCGGTCATCGGCACGGTCGAGGGCACCACCGGCCTGAACGTGGCCCCGGTCACGGGCCTGGTCGCCGGTCTCTGACCGCACCTTGTTCCACCGAGTCCCGGAGCCGTTTCCCGGCTCCGGGACTCTTGGATGCCCCCCTTTTTTTGGGGCTCGGTTCACCTCCGGGGCGCCAAAGCCTGTGTCGAGTGCCCGACCGTGCTCGACCCTTCGGGCCTCCGCGCGCTCGAACTCTCGACACAGGCGCGCCCCTTCGGCTCACTCGCCGGGCCAGACAACAGCGCCTTCGCAGGTGAGGGAAATTCGTGCAGTTCCGCCAACAGGCCCTCGCCAAGCTCCAGTCGCCCGAAGAGCTCGATCTTCCGGTGCGCTTCGCGCGTCCCCAGGGCTGGCTCGTGCTCTCCGTGACGGTGATGGTCGTGGCCGCCGCGTCCGTGTGGGCGGTGACCGGTTCGGTGGCGTCGACCGTCAGCGCGTCCGCCATCCTCACGCACGGGGAGGGCAGTTACATCCTGCAGAGCCCCGTGGCCGGACAGGTCACCGCCGTCCTCGCGGAGGAAGGCGAACGGCTCCCCGCCAACTCGCCCGTCCTCAAGGTCCGTTCGAGCGACGGCGACTCCGTCGTGCGCACGGTCGCCGCGGGCCGGATCACCGCGCTCGCCGCCACCATCGGCCAGATCATCCAGACCGGCGCGAACGTCGCCGCCGTGGAGAAGGTCGCGCACGCCACCGACCCGCTGTACGCGACGGTGTACGTGCCCGCCGAGAACGCGGCCTCCATCCCCGCGAACGCCGCCGTCGACCTGACCGTGTCGTCGGCTCCGACGCAGACGTACGGCGTGCTGCGCGGCCAGGTGAAGGCGGTGGACCGGTCCGCCGAGTCGGCGCAGCAGATCTCCGCGTTCCTCGGGGACAGCCAGCTCGGCGAGCAGTTCACCAAGAAGGGCCGGCCGGTGGCCGTGCTGGTGAAGCTCGACAAGTCGGCGCGGACGAAGAGCGGTTACAAGTGGTCGTCCCAGGACGGACCCCCCTTCGCCCTCACCTCCATGACCATGGCCTCGGCCTCGATCCGGCTGGCCGATCAGCGCCCCCTCGATTGGCTGCTGCCATGAGCCCCGCACAGGACACCCGTTCGCGCCGCCGCTCCGCCCCGCCGAAACGCCCGGTCCCCAAGGGCCGTGCGAAGACGGTCCGTTCACCCACCGTCCTCCAGATGGAGGCCGTCGAATGCGGCGCCGCCTCCCTCGCGATGGTCCTCGGCTTCTACGGCCGCCACATCCCGCTGGAGGAACTGCGCATCGCCTGCGGCGTCTCCCGGGACGGCTCGCGCGCCAGCAACCTCCTCAAGGCGGCGCGCAGTTACGGCCTCACGGCCAAGGGCATGCAGATGGACACGGCCGCCCTCGCCGAAGTGCGGTCCCCCGCCGTCCTGTTCTGGGAGTTCAACCACTACGTCGTCTACGACGGCATGGGGCGCCGCCTCGGCCGCCGCGGGGTGTACATCAACGACCCCGGAAAAGGTCGCCGGTTCGTGCCCATGGAGGACTTCGACGCCAGTTTCACCGGTGTCGTCCTCGTCATGGAGCCGGGCGACGGTTTCGAGAAGGGCGGCCGCAAGCCGGGTGTCCTGGGCGCGATGCCGGCCCGGTTGCGCGGCACCGCGGGCACGATGCCCGCCGCCGTTCTCGCGAGCCTGCTGCTGGTGCTGGTCGGCGCGGCGATGCCCGCGCTCAGCCGGACCTACATCGACATGTTCCTGATAGGCGGTCAGACGTCCCTGCTGGGCGTCCTGTTCGCGTCGATGGGCACCTGCGTCCTGCTCACACTGGCGCTGACCTGGCTGCAACAGGCGAACCTGCTGCACGGCCGCATCATCTCCTCCACCCTCTCCAGCGCCCGCTTCCTGCGTCATCTGCTGCGGCTGCCGGTGACGTTCTTCTCCCAGCGCAGCCCGGCCGACCTGGTCCAGCGCCTCCAGTCGAACGACGCCGTCGCCGAGACCCTGGCCCGCGACCTGTCGGCGGCGGGCGTGGACGCGGTGGTCGTGGTGCTCTACGCGTTCCTCCTCTATACGTACGACCCCCAACTCACGTACGTGGGCATAGGTGTTGCCCTGCTGAACGTGGTGGCGATGCGGGTCGTCATCCGGCTGCGCGCGACCCGTACCGCGAAGCTGCGCGCCGACAGCGCCCGGCTCACCAACACGGCATACACCGGGCTCCAGTTGATCGAGACGATGAAGGCGACCGGCGGTGAGGACGGCTACTTCCGCAAGTGGGCCGGGCAGCACGCCACCACCCTGGAGGAACAGCAGCGGCTCGGGGTGCCGAGCGCCTGGCTGGGCGTGGTCGCCCCGACGCTCGCCTCGCTCAACAGCGCGCTGATCCTGTGGATCGGCGGTATGCGGGCGGTCGAAGGGCACATCTCCGTAGGCCTGTTGGTCGCCTTCCAGGCGCTCGTCACCCGCTTCACCGCGCCGATCACCCGGCTCAACGGCGTCGCGGGCCGCATCCAGGACTTCGCCGCCGACGTGGCCCGCCTCAAGGACGTCGAGAACTTCCAGGCCGATCCCCTCTACTCCCGTGCGGGCGGCGCCGATTCGACCCGTCGGCTGCAAGGGCACGTCGAGCTGGAGAACATCACCTTCGGCTACAGCCCGCTCGACAAGCCGCTGCTCACCGGCTTCGACCTGACGGTCGGCCCGGGTCAGCAGGTGGCGCTGGTCGGCGGCTCCGGCAGCGGCAAGTCGACGGTGTCCAGGCTGATTTCGGGCCTCTACACGCCCTGGGAGGGCGTGATCCGCATCGACAACCACCGGCTGGAGGACATCCCGCGCGGCGCCCTCGCCGCCTCGGTCTCGTTCGTCGACCAGGACGTGTTCCTCTTCGAGGGCTCGGTCCGCGACAACGTGGCGCTGTGGGACCCATCGATCCCGGACGAGGCCGTGACGGACGCGCTGCGGGACGCCGCCCTGTACGACGTGGTCATGCGACGGCCCGGCGGCATCCACAGCCGGGTCGAGCAGGACGGCCGCAACTTCTCCGGCGGTCAGCGTCAACGCCTGGAGATCGCACGGGCGTTGGTGCGCAGGCCCAGCATCCTGGTGCTGGACGAGGTGACGAGCGCCCTGGACGCGGAGACCGAGCTGGTCGTGATGGACAACCTGCGCAAGCGCGGCTGCGCCTGCGTGGTGATCGCCCACCGGCTCAGCACCGTGCGCGACAGCGACGAGATCGTCGTCCTCGAACACGGGACGATCGTGGAACGCGGGCGGCACGACGCCCTGGTGGCGGCCGGCGGCGCGTACGCCACGCTGGTCAAGGAGCGCTGAGATGACGTCCGTTCACGAGGGCGACCTGGTCCTCGGCGCGCTGGGAAACCTGGGCACGCCGATCGACTGCGCCGGGTTCAACCGCCTCGACCTCGAAGGCCCGCAGGTGCTGTGGCTGGTCGCGTCGGGCGCCATCGACCTGTTCGCGGTGGACGCCGTACAGCAGGGGCACTGGCACCACCTCGGCCGCCTGGAGGCGGGCTCGCTGCTGCTCGGCCCGGTCACCGGGCCCCAACACACGCTGGTGGCACGCCCGTTGCGGGACTGCGTGGTGCGCCGCATCAACCTGCGCGAGCTGTACCAGGCCGCGGACACCCAGACCTGGTCGTACGACGAGTACGGCAACCCCCAGTACGTGCCGCCGACTTCGAGCCCGCTCGAATACGCCCTCGCCCTCGGTGTCGGCCGCGGCCTCTCCATCCTCTTCCAGGCCCCGATGGCCACCGAACGGGCCGCGGCGCCCACCGACGACGACGTCTTCTGGATGCAGGTCCCCCCGGGCAGCGTGCAGTACGGCTCGATGTACGGCGCGGAGGCCGCCGCCGACCTGTTGATGGATCCGGCTGTCTGGCAGGGCATGGTCGACCAGCAGTACCGGCTGCTGTCCACGCTGGACAAGTGGATCGAGCAGCTGGAGCGCACCCACGAGACCCGAACCGCCGCCGGAATCAAGGCCGGTGAGGCGGTGCGCGCACAGGCCGACCGGACGCTGCTGGCGTCGATCGGCAAGTCCTCGGCCCGGCGCACGACGGCCGCGGATGCCGACGCGTCGTACGCGGCCTGCAAGTTGGCCGCCGAGGCGGGCGGTCTCACCCTCGCCGAGCCCGCGCAGAGCGGCAGCGAGAGCGACCGCCTCGACCCGGTCGAGCGCATCGCCCTCGCCTCCCGGGTCCGGGTGCGTGCCGTACGGCTCGACGGCCGCTGGTGGCGGGACAACGTCGGCCCGCTGGTGGGCCATCGGGCACTGTCCGGGGCTCCGGTCGCACTGCTGTGGCGGCGTGGCGGCTATGTCGCCGTGCATCCGGCGACCGGGCGCGAGACACCGATCGAGAAGGCGAACGCGGAGGAGTTCGAGCCGCGCGCGGTGATGTTCTACCGCCCGCTGCCCGAGCGGCGACTCAGCCCGTTCGGGCTGCTGCGCTTCTCCATGCAGGGCACCGCCAGCGACCTGACGAACCTTCTCATCAGCGGGCTGGTGACCGTCGCCATCGGGGCGTTGGTGCCGATCGCGACGGGCAAGGTGCTCGGCGAGTTCGTGCCGAAGGCGCAGACGAACCTGATCGTCCAGGTCTGCCTGGCGGTGATGATCACCAGCGTGGTGGCGGCGGCCTTCATGCTGCTGGAGAACCTCACCATCCTCCGTCTGGAGGGCCGGATCGAGGCAACGCTCCAACCGGCGGTCTGGGACCGGCTGTTGAGGCTCCCGACGAAGTTCTTCACCGAACGCTCGACGGGCGAGCTGGCGAGCGCGGCGATGGGCATCAGCTCAATTCGCCGTCTGCTGGCGGGACTTGGACCCGTCGTCGCCCAGTCGGTGACGGTCGGCGCGATGAACCTGGGCCTGCTGTTCTGGTACAACCCCTCGATGGCGCTCGCGGCGATCGGCATGCTCGTCGTGATCGCGGCCGGGTTCCTGGGCCTCGGCCTGTGGCAGGTGCGCTGGCAGCGCAAACTGGTCGTGCTCAGCAACAAGCTGAACAACCAGGCGTTCCAGACCCTGCGCGGCCTGCCGAAACTCCGCGTCGCGGCGGCCGAGAACTACGCCTACGCCGCCTGGGCCTCCGAGTTCGCCCGCAGCCGCGAACTCCAACAGCGGGTCGGCCGGATCAAGAACCTCACCACGGTCATGGGCGCGGTGTACCTGCCGGTCTGCACCCTGCTGATGTTCATGATCCTCGCGGGCCCGGCACGCGGCTCGATGTCGGCGGCCTCCTTCCTCAGCTTCAACACCTCGGTGACGATGCTGCTGACCTCCGTCACCAGCCTCACCGGCGCCTTCGTCTCCGCGGTCTCCGCGCTCCCCCTCTTCGAGGAGATCAGGCCGGTCCTGGACGCGGCCCCGGAGGTCCGCACCGCGAGCACCCGCCCCGGCCAGCTGTCCGGCGCGATCGAGGCCCGCCGGGTCTCCTTCCGCTACGCCGACGACGGCCCCCTCGTCCTCGACGACGTCTCCTTCAATGTCCGCGCGGGCGAGTTCGTGGCGATCGTCGGTCCCAGCGGCTGCGGCAAGTCCACCCTGCTCCGTCTCCTCATCGGCTTCGACAAACCGGTCTCCGGCAGCGTCCTCTACGACGGCCAGGACCTGGGCGCCCTCGACCAGTCGGCGGTGCGGCGGCAGTGCGGGGTGGTGCTCCAGCACGCGCAGCCGTTCACCGGTTCCATCCTGGACGTCATCTGCGGCGCCGAGCCGTTCACGCCCGAGGAGGCGATGGCGGCGGCCGAGATGGCGGGGCTCGCCGAGGACATCAAGCGGATGCCGATGGGCCTGCACACGATCGTCGCGGGCAGTGGCGCGGTGTCGGGCGGCCAGCGTCAACGCCTCATGATCGCCCAGGCGTTGATCCGCCGACCGCGCATCCTCTTCTTCGACGAGGCGACCAGCGCCCTGGACAACGAGACCCAGCGCACGGTGATCGAGAGCACCAAGGCCCTCAACGCCACCCGGATCGTCATAGCGCACCGCCTGTCGACCGTGCTCGACGCGGACCGCGTCGTCGTCATGGAGGACGGCAAGGTCGCCCAACAGGGGCCGCCCGCACAGCTGTTGGCGGACACGGGCGGACGGTTGCACGAACTGGTACGGCGGCAGATGGCGTGACGGGTCGACCGGGCCCGGGATGCGTCAGTCCAGGCCCGGCACGACAGCGCCGGAGGGAACCCCGGCCGCCAAGTAGCCGTCGTAGAACGCCTTCCAGGGCACACCTGCGCCGGTGTGCGGACCCTCTACGGCCTCACCGCGAGCCTTCGCGTCGAGCGCGGCCAGGCAGACCTCCCAGCCGGCACCGTTGCGGGACGCGGTGTTCTCGGCGCTCAGGACATTGGTGAGCGTGAAGCGGGTGCGCTTCTCCTCGATCTCCTCCAGGTCGAAGTGCAGTTCGTCACCGCCCCATTCGAAGGACAGATGCCGGGGTGCGTCGACGGCGATGACCCGGCCGGTCGACTCGGGCATGTTGGGGTCGCCGCTGAAGGTGACCGTGCCGCCGGGGCGCAGGTCGAACTCGGCCCGCGAGGGGAACCATTGGGCGAGTTCGTCGGGGTCGGTCACGAACTGCCAGACGCGGTCGAGGGGTTGGTCGTAGGTGCGGCTGAAACGGACGGCGGGGCGACCGTCGTCCAGGGTCAGATACGTGCCGGTGAGGTCGACGGACATGGCGGATCAGTCCTTCGGGGTGGGTGGCGAGGTGTCGTCGTCCGACGTCTCGTCGAGGCGCTGCCCCAGCCTGTCCAGGCTGCGGTTCCACAGCTCGCGGTAGGGGGCGAGCCAGGCGTCGAGTTCGGCGATCGGGGCCGGGTCGAGGGCGTAGACACGGCGTTGCGCGTCCTGCCGTACCCGGACCAGGCCCGCGTCCCGCAGCACCCGTAGATGCTTCGACGTGCTGGGCTGGCTCAGACCGCATGCCTCCACGATCTCGCCGACGGGCCGGGGCCGCTCCAGGAGCAGGCCGACGATGGCCCGCCGGTGGGGATCGGCGAGGGCGGTCCAGAGCGAGGCGTCGGACATGAGCCCAATATGCCTCGCTGGTTATATTCCAGTCAAGGAATACAGCACCCGGAACCCGGAACGCACGCCCCTTCAGGAGACCGGGCGGCCGTACCCCGCGACGTCCCCGTGATCCACCCCGTGCGCCGCCCAGCTGTACAGATGCAGGTCGAGGCCGTCCGGGTCGTTGAACACCAGCAGCCAACCGATCGACGCCTCGATCACCGGCGAGTGCGGGACACCGAGGGTGTCGAGATGAGCGGCCCACGCCTCCACGTCGGCCTTGTCCCGGACCGCGAAGCTGACCGGGTCGAAGCCCTGACAGCCTTGCGCCGCCTGGGAGTTGACACGCAGGCAGAGCATGGAGTCGCCGAGTCCCGGGACCTCCCCCGCCACCCCGCGCACGACTCCGTCCGCGTCCTGGAACTCATACGTGACCTTGAAGCCGAGCACGCGGCCGTACCAGTCGCGTGAGCGATCGAGGTCGGTGACGGGCATCTTCACGTGGTGGATTCCGGCGAGCTCCGGCATGACTCTCACGCTCCTCGCTCATTTCACCGCAGTAAGACTGCGCCGATTTCCTCTAGACTCCTCCCCATGCCCGAACCCGTCAACCAGAAGAGGTCCTATCGCTCGGCCAAGCGCGCCGAGGCGGCAGCGACGACCCGCATCCGCATCCGGGAAGCAGCCGCCCGGCTCTTCACAGAGAACGGATACACAGGCACGCGGATGAAGGAGGTGGCGGCGCTGGCCGGTGTCGGCGAGCGCACGCTGTACGACGCCTTCCCCACCAAGGCGGCCCTGTTCGGGCACACCCTGGGCGTCACGATCGCCGGTGACGAGGAGCCGGTCGCCGTCCCGGAGCGCTCCGAGACCCTGGCGATCCGGGACGAGCCCGACCCCGAGCGCGCGATCGGCCGCGCCGTCGACCAGATGACCGACCTGCTGGAACGCGCCGGTGACCTGATCATGGTGACCGTCGAGGCGGCCGGCGCCGACCCGGACATGCGGGCGTCGGCGGACGCCGGTGCCGAGGCGACGTACGGCGTGCATCTGGCCCTGACCACGGCACTTGAGGAGCGCGGAGCCCTCCGCCCGGGCCTCGACGCGCGCACCGCCGCCGACACGCTCTACGCCCTCGCCTCACCGCACATGCATCAACTCCTGCGCAGGCACCGGGGTTGGACGCGGGACGCCTATCGGGCTTGGCTGCGGCGGGTGTTGGTCGCGGAGTTGCTCGGTTCTCACTGAGCGGTGCCCTGCCAGAGTTCCGGGACGTCACCGTCGCGGCTGTGCATCTGGGTCGCCAACACCCGTACGGCAGAGGCGAATTGAGCTGGATTGCGCAGGAACTCCATGTGGATGCCGGGGAATTCGACCCACGGCGCCCCGATCCGGCGGGCGATCTCGATCGACGGCCGGGCGTAGTACGTACCGCGGTCCTCCGCACCCGCCCCCAACACGACAGGAAACGGGGCCGACTTGAGCACCGTCTCGTCGAGCCGGAAGGCGGCGAAGCCGGGCCACTCCGTGCCGAAGAGGTGGTCCTGGTTCCCGAGGAACCGCTTCCAGAGGTCGGCGGGCCAGCGGTACGTCCCCTCGCCGCGGATCGTCTCCGCGAACCGGCGGCCCGCCGCGGGTGCCCCGCCCTGCTCGTACAGTGCGGCCAGTTCGGCGAAGAAGCCGTGGCCCGGGTCGGTGTCGGGCAGGACGTTCACGGCAGGGGGTTCGTGGGCGATGAGGCCCGCCATCACCTCCGGGTGCAGCGCGGCCAGGGTGAGGCCGATGATCGCGCCTCCGCTGTTGCCGAAGACCAGCGCCCGGCCGCCGGCCAGCCCGTCGATGAGCGCGCGGGCGTCGGCGGCCTGCACGGCGAGTTCCATCGGCGCCCGTGACCTGCCGGAACTCCGCGAGTTGCCGCGTCGGTCGTACGAGATCACCATGAATGCGTCGGAAAGGGTCGCGGCGATGCCGGAGTAGTAGCCGGCGTCTCCCCCGGCCCCGCTGATCATCAACAGCGCCGGGCCGGTGCCGCGCACCTCGTAGTACAGCCCGGCCCCCTCGACCTCGAACACGCCACTGCGCACGCCTGCTCCCCGTCCTCTGCGAAACGTTGCCGTTTCGCAGAAAGTGGTCTAGTCTCCGATGTGTACGAAACCGTTTCGTTTACGTTTTGGTAAACCCCGAACGACTTCCCTGGAGTGGTTCCCGATGTCCCAGAAGACATTGACCGAAGACACCCGGTCGGGTGCCGGGGAGGCGCAGTCCGCGTCCTCCAAGCGGTGGTGGATCCTCGCGATCGTCGCCGTCGCACAGTTGATGGTGGTCCTCGACGCCACCATCGTGAACATCGCCCTGCCGTCGGCCCAGAAGGACCTCGGCTTCTCCGACGGCAACCGGCAGTGGATCGTCACCGCGTACGCCCTGGCGTTCGCCTCCCTGCTGCTGCTCGGCGGCCGCATCGCCGACCTGTTCGGCCGCAAGACCGCCTTCCTCGCCGGTGTCGTCGGGTTCGCCGCCGCCTCCGCGCTCGGCGGCGCCGCCACCAGCTTCGAGATGCTGGTCACCGCACGCGCCCTCCAGGGTGTCGCGGGCGCGCTGCTCGCACCGGCCGCGCTGTCCCTGCTCAACACGACCTTCACCGACGCCCGTGAACGCGCCCGCGCCTTCAGCGTCTACGGCGCCATCGCCGGCGCCGGCGGTGCGGTGGGTCTGCTGCTCGGCGGTGTGCTGACCGACGCCTTCGACTGGCGCTGGACGCTCTACGTCAACGTCGCCATCGCCTTCGTCGCCTTCGCGGGCGGCTGGGTCCTGCTCAGCAACCACCGCGACGCCGCGGGCTCCAAGCTGGACGTGCCGGGCACGGTCCTGGTCGCCGGTGGTCTCTTCTCCCTCGTCTACGGCTTCTCCAACGCCGAGACGCACGACTGGAGTTCACCGCAGACCTGGGGCTTCCTGATCGTGGGCGTCGTGCTGCTCGCGGCCTTCGCCTGGTGGCAGAACCGTGCCGCGCACCCGCTGCTACCGCTGCGCATCCTGCTCGACCGCAACCGGGGCGCCTCGTTCCTCGCCGTGCTGATCACCGGTGCGGGCATGTTCGGCGTGTTCCTCTTCCTCACCTACTACCTCCAGCTGAACCTGGGCTTCAGCCCGACCAAGACCGGTGTCGCGTTCCTGCCGATGATCGGCGCCCTGATGGTCATGGCGCAGATCGGCACCACGATGCTCGTGCCGCGGCTCGGCCCGAAGGTGATCATTCCGCTGGGCTTCGCCATCGCCATGGTCGGCATGGCCTGGCTGACCGACATCGGGACCAGCTCGTCCTACGCGACGCATGTGCTGCCGCAGCTGATCGTGATCGGCGCCGGTCTCGGCATGGTGATGCCGCCGGCGATGCAGCTCGCCACGGGCGGTGTGGCCGCGGAGGACGCGGGTGT
The DNA here is from genome assembly GCF_035982055.1 of Streptomyces sp. NBC_01288. Taxonomy (NCBI): domain Bacteria; kingdom Bacillati; phylum Actinomycetota; class Actinomycetes; order Kitasatosporales; family Streptomycetaceae; genus Streptomyces; species Streptomyces sp. NBC_01288. The sequence goes on from NZ_CP108427.1 coordinate 781,011, forward strand.
CGCCTCGGCGACCGTCAACGCCATGCAGCAGGTGGGCGGTTCGATCGGTACGGCGCTGCTGAACACGCTGGCCGCGAGCGCCGCGACCGACTACCTGGCCGGGAAGGACGCGTCCAGCAAGCTGGTCCAGGCGCAGGCGACGATCGAGAGCTACACCACCGCGTTCTGGTGGTCGGCGGGCTTCTTCGCCGCCGGCACGCTGATCGCGCTGGCGCTCTACCGTCGCGGGGTTCCGCAGCAGGAGGCGGACGCCGCACCGGTCGTCCACATGTGACCGGCTCCGCCCGAGCCTGAGCCGCACAGACCGAGGGGCCGCCGTCCACAGGGAGACGGCGGCCCCTCTTCACTGCCTTACTGACAGAAAGTCAACCTTTCTTACCGAAGTTCACCATGTCGAGTGAACCAGATCTTGCGGACGGCGTGTCGGGGATGCTCGGGGCTCCTCCGGGGTAACTACCGAGACCGAATGCGCCCCGTGCCGAGGTGGAGCGGCCATGACAGCGGAAGCGGACGAACGCGACAGTCCCGCGGCCAACTCCTGTGCCCGTACGCGGTCCAGGGGCCCCTTCACGGTGGTCGAGGTCTCGGGCGAGATCGACATGGCGACGGCCGGCTTCGTCGTGGAACATCTGGACGCCGCGACCTCGATCGACGAGCCCGACGTGCTGGTGGATCTGCGGCCCGTCGAGTTCTTCGACTGCTCGGGGCTGCGGGTACTGTGCCGGGCCGAGCGGCGGGCCAGGGAACGCGGCGGGCGGCTGCGGATCGTCTCCGACGGGCCGCGGATCGACCGGCTGTTGCGTGCCTCGGGGCTGCTCGTCCGATTCCCGCCGCTGCGTGTGCTGCCCGCGCAGGCCTAGGTCGTGTCCGCAAAGTCCCGTCGTCCGCCCGAAGAGCGGGCCCCGCGCCGTCCGGTGCGTACTCTCGCCGTGCCGGGCGGGAGCCCTCGTACTGGGCGTACTTGGGCTTTCGCCCGGTGTGGCGAGAGTGCGTGCGGGGCGTCGCGGGGCTGGGGGCACCTCCCACGCCTTTAAGGCAGTGGGGGAGGGACTTCGCGGACACGGCCGAGCGGCCGGAACGATGACAGGGGCCGGCTCGGGCGACCCCACACCGCCCGGCCGGCCCCTGGATGCGGGACCGCATTGCTCCGCGACAGGGGCACGCACTCCCCAGCTACGGACCCTCCCTGGTGCTCACGGAGACCGTGCGGTCCCGGTCTCTCAGAACGTGAAGACGCCTCCGTATCCGTAGGAGTCCTTCACGCACTCGTTGGAGAAGACGCGCTCGTAGGAGACGCGTCTGCCCTGCCAGACACCGTCGATCGTGACGACCACGGGGCGGTAGAGCTTGTTGCAGAGCACGTCGCCCCGGGCCGTGAGGGCGTCGAAGTCGCCCCCGACGCCGCGCAGTTCGGCGCAGGCCTCAGCGGCGGCCGGGTGGGTGCCGGAGGAGGTGGGCGCGCAGGTGAGGGTCACCGCGCGTTCCGGTGTGGCGAGGGCGGCGTCATCGCCGTGGCCCATGGTGAGCACCAGGGCCGAGGGGGCGTAGAGCGCGGCCGGGCCGGCTCCGTGGGCGGCGAGGGCGGACCCGGTCAGGGGTCCGCAGACGGCGGTGGCCGTCAGACCCAGGGTCGCTGCCCAGCGCGCGGTGTTCCGCATTGTGTGCATCCTTCCGCTCGATACGAACCGATCGTGAACCGATCGGTTCGAGGTGGTGCCGGTCCCGCTCGGTCGGTGCCGGACCGGCGGGCGCCACTCTGCCGAGTCCGTCGCGGAAACTCACATCCCACCCACAGGTTTCAGTAACCTTGCGTGTTGAATCAGTGGCGTGAAGTCACAGAAATCGAACGCGCGAACCCAGCAACCACGGGGTTCTTGATCGTCGAAGCGGGTCGGATGGCCGGTTTACCCGTGCTCGCCAATCGTCCTGAAACAGTCCCGAAACATTCCGCTTCAGCTCTCGGCGCACTCCGCCGCAGCCCCTTGCGTTCGCCCTGCTCGCGAGTAATCGTCATTACATGATTACGACAGAGCAGCAGGAGAAGCTTCGCGGCTGGTTCACCGGCCGTCTGCCCGACGACCTCTTCGAGGAGCTGGTCGAGGTCACGGTCGACCGCGAGGAGGTCACCGTGATCGGCCGCATCCCCGCGCCCAAGCTCGCCGAGGGCGTCTCGGACGCCGAGCGGGAGGCGGCCGTCCAGGGCCGGGTCCAGGAGTTCCGCGAGCGCACCCGGGAGACCCGGATCGCCCTCGCGCGCGAGGCCGAGCACCGGTTCCGCAGGAAGGTCTCGTGGGGGGTGGAGTGCGCCGGGGAGCGGTCCCTGTTCACGCACATCTCCGCGCCCGTGATGACCCGGCTGCGCCAGCCCGAGCGCCAGGTCCTCGACACTCTCATCGCCGCCGGCGTGGCCCGCAGCCGCAGCGACGCGCTGGCCTGGTGCGTCCGCCTCGTCCAGCGCCACACCGACGACTGGCTCAGCGAACTGCGCGACTCCCTCGAACACGTCCAGCGGGTCCGCGCCCAGGGCCCCGACGCCGAACCGGAGGACGCCCCGGGCGACACCGCATAGGAACAGCGGTGGATGATTCCTCCACCCACGGCACGGAAGATGGATGAACCGTCCTCTGGTGCGGGTGTCGCGGCCGGCCATAACGTCGGCAGACCCCCTGAGGACGGCATCCCTTCACCCCGCCCACCCCGCGCGCGTGAACGGCCGTCCCCTCCGCCACCGCGCTACAACGCGCTCCACCGCCGTCCCCCGCTGGAGCCCCCTTGTCCTCGCAGCCCGCCCCCGCTCCCTCCCCCGCCGCGCCGAGCCAGTCCCTGACCGAGATCGAGACCTACGGCGTCGAGCGCATCCCCGACGCGGACCGCACCGCCACCCCGCTCGACCTGTTCCGGGTGGCGTTCGGCGGTGCCAACACCTTCTCCACCTGTGTGCTGGGCGCCTTCCCGATCCTGTTCGGCCTCTCCTTCTGGCAGGGCCTCGCGGCCACGCTCCTGGGAGTCGTCGTCGGCGCGCTGATCCTGTGCCCGATGGCGGTGTTCGGCCCGGTCAACGGCACGAACAACGCGGTCGCCTCCTCCGCGCACCTGGGCGTGCACGGCCGGGTCGTCGGCTCGTTCCTGTCCCTCCTCACGGCGGTCGCGTTCTTCTCCATCTCGGTGTGGAGCTCCGGCGACGCCCTGATCGGCGGCGCGCACCGCCTCTTCGGCCTGGAACAGAGCACGCTCTCCTATGTCATCGCGTACGCGCTGTTCGCGGTCCTGGTCCTCGCGGTCTGCGTCTACGGCTTCCGGTTCATGCTGTTCATCAACAAGATCGCCGTGCTATCCGCGACGGTCCTGTTCCTGCTCGGCGCGATCGCCTTCGCCGGTGACTTCGACCCGTCGTACGCCGGAGTCTTCACGTCCTCGGCGGACGCGGCGACCCAGTCGCTGTTCTGGCCGTCGTTCATCGGCGCGGCCCTGATCGTGCTCTCCAACCCGGTCTCCTTCGGCGCGTTCCTCGGCGACTGGTCGCGCTACATCCCGGCGAACACCCCGCGCCGCAAGGTAGTCGGGGCCGCCTTCCTCTCCCAGATCGCGACCCTCCTGCCCTTCGTCTTCGGCCTGGCGACCGCGAGCATCATCGCCACGAAGGCCCCCAAGTACGTCGACCCGGCCGCCCCGAACTTCGTGGGCGGACTCCTCGCGATCTCGCCGAGCTGGTTCTTCCTGCCGGTCTGTCTGCTGGCCCTGATCGGCGGCATGTCGACGGGCACGACCTCGCTCTACGGCACCGGGCTCGACTTCTCGTCGGTGTTCCCGCGCCTGTCCCGGGTACAGGCGACGTTCCTGGTCGGTGTGCTGTCGATCGCGTTCATCTTCGTCGGGCGGTTCGGCTTCGACCTGGTGCAGTCGATCTCCACGTTCGCCACGATGATCATCACCTGCACGACACCGTGGATGGTCGTGATGATGCTGGGCTTCTACACCCGGCGCGGCTGGTACGACCCGGACGCCCTCCAGGTCTTCAACCGCCGTCAGCGCGGCGGGCGTTACTGGTTCGCGCATGGCTGGAACTGGCGCGGCATGACCGCCTGGTGGGTGGCCGCCGTCGTCGGTGTGCTGTTCACCGACATCCCGGGGCAGTTCGTCGGCCCGCTCGGCGACCTGGCCAACGGCGTCGACATCAGCCTGCCGCTGTCGCTGGCCGTCGCCGCCGTGCTGTTCCTGGGCCTGCTCCGGCTGTTCCCCGAACCCCGGGCCGCGTACGGGCCGGAGGGGGCGCGGCTGGCCCGTACCGTCGAGGTGCCGGTGCCGCCGATCACCGGGCCCGGTGCGGAGGCCGAGGCCCCCGCACCGGCCGCCGCGAGCAACTGATGCCGGCCTGGATCGACCTGTCGGTGCCCGTGGTCACCGGGATGCCCGTGTATCCCGGTGACCCGGCCGTCGAGGTCTCCCCCGCCCTGCGCGCACCCCGGGACGGCGTCAACGTCCTTCAGCTGCACATGGGTTCGCAGTCGGGCACGCATGTCGACGCCCCCTACCACGTGGACGACGCGTGGCCCCGCCTCGACGAACTGCCCCTGGAGCGCTTCGCCGGGCACGCGGTGGTCGCGGATGTACGAGGGCTGTCGGCGCGGGCACCGATCACGACCGAGCTACTGGCGCCGGCGCTGCGGCAGTTGAGGCCCGGATCCCTCGTTCTGCTGGCCACGGGCTGGTCGGCGCACTGGGGCACCGACCACTACCTCGCCCACCCGTGGCTCACCCCGGAGGCGGCCGAGGCGCTCGTCGCGGCAGGGGTCCGTACGGTCGCGGTCGACGCGCTGAGCGTCGATCCGACGCCCCAACCCGGCGACGAGACGGCCGACTTCGGGCTGCCCGCCCATCGTGTGCTGTGCGGCGCGGGCGGGGTGATCGCGGAGAACCTCACGGGACTGGAACGGCTGGTGGGCATCACGGACGTGGAACTGTTCCTGTTCCCGCTGCGGCTGCCGGGCGCGGACGGTGCGCCGGTGCGGGCCGTGGCGCGGACGGTCTGATCGCCTCCGGAAGGTCGTTGTCAGACCCGGCGGTTACGTTGGGATCATGACTCGATTCGTGATGGTGGCAGGCGCGTGGCTCGGTGCGTGGGCGTGGGACGAGGTGGTGCCCGAACTGCGCGGGGCCGGGCACGAGACGTATGCCCTGACCCTGTCGGGGCTCGCGGAGAAGCAGGGGATTCCGGCCGGGCAGCAGACCCATGTCCAGGACATCGTCGACGAGGTCGAGCGCCTCGGTCTGCGGGATGTCGTCCTGGTCGGACACAGCTACTCCGGTGTGCCTGTCGGTCAGGCGGCCGAGCGGATGGGCGACCGGCTGGCCCGGGTGGTGTTCGTCGACGCGAACGTGCCGGTCGACGGGCAGTCGTTCCTGGACAGCTTCCCCAGCGACTTCATCAGGAAGTCGCTCGACGAGAACGGCGGCTCCTGGCCGCCCCTGGACCCGGCCGACTACGCGGGCCAGGGCCTCACGGACGAGCAGATCACCCGCATAGTCACCGAGGGGACCGCCCACCCCGGTGCCACGCTCACCGAACCGGCAGCCCTGGCGCACCCGTTGGCCGATCTCCCGGCCACCTACGTCAAGTGCCTGCTCGACGGCGACGAGTTGCCGGCCCCGGCGGACGAACTGGTCGCGAGCGGACGCTGGGAGCTGGTCCGGATGGACACGGGCCACTGGCCGATGTTCTCCCGGCCGCGTGAACTGGCCCGGATACTGGTCGAGTCGGCCACCCGGTCCTGACGCCCGCACGGACGCCCGCCCGCCACCCCCACTCCGACGAGGATTCCGTATGTCCCCCACGAAGCACGTCCTGGCCGTCGTCCCACCCCACATGGGCGGCCGCACCGCGGGAGCCGGACTCGCGACACTGCTGCCCGACGGGGTGGACGTCACCGTCGTAGAGACCGTCGACGAGGACCCGCAGGCCCTGCGCGCGGCGCACGTCGTCATCACCGCGCTCTCCCCGGTGAGCGCCGAACACCTCGCCGCCGCACCGCAGTTGGAGCTGGTGCAGTGCGCGAGTCACGGCTTCGACTACGTCGACCTGGAGGCCGCCCGCGCCCAGGGGGTCGTCGTCTGCACGATCGGTTCCAGCGGTGCAGAGGCACAGAACGTGGCCGAGCAGACCTTCGCCCTGATGCTGGCGCTGGCCAAGCAGCTCGTCCCCGCGCACACCGCACTCGTCGAGGGCGACTGGGCACTCCCCCGCCTGCAACGCTCCCTGACCGAGCTGTCCGGCAAGACGCTCGGCATCGTGGGACTGGGCGCCATCGGGCAGCAAGTCGCCCGCCGCGCGGCCGCGTTCGACATGACCGTCGTCTACGCCGGCCGACGCCCCGTCCCCGAGGAGACGACCGCACGGTTCGGCGGCGCCCGTCATGTACCGCTCGACGACCTGCTGCGCCTCTCCGACTACGTCACCCTGCACGCGCCGCTCACCGCCGAGACCCGGCATCTCCTGGACGCGGAGCGGCTCGCGCTGCTCAAGCCGAGCGCGTTCGTGATCAACACCGCGCGGGGCGCCCTGATCGACCAGGACGCCCTCGCGGACGCCCTCGAAGCCGGGGCCCTCGCGGGTGCCGGCCTGGACGTCTTCGACCCCGAACCCCCAACCCCGGCGCTGCGGTTGCTCAAGGCCCCGAACGTGGTGCTCTCGCCGCACGTCGGCGGTGTGACCCGGGAGACGGTGCTCCGGATCGCGCTGGCCGCCGTGGCGAACGCCGCCGGTTACCTGACCGGCACGTCGCCGTCCGATGTGGTCAGTTGAGCCGGGCCGCGATCTTCGCCGGGCGTGGTGACGGGGCTCCCGTGCCGACGATCGACAGCGAACCGGGGCTGGCCGTCACCGAGTCGGTCAGCCAGCGCTGTGCGGTGGAGCCGTCGCGGACCTTGAGGACGATGTCGGCGCCCGGGTCCTTGGTGGTGGAGGTGAGCGCGAGGTCCGAGTTCCAGCGGGGCAGCAACTCGCCCTGCACGGTGAGGTCGTAGCGGACGTCGTTGCCGCGCTCGGACTTCGCGTCGGCGCAGGTGCCGAGGACGACGACACCGGCGTCCGCGTGCGAGTCCAGGCAGAGCCCCGGGCTCGCGACACTGCGCAGCAGCCCGTCGGTGTCGTACGACCACTCCTGGGTCCCGGCGGACGAGCACGCGGCCAGGACGACGCCGGCGCCGGCCTTCACGGTGCCCCGGACGTCGAGGCACAGGTCGGCGGCGGCGTTGCGCAGCCGCGTCTGCTGGGGTGCGGCGGGGAGCCTGGCCGTGCCGGGTGCCGACGACGACACATGTCCGGAGCCGCTGTTCGTGGTGCTGGAGGCGACGGGACCGGCGGTGCCGCCGTTGTCGTCCGGCCACAGGACGACGGCGAACACCGTCGCGAGGACCCCGGCACCGATCAGGCCGACGCCGACGAACAGCGATCGGTTCGACCGTTCCGCCCGGGCCGCCCTGGCCGCGTCCACGAGACGGCGGCCGGGTGCGGGGATGCGGGACAGCAGCCGGTGCCGCCCCGTGCTGCCGCCGGTGTGCCCGCCGTGCCGGGACGCGGTCCTCGTCCGTGTGTCGCGGCCGGCGCGGCCCGGACGCGAGGCGAGGTAGGGGCGGGCTCCCCAGCCGAGCACGGCCTCGGCGAGGAGGACGCCCAACCCGCCTTCGAAATAGCTGAGTTGTTCGGCGGCGAAACGGCAGTAACGGCACTCGGCGAGATGCTGCTGGACATCCGGCAGCAGTCCGCCGCCGCGCCGAATCGGGACGTCGAGGAGGCGGTTGTAGAAGCGGCAATCCTGGGTCGGCGCGAGTTCCCGGTGGGCGCGTACACAGCCTTCGCGGAATTTTTCGTGCGCCTGCTGGAGAGCGGCCGACGCGTTGTCGGTGTCCATGCCGAGCAGGGCCGCCGGCACGGTTATCGACTCGGCCTCGACCTCGGTGTGCCACAGCAGACACTGGGCGAGCGGCGGAAGGGTCTGGAAAGACCGCTCCGCGAGCTTGCGATTTTCGGGCGTCATGGACTTCGCGCCACGCATGGCGCGGCCCCCGGAGGGATTCTCCAGGTCGGGAACAACACTGGATATCCGCTCTTCCGTCGACCACTCCCGGATCGTGTCGCGCACGGTCAGCAGCAGCCGTGGCCGCAGCGCCACACCGTGTTCGCCGAGCGTCAGCCGGTCGAACACCCGATGGAAGGCGGCCGCCGCGGCCATGGCGGGCACGGTCCCCTCGGCGGCGAGACAGATGCCCGCGTAATCCTCGACCGGCCGCCAGTGCCGCGCCATGAGCAGCGCGACGGAATGAGCGGCCTCACCCTCCGGACGGCCCCGCAGCCGGGCGGCCAGGGTCTCGTCGGATTCCTCGGGGGCCCCGCCGTCCGGCGGCGGGTAAGGAGGACGAGGAGGAGGCGGGATGGACACAGAGTGGATTCCTCGGATTCGGTTCATCAACAAGCCAATGAGCCCCGGGCATTAGCCCCCGCGCGGGTGTTTCACCCTTGCACAACCCACCCGACCCAACAAGGCACTTGGGTAACTTCCATACCATTGAAAGAAAGTCAGATGCGGTGACAACTCGGTTCACCAGCATCGGCTTTCGACTTTCCATGCGCCCCGTGTGAACCATGCGCACACGCCGGTGCGCCGCGCACGCTCCCGGCACACGACTCACCGCGGTCCACTGGGTTCGGCCCTTCTCGGAGGCCACGCGCTGGACGGCGGCTCTCCCGCGCCAAACGGCCGCCGACCTTGCTCCTCCCGCCCTCGGTCGGCGGCCCCGAGGGCGGGGGCGGCCCACCCCCGCCCTCCTCCGCGTCAGGTCGCGGCCGCACCGATGGTGTCGAGTTCGGCGATCGCGTCGGCGGGCAGCACCAGGTCCGCGGCGGCGATGTTGTCCCGCAGATGAGCGCGGGAGGAGGTGCCGGGGATCAGGACGGTCGTGTCCGACCGCTGCAACAGCCAAGCGAGGGCGACCTGTTGGGCCGAGGCGTCCAGCCGCGCGGCCACCTCGGACAGGGTCCGCGACTGGAGCGGGGTGAAGCCGCCGAGCGGGAAGTACGCGGCGAACGCGATGTTCTCGGCGGCACACCGCTCGACGAGGGCGTCGTCCTCCCGGTTGGCCAGGTTGTACAGGTTCTGCACGGTGACGACCGGCGCGATGGCCTGGGCCTCGGTCAGCTGGGCGGCGGAGACCGTGCTCACCCCGAGGTGCCGGATCAGCCCGGCCTTCTGCATTTCGGCGAGCGCCCCGAACTCCTCCCCGATCGACTCCTCGTGGGCGCCGTGATCGGTACCGACCCGCAGGTTCACCACGTCGAGCGCGTCGAGCCCGAGGTTGCGGAGGTTGTCGTACACCTGCGCCTTGAGGTCCTCGGGGTGCCGGGACATGATCCAGCCGCCGTCGGGGCCGCGCCGGGCGCCGACCTTGGTCACGATGTGCAGATCGTCCGGGTAGGGGTGGAGCGCCTCCCGGATGATCTCGTTGACGACGACGGGGCCGTAGAAGTCGCTGGTGTCGATGTGGGTGATGCCCCGCTCGACGGCCTCGCGGAGGACGGCCACCGCTTCGGTGCGGTCCTCCGGCGGGCCGAAGACGTGGGGGCCGGCGAGCTGCATGGCGCCGTATCCCATGCGGGTGAGGGTGAGGCCCTCGGCGGGGGTGAGGGTGCCGCCGGAGACGGTGTCGGCCATGATGGCGCGCCTTTCGATGGGTGATGCGTGCTGCGTCCTGCCATCGACTCTGCTCCTGTCCCGGCCCGGCAGGCAGTACCCGGATGTTCCTGGTGGTGACAGGGACACGCACCCCTGCGGATTCGGACCTACGGTGGTGGGTGTGGACAGCATGAACGCGCTCGGGGAGTTTCTGCGGGCCCGCCGGGAGCGGGTCCGGCCCGAGGACGTGGGCCTGAGCGGCGGTGGGCTGCGCAGGGTGCCGGGGCTGCGCCGGGAGGAGGTCGCCCTGCTGGCCGGTATCAGCTCCGACTACTACCTGCGGCTGGAGCAGGGCCGTGACCGCAACCCGTCCGCGCAGGTGCTGGAGGCGCTGGCCCGGGTGCTGCGCCTGGACGCCTCCGCGACCGCCCATCTGCTGAGCCTCGCACGGCCGGAGCGGCCGGCCGTGTCCCGTCGGCGGGTCAGGCAGCCCGAGGCGGTCCCGACGAGCGTCCGCGAACTGCTCGACACCTGGTCCGGCCACCCGGCGTATGTGCAGAACCGGTTCACGGACTGCCTCGCGGCCAACGCGCTGTGCCGGGCGCTGTCCCCGAACTACACGCCGGGCGTGAACCTCCTCCGTGCGGTGTTCCTCGACCCCGCCGAGCGTGAACTGCGCCGAGACTGGGATGAGTTGACCGCCGAGGGTGTGGCGACCCTGCGCGGCCACATCGGCCCCGACGTCGACGAACCCCGACTGGTGGAGCTGGTGGGCGAGCTGTCCGTGCGCAGTGATCGCTTCCGGCTGTTGTGGAGCCGCCACGAGGTCCGGCCCATGCTCGGCCGGACCAGTCTCCTCACCCACCCGCTCGTCGGCGACTTCGAGCTGCGGTCGAACAAGTTCGAGATCCCGGGCACGAACGCGTTGAGCCTGGTCGTCTTCCACGCCGAGCCGGGCACCCGCAGCGCGGAACTGCTGGGGCTGCTGGGCAGCCTGACGGCGTCCGGCGCGACACCCCGGCGGGAGGATTCACCGGCCGCGTCCGACGAGACGCCCTCCGAGGGAACCCTGCGGGCGGCGGACGGCGAGCCCTCCCATCGGAGCGACCGGCGAACCGCGGCCGGCGAAGCACCCCGCCAAAGCGACACCCGGCCCGCGTCCAGCGAAGCGCCCCCGCAGGGAACTCCGCTTGGGCGCCACGAAATCGCCCGCCTCGACGAGGACCGCTAGGCGGACCTACCTGTCAGGCCTGCCTCTCAGGCCTGCCTCTCAGATCTGCCTCTCAGATCTGCCAGGAACGCAGCCGGTCCGCCGCGCCGTAGACATCCGTCTTGCCGGAGATCAGATCGCGGGCGAGGTCGACGAGGGCGCCGTAGGGCGGATCGATGCCGACGCCACTCACGAACATGTAGGCGACGGCCGTGGCGCAGGCGAAGCGGGCGTTGGCCGAGGGCAGGGGCTTGAGCAGGGCGAGGGTGTGCAGCAGGGCGGTGGCCCGCCAGGCCGGGTCGGAGTCGATGCCGAGGCGGGGCGGGTCGACGCGATGTCGGGCGACGGCCGCCACTAACGCCGAGAAGTCGTTGATGGTGGGCTGGTCCGGCAGGACTTCCTCATGGCGCTGGAGCAGCCAGGGCACGTCGATATGGATGACCGGAGTGACGGGCATGCGTCAGGCGACCCGCCCCTCGCCCTTGGCCGCCGGTTCGTCGTCTGGGAACGCGGCGGCGAATTCGTCGGCATGCGTGGCGAAGAACCGGCGGAAGGCCTCGGCGCCCTCCTGAAGTGCCCGGTGGCGAGCTATGTCGGCCGCGGCCGCCTCACGCACCAGAGCCTTCATCGACGTACCGCGCTCCTTGGCGATCTGCCGCAGGTCCTCTAGCTCGCGGTCGCTGAACTCCACGTTGAGAGCTGGCATGCCAACACGGTACCGCTCGGGTACTTAACCGTAAATACCCCCAGGTCAAGAGCTACGCCCGACGGTACCGAGCGGGTCGCACCTCCATGTCCGAATCCCGCCGGTCCCGACCAGGATTCCGGAGCAGAATCGTCCCCATGACCACGATCTACACACTCACCGACAGCCCCGTGGGCGAGCTGCTCCTGACCGGCGAGAGGTCGGCCGACGGCACCATCCTCACCTCCCTGACCATGCCGGACCACCCGGCCATCGGTGCCGACTGGGAACGCGACGACCGGGCCTTCAGCGAGGCCACCCGCCAGTTGTCCGCGTACTTCGCCGGATACCTCACCCACTTCGAACTCCCCCTCGCCGCCGAGGGAACGGAGTTCCAGCAGCGGGTATGGCAGGCCCTGGACTCGATCCCGTACGGCACGACGACGACGTACGGCGCCCTCGCCGAACGCCTGGGCGTTCCGCGCGCCGAAGTCCGGGCGCTGGGCGCGGCCCTGGGCGCCAACCCGCTCCTGCTGGTGCGCCCGTGCCATCGGGTGATCGGCGCGGACGGCTCGATGCGGGGGTACGCCGCCGGTATCGAACGCAAGGTCCAACTGCTCACCCACGAGGGCGCGTTGCAGCCGATGCTCGGCTGACGAAAGGAGGAGGTCATGCGCATCACCGAGGCGCGTCGGCGCGCGGAGAACACCAACTGGTCGGCTCTGGCCGAGGAGTTGGACCTGTACGGCAGCGCGCCGACCGCACAGTTGCTGACGCCGGCCGAGTGCCACGACCTGGCAGCCCTCTACGAGAAGCCGGAACTGTTCCGCACCACGGTCGACATGGCCCGGCACCGCTTCGGCTCCGGCGCGTACCGCTACTTCGCCCACGACCTGCCCGCACCGGTCGCCGCCCTGCGCGCCGCGCTCTACCCACGCCTGCTGCCCATCGCCCGGGACCGACCGGTTCGAACAAAACGCGGCTGGTCGGCCGGCGCGATGCGACACGGCGTCAGCACCGTACGCACCGGCCAACGCCACGCGCTGGGGCTGGTGTTCCACGACGCGACGTGAGGAGCGCCCCTGAAGACGGGGACCGGCGAAGCCAGATCCCCGTCTTCAGGGGCGCGGGACGGGCGCCCCACGGAGACCGGCGAAGCCAGGTCTCTCAGGGGCGCGGGGAACTGCGCGACCAGCCCCCACCGGACCCGCACCCACTAGCCGCCCCAAAGCCCCCGCCGCCGATAACTCCCCTCCCAGAACACCCGGTTGAGCACCCGCACCGGCGCGGGAAAAGCCCCCAGGAACCGCTCACGGTCCACCGCCGACACCCCGTCCACGAGCCACGGCACGAACACCGCAGCCCCACGCAGCCCCTGCGTCTCCCGCATCCGCCCGGTAAAGGCCCCCCAGTCCGCCCCGGTCAGCACCTCCCCCATCAACGGCAACGCCCCGTCCTCCTCATGCTTGAGATGATCGTCGAGCGTGGCCCGCAACGCCCTTACAAGATCGGCAAGTTCGAACGCCCGCTCAGCCAGCGCAGCGGACACCGCGGCCAACAGCGGGTCGATACGCCCATGTTCGGCCTCCATGTCATCGAGCAGCGCAAGGTCCCGCACCCGCCCCGCGACCCGTTCCCGAACCCGCGGCCACAAGTCGCTGTCCTCCGCGGTGTGATGGACGTGCAGTTGGTGCTTGAAGTTCTCCCACCCGGCGCGAACAGGACCGGTATGCGCCCGCCCTTCCGCGACCGCCGCGGCAAGCCGCTCCAGGTCGCGCCGGAACGCGTCGTGGGAGGCGTACATGGGCGTGAAGTCGATGGTCATCGTGCGGCTTCCTCCAACTCGGGCTCGGACATGGGCAGGGCGTGCGGGTTGGCGGACGCCCCGTGGTGTCGCCGTACGGCGAGACACGCGAGCGCGCCGGCCAGCAGGACGGCGACGGCGACGTACACGGCGGGCCCCATCGCGTGGACGAAGCCGTGGCCGAACACCTGGCCGCCGAGGACACGCATGCGGTCGGCGACGCCCTGCGGAACCCCGGCCGGCGCGCCACCCTGCTGCCCGGCACCGACGTCGGACTCCGCCTTCGAGAACGCGGCGACGAACGACTCCCGGTAGGCGGCGGGGAGTTGACCGGCACGAGCCTGTGCCTGCTCGGTCAGGGAGGAGGCGAGCCGCGCCTGGAGCACGGCTCCGATCACCGCACCGGCAAGCACCGAACCGACCTGCCGGAGCGCGTTGGTGACACCGGACGCGGCGCCCGCGAGCCGGGGCGGGACGTTACGCATGACCTCCGTGGCCATCGGCGCGAAGGTGCAGCCGACGCCCAACCCCGTGAGGAACAACGGGAACGCGATCGTCAACCACCCCGTACCGACGTCCGCGACACCGACGACCCACACCAGCCCACCCGCCCAGGCGAGCAGCCCGCCCATCAGGATGAACTTGCCGCCGACCTTGTCCGCGAGCGCCCCGGCGGGCCCGGCCATGACGAACGAGCCGAGCGCCACCGGCAACAGCACGAGCCCGGCCTTCTGCGCGCTGAAGCCGAGCACGGACTGGAGGTAGATCGTCAGCGTCAGGAACATCCCGACCACGCCGAACGACACGGTGACGCCGACGAAGTTGACGAGGCTGAAGTCGCGGTCCTTGAACAGCGAGAAGGGGACGAGGGGTTCGCCGTCCTGCTGTCCGCGCTCGTGCAGCAGGAAGCCGGCGAAGAGGACGACGGCCGCGCCGAACAGGCTCCAGATCCACGCGTTCCAGTCGTACCGTTGCCCCTCGGTCAGCCCGAACGCCAGGCAGAACAGGGCAGTTGAGGCGAGGGTGACGCCCAGGGTGTCGAAGCGGCGCCGTACCGTGCGCCGGGCGCCCGGGATGATCGCCATGGTGAGGACGAGCACCAGCGCGCCGATCGGCAGGTTGACGAAGAAGATCCAGCGCCAGGACAGATGGGTGATGAGCACCCCGCCGAGGATCGGGCCGAGCGCGCCGGACACGCCCGCCACCGCGCCCCAGATGCCCATCGCGACACCGCGCCGGTCGGCCGGGAAGACCTCGGCGATGATCGACAGGGTCTGCGGCATGAGCAGTGCCGCGCCCAGCCCCTGGACCACGCGGAACCCGATGAGTTGGGCGGGGTCCTGCGCGAGGCCGCAGGCGAGGCTGGCCAGGGTGAAGACGGTGACTCCGGCGGCGAACAGGTTCCGTTTGCCGCGCAGGTCGCCGAGGCGTCCGCCGGTGATCAACAGGACGGCCAGCGCCAGCGTGTAGGCGTTGACGATCCACAGGATCTCGTCCAGCGACGCGTCGAGGTCCTCGCCGAGCTGGGGGATCGCGATGTTCACGATCGTCAGGTCGAGGAGGGTCATGAAGAACCCGAGCGAGAGCGTGATGAGGATCGCCCAGGGGTTGCCGTGCCACTTCTTGAACACGATGTCGACTCCTTACGTCCGACTGCGCGTCCGACGACGGGTCGGACTCGCGTTCAAGAGGGCCGGGCGCTCGACGGTGTGACACCGCGCGAATTTCCCGAGACGTACGTCACATTCAGGCCGTCGGCTGTCACATTCCGAGCCCCGCCGCCCCTCGCAGTAGTGAGCACGCCACTGGGGAGGCGCACACATGTCCGAGTTCTCCGAGATCGCTGTCACCGATGAGGCGACCACTGAGGCGACCACTGTCTTCATGGACCATCGGGAGCTGCTGTTCGGCCTCGTCTACAACATGCTGGGCAG
Source organism: Streptomyces sp. NBC_01288 (assembly GCF_035982055.1). Classification (NCBI taxonomy): domain Bacteria; kingdom Bacillati; phylum Actinomycetota; class Actinomycetes; order Kitasatosporales; family Streptomycetaceae; genus Streptomyces; species Streptomyces sp. NBC_01288. The sequence goes on from NZ_CP108427.1 coordinate 796,309, forward strand.
CGTCGCCGACACCGACGACGTCCTCCAGGAAAGCTGGCTCTCCTGGACGGCCCGCGCCCGACGCTCCCCGCTCGACACGATCACCAACCCGCGCGCCTATCTCGTCCGCATCGCCGTCAACCACGCGCTCCAGCGCCGCGCCACGATCACCCGCCGCCGCGAGACGTACGTGGGCCCCTGGCTCCCGGAGCCGCTGGTCGACCAGCCCGCCGACGGCGACCCCGAGGACCCCGCCCTGCGCGCCGAGTCGGTCTCGATGGCGATGCTGGTCGTCCTGGAATCACTCACGCCCCTGGAGCGCGCGGTCTTCGTCCTCAACGAGGTGTTCGGGTACGCCCACACCGAGATCGCGGACATCATCGACCGCACCCCGGCCGCCGTACGACAGCTCGCGCATCGGGCGCGGGCCCATGTGCACGCGCGGCGGCCGCTGTACGAGGCCCATCCCCGGGTGCGGCGGGAGGCGACCGAGCGGTTCGTGCGGGCCGCGATCGGCGGGGACATCGCCTCGCTGATGGAGATCCTCGCGCCGGACGTCACGGTGTGGACCGACAGCGGGGGCAATCGGAAGCCGGCGGGACTGCGCCCGGTGCACGGGCGGGACAAGGCGGTCCGCCTCATCAACTCGTTCGCGGCCCGGCGCCGCGGCCCGCAGGACCTGGAGCTGCGCTACCGGCGCGTCAACGGCGACGACGCGGCCGTGCTGTTCGAGGGCGACTCGCCGTACGCGGTGATGGTCATGGACCTCACGCCCGAGGGCGACCAGGTGTCCGGCGTCTACATCGTGACCAACCCCGAGAAGCTCACACACGTGCACAAGGACGACGAGGTGGACGACCAGTGACCGGCACCCCCGACCCCTCACGGGGCGAACGCGTCGCCGACTGGTTCGACGGCCGCCTCGGCATCCACACCCTCGGCAAGCGGTATCTGCGGAAGGTGTTCCCGGACCACTGGTCGTTCCTGCTCGGCGAGATCTGCCTCTACAGCTTCGTGGTGCTGATCCTCACGGGCGTCTACCTCACCCTGTTCTTCCACCCGTCGATGAACGAGGTGACGTACCACGGGAGTTACGTGCCTCTGAACGGGATCCGCATGTCCGACGCCTACGCCTCGACGCTGCACCTCAGCTTCGACGTGCGGGGCGGGCTGCTGGTCCGGCAGTTGCACCACTGGGCGGCGCTGGTGTTCATCGCCGCGATGCTCACGCACATGATGCGGCACTTCTTCACGGGCTCGTTCCGCAAGCCGCGCGAGCTCAACTGGCTGTTCGGCTGGACCTTGTTGTTCCTCGGTCTGTTCGAGGGCCTCTTCGGCTACTCGCTCCCGGACGACCTGCTGTCGGGCACGGGCATGCGCTTCGTGGACGGCGCGCTGCTCTCGGTCCCGATCGTCGGGACGTACCTCTCGATGTTCCTGTTCGGCGGCGAGTACCCCGGCCACGACATCGTGTCCCGCTTCTACTCACTCCACGTGCTGCTGATCCCCGGCATCATGGCGGCACTTGTGGTCGTCCACCTCCTCCTGGTCGTTTACCACAAGCACACCCAGTTCGCGGGCCCCGGCCGCACCGAACGCAACGTGGTGGGCACCCCGTTCATGCCGGTCTACCTCGCGAAGGCGGGCGGCTTCTTCTTCCTGGTCTTCGGCGCCCTCACCCTCCTCGCGGCGGTGGCGTCGATCAACCCGGTCTGGTCGTACGGCCCTTACCGCGCCGACCAGGTCTCGACGGGTGCCCAGCCGGACTGGTACCTGGGCTTCGCGGAGGGCCTGGTGCGGGTCATGCCGGGCTGGGAAGTCACGCTGTGGGGCCACACGTTGGTGCTGGGCGTGCTCATCCCCATCGTCGTCTTCCCCCTCCTCCTCGTCTTCATCGGCGTGTACCCGTTCCTGGAGTCCTGGCGGACCGGCGACAAACGCGAACACCACCTCCTGGACCGCCCCCGCAACCGCCCCACCCGCACGGGCATCGGCGTGGCCTGGATCAGCCTCTACCTGATCCTCCTCGCCGGCGGCGGCAACGACATCGTGGCGACCCGCCTCCACCTGTCGATCAACACGGTGACGTGGGCGGTACGGGTGGCGGTGTTCGTCGTCCCGGCGGTCGCATTCGTCGTGACCCGCCGCATCTGCCTCGGTCTCCAACTCCGGGACACGGAACTGGTGTTGCACGGCCGCGAGACAGGCGTGATCAAGCGCCTGCCGCACGGCGAGTACGTGGAACTGCACCGGCCGCTCGACCAGGCCGAACTCCACACACTCACCGCGCACAAGCGACCGAGGGAACTCGTGGAGCGCGAGCCCTAGGTGTATTGCCCTGTGAGGTTGGGGACGCGGCTGGCGGGTGGTTGGCCTTTCAGCGCGGTGTGTCCGCGGTGGTGATTGTAGGTGTGCAGCCAGCCGGGGAACGCGTCGCGTCGTTCGGTCTCCGTGCGGTAGGGGCGGGCGTAGGCCCACTCGTCGAGCAGGGTGCGGTTGAAGCGTTCGACCTTGCCGTTGGTCTGCGGCCGGTAGGGGCGGGTTCGCTTGTGGGTGATCCCGGCCGCGGCGAGGGCATCGCGCCAGTCGCGTGAGCGGTAGCAGGAGCCGTTGTCGGTCAGTACCCGCTGGACGGTGATCCCGGCCTGGGCGAAGAACGTCCGGGCCCGGCTCCAGAAGGCGGTTGCGGTTTCCTTCTTCTCGTCGGTGAGGATCTCGCTGTAGGCGAGGCGGGAGTGATCGTCGACGGCGTTGTGCAGGTAGCTGTAGCCCACGCCGGAGCGGGTCTTGCGGCCGGCCCGGCGACCCAGGGCCTTGTGGCCGCCGCCGTCGGGGATGTTGCCGAGCTTCTTGATGTCCACGTGCACCAGCTCGCCCGGTGTGGACCGTTCGTAGCGGCGGATCACTCGTCCGGTGGCGCGGTCGAGATGAGCGAGACGGGCCAGCCTGTAGCGGGCCAGGACCCTGTGCACCGTGGACGGGCTCAATCGCAGCAGGTAGGCGATGCGGGCCGGTCCCCAGCGGCGCAGGACACGGACTTTGATGATCCGCCGCTCGGTGCGGGTCGGGGTCCGGCTCGGGCTGTGATGCGGTCTGGACGAGCGGTCGCTCATGCCGACCGCGCCGAGCTTTCGGTAACGGTCCGCCCATCGCTGGGCCGTGGTCGGTGAGACCTGGAAGCGTTCGGCCGCCCTGCGCAGGGTCCAGCCGTCCTCGACCACGCAGCGGGCCAGACGCAGACGGCCGGTCTCGGTCAGGGGTGCATTACGGTGGGGCACGAGGGCCTTTCTGTCGGTGTAGACGTCGCAATCCACACCGAACCGGAAGGCCCTCACCTGTTCAAGATCCCTCAGCCGAGACCTGGCTCACCCGTCCACAACCTCCCGAGACAGAACACCTAGGCCCAATGCCGTTGCTTTACTGGGCTGTTGGTCTCGGTGGGCGGATGGTGACGGCGTCGTCGTGTGTTCTGGTGGGCTGGGGCCAGGCACGGTGCTCGGCCCGTTTGAGCAGGTAGTTGGACATCTTGCGCTTGACGACACGGGGCTGGCTGCGGAGCCGGCGCGGTGGCAGCAGCGTGGTCAGCAGGTCGTCGCGGAGCCGGACCAGCGCCGTGATCAGGTGCTCAGGGGGAAAAGATGCCGGGCGCGACGGTGACGCTGCGGCGGGCCGCACGCAGGGTGTCGGTGAACGAAAGCCGGTCCGGGTCGATGCCGTGGACGGCAGCGGTTCTGGATATCAGGGACCTCAGGGCGTGGTGGACCAGCAGGTGGGCCCAGATCTGCTGGCGCACGCCGTCGGGGGTCTTGCTGGCCAGGACGACGTGGGGGCCGCGCTGATGGGTCTTGATCTCGTCGAAGACCGACTCGATCTCCCACCGCTGGGCATACAGGGCCGCGAGTTCGGCCGCGGGGAAGCGTTCCGGATCGAGGAGGTCGGTGACCAGGCGGTAGTGCGTGTTCTGGGTGCTCGCTCCGCCGTCGGACAGCTGATAGGCGAGCACCCTCACGCGCACCGGATCGCGTTTCTTGCCGTCGGTGCCTGCGTGCAGGCGACTGAGCCAGGAGCCGTCGGGAAGGAGTTCCTGCACGGGCAGGACCCGGTTGGCCGACACCCGCCACAGCAGGTGGGCGCCGGTGGCGGTGAACGCTCTCCACAACGGCACCCCCAGGAACTCCCGGTCGGCCAGGACCAGCATGTCCGGCCCGGTGGAGCGGACCAGGCAGGCGGCGAGGGTGAGTTCACCGACCCGGCAGCCGGCCAGTTCCGCATCCAGCACGGCATGGGTGCCGCACTCGACCAGAGCGGCCATCCGCACCTGCGGGAACGCTGACCTGTCCGGGCCGCGGGTGTTGCCGGGACGGCCGAACTCCTGGTCGTTCGCGGCAGTGTCGGCGGCATCCCAGCAGGTGCCGTCCACCGCCGTCAGCCGCAGCCCGCGCCAGAACGCGCCCGGTGTCTCCTCATCCGCCAATGGACGGACGGTGGCCGCGAACAGCACCCGCAGGGGCTCGGAGCCCAGTCGGCCACGGGCCCTGAACAGGGAGGACTTCGCCGGGATCCGCCAGTTGCCCCACAGCCCGCACGCACGCAGTCCGTCGGTCAGATGCCGCAGCACCTCCAGATACGGAGCGGGCGAGAACAGGGCCAGACCGAGAACGAAGTACACCACCACCCGAGCGGGAAGCAGCCGTCTGCGCTGCTCGGTCCGGCCGCACGCAGCGACCACCCGATCCACCAGACCCGGCGGATACACCCAGGTCAACAATCCAAGACCGGATAACTCCGGGACACTCTCCGCCACCGGCACCACCCCCGACGCCCTGCCAGCAGGCTACGCCGCCAACTAAAGCAACGGCATTGCACCTAGGCCGTGTCTTCAAAAGATCTTGAGTGGTGGATCATGGTGGGGTGATACGTCGCCATGAACTGTCCGATGCCGAGTGGGAGTTCGTCGGGCCGCTGCTGCCGGTGTCGCTGCGGGGCCGGAAGCGGCTGGACGACCGCAGGGTGCTGAACGGGATCGTGTGGAAGTTCCGTACCGGGACGGCCTGGCGGGACGTGCCCGAGCGGTACGGCCCGTGGGCCACCCTGCACACCCGCTTTCGCCGGTGGGCGCTGGACGGCACCTTCGAGCGCATGCTCCGGGCCGCCCAGGCGCACGCCGACGCGGCCGGGGACATTGACTGGCTGGTGTCGGTCGACTCCACCGTCGTCCGCGCCCACCAGCACGCCGCCGGGGCCCGAAAAAGGGGGCCCGCAGTCCCGGCCTCGGACGCTCCCGAGGCGGCCTGACCAGCAAAATCCACCTGGCCTGCGACAGCGTGGGCCGCCCGCTCGCCTTCACCCTCACGGGCGGCAACACCAACGACTGCACCCAGTTCACCGCCATGATGGAAACCATCCGGGTGCCCCGCATCGGCCCGGGACGGCCCCGCACACGGCCCGCCCATGTGCTGGGCGACAAGGGCTACAGCTCCCGGGCCATCCGCACGTGGCTCAGGCGGCGGGGCATCGGTCACACCATTCCCGAGCGGTCCGACCAGGTCCGCAACCGGCTCCGGCGCGGCAGCCGAGGCGGGCGCCCGCCGGTCTTCGACAAGCAGCTCTACAAGCGACGCAACGTCGTGGAACGGTGCTTCAACCGCTTGAAGCAGTGGCGCGGCATCGCTACCCGCTACGACAAGACCGCCGAGTCCTACCAGGCAGCCGTCACCCTCGCATCGCTCCTGATGTGGGCGTGACATTTGAAGACAACTCCTAGGGGCAGTTGCCAGGGCTGGGACTACGACTGGAGCAAGTGGAGCGCGACCCGGCACGTAATCCGTTGAGCCAGGAGGAGTTCGCCCAGGCCAACAGGGCGCCCGCCCAAGCGCAGGTGCGGTTGGTCAACGCCATACGACGCTCACTGGGCAAAGACCAAGAGGCGCTGTCCTTCTGGATAGGCGGATCTCTCGCCGGCAGTTCCGACGACACCTGATGTGCGACTTCCGCAGACCTGCCCATGCGCTGGGGCATCCCTGATCCGCCGCGAACCACCTTTCGAGACATGACAACCCGTCAACGGTCCGGACCGGCCGGATTCCCACCCGAATCGTCGACGGGTCACGGTTCGCTATCCGGCCGGAGCCTCCAACTTGCTGATCCTCACCGCCCCTTGAGCCGCCCCCGGATGAGCACTGCTCAACGTCAGCCGCACCCGCGACCCGCGCACAGCACCGAAGGTGACGACAGTCGGGGTGTCCGAGGCCGTGGCCCAGTCGACGGCGGCCCCCTCCACCGGCACCCACGCCCGACCGTCCCACACCGCGACCACCACCGCCGCGGGCAGACTGTGCGTCGAGTCCGCGGTGAACGACACCTCCACCCGGTCGAAGGACCGCACCCTGCCCCAGTCCACCGACACCCAGTCCTCCCCACGCGCGCCGCTGAACCCTGGCAACAGAGCCGTGGCCGACTTCGCGAACGCGTTGGACCATCCGGTCGCCGCGTCACCGTCGAGCATGGCGACGGGGAGTGTGTCGGGTCGGCCGGAGTAACTCGCGTCGGCGTAGGGGTAGTTCAGGGGCGTCGGGTAGTCGGCCTCGAAGCGCTCCGCCGAAGTCACGACCACATCCCGACCCGGTGCCGTCCGTACCGTCACCGTGCCGCCCCGCAGCCCCTCCGCCCGCGCCGTCACCTTCAGCGAGCCCGCCTTCGTACCGGACCGCACGATCGCAAGTGCCTTGCCGTGAAAGGCGGTTCGGGTGCTCGCCTGGTAGCGCTCGGCGCTCTCCTCGCGCCCGTTGTCGAGACCGGCAAGTGATCCACCCCGCACCTCGAAGGCGATCAGATCGTCCGCGTCGGGCAGGACGACCCCGTGGGCGTCGACGACCTCGGCCGTCACGAAGACCAGCGAACGGCCGTCCGCGGCAAGGGACTTGCGGTCGGCCGTGAGGCGGACGGCGTGTGCGGGTCCCGCCGTGCGCAGCACGTCCGACGCGACCGTCTTCCCGCCGCTGCTCGCCACCGCCTTCAACTCGCCCGGCTCGTAAGGGACTTTCCAGGTCAGGTGGAGTTTGCCCGCGCTGCCGTTCGGGCTGGTGTAACTGCCCGGGTAGGGGCCGGTGGTGAAGGTCTTGTCGTCGCCGGTGGCCTCGGTGGTCTCCAGGTAGGTGCGGCCGTCGGTGGTCTTCTTGGTGTCGAACTCCCTTGTCCCCAGGGACTTTCCGTTGAGGAACAGCTCGACGGTCTCGACGTTGGCGTACGCCCAGACCTCGACCGTGTCGCCCGGCCGGTGGTTCCAGCTCATCGGCACCAGATGGACCATGGGCTCACTGACCCACTGGCTGCGGAAGAGGTGGTACATGTCCTTCGGGAAGCCGGCCGTGTCGACCGCGCCGAAGAAGGACGCCTTGACCGGGAAGACGTCGTACGGCGTCGGCTCCCCGATGTAGTCGATGCCGGACCACAGGAACTGGCCCGCGAACCACTTCCGGTCCCGGTCCTTCTTGTGTCCGTACTCGCCGCTCATCGTCCAGGAGGCGAGGTTGTTGTCGTACGACGAGGTGTCGCGCCTGCCCGGGGTGTGGTTCTCGCCGGTGTTCAGGTGCTCCGGCTCCTGGTAGGCGCCGCGTGTCGAGGTCTCCGAGGAGGACTCGGACTCGAAGAGGAACAGGTTCGGATAGGCCGCGTGCAGAGCGTCGACCGACTTGGCGGTGTTGTAGTTGAGGCCGAGTCCGTCGAGCTTGGCGAGCATGAGGTCGGCGGCGGAGCCCTTGGCGGGCACCCCGTGGTACTTGTTCGAGCCGATGACCACCGGCCGGGTGTCGTCCGCCGCCTTGATCGCGCCGATGATGCGGTCGGCCATCGCCAGTCCGGCGGTGGCGGTGGAGTCCGGGATCTCGTTGCCGATGGACCACAGCACCACGGCGGGCGAGTTGCGGGCGGCGAGGACCATCTCGGTGGCGTCCCGCTCGCACCAGTCGTCGAAGAACCGGTGGTAGTCGTAGGTGGTCTTGCCGGTGTGCCAGCAGTCGAAGGCCTCGACCATCATCACGATGCCCAACTCCTCGCAGGCCTGGATGATTTGGGGCGAGGGCGGGTTGTGGGAGGTGCGGAAGGCGTTGACGCCCATCGACTTCATGATGCTCAACTGCCTGCGTACGGCGTCGAGGCTGATCGCGGAGCCGAGGGCGCCTTGGTCGTGGTGGAGGTCAACGCCCTTGATCTTGGTGTGCGTTCCGTTGAGGGAGAAGCCCTCGTCCGGGTCGAAGCGATAGGTGCGGATGCCGAAGGGGGTGCTGTACGTGTCGACCGTCCTGCCGGCCACCCGCAGTTCGGTCTCCAGGGTGTAGCGGTGGTCCGGGGTCTCGATGTCCCACAACTTGGGCTTGGGGACGGCGAGTTCATGGGGTTCGGTCGCGCGGTCGGTGACGGTGACCGTGGAGGCGGCGCGGGCCACCGTCCGGCCGCCGGGGTCGACGACTCTCGATCGGACCTCGACCTCGCTCGCGGTGCCGGATTCATTCACCACGGACGTCCGCACCCGTATGACGGCCCGCTCGGCGGTGATGTCCGGGGTCGTGACGTACGTACCCCGGCGTTCGACGTGCACCGGCTCGGTGATGACGAGGCGGGCCTCGCGGTAGATGCCGCTGCCCGAGTACCAGCGGCTGCTGGGGAGTTGGTTGCGCACCTGCACCGCGACGACGTTCTCCGTGGTGCCGTCGGTGTGCGCCAGGTCGGTGAGGTCGAAGGCGAACCCCGTGTATCCGTAGGGGTGTTGGCCGACCTGCGTGCCGTTGCAGTGGACGTACGAGTCCATGTAGACGCCGTCGAACTCGACCGAGATCCGCTTGCCCGCGAAGGCCGGCGGCAGGGTGAAGGCGATCCGGTACCAGCCGAGGCCGCCGGGGAAGAACCCGGTGCCGCTGGTCGTGCCGTAGGCCGTGGTGGGGGTCTGTTCGATGCTCCAGTCGTGCGGGACCGCGACCTGGCGCCAGGCCGAGTCGTCGTAGTCCGGTGCGGCGGCCTCGGCGTAGGCGCCGGTCGGGTCGGTGGTCCCGCCCGGGTTGACCAGCGCGAAGCGCCAGCCGTCCCGGAGCGGGACCGTGCGGCGGCCGGACGTGCTCGCGCCGGCGGCGCGTGCGGCCGGGGCGGACAGGAGTGATGCGGCCGTCGGCGCGGCCGTGGAAGCGATCAAAACCGATCTGCGAGTGACCGTCATGGCGGCTCTCCCTCATCAGGGCCCAGAAGTACTCACAACTGATCGTGACCGAACAGATTCTGACGGGGTGGCACACCGGGCCGTCAAGGGTGCGGGGGCGGACGGCTGTCCCGTGGGCCACTTCGACCGGTTTTCCCCCTTGCCCACCGCGGCCCCCGGCCCTGGGGGTTCTCGTCCGCGCGGGACCGTGACGCACTAGGCTGGAACGCAAGTGGCGTGTCTGTTCACTGTGAGTGCGCGCAATGGAGTGGCGACGATGAGACCGGTCTACCCGTTCGACGATGCCGCGACGGCGCGGGTTGTCATCGACGACGCGGGCACTCTGGTGGAGTGGAACGACGGGGCCGAGCGGCTCCTCGGCCACACCGCGGACGAGGTCGTGGGCCGCCCGGCCGTGCGGCTGCTGGCCGGCGGTGCCGAGGCGCTGCCCGGGATCACGGGTGCCCGCTGGGACGGCACGGTCTCGTTGCGCCACCGCGACGGGCGGGCCGTGTCCGTATGGCTGCTGGCCCACCACCGGCGCCCCCGGGACGGTGGGCCCGGCGACTGGCTCGTCGTGACGCCGTTGGAGGGGGGCGGTCCGCCCGCGGCCGAGGACCCTCTCGCGACCGCGGCACTCACCCAGTCGCCGTGTGCCATCGCGGTCTACGACGAGCGGCTGCGGCTGAGCCGGGTCAACGACGCCATGGCCGATGTGATCGGGCTGCCCGAGGAGCGCATCCAGGGGCTGCGGATCACCGAGATCGGCGGGAAGACGCAGAGCTCGGAGCTGGAGCAGTACATGCTGCGCGTGCTCACCTCCGGCACCGCCGAGGACTTCCAGATCTACATGCGCACCGGCGGTGAGGACGCCGCGCACGCGTGGCTGGCCCGGATGGCGCCGATCACCGACGCCGAGGGGCGGGTGCGGGGCGTGTGTCTGGCCGCGCACGACTTCACCGAGAACTACCTGTCGCGGGAGCGGCTGCAACTCGTCAACGAGGCGAGCGTCCGCATCGGCACCACCCTCGACGTCACCCGTACGGCCCAGGAGCTCGCGGACGTCTGCGTACCGGCGCTCGCCGACTTCGTCAGCATCGATCTGCTGGACCCGCAGGAGCACGGCGGCGAGCCCCCGACGGCGATCACCACGCCCATCCGACTGCGCCGGGCCGCCCACCAGTCGGTGCAGCAGGGCAGCCCCGAGGCCGTCGCGAAACCGGGCCAGCTGAACCTGTATCCGGAGCAGTCCCCGCAGGCCGACGCGCTGGTCGCGGGCCGCACGCTCGTCGCCTCGGGCCGGGCCCTCGAACTCTGGCTCGCCTGGGACCGCACCCGCAGCAGGCGCGTCGAGGAGTACGGCATCCACTCCTCGATGGCCGTACCGATCCAGGCCCGCGGGGTCACCCTAGGTGTGGCGGTCCTCACCCGGTACCGGCGCAACGACCCGTTCGCCGCCGACGACGTCCTGCTGGCCGAGGAGGTCACCGCTCGGGCCGCCGTCTGCATCGACAACGCCCGCCGCTTCTCCCGCGAACGCGAGACCGCGCTGGCCCTCCAACGCAGCCTGCTCCCCCGCAAACTCCCGCGCACGGCCGCCCTGGAAGCCGCCTCACGCTATCTGCCGGCGGCGCGCGCGGGGGTCGGCGGCGACTGGTTCGACGTGATCCCGCTGTCCGGGATGCGGGTCGCCATGGTCGTCGGCGACGTCGTCGGCCACGGCATCCAGGCCTCCGCCACCATGGGCCGGCTGCGCACGGCCGTCCGCACCCTCGCCGACATCGACCTGGCCCCCGACGAGCTGCTGACCCATCTCGACGACCTCGTCGTACGGCTGTCCGCGGAGGCAGGCGGCGAGGGCAGCCCGGGTGAGGTCGGGGCGACCTGTCTGTACGCGGTGTACGACCCGGTGTCCCGCCGCTGCACGCTGGCCCGTGCCGGGCATCCGCCGCCGGTCATGATCCGGCCCGGCGGTCCGCCCGAGCCCGTCGACCTGCCCGCGGGACCGCCGCTCGGCCTGGGCGGGCTGCCCTTCGAGTCGGCCGAGTTCGAGCTGCCCGAGGGCACCGTGCTCGCCCTGTACACCGACGGGTTGATCGAGAACCGGGAGCGGGACCTCGACGACAGTCAACGGCTGCTGTTCGACGCCCTGTACGCCCCCTCGGACTCCCTGGACGAGACCTGCGACCGGATCCTGCACGCCGTACTCCCGCCGGGCGGTGCCGCCGACGACGTGGCGCTGCTGCTGGCGCGCACCCAGGGGCTGCCCGCCGAGCAGGTCTCGACCTGGGACATCCCCGCCGACCCGTCACTCGTCGCCCCGATCCGCAAGCAGGTCGTGGAGCAGCTCGACACCTGGAACATGAGCGAGGCCGGGTTCACGGCCGAGCTGGTGGTGAGCGAGCTGGTCACCAACGCCATCCGCTACGGCGCGCACCCCATCCGGCTCCGGCTGATCCATGACGCGACCACGCTGATCTGCGAGGTCTCCGACACCAATCACACGGCCCCGCACCTGCGCCGCGCCAAGACCTGGGACGAGGGCGGGCGCGGGCTGCTGCTGGTCGCGCAGCTCACCCAGCGCTGGGGCAGCCGGCACACGGCCGACGGCAAGACGATCTGGGCGGAGCTGTCCCTCTTCGACGAGGTCTGAGCCGTACCGGGAGAGGCCGGTCGGCTCAGGAGAGGTCGGTCAGCCAGGGCCTGACCTGGCGGCGGGCCTCGTGCAGCCGGGACTTGAGGGTGCCGAGCGGGATGCCGAGGCGAGCGGCGATGTCGGCGTACTCCAGGTTGCAGATGTCCCGGTAGACCAGCGGCTCGACGAGGTGCGGCTGCTCCCGCTCCAGGCGTTCCAGCGCCTCCAGGAGGTCGATCTTCGAGCCGGCGATCACGCTCGTGGTGCGCGGATCGACGTGCTGTGACACGTCGATCTCGGCCGGCTGCTCGGCGGCCCGCCGCTTCAGCTCGCGGTACTTCTGCCGGGCGCCGTTGGCGACCACCGTGTAGAGCCAGGTGCTGAAGAGGCTGCGGCCCTCGAACGTGCCGATCTTCCGGGCGACCTGCATCAGCACGTCCTGCGCCGCTTCCTCGGCGTCCTCGCGGCACGGCAGGAAGCGCCCGCACCGCCTCAGGACCTCGGGTCCGATCGACCGCAGGAGCTCGTCCAGGGCACCCGGGTCACCGGCCGCGGCCCGCCGCGCCAGTTCCTCGGTCCGTACCGTGTCCCGCACTGGATCCACTCCTCCGCCTCGGTCTACGAGCAGGCATGATAGTCGCATGCACTTCGTCGAACAGATCGGCCGCTACAGACTCGAACGCCGCCTGGGCACCGGCGCGTTCGGCACGGTCTGGCTCGCGCACGACGACGTGCTCGAAGCTCCGGTGGCCGTGAAGGTCCTCGCCGACAACTGGGCGCACCGCCTCGACATCGTCGACCGCTTCCTCTCCGAGGCCCGGCTGCTGCGCCGCGCCGACTCGAACCGGGTCGTCCAGGTCTACGACATCGGTGAGCTGCCGGACGGACGGCCGTACTTCGTCATGGAGTACGCCGACGCCGGCACCCTCGCCGATCTCCTCACCGCCGGTCCACTGCCCGTCTCCGAGGCGCTGCGGCTGACCGCGCTGGCCGCCCGGGGCGCCGCCGCGCTGCACAAGGCGGGGATCGTGCACCGGGACATCAAGCCGACCAACGTGCTGCTGCGCACCGCGCCGGACGGCAGCTACCGCGTCCTGCTCGCCGACCTGGGCCTGGCCAAGAGCCTGGCGCAGGGGTCGGGCCTGACCCTGGCCGCCGGTTCGGCGGGCTACCAGCCGCCGGAGCAGGCGCAGCCCGGGTACGGCATCGACGAGCGTGCCGACGTGTACAGCCTGGGAGCGGTCGGCTACGAGCTGCTCACCGGCACGGTCCCGGGGGCTCCCGGGCAGGTCGTACGGCCGGACCGGCTGCGGCCGGACGTGTCGCCCGACGTCCAGCGGGCCGTGCTCCGCGCGCTGGAACCGGACCGCGAGCGGCGCTGGCCGACGGCGCGGGAGTTCGCGGAGGAGCTGGAGCGGCTGGCCGCCGAGGCCGCCCCCACGCGCAGGCAGCGCAAGCCGCACAGTCGGCACCGCGGCGTCGCGCTGATGGCCGGTCTGTTCGTCGTGGTGGCGGCCGGCACGGGCGCCGTGGTGTTGAACCTGCCCTCGTCGTCCGGGAGTTCATCGGTACTGCGGGTCAAGGACAGCACCGGCCGGATCGTGGCCGAGGTGCCCGACGCGTGGGGCCGTCAATTGCGTGACTCGGGCTGGAATCCGCAGGCGCTCGGGCTGACGGCCGGGAGCGAGCCGGGGCTGGCCGTCGCCGACGACCTGTCGAAGTGGCCGGATCTGTCGGCGGACGTGAACGGCGTGTTCATCGGCCTGAGCGAGCACGGCAGCGTGGCGACCGAGGTGGACGGCATCGCGCACTCCGGCTGTCACTACGACGGCAGCCACGCCTACTCCAGCGCCACCTGGCGCGGCACGATCCGTACCTGGAGCGACTGCTCGGGCAGCACGGGCACCCTCTCGGAGACCGCGCTGCGCATGGTCGGCGGCGCGGCGCAGCCCCAGGTCTACGTGCAGATCCGGCAGCACAGCGGTGACGCGACCTCGCGCATACTCCGCTCGCTCCGGGTCACCTGACCACTGTCGAGTCCCAAGTCCGGGAAAAGATCCCGGCGGACTCGCGAACTTTTCCGTGCCCATCCGTATCGGACCAGTGTGACGGCGCATGAGGCGCGGTCGGCACGCCGAAGTGCGTGCGGTGAACCACCAGGAGTGTTGAAGATGGCGAACACGTCCCAGTCCCTGCGCCGGGCGGCCCTGCTCGTGAGCGCGATCGCCGTCCTGGGTCTGACGACGACGGCCTGCGACAGCGGCAGCGGCACGGTGAGCAGCCCGCAGACCCAGTCGGGTACGGCCGCGCCCGCGGGCGGCGACGCCTCGGCCGACGGGTCCGGCACACCGGCCTCCACGTCGAGCGGCAGCGACACCGCGACCGGTTCGAACTCGACCTCGTCGGGTTCCTCCACCTCCTCGGGCTCCGGCGGCACGAGCACCAACTCCGGCACCGCGAGCAGCACCCGGTGCCACACCTCCGAGCTGAAGGCGAAGGTGGGCACCAACGACCCGGGCGCCGGGCAGGAGAACTTCCCGATCGTCCTCACCAATTCGTCCGGCCGTACCTGCACGGTCCGCGGCTATCCCGGCGCCGCCTTCCTGAACGCGTCCGGCACCCAGCTGGGCGACGACCCGCAGCGCGAGTCGGGCAGCACCGTCACCACGGTCACGCTGAAGCCGGGGCAGAGCGCCTGGGCGGGCCTGTCCTTCTCCAACCCGGAGGTCAGCGGCGCCAAGACGGCGATCGCGAGTTGGCTCGCGGTGACCCCGCCCGACGAGCAGGACTCGCTGCACGTGAAGTGGACGGCCGGCGCGGTGCCCCTGTCGGGCAACTCGTCCTCGGTGCGTCTGACGGTGCTCAGCGCGGGTACGGGTTCCTGATCACGGGTTGCGCGCCGCGGCCTGGTTACATGGGGCGGGCACCACGTCCCGCGTCCCGGAGGACCGTCCGCTGAACACCCCGCTCGCCGAAACCCTGTCCGTCGTCCTGCTCGTCGCCGTCCTCGTGTGGGCCGTCGTCCGCCCCTTCGGGTGGCCGGAGGCGGTGATGGCGGTCCCCGCCGCCGGGATCGCCGTGGCCACCGGGGCGATCTCGCTCGACCACGCGCGGGCGGAGGCCGAGCAGCTCGGGCCGGTGGTCGGGTTCCTCGCCGCGGTCCTCGTACTCGCCCACTTCTGCGATGTGGAGGGCCTGTTCCGGGCCTGCGGGGCCTGGATGGCGGAATGGGCGAAGGGCAGTCCGAGCCGGCTGCTGACGGCGGTGTTCGCGCTGGCCTCGGTGATCACGGCCGTGCTGAGTCTGGACGCCACCATCGTGCTGCTGACGCCGGTCGTGTTCGCGACGGCGTCCCGGATGGGGGTGCGTCCCAAGCCGCACGTCTACGCGTGCACGCACCTGTCGAACACCGCCTCGCTGCTGCTGCCGGTCTCCAACCTGACGAACCTCCTCGCGTTCGCGGCGAGCGGTCTGAGCTTCACCCGCTTCGCCGGGCTGATGGTGCTGCCCTGGCTGGTCGCGATCGGCGCCGAGTACCTGGTGTTCCGGCGTTTCTTCGCCCGCGACCTCGCGGCGGCCGCGCCCTCACCGACATCGGGCGACAAGCCCGAGCTGCCCGTGTTCGCGCTGGCGACCGTCGCCTGCACCCTCGCCGGGTTCGTGCTGACCTCGGCGATCGGCATCGATCCGGCGTGGGCCGCGCTGGCGGGCGCGCTCGTCCTCGCCGGCCGGGCGCTGCTACGGCGCCAGGCGACCCCGCTCACGGTCGTACGGGCCGCCGCGCCGTCCTTCCTGGCGTTCGTGCTGGCGCTCGGGATCGTGGTGCGGGCCGTGGTGGACAACGGGCTCTCGGACGCGCTCGGGCACCTCCTGCCCGGCGGGACCGGCATCGCGGCCCTGCTCGGGATCGCCGCCCTGGCCGCCGTACTGGCGAATCTCATCAACAACCTGCCGGCGGTACTGGTCCTGCTGCCGCTGACCGCGCAGTCCGGGCCGGGGGCCGTGCTCGCCGTGCTGCTCGGGGTGAACATCGGGCCGAACCTGACCTACGCCGGGTCGCTCGCGACGCTGCTGTGGCGGCGGATCGTGCATCAGCACGAACACGGCGTGGATCTCAAGGAGTTCACGAAGCTGGGGCTGCTCGCCGTGCCGTCCGCGCTCGTCCCGGCGGTGCTGGCACTGTGGGTGTCGCTCCAGGTTCTCTGACACCGAGGGAGGCCGAATGCGTGTGATCGCCTGGCTGGTCGAGGGCACATGGCCCGCCTGCGTGGACGCCGTACGGACGCATGCGCCGGAGGCGGACGAGGTGGTGCTGCTGCATGTGAGCGGGCCGGATGTGCCCGAGGTCGCGCACGGGGCGTTCGCCGGGCTGCTCGGCAGGGGTGGTCCGCACCGCGATCCCGGGACCCGGCTGGAGGATCTCGGCAGTACGTCCGCGGCGGAGCTGCTGGACGCGGCGGCCGAGCGGCTCGGGCGGCCGTGCACCCGGACGGAACGGTCCGGGCGCGTGGAGCGCGAGGTGGTGGCCGCCGCCGGGGACGCCGATCTGCTGGTGCTGGCCCGCGACGGCGACCGGGCCCGGCTCGGCCCGCACAGTCTCGGGCCCGCCGTACGGTTCGCCGTCGATCACGCGCCCTGTCCGGTGCTGCTGGTGTGGCCGGAGGCGGCGCCGGGCATCTCGACCCTGCCGCCGCCACCGCCGCATCCGCCGCACTGAGGCTCAGTGGCCGTGCCCACCGCCGCCGTTTCCGCCCCCGTATCCGCCGCCTCCGCCCCAGCCGCCCTGGCTGCCGCCCTCGCAGTACGACGGGTAGTAGTCGCAGTAGTCCGTGGTCGGGGCCGTGGTCGTCGGCGTGGACTGCGGGGTCGACGCGCTCGGCGTCGGGGTGGGCGTGGCCGTCGGCGTCTTCGAGGGCGTCGGGGCGGCCTTCTTCGTCGTGGGGGTCGGCGAGCCGGTGCTGTCGGTGTCCCAGTTGACGACCTGCATCTGCGGGTCGGCCTTCGAGGTGTCGAAGACCCAGCGCTGCGCGGAGCCGTCCGCCCGGTTCTTCAGGACAAGCGCGCCGGCGCCGTCGGTGGAGGCGGGGGTCAGGGCCAGGTCCTGGTTCCAGCGCGGTACGAGGATGCCCTGGAGCGTGAAGTCGTAGCGGATGTTCTTCGCGGTCGCCGACGACGCGCTCGTGCAGGGGGCGAGCTGTACCTCGAAGGCGAGGTGCGAGTCGAGGCAGAGGCCGGGGTCGGCGGTGCTGCGCAACTGGCCGTCCGTCTCGTACGACCACTGCTGGCCGGCCGCCGAGGAGCAGGTCTGCAGTTCGGCCTCGTTGCCCCGGAGGGGCTTGTTGCCTGCGACGCCGATGCACAGGCCGGACTCGACGTTGTGCAGCCGGCCGCTGAGCGTGCCCTGGGTGGTGTCGTTCTTGCTGGCCCAGGAGGGGTCGGCGGATTCCTTGCCCGTGCCGGAGGCGCCGGCGGCCTGGTTCTCCGTGCTGGTCCTGTCGCCGCCGGAGCCGCCGATCGACCACAGGACGAGCGGGAGGACGACCAGCCCACTCACGGTCAGCACGGCCACGGCGAGGTTGCGGCGGCGGACACGCCGGGCCGCCTTGTGGGCCGATCTGAGTTCGCCGCGCCGCGGGCCGGGGTGCACCGCAAGTTCGGTCGAGGCGGACGACATCTCGGCGGGCAGCGCGCGGCTGCCGGCCCTGACCTCCAGGTAGGCCCGCGCGCCCCAGCCGAGCACCGCTTCGGCGAGTGCGATGCCGAGTCCGGCGTTGAACTGGTTCAGCTGGTCGGCGGTGTACCGGCAGTGCTTGCAGACGCTGAGGTGCATGGCAAGGTCCGGGTCGACCTCCGCGCCGCCGCGCCGGAAGGTGACGTCCAGCAGCCGGATGTACCGCATGCACTCGTCGTCCTGGGCGAGTTCGCGGTGGACCTGGAGGCATTCCTCGCGCAACCGGCCGCGGGAGCGCCCGAGTTCGATGTCGGCGCCCTCCTCGTCCAGGCCCAGCAGTCCGGCGGGTATCGCATAGGGCTCGGACTCGACCTCGATGTGCCAGAGCAGGGTGCGGGCCGCCTGGGGCAGCCGCTGGAACGCCCGGGAGAGCAGGCGCCGTTCGGGCACGGGCAGCATCCGGGCCGCGCCGCGGTCGCCGTCGCCGCTCGCCCAGCGCAGATCGGGGTGAAGCATTTCCTGCCGGTGGTCGGCGACCCATTCCGCGGCGATACGGCGGACGGTGACCAGCACCTGGGGACGCCAGGCCGCGGTCGGTCCCGACTGCCGCAGGGATTCCCCGAAGAGGCGGGTGAAAGCGGCCGTGGTGAGCATTCCGGCGTGGTGCGGTCCGTCGGTGCACAGCCGCGCATAGGCGAAGGCCGCTTCCCAGTGCCGGTCCAGCAGTTCGCCGACGGGTTGCAGCGCGGGCGTCGTCCCCGTCCACTTCTTCAGCTCGGCGCTGAGCTGCTCGTCGGTCACTTCGAAGTGGTGAGCGGAAGTCGGGGAATTCGAGGGACCTGGGTCCGTCACGGCTGCATTCCTCCAGGTGAAACGCGGAATTCGGCCCATACCGGCGGGTATGCGACCCTGCCGACAGGCCGACAAGGTCCGCCCGTCCGATTGATGGCATCCCGAACGTCCGCCTGGGGCAGCTCTTTTGAAGCAAGGGGGTGACGTACGGGAGCGGCCTCGAACGCGCGGAGGGGAATCATCAATGTGCCCGCGCGTCGACAGGCACACCTTTGCACAGGTCAGCGAGGCGGAACAAGGTCTCCCTTCGTTTTGTGCATTGCGGTCCGACCCCTGCCATTTGACGATTCGTCAATCGGGTCCGTTATGGGATTGCCACCGTATCCACACGGGAAATCCAGAAACCATTGGCCGGAGGCAGCCCGGCGTACCTCGCGCGTCGCGCGCGAGGACGGCCCTTGCTCCGGTTTTCCCAGGTCATGTTCCGGCCGCCCGGCTCATTGCCGCACGAGCCACTGGCGGCACGGGAGTTGCCGACTTCCACGCCATCACCGATGGCAGAGTTCACGACCAACCAATAGGCACGCACCCGACCTCCTGACACTGTGGTGTGACATAACACTGAGGAGGTCTGTATGACGGCCACGGACATCGGCGCGTTCGAGGAGGACGGGTTCACGATCGCGCGCGGATTGTTCGGCTCCGACGAAATCGACCGGCTCTGTGCGGAGTTCACCGCACTGCACGCGGCCGGTCCGGTGCCCGGACACTTCGAACCGCACGTCTCCGACGATCCCCTCCGAACCCACCCGAGGGTGATGCACCCCCACGAGATCAGCCGACTGGCCCTGCGTTTCCTCCTGGAACCGCGCCTGCGGAGCGTCCTGGAGACCCTGTTCGGCGAGGAGGTACTGGCCGCGCAGAGCATGTTCTACTTCAAGCCGCCCGGAGCGCGCGGCCAGGCGCTGCACCAGGACAACTTCTATCTGCGGGCCGAGCCGGGCACCTGTGTGGCCGCGTGGATCGCCTGCGACGAGATCGACCGGGACAACGGCGGCCTGGAGGTCGTGCCCGGCACCCATCGCATGGACGTGTTCTGCCCGGAGGAGGCGGACGCCGGGGTGTCCTTCGCGCGCGAGTACGTGCCACCGCCGCCGGGGCTCGCGGCCGTGCCGGTCGACATGGCGCCCGGGGACGTCCTGTTCTTCAACGGGAGCCTGGTGCACGGCTCCGGGCCCAATCGCAGCGCGGACCGCTTCCGCCGCTCGTTCATCGGGCATTACGTGGGCCGCTCGGCCGACCGTATCGGGCGTTTCTACCGCACGATCTCGATGAGCGGTGAGCGGGTGCCGCTGGCGGAGAGCGCCGGGGCGGGGCCGTGCGGCACGGAGTTCGCACCGCACGGCCCGCACTGACGGTTCGTCAACAAGGCCTGGACCACGCCCTGTTGGGCCGGGTCAGGAATGCCCGCTGATCGCGTGCGGAGTGTAGGGCTGCTCCAGCTCCTCCAACTCCTTGTCGCTCAGCTCCAGTTCGACGGCCGCCACGGCGTCCTCGATGTGCTGCGGCTTGGCCGCGCCGACGATCGGTGCGGCCACCGTGCTCTGGTGCAGCAGCCAGGCGAGGGCGACCTGGGCGCGCGGGACGCCCCGGTCGCCGGCGATGCGGGTGACCGCCTCGACGATGGCGCGGTCGCCGTCCTGGTAGAGGCGGTTGCCGAAGTTGTCGGTGCTGCTGCGCTCGGTGGTGGTGCCCCAGTCCCGGGTGAGCCGGCCGCGCGCCAGCGGGCTCCACGGCAGCACACCCACGCCCTGGTCCGCGCAGAGCGGCAGCATCTCGCGCTCCTCCTCGCGGTAGAGGAGGTTGTAGTGGTTCTGCATGGAGACGAACTTGGTCCAGCCGTGCCGCTCGGCGGTGTGCTGGTGCTTGGCGAACTGCCACGCGTACATCGAACTCGCCCCGATGTAGCGGACCTTGCCCGCCTTCACCAGGTCGTGCAGCGCCTCCATCGTCTCCTCGACAGGGGTGTGCGGGTCGGCACGGTGGATCTGGTAGAGGTCGACGTAGTCGGTGCCGAGACGTTCCAGGCTGTGGTCGATCTCGGACATGATCGCCTTGCGGGAGAGTCCCGCACCGTTGGGTCCGGGGCGGGTCCGGCCGTGCACCTTCGTGGCGAGGACGACCTCGTCGCGCCGGGCGAAGTCGCGCAGCGCCCGGCCGGTGATCTCCTCACTGGTGCCGTCGGAGTAGACGTTCGCCGTGTCGAGGAAGTTGATCCCGGCCTCCAGCGCCTGCCGGATCAGCGGGCGCGACGCCTCCTCGTCGAGGGTCCACTCGTGGGTGCCGCGGTCCGGGAGGCCGTAGGTCATGCAGCCCAGAGAGATCCGCGAGACGTCCAGGCCGGTCGAACCGAGCTTCACGTACTGCATCGTTGCTGCTCCTGCCTTCGAGTTCGGTACCGCTTCGGAGCGTACGACTTCGCGGGTACTCGAAGTCGGGCATGTGCGCGCACCCTTGACGAGTGGCGCGGCCGGGCGCTTTGATCCTGGACGTGCCCGCGCGTGCGGCGCGGTACGCAGAGGTGCGCCCAGCCGGTAGCGGACAGGTTCCAAGCCCGGCCACAGTCGCCAGGACCGCGGCTCCATCCGGTCCGAGGCGGGGTCGTACCCGCGATTGATGGAGCGGACATGCCCGTCAAGGGTGTCTCCCGCGTCGGAGGTCTCGGGACGGCGGCGTTCCTGGGCGGCGCCGTCGCGACCGCGGCGGTCCTGACCTCGTGCGGAACCTCGACCAGTTCGGCGCCGGAACAGCCGTCGCGCGCGGCACCGAAGAGCCCGTCGCGTCCGGCGCCTTCGGCGAGCCCGCCCCGCGCGGCGCCGTCGAAAAGCCCCACCCCGTCTGCGAGCGCCTCCCGTTCGACGCTTGGAACGGTCCAACTCCCGCCCCCGCACGCCGACTTCGACTACCAGATCGGCGGCGCCTATCCCCCGCCGGCCGGTGTCCGGATCGTCAGCCGTGACCGTACGGCGTCGCCCGCGCCCGGCCTCTACACCATCTGCTACGTCAACGCCTTCCAGGCCCAGCCGGACGAGCGCGCCTCCTGGCCCGCCGACCTGCTGCTGCGGGACGCGGACGGCGAGGTGGTCGTCGACGAGGACTGGGGCGAGGCGCTGCTCGACATCGGTACGGCGGCCAAGCGGGAGCGGGTGGCGGCGCGGGTGAACCGGTGGATCGACGGCTGCGCGGCCAAGGGCTTCGACGCGGTCGAGCCGGACAACTACGACAGCTACACCCGTTCCGACGACCTGCTGACGGCGAACGACGCGACCGCCTTCATCACCCTGCTCTCCCGGCACGCGCACGCCCGGCACCTGGCCATCGCCCAGAAGAACACCGTGGAGTTGGCGGGGCTCAGGAAGAAGACCGGGCTGGACTTCGCGATCGCGGAGGAGTGCGCCGAGTACGACGAGTGCGGGGAGTACGCCCGGGCCTTCGACGACCGGGTCATCGTCATCGAGTACTCCGACTCCGGTCTGCGCAAGGCCCGTTCGGGCTTCGCCGGGAGGCTCAGCATCGTGCGCCGGGACCTGGACGTGTCGACGCCCGGTAGTGCCGGCTACGTCCGCAAGGTGCGGTGAGGAGG
Source organism: Streptomyces sp. NBC_01288 (assembly GCF_035982055.1). Taxonomy (NCBI): domain Bacteria; kingdom Bacillati; phylum Actinomycetota; class Actinomycetes; order Kitasatosporales; family Streptomycetaceae; genus Streptomyces; species Streptomyces sp. NBC_01288. The sequence goes on from NZ_CP108427.1 coordinate 818,216, forward strand.
CCGTGATGGGGAACGGGATGTCACGCCGTGGGCTGCTCCTCGGGGCCGCCGCGATCGGTGCCGCGAGTGGTTGTGCGGGCGGTGCCTCGGACGGGGTCGGTGCGGACGGCCGGGTGACCGTGGAGCTGTGGCACGGGCAGGTCGACACGGGCCGCAAGGCGGTGGAGGCGCTGGTCGCCGAGTTCAACCGGACCCACCCCACGATCCGCGTGGACCCGGGCGGCGGTGGGGTGCTGGCCGACGCGATGCTCCAGAAGGTGACCGCAGCGCTGGCCGCCGGCTCGTACCCGGACATCGCCTACATCTTCGGTTCGGACCTGGCGAGCGTGGCGCGCAGCCCGCGCGTCGTCGACCTGACGTCCGCGATGCGCGACGGGCCGACGCCGTGGGACACGTTCTGGAAGCCGGTGCGGGACGCGGTCACCGTCAACGGACGGGTGCGCGCCGCGCCCGCCGTGCTCGACTCGCTGGCCGTCGTCTACAACAAGAAGCTGTTCCGGCAGGCCGGGCTCGACCACCCGGAACCCGGCTGGAACTGGGAGCAATTCACCGACACCGCACGGAAGTTGACCGACCACGACCGGGGCGTCTTCGGCACCGGCTGGCCGGCCGTCGGCGACGAGGACACGGTGTGGCGGCTGTGGCCGATGCTGTGGGATCTCGGCGGCGAGGTCGTCGCCCCGGACGGCAAGCACATCGGCTTCGCCGACCAGGGCGTCCGCGCCCTGCGTACCCTCGCCCGACTCGGCCACGACAAAAGCGCGTACCTGGACACCAAGCCCGGCAGCGAACAGCTCTACCAGGTCTTCCTCAACAGCCGGATGGCCATGGTCGCCACCGGGCCGTGGGAACTCCCCGACATCATCACCGCGAAGATCGACTACGGCGTCGTGCCGCTGCCGACGTACAGCGGGCACGCGATCACCATCTCCGGACCCGACACGTGGACGGTCTTCGACAACGGCTCGGCCCGGTCCCGGGCGGCCGTGGAGTTCGTGCAGTGGATGAACTCCCCTGTCCACGACGTCCGTTGGGACATCTCGGCGGGCGGGCTGCCGCTGAGCACGGGCACCGCGGCACAGCCGGAGTGGCGGAAGCACAGTGCCGGGACGGTCGGGCTCGACGTCTTCACCGACAGCCTGCGTTCGGCGCGCGTCCGGCCCGTGCACGCCGCGTATCCGCAGATCTCGCAGGCGCTGGGCGAGGCGATCGTGTCCGTGCTGCTCGGCCGGGACTCCCCCGAGAAGGCACTCCGTTCCTGCGCCGACAAGGCCGACGCGGCCCTGCTCATCCCCAGGTGACTTCCCCCTTCCGGGAGACCCCGATGTCCACACTGCCCCGCGCCCTCACCCTCCCCGCACAACCCGCCGCGACCGCCCAGGCCGCGCGCCGCGCCGCTCGCCGTCGCGCCCGTCAAGAGCGGTCCACCGCCTGGGCGTTCATCGGTCCGTCGGTCGTGGTGATCCTCGGGCTGAGTGTCGTGCCCGTCGTCTGGTCGCTGCTGCTGTCGTTCCGTGCCGACGACCTGGTCACGCCCGGCCGCTGGGTCGGTCTCGACAACTACCGCGCCCTCGCCCAGGACCCCAACTTCCGTACCGCGGTGGGCAACACGCTGCTGTACGCGGCCCTGTACGTGCCGCTCAGCCTGGTCGGCGGACTGGCGCTGGCGTTGGCCCTCAACCGCCGGATCCGGCTCATCGGCCTGTACCGGACGCTGGTGTTCATCCCGTTCGTGGTGTCGGCGACCGCGCAGGGCGTCCTGTTCTCGTTCATCCTCGACCCGGAGTTCGGCGTCGCCAACGCACTGCTGCACCAACTCGGCATCTCCGCCCAGGGGTTCCTCGCCGACCCGGACCAGGCGCTGTACCTGCTGGTCCTGATCTCACTGTGGAGCGGAGTCGGCTTCTGCGTCGTCGTGTACCTGGCCGCGCTCCAGGACGTGCCGCCCGAACTCGTCGAGGCGGCCCGGATCGACGGCGCGACCCGTACGCGGGTACTGCGCCATGTGACGCTGCCCGCGCTCACGCCGGTCACCGTCTTCCTGCTGCTGTGGCAGTTCATCACCTCGCTCCAGGTCTTCGACCTGATCTATGTGACGACGAAGGGCGGCCCGTTGGGCTCGACGACGGTGATCGTGTACTTCGTCTGGCAGCAGGCCTTCCAGATGTTCACGGCAGGCTACGGCGCCGCGTCGGCGTACGTCCTCGCGGTGGCGCTGCTGGTGGCGGGCGGCGCGCTGCGGGTCGTACGGCGGCGGCAGGGTCGTACGGAGGGAGGGGTCCGATGAGTGCGCGGCGGGTGAGTGCGTGGCATCTGGTGCTGGCGCCGCTGGCGTTGTGCTTCGCGCTGCCGTTCGTGTGGCTGCTGCTCAGTTCGGTGATGACGAACGCGGAGATCAACCGCTTCCCACCGGCCTTGTGGCCCAAGGGAATTGACCTGGGCGGCTACCGGTATGTGCTGGGCAACGCGATGTTCCCGCGCTGGTTCGCCAACTCGCTGATCGTGGCGTCGGTGGCGGTGGTGTCGAATCTGCTGCTGGGCTCGCTCGGCGGGTACGCGTTCGCGCGGATGCGGTTCGCCGGGTCACGGCTGCTGTTGGGGCTGATGCTGGCGACGATGGTCGTGCCGTTCCAGTTGACGATGATCCCGACGTTCCTGGTGATGAAGTGGTTCGGGCTGATCGACACGCTGGGCGCGCTGATCCTGCCGTCGCTGGTGACGCCGTTCGCGGTGTTCCTGTTCCGGCAGTTCTTCCTCGCCCTGCCGAGGGAGATGGAGGAGGCCGCCTGGATCGACGGGTGTTCGCGGCTGCGGGTGCTGTTCTCGATCGTGATGCCGCTGGCCCGCCCGGCGCTCGCCACGGTCGCCGTCCTCACCTTCCTGTCCACGTGGAACGACCTGTCGTGGCCGTTGATCGCGATCAACCACGACACCCGGTACACGCTCCAGTTGGGGCTGACGACCTTTCAGGGGCAGCACCACACCAAGTGGTCGGCGGTGATGGCCGGCAACGTCATCACGGTGGTGCCGGTGCTCGTGGCGTTCCTGCTGGCGCAGAAGACGTTCATCCAGTCGCTGACGTCCAGCGGCCTCAAGGGATGAGCGGCACACCCCAACTCCACTTACCTGAAAGGAACTTGATGACAGACGGCAGCGCTGTGAAGGTGGCCTTCATCGGCGCCGGCAGTGTGGTGTTCACGCAGGGCCTGCTGGCCGACCTGTTCGCCTTCCCCGAACTCGCCCGCGCCCGGATCGCGTTGCACGACATCGACCCCGAACGGCTCGCGACGGCGGAGGGCGCGGCCCGCCACATCGCCCAAGTGCGCGGCGCCGAGCCGGAGATCACCGCGCACCTCGACCGCCGATCGGCCCTCGCGGACGCCGACTTCGTCGTCAACATCGTCCAGGTCGGCATGAACGAGGCCACCCGCACCGACTTCGCGGTCCCGGCCCGCCACGGCCTGCGCCAGACGATCGCCGACACCCTCGGCATCGGCGGTATCTTCCGCGCGCTGCGCACCTTCCCGGTGCTGCGGTCACTGGCCGAGGACATGGCCGAACTCTGCCCGGACGCCCACCTGTTGAACTACACCAACCCGATGGCGATGAACCTCCTCTACCTGAGCCGCATCGCCCCCACCCTCAAGGCGACGGGCCTGTGCCACTCGGTGTACTGGACGATGCACGACCTCTCCCAGCTCATCGGCGTCCCCTTCGAGGAGGTCTCGTACCTGGCCGCAGGCGTCAACCACCAGGCCTGGGTACTGCGTTTCGAACAGGCTGGGCAGAGCCTCTACCCCCTCCTCGACGAGACGATCGCAAAGGACCCCGAACTCCTGCGCCGGGCCCGCGTCGACATGTACCGCAGGCTCGGCCACTACCCCACCGAGACCAGCGAGCACTCCGCCGAGTACGTGCCCTGGTACCTCCACCACGACAGCGAGATCGAGCGGCTACGGCTGCCGGTCGGCGCGTACTTGGAGATCATCGAGGAGAACACCGCGAGCTACGACCGCACCCGCGAGGCCCTCGCCTCCGGCACCCCGCTCCCCGTCGAGGGCACGCTGGAGTACGCCCCGCAGATCATCCACAGCATCGTCACCGGCACACCCCGCACGATCTACGGCAACGTCCCCAACCGCGGCCTCATCGACAACCTCCCCGCCGACTCGGTCGTCGAAGTCCCGTGCCTGGTCGACGCGTTGGGCGTCCAGCCGACCCGGATCGGCACCCTGCCCCCGCAGTGCGCGGCCCTCAACAGCGCGTACATCTCCGTCACCGACCTGGTGGTCCGCGCGGCCACGGACGGCGACCCCCGCCACATCCGGCACGCGGCGATGGCCGACCCCGCGACGGCGGCGGCGCTGCCGGTCGAGCGGATCTGGGACCTGTGCGACGACCTCGTACGGGCGCACGGAGAGCTGTTGCAGCCGGAGCTGCGTGCGCTGCTGGGCCACTGACGGGCGTCCGGGCGAGGCGTGACCGCCCTCGGCCGCCGAGCGTGGGACCGGAGCCAGGAGCAACGCGGCGTCGCACGACCGTCCCCGGCCGACCGGAGCGACACTGCGCCGTTCACGGACGTCCGGCGTTGGTGTGACGCCCCCGGCGCCCCGGCGTGGGAACGGCCGGGCGGCCGCCGGGGTCGCGCATCCTCGGTACGGCCACGACCGGCACCCGGCCGGTCATGGCCGTACGGGAGGAACACGGTGCCGAGACGTTCGACCAGCCTGAGGATTCTGATGGGGGCGGCCCTGCTGCCGCTCGCCCTGGTGTCGCCCGCGTGGGGTGGCACGGACCCGGCACCGTCCCCGCCCGAGCAGCCGTCGACCCTGTGTGCGCCCGCGGGCACCCTGCACGGCGCGCACGGCCAGCATGCCGTCGTCAGCCTCTGCGCGGGCAGCGGCACCCCGACCATGGCGGTCTCGGCTCCCGCGGCCTGCGGACAGCTCAGATCGACCGTCCGGTACACGTGCCGCACCTCGGGCACCTGGACCGCCGTGCGGGACGGCGCGACGGCCGCGTCCGGCACATTGCCCGGGTCGGGCCAGTATCCGGGCCCGGGGACGTACGACTTCACGGCCACCGTGCGCGTCCGCTCCGCGCCCGAGGGCGTGGACCTGACGGGCACGGTCCACGCCACGCTGACCCTGACCGCGCCCGGACCGAAGGTCACGCACGGCATCGAGGTCGACCGGAGCACGCTGCGGCCGGACTCGGTGACGACCCTGACGTACACGGTCCAACGGCACAGTGACGAGGGTGACGGCAGCGCGCGGTTCGGGCTCATCGCGGAGGAGGGCACGGGCGCGGAGCTGACCACGTCCGACCCGCGCTGCGTCAACCCGCTGGTCGGCCGCCACCCGTCGCAGACCCGGCTCCATCACACCCTGGACTGCGCGCTCACCGATCTCCAGCCGGGGCACCCGGACACGGTGGTGGTCCGGGTCGCGCTCAAGTCCCGTTGTTCCACGGTGGTTTCGAAGCTGGGGTACTGGATGCCGCAGGGCCAGGCGCTGTACACCGGGGGCATGCTGGCGGGACCGACCGTGACCTGCGGCTAGAGCAGGTCCAGCGCCCGCTCCCAGCCGAACTCCGGTCGCGCACCGCCCTCTTGGACCTCACCGGAGTACGGGTCCCCGAACCGCACACCCATCCCGCACAGCCGTACCAGGCTCTCCCGGTAGGCGGGGTGGGCCGCCAACGCGTCGGCCACACAAGGGAGTACGACGGTCGGGACACCCAGCCCGTACGCCTCGCACAGGGTGCCGAGGGCGAGGGTGTCCGCCGTACCGGCCGCCCATTTGTTGATGGTGTTGAAGGTGGCGGGCGCGACGATCACGGCGTCCGGCGGCGGGAACGGGCGCGGGTCGCCCGGCATTCGCCAGGCGGACCGGACGGGACGGCCGGTCTGTTCCTCGACGGCGGCGATGTCGAAGAAGCCGGACGCGGCGACCGGGGTCGCGATCACCCCGACCTCCCGGTCCGACTCCTGTGCGGCGGCGATCAGTCGGCCGACATCGGCGGCGATCCCGGCGGCACAGACGACGACGTAGAGGAAGGGTCTTCCGTCGGGTTCGGTCATCCGGGAACCCTACTTGTCCAGCCTTCTGGGCCTACTGGAGCGGGAACGACCGGCCGCGCTCGGTCTCCGGCCGGGTCCCGAAGACGCGGCGGTCCTTCTCCTCGATGGCGAGGTCGTTGATGCTCGCCTCGCGCCGGGTCATCAGGCCGTGCTCGTCGAACTCCCACAGCTCGTTGCCGTACGACCGCCACCACTGCCCGTCGGCGTCCCGGCACTCGTACTGGAAGCGGACGGCGATGCGGTTGCCGTCGAAGGCCCACAGGTCCTTGCGGAGCGCGTACTCGTGCTCGCGGGCCCACTTCGCGGTGAGGAACTCGACGATCTCGGCGCGGCCGGTGACGAAGGTGTCCCGGTTGCGCCAGACGGAGTCCTCCGAGTAGGCGAGCGCCACCCGCTGCGGGTCGCGGGTGTTCCAGGCGTCCTCGGCGGCCTGGACCTTCCGGGCCGCGGTCTCACGGGTGAAGGGCGGGAGGGGAGGGCGGTCGGCCATGGTCGTCTCCAGAAGGGCGATAGGCGGAGAACGTACGTTCTCTTTCTCGCTGCTAACGTAGAGAACGCCCGTTCTCACGTCAAGGAGCAGCCGAGGAGTGGTCGTGTCCATGGACAGCGCAGTCGCCCGGGAGCAGGCGCTGGACGCCGCCGAGAAGCTGTTCTACGGGCGGGGCGTCCAGGCCGTCGGCATGGACGCCGTCCGCACCGCCTCCGGGCTCTCCCTCAAGCGGCTCTATCAACTCTTCCCCGCGAAGGAGGAGTTGGTGGAGGCGTATCTCGAACGGCGTGACCTGCGCTGGCGCGGACGCCTCGCCGAGCACGTCGAGCGCCACGATGATCCGCGGGAGCGGATTCCGGCCGTCTTCGACTGGCTGGAGGAGTGGTTCGCCGAGGCCGATTTCCGCGGGTGCGCGTGGATCAACTCGTACGGCGAACTGGGCGCGACCTCGGAGCGCGTGGTGGCCCAAGTGCGGGCGCACAAGCGGGCGTTCCGCGAGTATCTCACCGGGCTGGTGGCGGACGCGGGGCTGCCCGGCGTACTCGCCGGGCAGGTGTTCCTGCTGGCCGAGGGGGCCATGGTCACGGCGGGCATCACCGGGAGCGCGGAGCCTGCGGCGGAGGCACGGGAGGCGGCCCGTTCGCTGTCGCGGGCGCGCTGAGGTCGGGCGGGTCGGGCGGGTCAGACGGCGGCGAGTGCCGTGAGCTGAGCACGGGCCTGGTTGAGGGAGGCCGCCGCCAGGTCCTCCAGGCCGGCCAGTTGGGGCGGGACGTCGACCCGGGTGAGTTCGGCGGCGACGAGGTGGAGGTTCTCCGACGGGACGCCCAGGTTGCCGAAGTAGGCCTTCAGGTAAGGCATTTGGAAGTCGAAGTGTTCGCGCGGGGTGCCGGGGCCGTATCCGCCGCCGCGTGCCATGACCGCGACCACGCGGGTGTGCCGCAGGAGGCTCTCGCCGGTGTCCGGGTCGGTGAGCGCGCCCGGGAAGGTGACGCGGTCGATCCACGCCTTCAGGGTCGCGGGCACCGAGAAGTTGTACATCGGGACACCGAGCAACAGCGTGTCCGCGCCGAGGAGTTGGGTGATGTATGGGAGCGTCAGCTCCCACTCACGTTGTTCGGCCGCGCTCTCGATCAGCGCGGGGACCTTGGCGGGCGGGACGAATCCCTCGCGTTCCACCCGGCGGCCGAGGGTGGTGTAGGCGGGGCTGATCGGCGGCACCGGTGCGGCGGACAGGTCGAGGTGGCGGCAGTCCGCCGTGCTGCCGTGCGAAGCGTGCCAGGTCCGCGCGAAGGTATCGGTGAGTTGCCTGGTCACGGAGTCGGCGGTCGTGTCGGCGCTGGAGTCGATGTGCAGCAGCATGGTGTGGTCACCTCGGTCGGTTCGGGTTCGTCGGACAGGTGACGGAGCACGGCGAGGAAAGGTGACCCATGCGGGGGCACGACGAGTTGGCGGAGCGGTTCGAGGAGCGCCGAGGGCGGCTGCGGGCGGTCGCGTACCGGATGCTGGGTTCGCTCGGTGAGGCGGACGACGCGGTGCAGGAAGCCTGGCTCCGGCTCAGCCGTACGGGCGGCGGCATCGACAACCTCACCGCCTGGCTGACGACGGTCGTCTCCCGTATCTGCCTGGACATGCTCCGCTCACGCGCGTCCCGACGGGAGGATCCCTACGGCGACGACCCGCCTGAGTCGAGCGCCGACGAGCTGCCCGAGGACGAGGCCGTGCTCGCCGACTCGGTGGGGCTCGCGCTGCTGGTGGTGCTGGACACGCTGGGTCCGGCGGAGCGGGTCGCGTTCGTGCTGCACGACCTGTTCGCGGTGCCGTTCGACAGCGTCGCCGCGGTCTTGGACCGGTCCCAGCCCGCCGCGAAGAAGCTCGCCAGCCGGGCCCGGCACAAGGTGCGGGGCACGCCGGTGGTGCCGGGCGCCGAACTCGACCGGCACCGGGAGGTCGTCGAGGCGTTCCTGTCCGCCGCGCGGGGCGGTGATCTCGGCGCGCTCCTCGACGTGCTCGCCCCCGATGTCGTCCGGCACGCCGACCCCGCCGTGCTGCCGCCGGGTGTGGCGGCCGAGCTGCGCGGCGCCCGGGCGGTCGCGGAGGGGACGGTACTGCTGCGGCACCGGACGCGGTACGCGACCGTCGCCCTCGTCGACGGGGACGCGGGGATCGTGGTCACGCCGGGGGGACGGTTGCTGCTCGCTCTCCGGGTGCGGGTCGAGGGTGGGCGGGTCGCCGCGTACGAGGTGGTCGCGGGGCGGGCGGGGTTGCGGGGAGTCGAGGTCGGGGTGCTTGGGGTGGTGGGTTGAGGCGGGCGGGCTGGAGGGATCGGCTTCGCGGCAGGAGGAGGTGGTTCGGCGGGCCGGCCAGCGCCTCCTCAGGAACCGCTCGGCCCAGCCCGCCCGCCACCGCACTCAGGAACCGGTCACCCGGCAGCCCTGCCCCCTGCGGAGCAGCCCGCTCAGCCCACCGCCCTGTCCGACACCGTGATCGCGCTCACCGGGCAGGCCCGTGCCGCCTCCCTGAGCATCGGGTCGTCGGTGTCCTCCTTGCCCGGCAGCACCGTGCTGTAGCCGTCGTCGTCCTGGGTGAAGACGCTCGGGGCGGCCAGGGCGCACTGGCCCGCCCCGATGCAGATGTCCGTGTCGATGTGAATTTCCGTGTGCATGGAGCGCAGCCTCTTACCAGGTCACGGGGAGTTCCAGCATCCCCTGGATCGTGTCGCCGGGTTTGAAGGGGATCTCCTCCGCCGGCACGGCCAGGCTCAGCGTGGGCAGCCGCTCGAAGAGGCTGCGCAGGGCGATCTCCAGTTCGGCGCGGGCGAGGTTCTGGCCGAGGCACTGGTGGATGCCGAAGCCGAACGAGACGTGATGGCGGGTGGGCCGGTGCCAGTCCAGGGTGTCCGGGGCGGTGTAGACGTCCTCGTCGCGGTTGATGACCGCGGCCGAGAAGATCACGCCCTCGCCGGCCCGGATCGTCGTGCCGTCCACCTCGATGTCCTCAAGGGCCTGCCGCATCAACCCGTCCACGATGGAGAGCGACCGCATCAGTTCCTCGACCGCGTCGGGCAACAGCCCCGGATCTTCCCGGAGTTCAGCGAGCCGCTCGGGGTGGAGCAGCAGCGTGTAGGTGCCCAGGGAGATCATGTTGGCGGTCGTCTCGTGGCCCGCGACGAGGAGGATGATCGCGAGGGAGATCAACTCCGCGCGGTCCAGCGCCCCTTCGCTCAGCCGGTCCCGGACGAGTTCGTCCAGCAGCCCACCGCCGGGACTCCGCTGCTTGCGGTCGATCAACTCGCCCAGATACGCCTCCAGTTGATCGCGGGCGTCCTGGCTGTCCTCGGCCTTCGGACCGCGCAGCAGGCGCCGGGACTGGGCCTCGAAGAACTCGTGGTCGGAGTACGGGACGCCGAGCAGCGCGCAGATCACCATCGAGGGGACGGGCAGCGCGAACGCGGGCACCAGGTCAGCGGTCGGACCCTGGGCGATCATCGCGTCGAGCCGTTCGTCGACGATCCGCTGGATGTCGGGCCGCATCGCCGTGGCGCGTTTGACGGTGAAGGCGGGGATCATCATCCGCCGCTGGGTGCGGTGCTTGGGGTCGTTCTCGCCGAGCAGGGCGACCTTGCGGTTCCGGACCGCCGCGAACCGTTCGTTGGTCGCGGGGAAATCGGCCCGGCTGCGGTCGGAGGACAGCCGCTGGTCGGCCAGCAGGGCACGGGCGGCGGCGTGCCCGGTGACGAGCCATGCCGTGCGGCCGTCGTAGAGCGTGATGCGGGTCAGAGGGCGGGCGCTGCGGAGGGGGTCGTAGCCGGCGGGCGGGTGGTAGGGGCAGGTGCGGTCCTGCGGGAAGGAGACGGGTTCGGGCTGGTCGGTCCGGTCCGTCAGTTCCGTCAGATCCGTCATGGAAGACCTCGCAGACGAAGAGTGCGTCTTGCCGATCTTCATTAGATGCCCGAGGCACCTATAGGGCCACCTCAAGTTCGGCCAGATCGGTGGTGCCTACAATCTGGCCGAACCCGATGGCCCCGGCCGACCCGACGATCACGGTCGTGGGACCGGTCCAATGTCACCCGCCCGCGACCGGAGTCCCGCCGTCCGCCGGGGCGAAGGCCAGGAACACGGCGAGGCTGTCCTCGTACACGTGATGACGGACGATCAGCCCCTCCCGGACGGTGAGACGAAGGGCGAACCTGGCGCGATACGACCGTCCGGTGGGGCCGGCGGTCAGCCGGATCTCGCCGAGAACCACCGCGTCCTCGCCGTCGACCAGGACGCGCTCGATCTCCGTGCCCGCCTGTCCCGGCACATGGTGGGCGGCGAGCTCCCGGAAGTGGTCGGCGGCGTCGGCTCGGGTGGCGCGGTGCCGGATCCACGGAGTGGCGGAGCCGCCGTGCGCGTCCTCGGGCCAGTCGAGCCTCCAGTCGACGTGCTCGGCGTACAACTCGGCGATGCGCTCGGGCTCGGCGTGGCCGATGCGGTGCAGGAGGTCTTCTACGACGGTGCGGGTGGTCGGGGTCGTGGACATCGGGCGCTCTCCCTCGGCCGGTGATCGTGCGGGGTGCCGACTGTTCCGGAGAGTCCGTTCCGGTGCGATTACCTCCGAGGTCATCACCCGGTGGAGGGGGCGTGGCCGAAGAGAGCCGCGGTATGGATGAATCACGCACCGGCTGGTGTTGAATCTCGGTGCCAGACAGCCGTAGAACGCGAGATGGGACGAATGACATGCCTCTTGAGGGCGAGTACGAACCCAGCCCGTCGCAGTGGGTACGCGACCAGGTCGAGCTGTACGAGAGCTCCGGCGGCACCAAGGGGACAACGTTGGCGGACACCGGTCTGCCCGTCATCCTGCTGACGACGGTGGGCGCCAAGAGCGGGAAGATCCGCAAGACCCCGCTGATGCGTGTCGAGCACGACGGGGTCTACGCCGTCGTCGCCTCGCAGGGCGGCGCGCCCACGCATCCGGTCTGGTACTTCAACGTCCAGGCCGATCCGCACGTCGAGCTTCAGGACGGACCGGAGAAGTGGGACCTGACGGCCCGCGAGGTCACCGGCGACGAGAAGGCCACGTGGTGGGAGCGAGCGGTGGCCGCGTACCCCCCGTATGCCGAGTACCAGACGAAGACGGACCGGCAGATCCCGGTGTTCGTCCTCGAACCGGCCGCCGGAAGCTGACTCCTGGAGGCCGGCTCCGGCCCGGGGAAAGTTTCTTGTTTCCGGGGCGCATGAACCGGTGACCGTTGGGCATCCGACGTTCAGGCCCCGCCGCGCTCCCCCGTCGCGGCGGGGCTTTTCCGTGCCTCCTCCACCGGCCGGTCGGTGATGTCCAGGAAGATCTCGCCGGCCTCGGACACCGCCTCGCCGAGCGACCGCTTGATGCGCACCGAGACCTCCTCGACCCGCTCGCTGTCCATCCCGGGGACCAGGTCGATCCGGGCGGCGACCATCGTCGAGTCGAGCCCCATCCGCATCGTGAACAGTGCCTCCACGCTGTCGATCTCGGGCTCGGCCGCCAGCAACGAGCGGATCCTGTCGCTCAGTTCGGGGTCGACGGCCTCGCCGATGAGCTGGTCGCGGGCGTCGCGGCCGAGGCGGTAGGCGACGTAGCCGAGCAGCATGCCGATCGCGATCGACGCGGACGCCTCCCACACCACCTGCCCGGTGATCATGTGCAGCGCCATGCCGATGATGGCGAGGGTCACGCCGAGCACGGCCGTGCCGTCCTCCGCCACGACCGTCCGCAGCGCGGGGTCGCGCAGCGCGTCCATGCCACCGCCCTGGGCGCGCACCTGGTGCAGGGCCCGCAGGAGGGAGATCCCCTCCACGACCAGGGCGACGGCGAGCACGATCAGGCCCACCAGATAGCCGGTGGACGTCTCCTCCGCGCCGTTGCGCAGGGCCTCGATCCCCTGGAAAACGGAGAAGCAGGCGCCCATCACGAAGATTCCGACGGCCGCGAGCAGCGACCAGAAGAACCGCTCCTTGCCGTAGCCGAAGGGGTGCCGCTGGTCGGCGGGGCGGCGGCTGCGGCGCAGGGCCGCGAGGAGGAAGACCTCGTTGAGGCTGTCGGCCACCGAGTGCGCGGCCTCCGAGAGCAGCGCGGGCGACCCCGCGACCAGACCTCCGACGGCCTTGGCTGCCGCGATCACCAGGTTGGCGGCGAGCGCGACGAGAACGGTGACCCGGGTCTTCCGGTCGGATGCGTGGTCGGCAGCTGTGTCGCTCATCTACGCCGACTGCCCCTGAGGGTGCTGCTCACACCCTCTACCGGAGGACCGGTTTCGATGGCACCGTCGGGGTGCCGAGCGTGCCGACCCGCCCGTTCGTCCGCAGAAGGAGATCAGCGTGGCCAAGATCAAGAAGAAGAAACTCCCCCTCGTCTACCAGCCCGTCGGTCTCGTCCTGGGCCTGGTGAGCGGTGCCCTCGCGGGCCGTGCCTTCCGCGCCACGTGGAAGGCGGTACGGCACGAGGACAACGCCCCCGACCCGCTGGACCGGGACCGCGGCTGGGCCGAGATCCTGCTCGCCGCCGCGCTCCAGGGCGCCCTGTTCGCGGTGGCGCGCAGCGCGGCGGACCGCACCGGCGCGAAGGCCATCGAACGCTCGACCGGGATCTGGCCGGCGAAGGACAAGGGCGGCCGGGAGTAGGGCAGTTGGGGACCGGGGCGGCCGGGACCGAGGTCGCTCAGACCGGATCGGCGGCCGTCGGCGGTACCGGGCGGAGCGTGAAGGAGTGGCCGGCCGGGTCCGCGTACACGCGCTCCTCGTACGGGCCCGGCATGTCCTTGGTCTCCAGCGGGCGGCCGCCGAGTCCGACGATCCGGCGCTCGGCCTCGTCCATGTCCTCCACCAGGAAGTCCAGGTGGACCTGTTGGTTGTTCTCGGCGCGGGGCCAGCTCGGCGGGGTGGCGCTGAGGTCCCGGCGGAACGCCAGCCGGGTCCCGTCGGCGCCCCTGATCTCCACCTGGTCGAGGGTGATGTCCGTCTGCTCGCCGTCCAGCAACTCCGTGTAGAACACGGCGAGTTTCTCCGGCTCGACCGCGTCGAGCACCACGAAGCTAGCGTTGACCAATGCCATGTGTCCTCCGAAGACTGGGGCGGGCAAGGGTCGAGTCCGGTTGCCTCGCCCCCAACGGATATCCCCGTTCCGCGAGTTGATGCCGACGACCGGCGTCGATCAACGAACGTGCAACAACCGCACGGCTCCCCTGGTTCGGGTGGGACACGGGATGCGAGGGTGAGACGGGTGAAGCCTCGTATCGCCGTAGTGACCCTCGCCGTCTGCACCGTGCTCGCTCCGCTCAGCGGATGCGGGAGCGGCACCGGCGCCCATGAATCGTCGCCGTCCCCGGGAGAACCGACGACGGCCGCCGCGAGCCGAACTCCCGCTCCGGGCAAGGGTTCCAAGGACCCCGACGACATCAACGGCGACGGGCATCGCGACCTCGTGGTGCCGATCACCGTCGACAGCGGAGCGCTCTACGGCACCCTCGACGAACGGGTCGGTGTGGTCTATGGATCGGCCAGGGGCCTCGACGCATCGACGCACACGGTCTACCGGCGCGGCGACCTCGGCCTGCCCGCACCCGGCAAGCAGATGTCGGCGACGAAGGACGCGGTGTCCACCGCGGACCTCACCACCGCCGATCTGGACGGCGACGGCTTCCCGGACGTCATCACGACCGTCCCGGGCACGATGACGTCGGACAACAACATCACCGCCCCGCGCACCCTCCCGTACATATCGTGGGGCGGCCCCGGCGGACCGACGGCGAAGACCTCCGCCACTCCCGTCCAACTCCCGCAGAGCGCGACGAAGTTGGGCGTCCAGTCCGTGGTGCGCGGCGACTTCGACGGCGACGGGCACCACGACCTCGCCGGGTTCGCGTACAACCAGTCGTCGATGGTGGTGATGTACGGCCCGTTCACGCGCTCGGGCGCCCCCGCCCGCACCGACACGAGCATCCCCTGGGCCGACGGCGATCTCACCGCCGACGCCGTCGCGCCGTCCGGGACGCCCCGCGCGACCTCACTCCTGCTGCACGCGGTGAGCGACGGCGAACAGTCCGGGAACACGCTCTACACCGCTCACCGAGGCTCCCGACTGTCCGCCAACGGTCGGCAGTTGAGGAGCGGTAACGCCCATGCGTTCGGCGACTTCGACGGCGACGGGCAGCGCGATGTGGCGGTCGGCGACGACGGCAGCCGTAACGACGAGCCCGGCTACGAGACCGAGCCGGCCGACGTCGACGGTTCGCTCGCCGTGTATCCCGGCGACGGCGGCGCACCGGTGACGTACCGGCTCCCCGAGGCGCCGAAGTCCGCGCGCACCCAGTACGGGCCCGGTGGTTATGTGTCCGCCGACCCGGACGGCGACGGCCGTGACGGCATCCTCGTCGCCACCTACGAGGGCGCCACCCTCATCGACGGCGCCCGGCGGACCACGGTCCTGCGCGACGGGCCCGCGGCGGAGGACGGGAAGAAGATCCCGGCGAAGTGGCGGCACGCCCGGCCCGCGGGGGCCGCCGACTTCGACGGTGACGGCAAGGACGAACTGGTCCTGAACTGGGGCGCGGACGCGAAGTTCGGCAGCTACGGCCAGGACCCCACACGCTGGTGGCTCACCGACGGCACGACGACCGCGAACAAGACGACGTTCACGACGACGGCCTTCGCCCCGCGCTCCTCGCAAGCCACGAGCACCTCATAGCGATCGGGCTCAGTCGGCCACCAGCCACTCCCCGTCCCGCATCAGGTCCCGCCCCTTCAGCTCGTTGGCCTCCCGCCAGGCCTGCACGCGCTGCGGCCGGATCCTGAAGTACAGGTAGGGCGTGGTCAGTCGGCGCGGGTCGAAGCCGGTCTTCGAGGCGAAGATCTCGGCGTCCTCCTCGGGCAGATCGGCCGGGGTCAGCATCACCACCGTGCCCTCGATCATCACGACGTCCCGGGTCGGCCCGATACCGAGCCGCGCGACGCCGGTCGAGGCCAGGTTGCGGCCGGTGGGGCTCGCGGCCGGGGTCGCGAACAACAGGGTCGTGCCGTCCCACACGAACGACAGCGGAACGAGATAGGGCGCTCCCCCGTCCTCACCGGCCGTGGCGACCCAGGCGTCCTCCTCGTGCTCAAGCCGACGGAGCGTGTCCTGCTTGCGCTGCTTCGCGGTGCGTGCGGGCTCGTGAGTCATGGCCTCAGTCTGCCGCTCAGCCCTCCGCCGCCGCACGGATCTCGTCGAGCCGCGCCGCCGCCGCACTCAGCAGCAGATCCAGGGCCGCCGGGTAGGAACTGTGCCGCATGGTGGCCACGAGATGCCGGGCCGTGGCCGCGATGTGCGGGTACGTGTCGGCGGGCAGCCGCGCGTACGTCGCCTGCCATACGGCCGCCTCCGCCTCGCGGGCCGGTTTCGGCAACGCCGTGTTCGCGGAGTCGAGGGCACCGAAGGCCAGGGCCTGGTCGACGTAGGCGTGGTAGATCCGCACCGCCTCGGCGTCGGGGAACCCGGCCCCGCGCAGCACCCCGAGGATCGCCTCCACGGCCTGGATCTCGTACACCCGCCCGGTCACCCGGTACGAACTCAGCACCGCCGCCCTCGGGTGCGCGAGTGCCCCGGCGTGCACGCGCAGGCCCAGTTCCCGCAGGTCGGCCCGCCAGTCGCCGCTGGGCCGCCAGGTGCGCAGCGTCCGGCCGATCAGCTCGTCCGCGACGGCGAGCATCAGCTCGTCGGTGTGCCGGAAATAGCGGTACAGGGAGCTGGGATCGGCGCCGAGGGCACGCCCGAGCCGGCGCACGGACAGCGCGTCGGCCCCGTGCTCCTCGATCAGTCTCAAGGCGGTCTCGACGATCAGTTCCTCGGACAGGACGACGCCCTGCTTGGTGGGGCGCCTGCGCTGCCGGGCGGCGGCCGGGACGACACGCTCGCTCATACGGCACCTCCTCGATGGTCTGTCCGGGTGTCCGCACCTTACGACAACACCGTTGACCTGTTAAGTGCGCGGGCAGTTTCATGTGCGTTCACCGGGGCCGTTCGGGCCCCCCGGTGCGAGCGGAGAGCACGCCATGATCGACACGCCACCCCCGTCGGGGCCCGCACTGCGAAAGTCCCTCGGTCTGCTGGACGGCGTCGCCATCGCCGCGTCCAGCACGGCCGCGACCACCAGCATCGGCATCGGTCTGGGCGTGACCGCCGGGGTGGTCGGGCTGCATCTGCCGGCCATCATGCTGCTCGCGTTCCTGCCGATCCTGGGCATCGCCGGCGCCTACTCCCGGCTGAACAAGGTCGAGCCGAACGCGGGCAACGGCTATGTGTGGGTGGGCCGTTCGCTCACTCCGTGGCTGGGCTTCCTGGTCGGCTGGGTGAACATCGTCGCGACGATCGCGTTCCTCGCCTACACCACGGCGGTCACCGGCTCGGCGATGATCCAACTCGCCGGAGAGGCAGGAATCCACGAGGCGGGCGGCCTCACCCTCGACCCGGGCTCGACGGCACAGACGACCGCCGTAGGCATCATGATCCTCGTCGCCGTCACCCTCACCGCCGTCACCGGCGTCCGCACCGCCGCCCGCCTCCAGACCGGCCTCCTGATCTTCGAGTACGTCGTCCTGCTCGGCTTCTGCGGCTACGGCATCGTCACCGGCCCGCACGCCTTCAGCCTCAGCTGGTTCGACCCGTTCGCGATCCCCTCGGCGTCGGCGCTCGCGCAGGGCCTGCTGCTGTCGGTGTTCTGCTACTGGGGCTTCGAGGCCGCGTTCACCGTGAACGAGGAGGTCCGCGACCCGCGCGACGCGTCCCGGGCCGGTCTGATCACCCTGGTGACGATGCTGGGCCTGTTCCTGCTCGGCTCGATCGCCTTCCAACGGGTGCTGTCCGAGGACGAGTTGGCGGGCCACGGCGCCCAGGGCCTGGCGTACTTCGGCGACCGCCTCGCCTCCCAACCCCTGGCAGCACTCCCCCTGGTGGCCCTGATGTTCTCGGCGGTCGCCTCACTCCAGGCCGGCGTCATCCCCACCGCCCGAGGGATGTTCGCGATGAGCCGCGACCGCACCCTCGGCCCGGTCTGGGGCAAGGTCAGCGCCCGCTACGGCACGCCGGCCCTCGGCACCTTGCTGATCGGCGCGCTGGCAACGGCAGTTGCGGCACTGTCACTCGTGATACCCCGCCTGGCCGACATGATCATGGCCACGGTGAACGCCGTAGGGATCGTCGTGGCGCTCTCCTACGCCCTGACCGCCCTCGCCGCCGCAGTCCGCTTCCGCGCTCTCCTCCGGGAGGACTGGCGGCAGGGCGTGCGCGCGGTCGTCCTGCCCACGCTGAGCGCCATGTCCCTGCTGGGACTGGGCGGTTACCTCTGCTGGTCCTTCTACACCTCCACCGATCACCTCGAAGTCAGCGCGGACAACGGCTGGTTCCTGCTGCTCACCCCGCTGGCCATGATCGCGTCCGGCTTCCTGGCCGCCGCGTGGGCCAAGTGGGTGCGCAGATCCCCGTACTTCCACTCGGGCCGAAGCACCGACGCCGACGCGCCGCAGCTCCTCGCCACCTCCTGACAACCCCGCAAGGATACGAACCATGCACGCAGACCTCCTCTTCACCAACGGCCCCGCCCTCACCCCCGAGGGCCGCACCGCGACCGCCGTGGCCGTCACCGGCGACCGGATCACCGCCGTGGGCGATGCCGAGGTGCACGATCTCGCCGGGCCGAACACCCAAGTCGTCGATCTCGCGGGGCGGTTGTTGTTGCCCGGGTTCCAGGACGCACATGTGCATCCGGTGCCGGCGGGGCTTGAGCTGACCCAGTGCGATCTGACGCGGGCCAAGACGGCGGAGGACACGGTCGCCGCCGTACGGGCCTACGCCGACGCGCATCCCGAGCGGGAGTGGATCACCGGGGGCGGGTGGTCGATGGAGGCGTTCGAGGGGGGTACGCCGACGAAGGAGCTGCTGGACTCGGTCGTGCCGGACCGGCCGGTGTATCTGCCCAACCGCGACCATCACGGCGCCTGGGTCAACAGCCGGGCCCTCCAACTCGCGGGCATCACACGGGACATGCCCGACCCGGTGGACGGAAGGATCGAGCGGGACGCGTCCGGCGAACCGGCCGGGACGCTCCAGGAAGGTGCGATGCAGTTGGTCGGCAGGCTCACGCCACCGGCCACACAGGGCGACCGACTCGCCGCGCTCCTGCACGCCCAACGGCATCTGCACGCGCTCGGCATCACGGCCTGGCAGGACGCGCTGGTCGGGGAGTTCCTGGGGATGGACGACCCCTCGGACGCGTATCTCGCCGCCGCCCGGGACGGTTCGCTCACCGCGCGGGTCGTCGGCGCGCTGTGGTGGGACCGGGAGCGCGGGGCCGAGCAGATCCCCGAACTGGTCGAGCGCCGGGCCGCGTTGACCCACGGCCGGTTCCGTGCGAGCAGCGTCAAGCTGATGCTGGACGGGGTCGCCGAGACCGGCACAGCCGCCCTGCTCGACCCGTACCTCGACAAGTGCGGCTGCGCGACGGCCAATCGGGGCACCAGCTTCATCGACCCGGAACAACTGCCCAAATACGTCACCGAGTTGGACGCGCTCGGCTTCCAGTGCCACTTCCACGCACTGGGCGACCGGGCCGTACGGGATGCGCTGGACGCGGTCGAGGCGGCACGTGACGCGAACGGGCCGAGTGACACCCGGCCGCATCTCGCGCACCTTCAGGTGGTGCACCCGGACGACGTGGCGCGGTTCGTGCGCCTCGGCGCGGTGGCGAACATCCAGCCATTGTGGGCCGCGCACGAACCGCAGATGGACGAGCTGACGATTCCGTTCCTCGGGCCCCAACGGGCCTTGTGGCAGTACCCGTTCGGGGCGCTGCTGCGTTCCGGGGCCACGCTCGCGGCGGGCAGCGACTGGCCGGTGAGCAGTCCCGACCCGCTCCAGGGCATCCATGTCGCGGTCAACCGGGTCGAACCCGGGGGCACGGGACCGGTGTTCCTGCCGGGCGAGCGACTCGACCTCGCGGCGGCGGTCACGGCGTACACCTCGGGTTCGGCGTACGCGAACCATCTGGATGAGACCGGCCGCATCGCGGCGGGGGCGTTGGCGGATCTGGTGGTCCTGGACCGCGATCCGTTCGCCGCTCCGCCGGAAGAGATCGGGGAGACGCAGGTAGCGCTTACCTACGTCGGAGGGACGGGAGTGTACGCAGCTCAGGAGGCATGAGCAGTAACGGGGATCACGATCGGGGCACGGTGTAGATCATCTAGGCTCTGGGCAGCCTCGTAACCGCCGCTTCTGGGTCCAACTTTCGCACCACGAAGCGCAGTTCGAGGGCGCGGGCGGTCGAACGGACCGCCCGCTCGCAGTGGGGGGACTCCGTGTTCCGTCTCCCGAAAGGAAAGCGCATGCCTCAGGACGTCACCTTCGACCTCCCCTTCGACACCCCCGTCAGCGACCATCTGGAGTACGCCCGGGCCCGCCATCTGCGCTGGATCTGGGACATGGGCCTGGTGCGCAGCCAGGCCGGGTTCGAGGAGTACCGGTCGTGGGATCTCCCGCAGGCCGCGGCCCGCACCTATCCGCACGCGTCGGCCGCGGACATGGTCGTCCTGATGAACTGGTTCTCCCTGGCCTTCCTCTTCGACGACCAGTTCGACGCGAGCCAACCGGACCGCGCCGACCGAATACTGGAAGTGGCGCGGGAGTTGATCGTCACGCCCCTGCGTCCGGCGGGCAGCAGGCCCCGGGTGGTCTGCCCGATCACCGTGGCCTGGGCGCAGGTCTGGGACCACCTTTCGGATGGCATGTCCCTGACCTGGCGGACTCGGTTCGCCGCGTCCTGGGGCCGGTTCCTGGTGGCGCACTGCGAGGAGGTCGACCTGGCGGCCCGGGGCATCGCGGGCACGCTGGACCTGGACGAGTACACGGAGTTCCGGCGCCGCACGGTCGGCATCCACCACAGCATCGACGCCGGCGAACGCAGCCGGGGCTTCGAGGTCCCGGCCCAGGTGCAGGCCCACCCGCTGATGGAACGCATGCGTGACCTCGCCGCCGACACCATCGGCTTCATGAACGACATCCACTCCTTCGAACGCGAACGCCGCCGAGGCGACGGCCACAACCTCATAGCCGTACTCCACCGGGACCGCGGCCTGTCCTGGGAAGCGGCGGCCGAGGAGGCCTACCGCATGACAACCGCCTGCCTCACCGAGTACCTCGGCCTGGAGGCCCAAGTCCCCCAGATGTGCGACGAGTTGGCCCTCAACGACGACGAACGCGCCCGGGTACAGCAGGGCGTTGAGGCCATCCAGCACTGGATCAACGGCAACTACGAATGGGCGCTGGTGTCGGGCAGGTACACGGCAGCGAAAGAGGGCCCAGCGGTAAAGGGCTCGGTGGACGACCTGCTGGCAGTGTGAGACGGGGCGACCTGCCCGGCCAAGGGCTCTTGTTGGTCGTCTGATCCGAGGGGCGCGCTGCCTGACCAAGGGCTTGGGCAGCGCGCCTGTCTTTTAGGGGCGCTGGGAACTGCGCGACCAGCCCCCACGCGCCCGCAGACGAAAAACAACCGACTCACACGGCAAACTCAACCGGCAGCCGATCCAATCGCGACTCCCACGTAGACGCCGTAGAAGTCAGTTCCTCCACCGCCACCCCCAACCGCAACCCCGGCAACCGATGCAGCAACACATCCACCCCCACCTCAAGAATCGCCTGCCCAATACTCTGCCCCGGACACTCGTGCGGCCCCGAACTGAACGCCAGATGCGACTGGTTCCCCTGCATGGAAGCCCCCGCATCAGGCCGAACCTCCGGGTCACCATTCCCGGCGGTAAGCCCAAGGACGAGCAGATCCCCCTCCCCGATCCGATGCCCCCCGAGCTCAAGATCCGCCGTAGCGAACCGCCCCGGCAATACGGCGAGCGGCGGGGTGTCCCACATGACTTCCTCGACAACGGCCGAGACGGTCAACTGCCCACTGACCAGCCCGGAAAGCCGAGACGCGTCCGTCAGGATCCGCTGCAACACCCGAGCCAACAAGTTGCTGGTAGTCGTGTGCGCGGCGATCAGCACCAGCCGCAGATGCATCACGACCTCTTCCGCATCGAGCCCAGCCGGATGCTGAAGAAGCGCGGTGGTGAAGTCGGAACCCGGCTCGGCCCGCTTACGCTCGGCGAGTTCACCGAGGATCTCGATGATGCGGTCGTTGTGCAGCAGGGCGTCCTCCCCGCCCTTGAGGACCTGCGCACTGGACTCGACAAGCCGGTTCCCGTCCCCCGCGGGAAGCCCCAGAATCCGGGTGAGGACAAGCATCGGCAGATACTCGGCATAGTCCGCCACCAGATCAGCCCGACCGGCGTCCGCGAACGCGTCGATCTGCTTGTTGGCGAAGTAGGTTGCGTGCCGCCGGACACCCCGCCCGGCCGCGGCCAACAGCCCGTCGGTCACCGCACCCCGCAGCCGACGGTGAGGTTCCCCGTCCTGCGAGACACAGTCCGGCCGCCACCCCACCATCGGCATGATCGGCGAGGTCTCCGCGACCCGCCCCTCCCGCCAGTCCCGCCAGATCCGCGCGTCCCGGGAGAACTGCCGGGGGCTGTCCAGCACCCGCCGGTTGTCCCGGTACCCGAGCACCAGCCAGGCCGGCACGTCCCCTTCGAGCAACACCGGTGCCACAGAGCCGTGTTGCTCGCGCAGCCGCTCGTAGATGCCCCGTGGATCGGTCGCCGCGTCCGGCCCGTACAACCGGGTGAGGTCGTCACCCGAGTCATGGGCGACGGGGCAGCCGCGCGGGGCATCGGGGCCGTCTAAGGTCTGGTCGGTCATCGGGGCTCCAGTGCGACGACGGCCGAGCGGTCCTTCAAGTGCCGTATCAGCGCGACCAGTACGTCACGGCTGGAGTGGCGGTCGCGGGCGTCGCAGGCCACGACGGGGATGTCCGGGGAGATGTCGAGGGCGTCCCGTATCTCGTCGACCGGGTGCTCCGGGGAGTCGGGGAAGACGTTCAGCGCGATGACGAACGGGACGTCCTGCCGTTCCATCTCCTCGATCGCCCGGAAACTGGAGGCGAGGCGACGCGTGTCGACGAGGACGACCGCGCCGAGCGCGCCCTTGAACAGGCCGTTCCACAGGAACCAGAACCGCTCCTGGCCCGGGGTCCCGAACAGGTAGAGGACCAGTTCGTCGTTGATGCCGATCTTGCCGAAGTCGAGACTGACGGTGGTCTCCGTCTTGTCGGTCACCCCGATGAGGTGGTCGACGCCGGCGCTCGCCTGGGTGAGGGTCTCCTCGGTGGTGAGCGGCTTGATGTCACTGACCGAGCGGACCATCGTGGTCTTCCCGGTACCGAAACCGCCGGCGATCATCACCTTCACCGAGCGGGTGACGCCTTTTTCGACGCTTGCCTCCAGGGCGCCGAAGCCGGGTTCGAGAGGCCGATCGTGCTCAGCCCTTCGGGCCTCCGCGCGTTCGTCCTCTCGACCCCGACGCGCCCTTTCGGCGCCGGCCGGGGAACCGGGATGGTCAAAGCCTTTGAAGTCCACTGAGTACCTCCTCAAGGAGCGCGAGGTCGGGCCCGCGACCGGCGTCGTGCGCCGGGATGGGGTCACGGGCTTCGACGCGGTCTGCCTCCAGCAGATCCGCCAGCAGCACCGCGAGAATGTTGAAGGGCAGTCCGAGGTGGGCGCCGAGTTCGGCCACCGACAGCGGCTCGCGGCAGCGCCGGAGGATCTCCTCGTGCTCGTGCTGCATGCCCGGTACAGGTGCGGCGCGGGAGACGATGAGGGTCGCCACGTCGAGGCTCGACGCCGAACCGCCCGGTCCGCTGCGCCCTCCGGTGAGGACGTAGTAACGCTCCAGACCGGAGGGGTCGATTGGCCGGCGGGGAGCACTCATCCAGAGTGCTCCTCCAGGCGCGCGGTGGTGCCGAGGAGTTCACCCATCCTGCGGGCCAGGTCCCGCATCTGGTGTCCGAGCAGGCCCTGGTCGAGGCCCTCCCGGGCCAGTACGCCGAGATACGTCTCCACACCCGCGCGGACGACGAAGAGGTGACCGCCGTCGACCTCGATCATCGCCAGCCGCAACTGCCCCGCGTACTTGGGGAACTGCTCGGCGACCGGCTGGGCCAGCGCCTGCAGGCCGGCCACCACGGCCGCGAAGCGGTCCACGTCGTCGGGGTCCTCCGCGCCGAAGGAGGTGATCGCCTTGCCGTCGCTGGAGGCCACGAGGGCGAAGCGGATCTCCGGGATGCTCTCCACCAGATCGCGGAGCGCCCAGCTCACGTCGGTTCCCTGTTGCGTCATGTGGACTCGTCGCTCTCTTCAGTGCTGTGCTCGGTGAACTCGCGGCCTGCGGACGCCGGTTCCTCCTCCGGGGCCTCCCGTCCGGCCGTGGCGAAGGCCGCCAGGCCGGTGAAGGAGGCGTCGGGCGGTACGGCGGAGACGGCCATCTCCCCGGTCCGCCCGGCCGGTTGGGGCCGCGCCGTCTCGCCACGCTTGCTACGGCGCCTGGGCAGCCCGCCGGGTGTGGTGTCCTCCGCCTCGACGGTCTCCGCCGGAGCCTCGGTGACGGCGGTGCCGCGGCTCGCCGCCGCGGTCGCGGCCGTCGCGGCGGCCTGGAACGAGGGGGTGCCGGTGACGGCGGACGCGGGCAGCTGGCTGAAGTACTTGTGCGGGACCACGACGACCACCGAGGTGCCGAGCCAGGGCGAGTCCGCGAAGGTGACGCGGATGCCGTAGCGGCGGGCGAGGGTGCCGACGACCCGCAGGCCGATGCTGGCGTCCTCGGAGACACCGCCGAGTCCGGGGCCCGCGCCGGTGCCGGCGAGGGCGTGCTCGGCCTCGCGCTTGGACTCCTCGCTCAGGCCCTTGCCGGAGTCCTGGATCTCGATGCCGACGCCGTTCGGCACCTCCTTCCCGGAGACGATGACCGGCTCGGTGGGCGGCGAGTAGCGGGCCGCGTTGTCCAGCAGGTGGGCGAAGATCAGCGTGAGGTGGTCCACCAGACCGCCGTCGACGCCGAGTTCGGGCAGATGGCGGACGTCGACGCGGTGGAAGTCCTTGATGCGGCCGATGCCGCCGCGCACCACGCTGAGCAGGCGCTGCGGTTCCTGCCACTGCCGGCCGGGCCGGTCCGAGCCGCCGAGCACACCGACGCTCGCGGCGAGACAGTCGGCCGGGCCGATCTCCTGGTCCAGCTCCATCAGACCGCGGGCGACGGCGGGCAACCGCCCGTGCTCGCCCTGTAGTTCGTGCAGTCGGCCGCGGAGCTTGCTGGTCAGTACGTGGATGCGGTTGCCGATGCTGATGACGGCCTGCTCGGCGGCGGTGGAGCGGTTGAACTCCTCCTCGACGCCGATGAGCGAGATCCGCAGCACCTTGCGCAGTTCGGACTGGAGCTCGGCGCTGACCTTCGCGCACTGGCTGGTGACCGGCAGCAGGTCGTCGATGGCGTCACCCGCGCGCAACTGCTTGAGCGCCTCGGGGAGTTGCTCGTCGGCGAGGCGGGCCACGGCGGAGAGCTGGTGGGCCAGCTGCTCCTGCCAGACCTCGGCCTGGTCGGCGAGCTGCGCCTCGTAGGACGTGGCCTGCCCGGTCAGCCGCTCCTCGTACGCCCGCGCCTGCTCGGCGAGTTGGGCCTCGTAGGCGCCTGAGCTGTCGGCGAGCCGGGTCTCGTAGGCACCCGAGTGCTCGGTCAGCTGCGTCTCCAGCGCGGCGCGCTCGGCGTTGAACTTCCGCTCCAGGCCCGCCACATGCTGCTGCCACTGCTGGGAGTGCTCGGCCTGCACGGTGCGGAAACCGCTTTCGGAACGGCGCAGTTGAGCCTGCGTACGGATGAGCAGTCGCACGCACACGGCACTGGCCACCGTGGCCGCCGCTCCGGCCGCCGTCGCGGCTATTCGCTCCGAGCTCATGAACGTGGCGGCGACGGTCCCACCTCCTAAGGCCAGCGGCATCAGCCACCAGCTGTACCAGGCGACAGGTGCCCGCGCCGCCGGTGGCGGAGTGGCGAGTTCCATCTGCATCCTTCGAAGCGACACGAACGTACAGGGGGGTGTGCGAGGACAGACCGCACTCAGGAGGACGCACCACGAGCCGACCGGTCACGATCACGTCAACTCGCTGCGCCGCAGGGGAGCTTATCGGGTTTGAACGGTAAAAGATCAACCTCAAGGCGGTGCGGAAGTGAGGGTTCCGTCACTCTCCGAGAAGTCTGAACATGGACATGTGTCCAGTTATAGTAGACACCTGTCCAAGTTGACGAGGAGTCGATCGATCATGGAAACGCTCGCGAACGTGCTGGTCGGACTGGTGGCCGCGCTGCATCTGTACATCCTGGTGCTCGAAATGTTCCTGTGGGAGAAGAAGCCCGGGCGCGGTCTGCACGGCTTCGACCCCGAGATGGCCAGAGCCACCGCACCGCTCGCCGCGAACCAGGGGCTGTACAACGGCTTCCTCGCCGCGGGTCTCGTCTGGGGCCTGATCGCCGCCGACCCGACCGGCTTCCGCGCCCAGGTGTTCTTCCTCGGCTGCGTCGTGATCGCGGGCGTCTACGGCACGGTGACGGCGAACCGGCGCATCCTGTTCGCCCAGGCGCTGCCCGGCGCGGTGGCCCTGGCCGCCGTCCTGATCGCCCGGTGAGCCGCGCCGAGCCCGAGGACCGGCGGGCCGCCCGCACCCGGGCACGCCTGCGCCAGGCACTCCTCGACGAGTGCGCCGAACACCCCCTGGAGGAGGTCGGTGTCGCCGCCCTGGCACGCCGCGCGGGGGTCGGCCGGGCGACCTTCTACGTCCACTACGACGGCCTGGAAGCGCTTGCCGTCGATGCCTGCGCGGACGTCGTACGGGAGGCCGTGGAGGCGCTGCACGCGTGGCGCGGACGGCCCGACCCGGTGCACGCGCCGCCCGCGCTGCCGGAGTTCTTCGCCGGCCTGCTCCCCCACGCGGCCCTGTACCGCGCCCTGTTGAGCCCGGGCGGCGGCGGCCCGCTCGGCCGGGTCCTGCACCGGGACCTGCGCGCCTACAGCCTCCGTGAGCGCGAACTCGCGGGCGCGGCGGACGCCCCCCTGGTCGCCTCGGCCGTCGCCGGGACCTTCGGCGGGGTCCTCGCCGACTGGCTGCACGGGCTGTTGGAGGGCACGGCGGAGGAAATCGCCGACCAGGTATGGCAGTTGCTGGTCGCCCTGCACATGAGCCGGTGACGGACGCTCAGAGGCAGCCCTCGCCCGCCTTGACCGCGGGCCAGGCCTCCACGCCGTCCGGTGTGCGCACGTACGCCTTCGACGCGTCGGCGGTGAGCCACAACTGCCAGTCGCGGTACCGGTATCCGGTGTCGTGGGCACTCGCCGGCATGCGGACGTCACCGTCGTAGGGGGCGGTGAGCATCTGGGACGGGAGCACTTTGTCCGGATCGCGGGCGTACAGCCTGCCCTTCGCGCCTTCGCCGGTCTGGAGGAAGTGCGCCTTCTGCCAGTCGCAGTGCGCGGCACCGACCGAGCTGCTCACGACCGTGGTCGCCACCCGCTTCCCGTCCTTGCCGGTCCAGATCTCGTATCCGTGCGCCTTGGTGAAACTCTCCGGGAGTTCGGCAGGGTCGCAGGAGGCGCTGGTCTCCGGGCCCCAACCCGGCCTGTTCTTGCGGTCCTTGGCGACGACGACGGCCACCTTCGTCCGGCCGTCGACGTCGTAGGAGAACAGGACGCGGCCGTCCGCCTTGCGCTCGACGCGGTAGCCGGTGCGCGGGACGTCCGGCTGCTGCATGTCGAAGTACGCCCGTAGGCCGCCCTCGGGGGTCGTGCCGCCGTCGCCCTTGCTCCACGCGTCGGCGCCCCCGCCCTCGTACATCGCACTGTCGCACTCCAGCGCCCGGCCCGCGGCACCCGACTTGTCGGAGCCGGTTGCCAGTACGTACAGCGGTCCGGCGTAGGGCGTGGCAGGCGCTGTGCCCGCGACCACGACGTCCTTCCCGTGCCCCGTGCCGCATCCCACCGCCGTCACGGCCACCAGTACGGCGACCCCCGCGAGTCCTCTGCGCATGCCCTGCCCCCTCATGTCGTGTTCCTACGACGCACGGGCGAGCCGAAACGTTGGGGTTCAGCGGGCTTCTTGGAACGTACGCCGGTACGCCTGCGGGGAGACCCCGATCGCCGCGTGCAGATGCTGTCGCAGGGACGCGCCCGTGGCGAAGCCGACGCGGCCGGCGATCTGGTCGACCGACAGGTCGCTGGCCTCCAGGAGGTCGCGGGCGCGGGCGACCCGCTGCTGGATCAGCCAGCGGCCGGGGCTGAGGCCCACCTCGTCGTTGAAGCGGCGGGCGAAGGTGCGCAGGCTCATGCCGGCGTGCCGGGCGAGGTCGGTCAGGGCGAGGGGCTCGTCGAGGCGGGTGAGGGCCCAGTCGCGGGTGGCGGCCGTGCTGGTGACCCCGCAGTCGGGCACCGGCTGCTGGATGTACTGGGCCTGGCCGCCGTCGCGGAACGGCGGGACGACGCAGCTGCGGGCGACCTTGTTGGCGAGTTCGCTGCCATGGTCGGTGCGCACGATGTGCAGGCAGATGTCGACCCCTGAGGCCGCGCCCGCGGAGGTGAGCATCCGGCCGTCGTGGACGAAGAGCACGTCAGGGTCCAGGTCGACCTGCGGATACAGGGCCCGGAAGCGGTCGACGACCTGCCAGTGGGTGGTCGCGCGGCGCCCGTCGAGGAGACCGGCGGCGGCGAGCACGAAGGCGGCCGTACAGATCGAGACGATCCGTGCGTCCGGGCGGATCCGGGCGAGGGCGGCGGCGATCTCCGTGGGCAGCCCGGTCGGGATGCGCGGGGTCGCCATGGAGGCGACCACGACCGTGTCCGCCGTTTCCAGGATCTCCGGCCCGTGCTCCACCGCGACCGAGAAATCGGCGTTGGTGCGCACCGGACGGCCGTCGACCGTGCAGGTCAGCACCTCGTAGTGGCCGTCGGCCGCGCCGAATATACGGCTGGGGATGCCCAGCTCGAAGGGGTAGACGCCGTCGAGCGCCAGGACCACGACCCGTTCCACATGCTGCATGGCACGATTCTATCGAAGGTTGGCCATCGTGCCATTTCCTTGTCGTGCGGAACCCGGCAGGCTGACTGACCATGAGCACTGTGAACACCATGCGCGTCATCACCCAGCACGTCCTCGGCGGTCCCGAGGTCCTCGAAGTCGCCGAGGTCGAGCGCCCCGCGCCGCGCGCCAACGAGATCCTGATCAAGGTGCGGGCCGCCGGACTCAACCCCACCGACTGGAAGCACCGGGCCACCGGCGGCTTCCTCGGCGAGCCGCCGTTCACCCTCGGCTGGGACGTCTCCGGCGTCGTCGAGGCCGTCGGCGTCGGTGTCGCCCGTCTCGCACCCGGCGACGAGGTCTTCGGGATGCTGTCCTACCCGTGGGGCCACGGCTCGCACGCCGAGTACGTCGCCGCCCCGGCCCGCGCCTTCGTCCACAAGCCGGCCGGGATCGACCACGTCCAGGCGGGCGCGCTGCCCCTGGTCTCGCTGACCGCGTGGCAGGCGCTGGTGGAGAACGCCGAAGTCCAGCCCGGGCAGCGGGTGTTGATCCACGCGGCGGCCGGCGGGGTCGGACATGTGGCCGTGCAGATCGCCAAGGCACGCGGTGCCTATGTGATCGGCACGGCGAGCGCGGCCAAGCACGACTTCCTGCGTGAACTCGGCGTCGACGAGGCGATCGACTACCGGGAGACCGACTTCAGCGAGGCCGTGAAGGACGTGGACGTCGTCCTGGACATGCTCGGCGCCGAGACCGCGCTCAAGTCGCTGCGGGTGCTGCGTCCGGGCGGGATCGTGGTCTCCATCGTGCCGATGGGCAAGCCGGACTTCTACGAGGAGGCCGAGCGGCTCGGTGTACGGGCGGTCCGGATGCTCGTCGACGCCGACCGTGCCGACATGGAGGCGATCGCGGAGCTCGTCGAGACTGGCAAGCTGCGCGCGACGATCGCCGGGACGTTCCCGCTGGCCGATGCCGCCGAGGCACACGCGCTCGGCGCCACCGGCCGCACCGCGGGCAAGCTGGTACTGGCGGTCGACTGACCGACCGAACAGGTCAGAAAGATCCGGGGAATTGCATCCGGTGTACGACCCCGGATCGCCTGAGCTGGAGACCTGTGACATCAGACGTACCTCCAGCGAACGGGTGTTGAGGTCTTCTGGCCTGTCCTCTTGCCGAGGATCTTTCATCTGATGCCTGATTCGCGCGCTCTCTGAAAGCGAGGGAGCGTGGCGACGAGTACCGACCTGAGCGAGGGCTCCGCACGTCTGGTGCTGCTGAACGGCGTTGTGCTCCTGCATCCCGAAGACGCCGTGTTCGATGCGATGTTGGAGGGCTGGACACGCCGGCAGCACGGTGGCCGACGCCTGCAGCCGAAGACGATCAGCGGCTGCGTGCGCGTGGTGCGCCGGTTCAACGCCTTCGCCCAGGAGTACCCGTGGCGCTGGTCGGCCGGAGCGATGGACGAGTGGACGAGTGGACGACGTACCTGATCGCGGAGCCGCACCGGGCGCCGTCGACGATCCGCAACTACCAGACCGCGGTGCGGCTGTTCCGCGACTACGTCACCTCGCCGCACCACCAGTGGCCACAGGAGTGCCAACTGCGTTTCGGCACGCACCCCGTGCAGCTCTGCCACGCATGGAACACGGCTGCTCACCTGGTCGACTACGAGGCCGAGGCGTCCCGTCGGCCGATGCCGCGCGAGGAGTTCCAGTACTCCCTCGACCATGCCGATGCCCAGGTCGACCGGGTCGTCCGGGCCGACCGCGAAGGGGCGTTGGCGGCCTACCGGGATGCCACCGCCTTCAAGGTCGTCTACGGCTGGGGGCCGCGCTGTGCCGAGACCTCGAAACTCGACTTCGCCGACTGGTACCGCAACCCCAAGGCCCCGGAGCTGAGCGGGTTCGGTCGCCGCACGTGCGCTGAGGCAAGCGCACCAAAGGTTCGCCGCCCAAGCGGCGCACGGTGCTCAGTGTCATGCCGTGGGCGGTGGAGGCGGTCGAGGACTGCGTCTCCAACGTCCGCCCCTGCTACCGCAGTTGTGCGGGTGCGGCGTTGTGGCCGACCGAGCGCGGCGGGCGGCTGCAGAACCGGGAGATCGAGGATCGGTTCGCGGAGTACCGCGACGCGCTCGGGCTGGACGGAGACCTTGTCCCGCACTGACCGCGGCACAGCCACGTCACACATCAGATCGAAGACGGCGCCGATCCCGCGTTCGTCCAGCGCCAGGTCGGCCACCCATTCCCCTCGACGACCGCGCTCTACACCGGGGTCAGTGGGGACTTCATGAACACGATGATGCGCATTGTGCTGGACAGGGCGCTTCGCCAAGGTCAGTAGGAAGACGATGAGATGACGGGGAAGCTGAACTACCGGTGGCGTCTGCGGGAGGTGATGGCCAACCGTGGGATGTTCTCCACCACCGATCCGTGCCCGCTGCTGGCCGAGCGCGGGATCACTCTCTCGGCGAGTCAGACGTACCGGCTGGTCATCGAGCAGCCCGATGACCCGGTACTCCCACACCTGCCGCTCGGGCTCGCTCGGCACCAGCGTTTCCAGCCTGCTGTCACCCACCACCCACAGCAGACCGACACCCGTCGGCCGAACCCATAGATCGCTACGGAGAGCAATTCACGGGGTGCCCAACCGACTCACGACCGGTTCGCCGGCCGGTTGTGCGCCGGCAAGGCGCTGACTGCGACGGAGGCGCAGGGCGGATGCGGTGACGGCCACCGCGGTGCCCAGAACCGCGTAGCCGACGAGCACCCACAGGGGCTGGGCGATGGCGTTGCCGGAGAAGTAGACCGTGTTGCGTACGACGGTGGTGCCGGCGCCCGGCGGGAGCCACTCGCCGACCGATCGCCAGAACGGCGGCAGCAGAACGGCGGGATAGGCGCCCCCGGCACTGGGATTGCCCAGGACGACGAAGAGGAGGATGGTCACCCCGACACCGATGACGCCCCACAGCACCTGGAAGGCGACGGTGGTGGCGGCCGAGGCGAAGACGATCAGCGCGCCCAGCGCCCACAACTCGGCGAAGTGCCCCTCCAGAGCGCCCAGGAGGGGACCCACGATGATGGCCCCGCCCAGGCCCGAGACGATCGCGTAGAGGGCGAGAGAGCTCAGCCGGATGACGGTCCGGTGGAGGTTGGCAGGGCGGGCTCCGCCGGCCATGCCGAGGATGGTGGCGGCCAGGTAGCCACCTACCATCCAGCCGACGACGAGGTAGAAGGAGGACATGCCGCGGCCGTCGCTGGCGGCGGGCGGCCGGATGTCGGTGATCGTCACCTGGCGGTGGCGGTCCGTCTCGATGGTCTGGGCGATCTGCTGGGCCGTGGAGGAGACGGCCGGACCGCCTGCCGAGGCCACCAGCAGCGTGTCGGTGGTGCTCTTCGGGTCGACGAGGATCGCCGCGTCGACGGTGCGGTCGAGGATGAGGGTGCGGGCCTGCTTTTCGGTGGCGACGACGCGGGCGTCGAGGGGGCCGTTCTCCAGGGTGTTGAGCTGTTTCACGACTGGGCCCGACACCTGCGAGGGTGCGACGACCGCCACGGCGATGTGATGGGGCTTGGGTGCGTGGAAGGCGCCGATGTAGGACAGGACGAAGCCCAGCTGGAGGGCGAGGACGCCGACGATCAGCAGGACGCCGCGCAGGTTGAGGGCATCGCGCAGTTCGGTGGTGAATCCCTGTGGTGCGGGGGCGGGGGCGGGGGGAGTGTCCTGGGCCGGGTCGGCCGGAGAGGGTGTCACAGTCAGGTCTTTCGTTGCTCGACGATGCGGGGTGTGGAGGGGGGCGGCCCACACGGATGTGGAAAGGGACGCTTGGTCGAGGACCGGCAGGATGCCGACCCGGGCCGTGGGCATTCCGCCTGTGATCCGGGCAGGAGGCTGGAGGGTCGACCGATTCCGGCCGACGGGAATGCCACTACGATCCCGCTCATGAGCGACAAACCCGGGAAATCACAGGAAAGCCTCATGGTGAAACGGTCTGTGCCGGATTCCGGCACCCACGCCCCGGACGCTCGGCACGGCTTCTCCGAGCTGGATCTGGCGCTCCTTGACGCGCTCCAGACCTCTCCCCGTGCGCCCTGGTCCCGGATCGGCCAGGCGCTGGGTGTGGACGCGACCACCGCGGCCCGGCACTGGGAGCGATTGCGCGCGGCCGGTCTGGCCTGGATCACGGCTCACGACGCCGCGAAGCAGGCCACCGTCGCCTTTGTGGAAGTGCGGTGCCGACCGGGTTCCCTGGCGTCGGTGAGCTCCGCCGCGGTTCTGCTGCCCTGGGTCTTCAACGTCGACGAGACCGCCGGCGACTTCGATCTGCTCCTGGGGGTGGTGGCCACCGATCTGCCCGCTCTCGGCCGCTCGGTGAACGAGACGATCGGCGGACTGGACGGGGTTCGCAGCCTCCGAACCCGGCTGGCCATCACCCAGTACGGGGCGGGCAGTGACTGGCGGACCTGGGCTTTGGAACCGGCCGACCGCGCCGCCCTGTCCGAACCGCGGGCGCCGACCCGTGTCGTCTTCGCCACGGACATGTATGACCGCCCGGGGCCCGAGGACCAGGCCCTGTTGTCCGCGCTGGGCGACGACGGCAGACTCGGCTACACCGAACTGGCGTCCCTGACCGGCATGAGCGAGCACACCGCCCGCCGACGGCTCCAGCGCATGCTGCGGGAAGGCGAGATCACCGTCCGCTGCGACCTGGCCCGCCCCCTCGCGGGACTGTCGGCGGCGATGATCTACCGTGCCTCGGTCCCCCACTCCCAGCGCGAGGCGACCGGCAACGCGCTGGCCCGCATGAAGCAGGTGCGCTCGTGCTTCTTCGTGAGCGGCCCGCACAACCTGCTCATCGTCGTGTGGCTCCACGGGCTCAACGCCGTCGACCCGTTCGAAGCCCTGCTCACCGACCGCTTCCCGGAGCTGGAGGTCCGCGACCGCGCCGTGGTGCTCCACGCCGCCAAGCACATGGGTCGGCTGCTCGACCTTCAGGGCCGGGCCACGGGCCGCGTGCCCTTCGCGCTGCCGCCGTCGTGAACAGCAGGGCGGTTCCGGGCGGGTCCGACGCGTACGTCGCTCCCGGTGACCGCCGACCAGGCTCGGCCGGCCTCCCCACGCGGCGAACCGGCGCAGCCCGGACGCCCCCGGTAAGCATCAGGGGGGCCGATACCGAAGCCGATACCGCGTCATGCTCGGCTCCATGTCCGCCTCACGACGTAGGACCAGGTCCATGTCCACGGGTCGACGGGGACCACACGGACTGCGCGGCCGTCAGGCGCGAGGAGGCGTCTCCAGGATTCGACGGACCGCAGGACGATCTGCCGGTCGTCGATCTCGATGCCGGGTCTTGTGGCGCGGATGCGGCGCAGCAGCGGTTCCAGTGCCTGGAGGTCGTGCAGTTGCGCGGTGACGAACAGGTTCGCCGCCCCCGCAGCGCCGGCCGTCATCGGAATTCCGACCGCCGCTCCCAGACGGATCGGATCCGCCACGATCGGATCTGCACCGGCGAGGAAAACCCGACCCCCCGCATCGGCGATCGACAGCCCCGCCCGCGCCGGCAATTCCTCCGGCGCCACCCGCGGGTCGAACCCTCCCGACGCCGGAGTTCCCTCGCGTGCCGCCTCGCCACCCTGATCGACGGGAAGCACCGTTTCGCAGGCAGTTCGAGCAGGAAAACTTCCGTTCCCGGACAGGTGCCGACGCCCAGTTCTGCCCAGGCGGCCGTGCCGAACCCGGTAGCCACGTGGAAACTCCTGGGTGCACCACTGATACAGGTCTGACCAGGTCAGGCTGCCGAGCGAGGGCGATCTTGAGGGGCCTGCGCAACGAGAAGTCGCGCAGTCCGCGTCTCACCCCCAGGCCATGGCTCTCAGGGTGAGCATCGATTGCACCACCCGAGTCAACCGCCAGGACGTCCTGCAAGCCAACGCGCAGATGCCCCGATTCAGTGGCAGGACTGCCGCGCAAAGATCATTGCGGATCGAACGGGCGATACCTGGAAGCGTCAATGGCACTGCCTCGCAAGCCGGCGTTTGCAGGTACCGGGGCACATACTCCCTGCTGGCCGGAGGACGCATTCCCTACGTTTTGACAGCTCGGGTTACCGGCAACAGCTCAGAAGGTGAGCACCGGCTTGATCGCCTTGCCCGCGCTCATGTCCCGCACCGCCTGGTCGATCTCCGCGAACGGATATGTGGTGATCAGGCGGTGCAGCGGCAGCCGCCCTTCCTTGACCAGTTGAACGAGCGCGGGGATAAAGCTCTGCGTCTCACTGTCGCCGAGGGTGAGTCCCACGATCCGCTTCCCGGGGAGCAACCCGTTGACGTCCAGGGCGACTTCGCTGCCGAACGGCGGTGCTCCTACGACGACCAGCGTGCCCCGGGCGGCGAGCGCGTCGGCGCCCTGGCGGAGGACGCCGACATTGCCGGTCGTCTCGACGATGCCGTCGGCTCCCCGGCCGTCGGTCACTGCCGCGAGGGTCTCACCGAGGTCGGCCTCGCCCGCGTTGACGGTGTGGGTGGCTCCCAACTCCTTTGCCAGGGCCAGCCGTTCGCCGACGCGGTCCACGGCGATGATCCGAGTGGCCGGGGTGAGCGCGGCGGCCATCACCGCGGACAGCCCCACCGCTCCGGCGCCGAGCACCACGATCGTGTCGCCGAGCCGGGGCTTGAGGACGTTCCAGACGGCGCCGACTCCGGTCTGGACTCCGCAGCCCAGCGGGGCGATCGACTCCAGCGGCACGTCCGGGTCGACCTTCACCAGGCTGCGCTCGTCGACCAACGCCCGTTCGGCGAACGAGGACTGACCGAAGAAGTGCCCGCCGAGGGGCTCGCCGTCGCGGCTGATGGTGCTGCTGCCGTCGGCACGTCGGCCGCCGATGAGGTTCAGCGGCAGCCAGGTCGCGCAGTAAGCGGGGTGCCCGCCCTGGCAGTTGTGGCAGTCGCCGCAGGACGTGAAGGACAGGACGACGTGGTCGCCGGCCACGACGCCGGTGACGGCCGAGCCGACCTCCTCGACGACACCGGCGCCCTCGTGACCGAGAACTCCGGGGAGCGGGAAGGGCAGTCCGCCGCTCGCTGCTCCAAGGTCGGTGTGGCACAGGCCTGTTGCGACGACGCGGACCAGCGCCTCGTGCGGGCCCGGCTCGGCCAGTTCGACGGCGGTGAGGGTGAAGGGTGCGCCGCCCGACTCGACGACGGCCGCGCGCGTGGTGGTGGACATCGTACGAACTCCTCAGTGGGCGTGGTCGGTCGTCCTGAGTGGGCCTGGTCAGTCGAGGGAGACGACGACGGACTTGGTCCGGGTGTAGGCGGCGAGGCCCTCGGGGCCGTACTCGCGGCCGAAGCCGGAGTCCTTGACGCCGCCGAAGGGGACGTTGGGGTCGAGCATCGCCCAGTCGTTGATCCAGACGATGCCTGCCTGGAGCCGGTCGGCGATGCGGTGGGCGCGGGTGAGGTTGCCGGTCTGGATGCCCGAAGCCAGGCCGTAGGGCGTGGAGTTGGCGAGTTCGACGGCCTCGTCCTCGGTGTCGAAGGGCTGGACGGTGAGGACCGGGCCGAAGATCTCCTCCTGGATCACCCGGGAGTCGTTGGCGAGGTCGGCGATGACCGTGGGCTTGTAGTAGTAGCCGCCGTCCAGGTCGAGCCGTTCGCCGCCGCAGACGATGCGGGCGCCCTCCTTGCGGGCGAGGTCGACGTACTCCTCGACCTTCCGCAGGTGCCGCTCCCCCGCCATCGGGCCGACGACGGTCTCGGGCAGCCGGGGATCGCCGAGCGGTACGCCGGGGACGGCGTCGGCGAGGATGTTGAGGAGGGTGCTGTAGACGGGGCGCGCGACGAGCAGGCGGGGGCCGCCCATGCAGAACTGGCCGGTGTTGAAGACGAATCCCTTGATGACCGCGCCGACGGCCTTCTCCAGGTCGGCGTCCTCGAAGACGAGGTGGGCCGCGTTGCCGCCGAGTTCCATGGTCACGGGCTTGAGGTTCTCGCCGGCGACGCTCGCGGCGTGCCGGCCGACGGCGGTGGAGCCGGTGAAGGCGATCTTGTCGACGCCGGTGTGCCGCAGCAGGGCCTCGCCGGCGACCGGGCCCGCGCCGGTGACGACGTTGACGACACCGTCCGGGACGCCGGCCCGCTGGAGCAGTCCGGCCATGTAGAGGGCGCTGAGCGGGGTCTCGTCGGCGGGCTTGTGGACCACGGTGTTGCCGGCCGCGAGGGCGGGGGCGAGTTTCGAACCGGCCAGAATCAGCGGGAAGTTGAAGGGGGTGATCGCGGCGACCACGCCGAGCGGCTCGCGCTTGGTGTAGGCGAGGGCGTTGAGCGGGGTGTCGCGGACAGCGCCGTCCAGGGAGTGGGCGAGGGCCGCGTAGTGCTCGTAGTCGTTGGCCGCGTTGGTCACGTCGACGGCGTGGCACAGGGTGATGGGTTTGCCGACGTCGAGGCTCTCCAACTGGGCGAGTTCGTCGGCGTTCTCGCGGATCAGCTCGGCGACGCGGTGCAGGATCCGGCCGCGTTCCCGGCCGCTGAGCCCGGACCAGTGGCCGCTGTCGAAGGCCTCGCGGGCGGCGCGGACGGCCGCGTCCACATCGGCGGGGCCGGCCTCCGCGACCGTGGTGACGACCCGGCCCCGGGACGGGTCGACCACCTCGGTGCGCGCTCCGTCGGCGGCCTCGCACCAGCGGCCCCCGATGAACAGGCGGCCGGGTTCGATCTCGAAGGCGGTCATCGCCACTCCTCAGCATCGTTGCCAGGACTATCGTTGCCAAGATTTCAACCAACAGGATTCCTGTTGGTTTCTCGTCTGGTCCGCAGTCTCGTTACAGACAGGTTTCCTGTCAATGCTCTAGGGTGAATCCATGGCTGAACCCCTGGCTGGCCCCTTGACCGAACCTGTCGTCGGCACCCACGCGACGAAGGCACCCCCCTCCCTGCTGTACATGGTCAAGCAGGTGGAGCTGGTCGTCCGCTCGCACCTGGACGAGTTGGTCAGGCCGTACGGGATCACCGCGCTCCAGTACACCGCGCTCACGGTCCTGGAGCGACACGACGGCCTGTCGGCGGCGCAGCTCGCCCGGGACTCCTTCGTCACCGCGCAGTCCATCGCCGACCTCGTGCGCTCCCTGGAGGGGCGCGGGCTGATCCGCCGGGAGCGCAATCCGCGGAACCGTCGCGAGCTGCTGATCCTGCTGACCGAGGAGGCGCGCGACCTGCTGACGGGGTGCGCCGGGCCGGTGCGGGAGCTGGAGGAGCGGATGGTGCGCGAGCTCACGGCGCACCAGAGCGAGCAGTTCCGCCTGGCACTCTCCAAGGCGTGGCACGCACTGTCGTAGGCCCGGGCGTGCGCCGGTGCGTGGCTGCCGCGCACATCACAGAAAGCTCTGGCTCGATTCGAAGACATATGTCAATCGAACATGCTCAAATTCACTCCATCGAGGGTAACTTGCAGGGCGGGGAGCGCTTCTACGCTCAACCCCGCTTCACCGAGGGCCGGTTGGAGGCGAAGTGGACGTGCAGCAGGAACCCGCGCCGCTGACCCGGCATCTGCGGATCCACCGGGACCGCGGGTTCACGGTCCTGGAGTTCCGCGGGGAGATCGACATCGCCGCGGCGACGGAGATCCAGCCGTATCTGGACCGGGTGACGGCGCGGCCCCGCGCGCGGATCGTGATCGACCTGCGGCAGGTCGAGTTCTTCGACTGCTCGGGGCTGCGCCTGCTGTTCCGGGCGCGGCAGCGGGTGTTGGAGCGGGACGGGCGGCTGCGTCTCGTCTGCACCCACCCGCTGACCCTGCGCATCCTGCGGGTCACCGGGCTCAACCGGCTGCTGCCGCCGCAGCCGACGCTGGACGCGGCTCTGGGGCAGCCCGAGGCCACGTCCGGCACGTTATGAGCCTTACGGGGAGCGTTACTTGAGGATCTTGGTAACCTGACCGGCCCCCACCGTGCGCCCGCCCTCGCGGATCGCGAACTTCAACCCCTCCTCCATCGCGATGGGTTGGATCAGCTCGACGTGCATGGTCGTGTTGTCGCCCGGCATGACCATCTCGGTGCCCTTCGGCAGGGTCACCACTCCGGTCACGTCCGTCGTGCGGAAGTAGAACTGTGGGCGGTAGTTGTGGAAGAAGGGCGTGTGCCGGCCGCCCTCGTCCTTGGACAGGATGTAGGCGCGGGCCTCGAACTCCGTGTGCGGGGTGACCGATCCGGGCTTGATGACGACCTGGCCGCGCTCCACGTCCTCGCGCTTGACCCCGCGCAGCAGCAGTCCGACGTTCTCGCCGGCCCGGCCCTCGTCGAGGAGTTTGCGGAACATCTCGATGCCGGTGACGGTCGTCCGGGTCTTCTGCGGGTGGATGCCGATGATCTCCACCTCGTTGTTGACCTTCAGGATCCCGCGCTCGATCCGGCCGGTGACGACCGTGCCGCGCCCGGTGATGGTGAAGACGTCCTCGATCGGCAGCAGGAACGGCCGGTCCACGTCCCGTACCGGCTGCGGCACGAACTCATCGACGGCTGCAAGGAGTTCGAGCACCGATGCAGTCCACTCCGGGTCGCCTTCGAGGGCCCTGAGCGCGGACACCTTGACCACCGGGAGGTCGTCGCCGGGGAACTCGTACTCGGTGAGCAGTTCCCTCACCTCCAGCTCGACGAGTTCCAGGATCTCCTCGTCGTCGACCATGTCCGTCTTGTTCAGGGCGACGACGATGTACGGCACCCCGACCTGCCGGGCCAGCAGGACGTGTTCCTTGGTCTGCGGCATGGGTCCGTCGGTGGCCGCGACGACGAGGATCGCGCCGTCCATCTGGGCGGCGCCGGTGATCATGTTCTTGATGTAGTCGGCGTGCCCGGGGCAGTCGACGTGCGCGTAGTGCCGGTGTTCGGTCTGGTACTCGACATGGGCGATCGAGATCGTGATGCCGCGCTGCCGTTCCTCGGGCGCCTTGTCGATCTGGTCGAACGGTGTGAAGGGGTTGAGGTCGGGGAACCGGTCGTGCAGCACCTTCGTGATGGCCGCTGTGAGGGTGGTCTTGCCGTGGTCGATGTGCCCGATGGTGCCGACGTTCACATGGGGTTTGGTCCGCTCGAACTTCGCCTTCGCCACGGCGAGTCCTCCTGATCACCTCGGTTGATGCCGAGCGTTGCTCCGTCCCCTCATGTCTATTCGTTCGGCGGCGCGTCGAACAGGGCGCTGACGGACTCGCCGTTGTGAATGCGGCGTACGGCCTCGGCGAGCGCCGGGGCGATGGACAGGATGCGCAGCTTCTCGGTGCGCTCCTCCTCGGGCACTGGCACGGTGTTGGTGCAGACGATCTCCAGGACGTCGGGCTGCTCCCCGATCCGCTTCAGCGCGCCCGCCGCGAACAGGCCGTGCGTACAGGCGACTCGGATCGAGCGCGGGCCCAACTCCCTCAGGCGGTCGAGGAGTTCGAGCACGGTGCTGCCCTTGGCGATCTCGTCGTCCAGCACGATGATGTCCCGGTCGGCGATGTCACCGATGACGGAGCTGATGACGACCCGGTCGTCCGCGTACCGCTGCTTGGCGCCGGCGGCCACCTGGGCGCCGATCAGCCGGGCGAACGCGGCGGCCTCCTTGGCGTTGCCGAGGTCCGGGGAGACGACGGTGGTGCGGGAGAGGTCGTACTGCCGGAAGTGCGCGGCCAGTTCACGCAGCGCGTGCAGATGGTCGACCGGCACCGAGAAGAAGCCGTGCACCTGTGGCGAGTGCAGGGTCATGGCCAGGACGCGGCTCGCGCCCGCCGCCACCATCAGGTCGGCGACGAGCCGGCCGCCGAGCGAGATGCGCGGGGCGTCCTTCTTGTCGGAGCGGGCGTACGAGTAGTGCGGCATGACGACGGTGATCCGCCCGGCGGAGGCACCGCGTGCCGCGTCGCACATCAACAGCAGCTCTACGAGGTTCTCCTGGACCGGCTTCACCAGCGGCTGGATCAGGAAGACGTCCCGTTCCCGGCAGTTGGCCTGGAGCTGTACCTCCAGGCAGTCGTTGGCGAACCGGCTGACCCGGGTGGGGCTGAGCGGAACACCGAGATGTGCGCAGACCTCCCTGGCCAACTCGGGGTGGGCATTCCCGCTGAACACGGCGATGTCTCGCACGATCTACTGCTCCTCGCATGATCATTCCCGGCCGTGGTTCATGCTACTGACCCGCGAAAACGGGTTGCCTACCGCCCACTCCTGTGGGCCATGATGGCGGCGCCCGTACTCCCCCGCATGTCAGGAGCCCCAGATGCGCCGACTCCTCGGAATCCACCGCCCTGCCCACCGGACGACGGTTCTTGAGGACTCGACCACGCATGCACACCCTGAACATCGGAATTCTGGCCCACGTCGACGCCGGTAAGACCAGCCTCACCGAGCGGCTGCTCTTCGACCACGGCGCGATCGACCGGCTCGGCAGCGTCGACGCGGGTGACACCCGTACGGACGACGGCGCGATCGAGCGGCAGCGCGGGATCACCGTCCGCTCGGCCGTCGCCGCGTTCACCTCCGGCGACACCCAGGTCAACCTGATCGACACTCCGGGCCACTCGGACTTCATCGCGGAGGTCGAGCGCGCCCTGGAGGTCCTCGACGGCGCGGTCCTGCTGCTCTCCGCCGTGGAGGGCGTCCAAGCGCAGACCCGCGTCCTGCTGCGGACCCTGCGTCGGCTACGGCTGCCCACGCTCGTCCTCGTCAACAAGATCGACCGGGCGGGCGCCCGCGCCGAGGACCTCCTCGCGGACATCCGCCACCGGCTGACCCCGCACGTCGTACCGCTCACGGACGTGACCGGCCTCGGCACACCCGCAGCACGCGTGCACCCCCGCCCGCCCGCCGACCCGGACCTGGCCGAGGCACTCGCCGAGGTCGACCCGGACATCCTCGCGGCCGTCGTCGACGGCCCCCACCCGACCCCGGACGACCTGCGCAAGTCCCTGGCCGCCCGCACCGCCGACGGCTCGATCCACCCCCTGTTCCACGGCTCGGCCCTCGGCGGGCAGGGCGTCGCCGAACTCGTCGCCCACCTGGTCCGGTTGATCCCACCCACACCCACCGGCTCAGGCACCCCGAGGGGCACGGTGTTCGCCGTACGCCCCGGCCCCGGCCGCGAACGGACGGCGTATCTGCGGCTCTACGACGGTGAGGTGGCCCCGCACCAGCGGCTCACGTTCCGCCGCCACGGGGCGGACGGCCGGACGGTCGAGGTCTCCGGACGCGTCACGCGGCTCGATGTCATCGGCCGCCCCGGTCCGCTCACCGCCGGGAACATCGGAGCGCTGACGGGGCCGAAGGACGTCCGCGTCGGCGACCGGCTCGGTGAACTCACCGAGCGGGCACCGCAGTTCGCGCCGCCGACGCTGGAGACGATCGTACGGGCACGGCGGCCCGAGCAGGCGGCGGCACTGCGTACGGCGTTGCTCGCGCTGGCCGACCAGGACCCGTTGCTGCACGCGCGGCCGGCCGCGTCCGGGGCGACCGTGCTGCTCCTGTACGGGGAGGTCCAGAAGGAGGTCGTCGCGGCGACTCTCGTCCAGGACTTCGGAATCGAGGCCGACTTCGAGCCGAGCCGGGTGCGGTTCCTGGAACGCCCGGCCGGGACCGGTGAGGCCTGGGACGAGTTCCCGTGGCACGACCGCACCCACTACTGGGCGACGATCGGGCTGCGCGTCGAACCGGCGGAGCGCGGCTCCGGCGGGGTCTTCGGCTACGAGACCGAACTCGGCGCACTCCCAAGGGCGTTCCACCAGGCCATCGAGGACACGGTCCACGCGACCCTGCTCAGCGGGCTGGAGGGCGCCCCCGTGACGGACTACCGGGTCGCCCTGACCCGTTCCGGGTACGCCGCCCCGCTCAGCACGGCCGCCGACTTCCGCGGTCTCACCCCGATCGTGCTGCGCCGAGCGCTGCGGCTCGCGCGGACGCGGCTGTACGAGCCGTACGTCATGTTCGAGACGGAGGTCCCGCTGGAGGCGCTCGCGCCGGTGACCGCTCATCTCGCCTCCTGCCGCGCCGAGTTCGCGGGGACGACGGGTGGTGTCGGCTCCTGGCTGATCACCGGCGAGCTGCCGGCCCGCCGGGTGCGGGACGTGGAACTGGCCCTGCCCGGGCTCACGCACGGGGAGGGGATGTGGTGGTCACGGCCGTCGGGAGACCGTGAACTACCGTCGCACTGAAGGGTGTTACCGGCCAGTGTCACAACACGGAACGGACCGTGCTCCGGATAGGTCACGGGACGCATGGGGCGACGCGGCCGGGACATGCTGTCTGCGGCGGGCCAGGACTCCTGGCGGGCCTGAACCATGACTTTTCACCCCTGTGCGCCCTCCGTGCCCCCGTCAGATGGACCGATCGACCAACAGGTCTGTCTGGCAGGGCATTTGGGGGGCATGCGCATACCGAGGAAGGGAGGGCCGTCCCCATGACGACTTCCATCAGCCGTATACCCCGGCGGATGCCGGGCTGGGCGAAGGTGCTCACCGCCGTCGTCGTTGTGATCGCCGTGCTGTTCGCCGGGCTCCGGCTGGCCGTGCTCCCGGGCCTGCGGGACATCTTCGGCACCGAGACCCACGACAATTCGGGTCCGGCGCTGCTCAAGTCCATCCAGGACATGAGCCGTTACGACGCGGCCTCCGGCAACTTCCAGGTCGTCGTGGACCTGGAGAAGGACGCCAAGTTCCTGCCCGACGCGATTCGCGGCACCCGCACCCTGTACGTCGGCGCGGGCACCGTGGAGGGCTATGTCGACCTCGGCAAGCTCGGGAAGGAGGACGTGACGGTCAACGCCGACCGCACGACGGCCAGCATCAAACTGCCGAAGGCGACGCTCGGCAAGCCGGCGCTGGACCCGGACCACTCCTACACGGTCTCCAAGCAACGGGGCCTGCTGGACCGCCTGGGCGACATCTTCTCCGACAACCCCAACAGCGAGCAGGCCGTGCAGAAGCTCGCCTCCAAGCACATCGCCGAGGCGGCGAAGACCAGCGGGCTGACCACGCGTGCCGAGACGAACACCACCAGCATGCTCAAGGGTCTCCTCGGTTCGCTCGGCTTCAAGACCGTGACCATCTCGTACAGCGCCTGACCGGGCGCTGCTGAACCATGGAAAGCTGGAGGCCCACCGCATGGCCCGTACCGTCCC
Source organism: Streptomyces sp. NBC_01288 (assembly GCF_035982055.1). Classification (NCBI taxonomy): domain Bacteria; kingdom Bacillati; phylum Actinomycetota; class Actinomycetes; order Kitasatosporales; family Streptomycetaceae; genus Streptomyces; species Streptomyces sp. NBC_01288. The sequence goes on from NZ_CP108427.1 coordinate 861,905, forward strand.
GCGCCTGCGCACCACCAAGAAGACGGAGCCCGAGCCGAAGTCGGCCCGGCCCGACCGCGGACGCCACCAACTGTCCCTCCCCGTGCGTCTGTTGGCGATGCTGATCGGCTTCGTCTTCATGGTGGCGTTCGCCGTCGTACTGGCCAAGCTCACGCTGGAGCCGTCCCCCGCGTCCAAGGCCCTCGTGCACACCAATCTGCACCCGGGCCGCTCCCTGAAGGCCTATCTCGACCAGCCGGCCATGCGGGACGCCATCAAGCAGATCGGCGGGAACGTCGTCCTCGGTATCCCCTTCGGCGTGCTGGTGCCCGTGTTCGCGCCACGGGCACGCGGCATCCTGAAGGTGCTGCTGCTGACGGCGACCGTCATGCTCCTGGTGGAATTCGCGCAGGGCGCGTTGATCACCGGGCGGGCCTTCGACATCGACGACGTCATCCTCAACACCTCGGGCGCGCTGATCGGTTGGGTCCTGCTGGGGCGCCGGCTGGGCCGGGCGGTGCACGCGCGGAAGCCCGTCGCGAAGCCGGCGAGGACACCAAAGGCATCGAAGGCGTCCAAAGCGCCGAAGGCCACTTCGTAACGATCAACTACTGGCCCGTAACATTCAACTACTGGTCCGTACCAAGGTATTGACGCTCTCCTTATCTCACTCCTTAAATCAAGAGGCGACGCTTTCACCCCCCACCTCAGTCGGCGTGTCGGTCCCCACGTCCGCCGTACAGAAGGGAATGCCGTGGCCTCCCCACGCATGCTCCGCAGATGTCTTTTCGCCGCTCTGTCCGCCGCACTGGTCGCGTCCGCCGCGATCGGTCCGGCGCGGGCGGCTTCCACGTCGGCCGACCAGGCCGACGCCGTCACGTTCTCCGACACCTTCGACGGGGCCGCCGGTTCGGCGGTCAACTCCTCGAAGTGGACGCAGGAGACCGGCGACAACGTCAACAACCACGAGCGCGAGTACTACACGTCCGGCACCAACAACGCGTCCCTGGACGGCCAGGGCCATCTGGTGATCACGGCGAAGAAGGAGAACCCGGCCAACTACCAGTGCTGGTACGGGACTTGCCAGTACACCTCGGCGCGGATGAACACCTCCGGGAAGTTCAGCGCGCAGTACGGGCATGTCGAGGCCCGGATGAAGATCCCGCGCGGGCAGGGCATGTGGCCCGCGTTCTGGATGCTCGGCACCGACATCGGGTCGGTCGGCTGGCCCAACTCCGGTGAGATCGACGTCATGGAGAACGTCGGCTTCGAGCCCTCCACGATCCACGGCACCATCCACGGCCCCGGCTACTCCGGCGCCAACGGGATAGGCGCCGGCTACACGCTGGCGAACGGCGCGGCCTTCGCCGACGCCTACCACACGTTCGCCGTCGACTGGGCGCCCAACTCGATCAAGTGGTCGGTCGACGGGGTCGTCTACCAGACCCGTACGCCCGCCGACGTCGGCGGCAACACCTGGGCGTTCAACAAGCCGTTCTTCCTCATCCTCAACCTCGCGGTCGGCGGCGACTGGCCGGGCGACCCGAACAGTGCCACGGCCTTCCCGGCCCAACTGCTGGTGGACTCGGTGTCGGTGACCACGAGTAACACGGCCACCGGCGTGGCGATCAAGGGCCTGGCCGGCAAGTGCGTCGACGTCAACGGGGCCAGCTCCGCCAATGGGACCGCCATCCAGCTCTACGACTGCAACGGCTCGGCCGCCCAGCAGTGGACGGTCGGCTCGGACGGCACGATCCGCGCGCTCGGCAAGTGCCTGGACGTGAACGCCGGCGGCACCGCGGACGGCACCAAGGTGCAGCTCTACGACTGCAACGGATCCGCCGCACAGCAGTGGGCCGTCAGTTCGGCGAACGACATCGTCAACCCTCAGGCGAACAAGTGCCTGGACGTCACCGGCAACACCTCCGCCAACGGCACCCCGCTCCAGATCTGGACCTGCTCGGGTGGCGCCAACCAGAAGTGGACGGTCGGCTGACCTCGTAGAACCCCGGTATTCACCGCCTAGTGCGGCATCCAGGTGAGTTTGTCCCCGCCGACCCAGCGGATCACGTCCGGGTCGTCCAGGTCATGCACCGTGATGCCGCACACGGCCGCGACCTGTAGGACGTCCGTGAGGGTTCTGGCCTCGCAGACCATCTCCCCGTCGATCTCCACGATCCGGAACGGCGGGGTACCGGGCTGCACCTTGAGCACCATGATCCGCGGACTGGAGATGTGCGGGCTGGACATTTCGGTCATGCAATAGAGCCTAGAACGCATCACGCGGACGCGAGCGGTCCACGGTTCCCGGCCGGGGACCGCCCGCGGGAGGAGGCTCGATGGATCCCGTGCGGGCACTGGACCGGATCGCCTTCCTGCTGGAACGCTCCCTGGCCCCGACCTACCGCGTACGCGCCTTCCGTACGGCGGCCCGGGTCCTGACGGCGCTCCCCGAGGGCGAGGTCGCCGAACGCGCGGCGGCGGGGACCCTGGAGTCCCTCAAGGGCATCGGCCCGAAGACCGCGCAGGTGGTCCGCGAGGCCCTGGACGGGCGGGTCCCCGCCTATCTGGAGCAACTGGAGGCCGAGGCCCCCGCCCCGTCCGGCCCCGGCGGCCGAAAACTGCGGGCGCTGCTGCGCGGCGACTGCCACCTCCACTCCGACTGGTCGGACGGCGGCAGCCCGATCGAGGAGATGGGCCGTACGGCGGCCGGGCTCGGCCACGAGTGGGCGGTGCTGACCGACCACTCCCCCCGGCTGACCGTGGCCCGCGGACTCTCCCCGGAGCGGCTGCGCGAGCAGCTGGACGTGGTGGCGGCGCTGAACGGGACCTGGGCGCCCTTCCGGCTGCTCACCGGCATCGAGTGCGACATCCTCGACGACGGCTCGCTGGACCAGGAACCGGAGCTGCTGGAACGGCTCGACGTCGTCGTGGTCTCCGTGCACTCCAAGCTGCGCATGGACGCCCGCGCCATGACCCGCCGCATGGTGGCCGCCGTACGGAATCCGCACGCGGACATCCTCGGGCACTGCACCGGGCGGCTGCTGATCGGGCGGAACGGGGGTGCCGCGCGGCCCGAGTCCGTCTTCGACGCGGACGAGGTGTTCGCCGCCTGCGCCGAGTCGGGTACGGCCGTGGAGATCAACAGCCGTCCGGAGCGGCTCGACCCGCCGAGGCGGCTGCTGCGGAAGGCCGTTGACGCCGGGGTGCTGTTCTCGATCGACACCGACGCGCACGCGCCCGGTCAGCTCGACTGGCAGATCAACGGCTGCGCGCGGGCCGAGGAGTGCGGGGTGCCCGCCGAACGGGTGGTGACGACCTGGTCGGCGGCCGCGCTACTGGACTGGACCAATGGCAAGTGATGCACATCACCGCCTGCGGTGGCCCGCACAGGAACACTCGCCGGTAGTTTGCCGTTGAACAGACCGTGGGTGCGGAGGGAACAGTGTCCCCGGGCCTCAACCTCCGCCCACAGGGACGATCGTTCGGCTGAAGCCCTGTGGAGCCTTTCGCCGCGAGGCGACCGCCTTCCGTGCCCACCACTTGGCCGCCCCGGCCGTGATTCCCCCGTCGCGGTCGGGGCTTCTCCTTGACCTGGGTCCTTGTCTTGGATCCTTGACTTCGAGCGCACTCCAATTCGTAGCGTTCAGGTATGACCACTGCACAGCACAAGATCGGTTCCGGATTCGGTGCGAAGAGCACCGCCGACGACGTCCTGAAGGGCATCGACCTCACCGGAAAGCTCGCCGTCGTCACCGGCGGCTACTCGGGCATCGGCCTGGAGACCACCCGTGCGCTCACCAAGGCGGGGGCCCGAGTCGTCGTCCCCGCCCGCCGTCCCGACACCGCGCGGGAGGCCGTGGCCGGGCTCGACGGTGTCGAGTTGGACGAGCTGGACCTCGGCGACCTGGAGAGCGTGCGCGGCTTCGCCGACCGCTTCCTCGCCTCCGGCCGCACCGTGGACCTCGTGATCGACAGCGCCGGCATCATGGCCTGCCCGGAGACCCGGGTCGGGCCCGGCTGGGAGGCGCAGTTCGCCACCAACCACCTCGGCCACTTCGCCCTCGTCAACCGGCTGTGGCCGGCCATCGCGGCGGGCGGCGCCCGGGTGGTCTCGGTGTCCTCGACCGGCCACCACTCCTCCGGGATCCGCTGGGACGACGTCCACTGGAGCCACGACTACGACAAGTGGGAGGCCTACGGGCAGGCGAAGACCGCGAACGTCCTGTTCGCCGTCCACCTCGACAGGCTGGGCGCCGACCACGGCGTGCGGGCCTTCGCGCTCCACCCGGGTGGCATCCTCACGCCGCTCCAACGCCACCTGGCCACGGAGGAGATGGTGGAGCGCGGCTGGATCGACGAGGACGGCAACCTGCTGAATCCGGACGCCTTCAAGACCCCGGAGCAGGGCGCGGCCACGCAGGTCTGGGCCGCGACCTCGCCCCAGCTGGACGGCCTCGGCGGTGTCTATCTGGAGGACTGCGACATCGCCGAACCCGCCCCCGCCGACGGCGAGCGCATCGGCGTCAAGTCCTGGGCGACCGACCCCGAGCAGGCGGCCCGTCTGTGGAAGCTGTCCGCCGATCTAACCGGTGTGGACGCGTTCGCCGGATAGAACCGGGTACAGCCTCACGAGAGGTCGAGGTCCTTCGGCCCGTAGAGGGCGGCGGGCGCACCGCTCATCAGCGCCCAGTAACGGTCTCCGTACGACCAATGCCACCACTCCGTCGGGTAGTTGACCAGGCCGACCGCGCCGAGCGCCTTGCCCAGCACGGCGCGGTGGGCCCCGGCCTCGGCGGTGATGTTGTCGGCGCCGGTGTAGCAAGCCCCGTCGCTCTCCTCCGGGTTGGCGTTCATCGGGGTGCCCATGTCGAGTTCACGGCCGTCGGCGTCGGCGAGGGTCAGGTCGACGGCCGCGCCGGCGGAGTGCGGGGCGATCTCGGGCGGCGACACATAGCGGCTGGCGGCGGACCGGACGCGATCGGCGGACCAGTCCGGGTTGGCGGCGCGCAGCTCGTCGCCGTAGCCCTCGAAGTAGCGGCGCTGGAGGGCCGGCGGCCGGTAGCCCTCGACGAACAGCAGGCGCAGGCCGTCGGGCAGCAGGGCTTCCGCTTCCAGGAGCCGGTCCAACACGCCCTGGCGCAGGTGGAGTTCGGCGCCGCTGTCGTTCTTGCGGTCGTCGACCAGCAGTACGTCGCTCACGTCGACGAGGGGCTCTCCGCACTCCTCGACGGGGATGGCTGCGACCCGGGCGTCGGACATCAGGATGATCTCGCTCATGGAGTGATCATCCCCCACGTGCCCGTGCCCTCAGTGCGGGGCTCGTTCCTCAAGTGCCGTGCGCCAGGCGGGCGCCGGGCCCTCGGGTTCGGGTTCGGCCCGGCGGCCGCCGCGGGCGAAGAAGTCGGCGAGGGGGAGGATCGCGGCGCCGACGGTGACCGCGTCGGGGCCGAGGCGGCCCAGCTCGATGGTGACGCGTCCGGCGGGGTGGCGCAGCGCGTAGGCGGTGGCGTGGTGGCGTACGGCGGGCAGGAAGCGGGTGCCGAGCTGGAGTCCGGCCCAGCCGCCGATGAGGATGCGCTCGGGCTGGAAGAGGTTGATCAGGTCGGACAGTCCGGCGCCGAGGTACTCGGCGGTCTCCTCCAGGACGGCGAGCGCGACGGGGTCGGCCTCGGTGCCCTCGGGCGGGTAGGCGGCGACCAGCAGCGCGGTCATCGCGGTCTCCTCGTCGGTGCCCTCGGGCGGGCGTCCGCCCTGCTCGCGCCAGCGGTCGAGCAGCGACTCGGCGCCCGCGTACGCCTCCAGGCAGCCGAGGGCGCCGCAGCGGCAACGGCGGCCACGGACCCGTACGGTCAGATGCCCCCACTCGACGGCCCGCCCGTTCTCCACCTCGGGAGTGACGAGGCAGGCACCCACACCGGAGCCGAAGAGGACGACGATCGCGTTGCGTGCGCCGCGCCCGCCGCCGAACCACATCTCGGCCTGGCCGAGCGTCTTGGCGCCGTTGTCGATGAAGTACGGGACGGCGTGCGGGAGTTGGGAGGTGGAGCGGAGCAGTTCTTCGAGGGGGACCGCGTCCCAGCCGATCGTCTGGCCGTGCACGACGGCGCCGTGGTCCGGGGTGTGCTCGACTATGCCGGGGACGCCGATGCCGACGCCCAGGAGCTGTTCCGGTGCGATGTCGGCGGCGGCGAGGACCTCGGCTATGCCGTCGCGGATGTGGCCGACGATGACCTCGACCTCGTAGCGCTGCTGCTCCAACGGGCGTTCGGCGCGGGCGAGTTCGGTGAGGGTGAGGTCGAACAGCTCGACACGGACGCGGGTCTCGCCGACGTCGACGCCGATCATGTGGCCGCTGTGCGGGGCGACTTGGAGGAGGGTGCGGGGACGGCCGCCGTCGGAGTCGACGCTGCCGGCCTCCTCGACCAGTCCGTCGGCGACGAGGTCCGCGACGACGTTGCTCACCGAGCCGGAGCTGAGTCCGGTGGCCGGGCCCAGCTCGAAGCGGCTGAGGGGTCCGTCGAAGTACAGCCGTTGCAGTACGGCCGTGCGGTTGGCCCGCCTCAGGTCGCGTACCGTGCGCCCGTTCCGCCCCGCCATGTGGCTCCCTCCGAACCCTGCCCGACCTGCAAGATACTCCTGCGGTCCCGCCGGGCGCGACTTTCTCCGCCTTCTTAATTCACGCCCTGAACTAAGGGGCGGCGGAATGCACACTACGGGGTGGAAGCCGTCTCGTCGATCTCTCGCAGGGCGGCGAGCAGCTCGGGGGCGACCCTCTCCCGCCGCCAACGGTTCTCTTCCTCGCCGAACTTCCTGGGGACCGTCTCGGCGAGCATGATCAGGTAGAGGTAGCTGCGATAGAGGGCGTAACGGAGGCGGGCCGACCGGTCGAACTCGGCCCGCCCGCCTGCCTCCCGGTAGCCCGCGAGGAACGGCTCGTCCTCCCTGATGTCCCCGAGCAGCGCCAGGGAGACGAAGTCGGCGAGGGGGTCGCCCCAGAACATCCGCTCGCCGTCGATGAGGCCACCGACCCGGGGCGTTCCGGTCGTGCGGTCGACCAGGATGTTGCCCTGCCACAGGTCGAAGTGGACCGCGCAGGGGTCGGTGACCTCGTCCAGGGCGCCGTAGGCGGACCGGGCCGTGCGGGCGATGTCGTCGGCGGGAAGCGGGAGCCAGGCCTCGTAGCGGCGGGTGTCGTCGAGGACGGCGTCGTAGAGCGTGGTGAACGCGGTGCGCCAGTCGGGGGCGAGGGGGCCGAGGGCGCCGGAGGGGTAGCCGAAGCCGGGGCCGGTGATCTCGTGCAGGTGGGCGAGCCGGCAACCCAACTCCGTGCGCAGGTCGGCCACTTCGGGGTCCGTGAGGGAGTCGTCCCAGGGTTCGCCGGGGCAGCGCGTCATGAGGAGGGTGTCGCCGTCGAGGACCACGACACGCGGCGCCGCCACCCCGGCCTTGGCGGCGGCGCCGTAGAAGTCGGCCTCGGAGACGAGGAGTTGGCGTTCGTGCGCCAGGCCGGGGTCGGTGGGTGCGGTCTTGAGGACGTAGCGGGTGCCGTCGGTGAGGGTGAGTTCCTCGACGGTGTTGTAAGTGCCGCCGCCGAGGGGGCGGAGGTGGGCGAGGTCGCCGGGCGGGATGCCCGCCGCGCGGAGTACCTGTCGGGCTCGCTCCGAGGAGTCCGTCACCGTGCGCCCACCTCTTCCTCTCGGTCAGCCGGCGGCGTACACGTCCTCGACGTAACGCCCGTCCGCCATCAGTGCGTTGAGCCACCGCTCGGCCGTCGCGTCGTCGGCGCCGGGCGTGCGGTCCCGGTACAGGGTACGGAACGCCTCCCGCACGCCCGGTGCCATGCGCGAGCCGTCGCCGCAGACGAACACCCGGGCGCCCGCGTCCAGCAGGGCCCACACCTCGTCGGCCTCGGCGGCGACGCGGTGCTGGACGAAGGTCACTCCGTCCTCCGGGGCCGCGCTGAACGCCGGGCGGAGCGAGACGGCTCCGGCGCGCTCGGCGGCGCGGAGTTCGTCGGCGTGGAGGTAGTCGGCGTCGGGCGCGTCACAACCGAAGTAGCTGAGAGCCGGGGCGAGTTCGGCACCGGAGGCGAGGGCGGCCGTACGGTCCGCGATGGTGCCGCGGAAGGGGGCGAGGCCGGTGCCCGCCGCGATCATCACGACCGGGGTGGAGTCGTCGATCCGGAAGGCCTCGCGGCACGGCTGGACGCGGGCGTACACCGTGTCGCCGGGTGCGACGGTGTTGAGGTGGCCGGAGCCCGTGCCCCGGTAGACGCCCTTGCCCGAGCGGGCCGGGGCCTCCAGCAGGGAGACCATCAGGTCCGCGTGGCCGGGGTCGACGGCGGGCGAGGACGAGATCGAGTAGTGCCGGGGGCGCAGCGGGGTGAGGAGTTCGAGGAGCGTGGGCCAGTCCAGGGCGCCGCGCAACGCCGGGTGGTCCTCGACGAGTTCGACGAAGGTGCGCGGGTCGTCGGTGAGAGCGGCGAGGGCGCTGCGCTCGGGCGGGCAGGGGTTGGCGGCGGCCAGCGCGACCAGTTGGTCGGCGGTCGGGCGGTCCTGCAACTCGACGTAGTGGGTGAGAAGTTGACGCGCCGTCACGGGACGGTCGACCGCGAGGCCGTCGCGGCGTGGGCGGCCCGGGCGGATGTCGAGGACGGTGCCGAGGTCGACGCCGAGGGCCGCGGCCGCGCGTTCGACGAGCGCCGGGGCGTTCGCGGGCAGGACGGTGAGGTGGTCGGCGGTGCGGTAGGCGGTCCCGTCCGGCAGGGCGACGCGGACGAAGCGCTTGCGGCGCGGGTGGCCGGGTGCGGTGAGGTCGTGGGCCTCGGTGACGGTCATGGGGACGAGGTCGTGCCGTGCGGCGAGGGCGTCCAGGTGGCCGCCGGTGAGGGTGCGGACCTCGTAGGCGCAGATCTCCTCCAGGGGTTTGACGTCCGTGGCGTCCGGATCGCCGTACGTCTCCAGGAGTGCCGTGCGCAGCCGGGCCGTGAACTCCCGTACGGCGCCGGTGAGATCGCCGGAGGCATCGGCGGCGGCGCGGTCGGTCAGGCGAGTGGCGCCGAGTTCGGCGAGGCGGGCGTCGATGCGGGTCGGCATGTGCTGGTAGGTGGCGGCCCAGTTGCGGTCGCCGACGCCGAGGACGGCGTAGGTCACGTCGGTGAGGTCGTGGGTCTCCTCCAGCCAGGCGGCGAAGGCGAGGGCGTCGTCGGTGGGGCGGCCGTTGTAGGAGGCGGAGGTGATGACGACGGGCCGGTCGGTGGGCAGTCCGTCGGCGTACGCGTCCAGCGGCGCGACTTCCACCGAGCACCCCAACATGGCTGCCTGGTCAGCGAGTTGGGCGGCGAACTCGCGGCACGTGCCGTAGTTGCTGCCGTACAGGAAGAGGGCCGCGGTGCCGGGGCGGACGCGCGCGGGCAGGGTGGCGGTGTCGGCCGTAGGAGTCGCCGGGGCTTCGACCGCACCCGGCAGCGGAGTGTGCACGCGGTCGGCGGGGGTGCGCGGGGTGAGGGTGAGCGTGAAGCCGTCGGGCTTCAGGGTGAGGGTCTCCTTCACCGTGAGTCGGTAGTCGGCGTGGTCGTGGAGTCGGTAGCGGTGGACGAGCATCGCGAGCAGCATGGTCGCCTCGTGCAGCGCGAACTGCCGCCCGATACAGGCGCGTTCACCGGTGCCGAACGGCTTGAAGGCGTGCACGGAACGGGTCGCCTCCGCCTCGGGGGTGAAGCGCGAGGGGTCGAACAGCTCGGGGTTGTCGCCCCAGCCGGGCTGCCGGTGCAGCATGGGCGCGATCACGGTGACGGCCTGCCCGGCACGGAGCGGGATGCGCCCGCCGAGCACCGTGTCCTCCAGCGCGTGCCGGCTGAACGCGGCGGCGGTGGGCCACAACCGCAGCGCCTCGTTGAGGACTTGGCGCGTATAGGTGAGCCGGCCGACCTCGTCGTACGTCGGTTCCGGGTCCGCCGAGTCGCCCCACAGCGCGTCCACCTCGCGCTGCACGAGCTGGAGCACCGCCGGGTGCTTGGCCAGGTAGTACAGCGCGAACGACATCGCGCCGGACGTCGTCTCATGGCCCGCGATCAGGAAAGTGATCACCTGGTTGCGGATGTTGGCGGTGTCGAGCGTCGTGCCGTCGACCGGGTGCTCGGCGCTGAGCATGAGCCCGAGGAGGTCCCCGGCGTCGCCCTGGTCGGTCCCGGTGCGGGCGGCGATGACCTCGTCCACGACCTGCGCGAGGTGGTCGGCGTCGGCCCGGAACGCCGCGTCGGCCGCCGAGTGGTCCTCGCCCGGGACGCGCGCCAGCCGGGTCATGCTCCACTCCAGGCTGCGCACCATGGACTCGACGAAGGGGTGCGGCTCGTCCCGCTCGAACGACCCGAAGTCGTAGTCGAATCCGGCGAGTCCGATGGTGTCGAGGGTCATCCGGGTCATGTCGTCGGGCACGTTGACGGGCTGCCCGGCACGGGCGCCGCGGTCCCAGGCCTCGACGAGCCTGCGGGCCACCTTCAGCATCACGGGGTGGTAGGTGTGCATCGAGCCGAGCGCGAACGCGGGCATCAGAATGTCGTGCGCCTTGGCCCAGTTGGGCTCGTCGTTGTACGCCGTGAAGAGTCCGTCGGCGGCGAAGGCCCGGACGTTCTCCAGGGCGGGCCCGATGTGCTTGGCGAACCGCCGCTCGTCGGCGAGCTCGGTCACCAGGTCCAGATCGCTGACGAACAGCGTGTCCCGCCCGTGCAACCGCCGTACGAACACGGGGCCATGACGGCGCATCAGTTCCATGATCTGCTGCATCGGGGTGCGACCGGGGCCGGTCGCGGTGATGTCGACGACGGGCACGCCGGGGAGCGTGTCGACGGGCTGGGGGTGCGGCGCGGTGGGGGGCATGGCGCGACAACTGCCTTTCGCGGTACGGAAGTACTGCGTTCCAGCGTGCTCGCCCCGCCCCGGCGGACCGCGCCGTGCGACTACACGATCGTGTAGTGAAAAGCACCGATGGCGTCTTGCACGGACGGCGCGAGGCGGCTAACCGGGCGCGCGGCCTGAGTGCGCGTACTGAGTGTGCGTACTCATGCATGCCCCACGACCGGCCCGGCAGGGTGGGCGCATGACGCATGTACTGCCCGAACATCCGCCTCGGCACGGCCTATGGCCGTGGTCCAACAGGACGCCCCACGCTCCGGACATCCTCGCCGCCATCATCCTGTTCATCGGTGAGGCCGCCGACTTCGCCTGGACGACTTTCGGCTACGGAATGGAGAGTTGGGCCGCACAGGACGACCAGGACAGGATCGACGCGGCGACGCTCGCGAACATCGCCTGGACAGAACACTTCCTCTACGTCGTCCTCGCCCTGGCGGGCCTCGCGGCGCTCTCCCGCGCACCATGGACGGCGGTGTCGCACCTCCTCACCGCCGGTCTCGTGTTCACACTGCTCACGGGCGCGCAGCACGAGTGGGACCGCGCTCATCCGGACCCCGCGCCCCCACCGAGCGCGGGCTACTCGCCCTGCTACAGCGGCAGCGGGACATGTCCCTGAGCCGCATGATTGTGTAGTGCGGCAGGGCGTGACAGGAGGTGCCGGTGGACTGGACCCGCAGGGAGGGCGTGGTGTGGCGCAACCGTGCCCTGATGCTCTTCGACCGGGTGGCGGTGCCGGTCGCGGTGTGTGACGTGTACGGCTCGGTGCAGGCCGCCAATCCCGCGATGGCGGCGGAGTGCGGTACGACACCGGGGCGGCTGCGCGGCCGGGACGTGCTCGACCTCTTCCGGCCGCAGGAGACCGGACAGGTCGAGCGGATCGCGCAGGCGCTGCGGCTGCGGCACCGGTCCCGCTACCAGGTGTCGGTACGGTGGCGGTCCCCCAACGGCACGGAACGCTATGGGGAGTTGACGGCCGACCCGGTCAGCGACACGGTCGAGGAGACACCGGCACTGCTGGTCATGCTCCGCGTGCGGGGCGAGGGCGAACCCGGTGCCGACAGTCCCGACGAGAACTCCCCCACCCAGGTCACCCCGGTCGAGGCCCGCATCCTGGCCCTGCTCGCCGGCGGCGCCACCACCGCCCGCGCGGCCCGCGAGACCGGCCTCACGACGGACGGCGTGACCTATCACCTACGGCGCCTGTCGGCCCGGTGGGACGCGGCGAACCGCACCGAACTGGTCGCCCGTGCCTATGCGGTTGGGGTGCTGACGCCCGGGGTCTGGCCGCCGGTACCTGTCACGGACACCGACGAACGGTAGGCCGTACCCGCTCCCTCCGGCGCCCCGAAGCGGGCGAGGGTGTGCCACACCATCTTCAGGTCCTGGAGTTCATGGCGACCGGTGCGGGCCGCGTCGCCGATGACCCTCGGGTCGATGACACCGCGCTCGGCGATGCGGGCGCCCAGATCGGCATACTCCTGGCCGCGATAGTCAGCGTGCCGGTGCAACTCCCGCACGGTGAGCCGATATCCGGGGTGCCATTCGACGGGGCAGGGCAGGCGGCGGGCGGCGGTCTCGACCGGGGTGCCTCGGTAGCTCGCGTCCAGGACGAGGGCCTCCATGTCCCGGGCGAGGACGACACCTCCGTGCACCTGTGTCTCGATGTAGTCGTTCAGGGCGTCCTGTTCGTCTTCGTCGGCCTCGGCGAGCGCGATCAGGTTCATGCCGGACGCGACGCCGAAGTCGGTCGGTTCGGCCGCGCTGTCCGGGTAGCAGAAGGTCGCGCGGGCGAGGGTCGTACCGCTCAGCCGGAAGTGCGAGGAGCCGAACCGCGGGGCGGCGCCGACCACTTGGCGCCGGAAGTCGAGCGCGCCGTACACCGGTCGCTCGGGTGCGGGCGCCTCGTCGTAGGCACCGGCGAAGATCCGGCTCTCCCAGCGCCAACGGTCGCCGCCCGGGCGGGCGGTGAGACCGCCGTTGCTGGTGCCGGTCACGAACTGCGAGTGGTACGCGCCGTCTTGGGCCAGCGCGTCGAGAATCGGGCGGCCGGTCGCCGTCGCCGTACGGTCGGGATGAAAGTTGAGGGTGATGCGAAAGCGCGGGTCGACGGCCGGGCCCGAAGAGCTCTCGGCCACATGCCGCAACGCCCGTGCCTGGCGTGCCCCGACGCCGTCGACGCCCCCGAAATCCATTGGCCCCTCCACCGCTCGCCTCACTACCCTGACCCAAAACCTAGACCCCCTAGGTTTCGGAACCGGTACCGCCCCAGGAGACTCCCCCATGAGATCACTCACCGAGCAGGACATCCGCAACTCCTTTGTCAACTGCTCGAAGGGCGAGGCCAAGCGGCTCGCGATCCCCCGCGATCTCGACACCCGCCCCTGGGCCGACCTCGACTTCCTGGGCTGGCGAGATCCCGGTGCACCGGACCGCAGCTACCTCGTCACCGAGCGCGCGGACGGGCTGATCGGCGTCACGCTCCGCTTCCCGTCCTCGCAGCGCGGCTTCCCGCACCGGAGCATGTGTTCGCTGTGCGTGACGACCCACTCGGGCGGCGGCGTCTCCCTGATGACCGCGCGCAAGGCCGGCCCGGCGGGCCGCGAGGGCAACTCGGTCGGCCTGTACATGTGCACCGACCTCGCCTGTTCCCTCTATGCGCGCGGCCGGAAGATCCCCGAGTCGGGCATCCGCATCGAGGAGAGCCTGACCGTGGAACAGCAGATCGACCGGACGGTGGCCCATCTGACCGCGTTCCTGGAAAAGCTGTACGTCTGACGTCAGCCCGGCCACCCGTCCGAGATCACTCCCGCCCTACGGCGATCACGATCTTCCCCCGGTTGTCCCGGCGCTCCAGCCGCTCGTGGGCGGCACGCGCCTCGGCGAGCGGTACGACGGTCTCGATCGGCACCCGGTACATGCCGGCGGCGACCCGCTCGGCGAGTTCCCGCAGGTCCGCGCGGGGGTCGTAGCCGCCGTGGATCTGGAGGTTGGTGAGCTGGAAGCCGAGGATCGACGCGTTCTTCGGGTAGAAGTCGCGGGTGTCGACGGTGCTCGGCTCCAGGGCGACATTGGCGAGGGCGACGACCCGGCCGCCGTGCCCGATCTCGCGCAGGCTGCGCCCGAAGGCGGGGCCGCCGACGGTGTCGAGGATGACGTCCGCGCCCCGCCCGCCGGTGAGCCGTAGCACCTCGTCGACCTCCGCGTCGTCAGGGCAGGAGGACGTGTCGAGCGTGGCGTGGGCGCCGAACTCCCCTGCCCAGGCTGCCTTTTCGGGTGATCCGGCGAGGGCGATGACCCGGGCGCCGGTCTCGGCCGCGATCTGTACGGCCGCGCTGCCGACCCCGCTCGCGGCGGCCTTCACGACCACCGTGTCCTCCTTGGTGACCCGGGCGAGGTGTCGCAGGCAGTACCAGGCCGACAGCCAGGCGACGGGCAGGGCGGCTGCGTGCGCTAGGTCGATCCCGTCGGGCAGGGCGGCGACCCGGGTGGCGGGTACGGCCACCAACTCGGCGTAGAAACCGGGCGAGTTGATGCCGTCGAGGGCCACGACCCGTTGCCCGACCGTGAAGCCGGTGACGCCCTCCCCCAGCCCGGCGACGGTCCCGGCGCCCTCCACTCCCGGGATCAGCGGCGGCTTCCCGGCCCGGTGGTAGTTCCCGGACCTGATCAGGGCGTCCGCGCGGTTCACGCCCGCCGCGGCGACCCGCACCAGCACCTGCCCGGGACCCGCGACCGGGTCGGGCACCTCGACCGGTACCAGCACCTCGGGCCCGCCGAACTCGTCGATCCGTACCGCACGCATGAGCCACCTGCTCCCTGTCACGGCCACCGAACTCGGGCCGATCCGACTGACACCTGTTGAACTGGTGTCACCATGCGACACCGGACGAACCGGTGTCAAGGCCTGACGGAGAGCGTCGCTCGCGGCCGGTCGCCCTCGCGTACACCGCATGAACCGGTGTACGCGAGGTAAGCTCGCTGCCATGACCATCCCGCCCGTCTTCCCGTTCATCGGCGGACGCCCGTGCCTGAACTTCGCGGCGACGCTCGGCAAGCGGCACGGCACGCCCGTGGAGCGGCTTCCTGACCCGGCGGCCCTGGCTGGCTGGATCACGGAGGCGGAGCTGTCGGTGGGCACCGAGCCGGTGCGGGTCACGGCCCGGGAGCTGACGGACGCGCGGACCCTGCGCGAGGCGCTCTACCGGGTCGTACGGGACGCGATGGCCGGTCGGGAACCGGCGGCGGCCGATGTCGAGCGGGTCAACGAGGCCGCCGCGCGGCCGGATCTCGCGCCCCAACTGGGCGACCAGCGCTGGAAGTCGGCGCATCCGGCGCGCGCGGCGCTGGCGACGGTGGCCCGGGACGGCGTCCTGCTGGTGGGCAGTCCGCTGCTGGAGCGGGTCAAGGAGTGCGAGAACCCCGAGTGTTCCCTGCTGTTCCTCGACGACTCCCAGGCCCGCCGCCGCCGTTGGTGCTCGATGGACCGCTGCGGCAACCTCGCGAAGATCGCGGGCTATCGGTCGCGCAGTCGGGCCGCCGTGACCGAGTGAAGATGGATCAACACGTCGTAGCTTCGGGCCAGGGCGATGGTCCGCAGGTCCTCCGGGTAGTCGGTGCCGATACTGCGGGTCGGCCGTGCCTCCGCCAGCCATGCGCGGGCCGGTGATCCCACCGAGCGCAGATCGACCAGGTAGTCGGTGAACCGCACCTGGTCCAGGGTCCGTTCGTTGCTGCCGGCCCCGGCCGGTCCCAGTGTCCAGCGGTGGATCGCGTCGTCGGGGCCGGTGGCGTTGAACGAGCCCCGGTCGAAGGTCAGGCCCACGCTGCGATACCGGGAGCCGAGGGTGTCGCGCAGGAACGCCCCTTGCATCTTGGGGTAGTTGGCCGGGTCGGACGGCACATAGCCGATGTGGGCGTCGTGCGCGGACAGCAACACCTTGGTGCCGGTGTGCCGTTGCCACCAGACGACGTTGGCCGCCATCGTCTCGTCCCGGTAGCGCATGGCCGCGGGGACCTGCGCGGGGTCGGCGAAGTCGAAGTCGTACTGCCGGGCCACCTGGTCGAGGACGGTCGCGTTCCGCACGGCCCAGTCGTACGCCTCGCGGTCCTTCCCCGGTGACTGCCGCTTCAGCAACTCCAGTGCGCGGCCGGTGCGTTCGGCCATCTCCTGGCGTTCGGCGTACGGCTTGTCGAGGTACTGCTCGATGTACGTCCCGGCCGGCACGGTGGGCCGCAGCCCTCGGTACAGGTCGGCGAGACGGGTGCTCAACTCGGGGTGGGTGTCGGCCACATAGGCCGTGACCGAGTCGTAGAGCTCCGGTCCGGCCCAGCCGATGTCGTCGCCCATGAAGCGCACGGGGTCGCCGGGATGCCGGACGTTGTACGCGCGCATCCACTCGACGAGCTTCAGATAGTCGGTGTTGTTCCACCACAGGTAGTCGCGCTGGAACTCCTCGCGGAAGATGCGCCGCGGGTCCCCTTCGCCGTACAGGACATAGTCGTTGAGGCGCAGGCCGGTGCTCCAGGCTCCCTCCAGAGCGAAGGTGCGGAAGCCCTTCTTCTCGACGAGGTGGCGGAAGACGCGGTCCTTGAGGGCGAGGAAGTCGTGGGAGCTGTGGGTGGCCTCGCCGAGGCCGACGACGCGGGCGCCGCCGATCATCCGGTCGAGGGGGCGTAAGTCGTCGGTGGGGCCGCCCGGTTCGACGGTCCGCAGCGGGTGGGCGGAGCGGTCGAGGGACGCAACCACGTCCGAGGGCGCGGGAGTTGGCGTTGCCGTCGCGGCCGGGGTGCCGGCCGCGACGGTGCCGAGGCTGATGAGCAGGGTCAGGATCAGTCCGGTCCGATGCCGTTTCATGGTGCGAGGGTCGCGTGCCCCGGGGGCGGGGACCATGCGGTGGTCCTCCGTATCGGGGTGGGGTTTCCCTCAGGAACCGGCGGGTGTCCAGTGCGGGTAGCGGCCGAGGAAGGCGAGGAGCGTCTCGGCCCGGTCGTACTCGTCCTTCACCGCCAGCGCGGGCGCGAACACCTGGTAGGAGTCGC
This sequence comes from Streptomyces sp. NBC_01288, assembly GCF_035982055.1. Classification (NCBI taxonomy): domain Bacteria; kingdom Bacillati; phylum Actinomycetota; class Actinomycetes; order Kitasatosporales; family Streptomycetaceae; genus Streptomyces; species Streptomyces sp. NBC_01288. The sequence continues at coordinate 878,839 of NZ_CP108427.1, forward strand.
GGAGTTGGTCGACGAGCCGGTCCGCGGCCGGCCAGATCCCCTCGGCGAGGTCCGCGCCCAGTGGCCGGTTCCGGCCGGTGGCCGCCGCGATGTCCCAGGCGTGCACGGCCGCGTCCATGGCGGCCGTCGCCGCGGCGAACGGGAGGGGCATCGGGCCCAGCGGTGTCGGCACCTGTTCGGCGTCGGCGGGCAGGTGGGCGTACGCGTCCGCCACCATGCGGAGCACCTTGTCGAGTTCGGCGACCGGGTCCCCGGCGAGGGCGTCCTCCGGGTGGAAGGGGTCGGAGTCGGGCCGGTCGCCGGTGAGGACGAGGCCGTAGGCCTGCTGGTCGATGCGCGCGTGGTTGAGGACCTGCCGTACCGTCCATTCGCTGCACGGCGTGGGCGCAGTCCAGGCCGCCTCGGGCACGGCGGCGACCACCTCGCGCAGGTAGTCGTGCGAGCGGGCCAGTACCTCGATGCCCTGGATGTTCGTCATGAACGTTCCCCTCCCCTTCGTTCCGTGCGGTGATGACAATCTAGGAGGCCTTGCGGACAGCTACTGTCCGCAAGAGAGACGTTCGGCGCATCGGTGAGAGGGAATAGGCCAAGGATGCGAGATGTCCGTGAGTGGACGGCGCCACTGGTGCGGTTCCTGGGGCGGCACCGGGACCCGGTGGTCGTCCAGACGCTGCGGTCGGCGACCGCGGCGACGGTCGCGTACGTCGTCGCCCTGCGCCTGAGCCCCGAGCCCGCCCCGCTGACCGCTCCCCTCACCGCGCTCCTCGTCGTCCAGGTCACCCTCTACGCCACCCTCACGAACGGCATCCGCCGCGTGACCGCCGTGGTCGCGGGCGTGCTCGTCGCCATCGCCTTCAGCCTGCTGGTCGGTCTGACCTGGTGGAGCCTGGCCCTGCTGATCGTGGCCGCGCTGGTGGTGGGGCGGCTGGTGCGGGTCGACGAGTACGTGCCCGAGGTGGCGATCAGCGCGATGCTGGTCCTCGGGGTCACCACGGTCGGGAACACGGCCTGGGCGCGGATCGTGGAGACACTGATCGGCGCGGTCGTCGGACTCGGCTGCAATCTGCTGCTGGCTCCCCCGGTGTGGGTGGACGAGGCCGGCGAGTCGATCGAGGGCCTGGCCCGTCGGCTACGGCGGCTGATGCGGCGCATGGGCGAGGAGGCGGCGGGCCGCACACCCGTCGACCACGCCACCGCGCGGCTGCACGAGGCGCGCCGGCTCGACCACGACATCGTCGAGGTGGACGCGGCCCTGCGGCAGGCCGAGGACAGCCTGCGGCTCAATCCGCGCGTACGGGAGGGGCTGCTGCACCGGGTCGTGCTGCGGACCGGCCTGGACACCCTGGAGATCTGCACGGTCGTGCTCCGCGTCCTCGCCCGCACCTTCACCGACCTGGCGAAACAGCGTGACCCCGAGCCTTTGTTCGCGCCGCCCACCGGCGCGGCCGTAGAACAGCTGTTGTCCGAGATCGGTGACGCCGTGGTCAGTTTCGCGGTGCTGGTGACCACCGATGTGTCGGTGAGCGCCGAGTCCGCCGAGTCACGGCTCACCACCGAGCTGCACACGGCCGCCGCGACCCGCGACAAGCTGGCCCAGCTGCTCCTGGAGGAGGTGCAGCGGGACGCGGCGCAGTGGCAGCTGCTGGGTGCCATGCTGACCGAGGTCAACCGCATGCTGGACGAGCTGGACACCGAGCACCGCTCGCGCCGGCTGCTGGAGGAACTCGACCGGTGTGCCAGTGAGCAGCGCGAGCGCCTGCCGTGGCTGGCGTGGCTGCGGGAGCGGGTGGGGGTTCCGGATCGGCTGCGCAGGAACCGGGGCAGGGGCGCCGATCGTTCTAGGTGACGAGGTCACCTGGGGGCGGGGCGCGCCCAGGAGGACGACTCGGCACAGCGGAACCATGGGGGCGGGCGTATGACCGACAGCACCGTACGGATCGACGGGAACACCTTGCGGCTGCCCGGTGGGGTGGCGGTGCGGTTCGTCCGCACGCTGCGGCTGCCCGAGACGGGTACGCATCCGTTGCCGCCGGGGATCGGCGAGTTCCCGGTCCGGCGGGTCGCGGACTTCCCGGACACGGTGCCCGCGGAGTGGCGCGCGCGGGGCGGGGTGCTGCTGCCGGTGTATCTGCGTGAGGCGATGTGGCTGAGCTTCGCGGGCACGCGGGAGCCGGCCGCACTTCAGGTCGGGGTGGGCAAGGTGTGCGCGGTCTCGGGCGAGCCGTGGAGCGACCGGCTGTCCCGGAACCCGCAGAACTACGTGGTGCTGCCCCGCCAGCCGTGGCTCGACGGCATCAACTCCGGCAAGGACACGGTCCGTCAGTTCGTGGCGGTCCCGCTCGGTCTCGGCGCGACGGTCGAGGGGCAGGTCACGGGCGAGGAGGTGTGGGGCGGCGTCCAACTCCAGTCCTTCCCGCTCGGTGAGCGGGAGTTGACCAAGTGGCGCGAGGCCGAGCGACGTCGCTCGGAGCGGGCGCGGACGACGACCCTGCCGACCGGCGGCTACGGCATGCCCGCCGCGCCGATGATGTCCGCGCCCGGCGCCCCACCGGCACCGAGCCCCCGCGCCGCCGCTGCCATGGGACTCGGTGTCGGCGGTTCGATGCACCAGGAGGTCTACGAGGACGACCGCCCCCTGAAGGACTGGGCCGACGCGCCCGCCGGGCGGGTCTTCGTGCACCTGGTGACGCCCCCGGAGTGGCGCCGCATCACCGGCGAGGCCCCGCCGCCGTCACCGGTGGACCGTGCCGCGTACACCCGGGCGGGGCTCCCCTGGTTCGACTACTACGACCAGGACGCCGAGGATCTCGCCCCCACCGACACCCTGGGCGCGGTCCAGCCGGTCGGTGACTGGCTGGGTGACGACCACGAACCCTGGCAGGAACCCGCGGCCGACCAGGTGCAGCCCATCAAGGACGCGCAGGGGAAGCCGGTGGAGGACGGCGACTGGTAGGCCATCCCCGGGCAGTCGACTGGGCAGGGCACCCGCCCGACACTCGTTGCACTGAACGCAACGCCCGTTGCCGGTCTTGCGCTAAACAGGCCCCGCACGCCAAGGTTGCTGTGACGACCGAGGCGAGCGACGACCTGAGGGTGTGGGCATGACGAGTGGTGCGGAGGCGTCACGCGAGGGCTGGAGCAGGCGCCGTTTCATCGGCGCCCTGGGCGGAACGGCGGCGGTGATCGCGGTCCCGGCACCGGCTTCGGCACCGGCCGACCCCGGAACCACTCCTACGACGGGCTCGACGGCCGCGAAGGCACCGGCACCCGCCGCACCACCCGCCGCCGGAAAGGCCTCCGGCCCCCGCCCCCTCTACCTCGGCACCTACACCTCGGTCGACGGCGGCGGCACGGGCATCGGCCTGGCCACCTACGACGCGTCGACCGGCAAGATCACCGGCGCGGGCACGCTCACCGGGGTCGCCGACCCGTCGTACCTCACCGTGCACCCCGACGGCCGCACGCTGTACGCGGTCGACGAGCAGACGGCCGGCGCGGTGACCGCCGTACGACTGGCGGACCGCAAGGTCCTCGGCGCGCGGAGCACCGGCGGCGCGGGTCCCTGCCATCTGTCCGTGCACCCCACCGGGCGCTGGCTGCTCAGCGCCAACTACACGTCGGGCAGCGTGGCCGTGCACCCGATCGACAGTTCGGGCGCGCTCGGCGAACGCACCGCGCTGGCCAAGCACTCCAGTCCGCAGCCCGGCCCGGGGCAGGACGGGCCGCACGCGCACCAGTTCGTGACCGCTCCGGACGGCGGCCATGTCCTCGCCGTCGACCTGGGCACCGACACGGTCTACACCTACCGCCTGGACACCACGAAGGGCACGCTCGCCGAGGTCTCGCAGGCACACACCCGCGCGGGCGCGGGCCCGCGCAGCCTCACGTTCCACCCCGGCGGCCGGTACGCCTACCTGGCCAACGAGGTCGACGACACCATCGCGGTCTGCGCCTACGACCCGGGCACGGGCGCCCTCTCGATCGGCGCCCCGCAGTCCAGCGGCGGCACGGGCAGTACCACCAACTACCCGGCGCAGATCCTGGTGACGTCGAACGGCGCGTACGCCTATCTCGCCAACCGCGGTGACAACACCCTGGCCCGGTACGCCGTCGAGGCGGACGGCGCCCGGCTCAGGCTGCTCGGCACGGTACCGGTGTCCGGTGACTTCCCGCGGCAGATCGCGCTCTCGCCGGACGGGACGCTGCTGTTCACCGCGAACCAGAGGTCGAGCACGGTCAGCGTGTTCCATGTGGACGACAACACGGGTCAACTCACGCTCGCGGGCGAGCCGTTCGCCTCACCGGTCGCCGTCTGTGCGCTGCCGCTGTAGGGGGCGCGGGCAGGACGCGGCGCTGGCCTGGGTGAGCAGCACATGCATGCGCTCGGTGAGGTGGGAGACCGTGTCGGCGGGCGCGTGGAACGGCAGCCGTACGTCGCCGTGGGCGCGGGCGCGCTCGATGCGCAGCGTCAGTCCGTGCCGGTCCACGGCGAGGGGCTGGACGCGGACCGCGCCGTGCAGGCTGTCGGGTTCGACGAGCCGGGTGAGCCGCTCGACCGCGTCGGAGTGGCAGTCGGCGAGGTGGGTCAGCAGCTGGGCCTCGGCCAGGGCCAGCGGGTCGGGTTCGGCGGCGGCGAACTCGTCGAGGTCGACGACGACCGCGCCGGTCGCCGGGCGCAGCACCACGCGCGTGGCGCGGAAGGCGAGTTGGTCGTCCTCGGGGACGAACCAGCCGGCCATCCACAGCCGGGCCCGGATACGGTTGCGCACGGGGACGGGCGCGACGTCCGCGAACTCCAGGACGGCGGACGGCTCTCCGCGGGGCGCGCAGATCGCGGCCGCCAACAGGGCGCTGTCCTCGGGCACTTGCAGGAGCACCCGGCCGTCGTCGTCCACGCTGTGCGCACCGACGAACTCCTCGCGACCGCCCTCCGCGGTCACCGCGCAGGACCATGCGGCGGCGAGCACCGAGCGGGCTCGCTCGGCCGCGGCAGGCACGGCCGTCCACGTCTGGCTGTCACCCATCCCTGAACCTCCTTAGGTAAGCCTTGCCTAACCTACCGAAGATCGGGGCGCACGCCAACCACGCCACGCAATCTCTCCACCAAGTCGTCCAGGACGAGTTCCGGGCGGCTCCAGGACGAGTTCAGGGCGAGATGACGCCCAACAGCGCCCGCGCGCACAGATCGCGCACCTGCTCCCGGCTCAACTCCGGCCCCCGCAGCCACTCCAGACAGACGGCGGTGGTGAAGGCCAGCCACCCGCGCACCGCGAGCTTCGCGTCGGGCCGCTCGGCCACGGCCGGCCCGAACTCGGGATCCGCGGCGAGCGCGGCGAGGATCTGCCGCTCCTGCGCCGCCAACGCCCGCTGATAGACCCGCCGTACGGTCTGATCCCCCGCCGCGTCGGCTCGGTGGAAGGCGCGGTAGCCGTGCGCGTGGGTGTGCACGTACTCCAGATACGTGTCGAGGGCGACGGCGAGCTGCTCACGGGCCGGCACTCCCGGCACGGCCTCCGTCATCCGCAGCATCCGCTCGCTCTCGCGCTCGACGACGGCCGCGAAGAAGTCCCGCTTGGTCGGGAAGTAGTGGTAGAGCAGCCCGCGGGAGACCCCGGCGATCTCGGCGACCTGCTCGATCCACACGTCGTCGTACGGATCCTCGGAGAACAACCGCGCGCCCACCGTGAGGAGTTGCTCCCGACGCTCCTCGGTGCTGAGCCGACGGCGCGTGCGCCCTCCCTGGTTCGCGGCCATTCCCGCACTTTACTTGACGTCGGTTCGCCGACGGGATCACACTGAAACACGTTATTGAACCGACGTACAACAGGCTCTGTGCCCCTCAACGGTCCGCAGGATCAAGGGAGATCGCGTCATGGCGGAGACGACGACGGCGACGCCGACCGCGCTGCCGAAGGGATTCCGGGGCGCCGAGCAGGGCTGGCCCCACCTCGACCGCATCCCGCATCCCCCGCGCCGGGTCCCGCTGCTCGGTGACGTCCTAGGTGCCGACCGCCGCACCCCCCTCCAGGACACGCTGCGCTACGCCCGTCAGCTGGGCCCGATCTTCCGGCGGAAGGCGTTCGGCAAAGAGTTCGTGTTCGTGTGGGGCGCCGATCTGGTCGCCGACATGGCGGACGAGTCGCGGTTCGCCAAGCATGTCGGTCTCGGGGTCGCGAACCTGCGGCCGGTCGCGGGGGACGGGCTGTTCACGGCGTACAACCACGAGCCCAACTGGCAGTTGGCGCACGACGTCCTGGCCCCCGGCTTCAGCCGCGAGGCGATGGCGGGCTACCACCCGATGATGCTGTCCGTGGCGGAGCGCCTCACCGACAGCTGGGACCGCGAACTGACGGCCGGACGCTCGGTGGACGTCCCCGCCGACATGACCAAGCTGACCCTGGAGACGATCTCGCGCACCGGCTTCGGCCATGACTTCGGCTCCTTCGAACGCGACCGCCCGCACCCCTTCGTGACGTCGATGGTGGGCACGCTCAGCTACGCACAGCGCCTCAACTCCGTGCCGTCGCCGCTGGCCCCGCTCCTGCTGCGCAGCGCAACTCGCCGCAACGAAGCGGACATCGCCTACCTCAACCGCACGGTCGACGAGATGGTGCGGACCCGCCGCGAGGCGAGCGGAACCGGCGACGGCGACCTCCTGGACCGCATGCTCGACACGAGCCACCCCGAGACCGGCGAACGCCTCTCCCCCGAGAACGTCCGCCGCCAGGTCATCACCTTCCTCGTCGCCGGCCACGAGACGACCTCGGGCTCCCTGTCCTTCGCCCTGCACTACCTCGCCCGCCACCCGGACATCGCGGCCCGCGCCCGCGCCGAGGTGGACCAGGTGTGGGGCGACACGCAGATCCCGGGCTACGAGCAGGTCGCCAAGCTGCGCTACGTCCGCCGGATCCTCGACGAGTCGCTGCGGCTCTGGCCGACGGCCCCCGCGTACGCCCGTGAGGCCACCCGTGACACCGAACTGACCGGGGTCCACCCGATGCGCCGGGGCGGCTGGGCGCTGATCCTCACGCCGATGCTGCACCGCGACCCCGAGGTGTGGGGCGCGGACGCCGAGGAGTTCGACCCGGACCGCTTCGACGCCAAGGCGGTACGCTCCCGCGCCCCGCACACCTTCAAGCCGTTCGGGACGGGCGCGCGGGCCTGCATCGGCCGCCAATTCGCCCTGCACGAGGCGACGTTGGTCCTGGGCCTGCTGCTGCGCCGCTACGAACTGCGCCCCGACCCGGCGTACCGCCTGCGTGTGACCGAACGTCTGACGCTGATGCCGGAGGGCCTGCGCCTGCACCTCGACCGCCGCACCACGGCAGCGGCCCCCGCACCGGTCACGGTCCCCGACGAGGCGCGGTCAGAGCCCCGCTGTCCAGTGCACGGGACGGACGACTGACTCCGGCAACCTGGTCCCGGCGCTCCCCCGGGCCGCGTTGACCTGCGGCTGGGTGAGGAAGAAGGCGCCGGTCAGATCCGCGTCCGTGAGATCGGCGTCCCGCATGTCGGCACCGATCAGATCCGCACCGCGCAGATCGGCCCCGGTGAGATCGGCGGCGATGAGGTAGGCACCGCGCAGATTGGCCCGGCTCAGATCGGCGCCCCTGAGCCGGGCACCCATGAGGTCGGCGCCCCGCCGCTCCTTCTTCTTGCCCCGCGCCCCGGCCCGCACCAGCTCACTGCTCCGGAGCAGCAGCACGTTGACCTCCTGCCGATGCGCGCCCACGTCCAGCGCGGCGAGTTCTTCGGGCGTCCCGCGCGTGAGTTCCTCGGTACGGCCGAGGGCCCGGCGCAGGTCGGGGTGGACCGGGCCGGCGGCGGGCAGGGTGAGCGCTTCGGTCAGGTACCAGAGCAGTTCGTGAAGCTGCCGTACGACGGGGAACACGTCGAACATCCGCCGGGCCTGCTCCCGGGGAGCCGTGCGCCAGTCCTGGCCGGCGAAGGTGACCTGCGAGACCCGCTGCCCGGCGCCGAAGCAGTCGTAGACCGTGCAGCCGGTGAAGCCACTGGGCCGGAGCTTCGCGTGGATTCCGCAGCGGTGGTCGCCCTGAAGATTCGGGCACGGCGTCCCGGCGGCCTTGTCGAGCGCGAAGTCGGCCGAGGTGGCGAACGGCAGTGCCACACAGCACAGGCCGAAGCAGCGCTCGCAGTCGCCGCGGAGGTCGGAGCGGGCCGCTATGTGATCTTCCATGCCGTTCAGCGTACTGACCTGCTCACATCGAGGCGCGCCAGCCGATCCGGGTCGGACAGGATGTACATCTCGGTGATCCGGCCGTCGGCGACGGTGACGCCCATGACCGAGAGGACCTGTCCCTCGGGAGCGTTGACGACGCCCACCGTGCCGTTGACGAGGGCGAGTTGGGCGTAGCGGGCGAACGGGGCGAACATGAGCGCCTGTTCGGCGACCGCGCCCGCGCCGCGCATCGACTTGGACGCGGCGGCGCCCCGCACGAGGGCTCCGGAGTCGGCGCGCAGGGCCACGTCCGGGTGGAGGAGGGCTACGAGGGCGTCGAAGTCGCCCTCGCGGGCGGCGGCGAGGAAGGCCTCGACGATCTCGCGCTGGCGGGCGAGGTCGGGGGCGGTCGACGGGCTCGCGCCCTGGACTCGGCGGCGGGCCCTGCTGGCCAGTTGGCGGGTGGCGGCCGAGCCGCGTTCCACGATCGGGGCGATGTCGTCGAAGGGCACCGCGAACAGGTCGTGCAGGACGAACGCGAGCCGTTCGGCGGGTTCCAGGGTCTCCAGGACGACGAGGAGGGCGAGGCCCACCGAGTCGGCGTGGAGTACCTCCTCCTCCGGGTCCAGCTCCGTGAACGGTCTGATCAAGGGGTCGGGGACGAAGGTCTCGGCGAAGGCCTCGTCCATGGGGTCCTCGCGGCGTGACGTACGGGAGCGCAGCAGGTCGAGGCAGACCCGGCCGACGACCGTGGTCAGCCAGCCGCCGAGGTTCCTGATGTCGTCCGCGTCGGTCCGGCTGAGCTTCAGCCACGTCTCCTGGACGGCGTCCTCCGCCTCCGGCACCGAGCCCAGCATGCGGTAGGCGACCGCGCGCAGCCGGCCCCGGTGCTCCTCGAAGCGGTCGGCCAGAAGTTCCTCGTCGTTCATACCGCCCCCGTCGTGGATTTCTCGCCGGCGGCCGGTCGTCGGACGGCTCGCTGGACGTACTGAAGGATATTGACGGAGCCCGCACGCGACGGCATGATGACCGACTGCGTGGCCTACGCCGAACCTCCCACGACCGTCCCCGGCACGGTCTCCCAGCGGAGGCAAAGGGACCAGTGTCTCAGGTCGTTGTCGCAGCCCGATCGCCTCGGGCGGGGTTGCCGGGGAGCCGTCGCTCAAGGCGTGGAAGGCCGCGATGACAGCCCGTAGGAACTTCAAGCGCCAGGTGCGCGCCCGCGCCGCCAAGACCGGCGAGTCCTATACGACCGCCCTCCGGCACTTCCGTCCGACTCCATCAGGAGACGTCATGCCGGAAGCAAGGAACACCAGGAGCGTGCGGCTCGCCGTGGCGCAGACCCCCGTACGCGAAGACCCCCGAGACGTCGAAGCGCTGCGCGAGAGCGGGCGTGAGGTCCGTGCGCTGATGCGCGAGGCCAGTGCTCAGGGGGCGCGGATCACGCACTTCCCGGAAGGCGCGATCTGCTTTCCCAACAAGTTCGTCATGTCCGTCGACGGCCCGGACGCGGTCGGCCCGGCGGACTGGGACCGGTGCCAATGGCCGGTTCTCCAGGCGGAGTTGGCCGCGATCGCCGAGCTGGCCGGCGAGCTGCGGTTGTGGACGGTGGTCCCATCGGTGCACCGCCTGACGGGCCCGAACCGTCCGCACAACAGCCTCTACGTCATCTCCGATCGCGGCGAGGTCGTCACGCGCTACGACGAGCGCCTGCTGTCGAGGACGAAGGTCTCGTACATGTACTCGCCGGGCGTCTCACCGGTGACCTTCGAGGTCGACGGGATGCGCTTCGGCTGCCTGCTCGGCATGGAGATCCACTACCCGGAACTGTTCGCGGAGTACGAGGAGTCGGACGTCGGCTGCGTCCTGTTCTCGACCAGCGGCACCCCGGGCAACATCGCCGCCCAGGCCCAGGGCCATGCCGCGGTCAACAGCTACTGGGTGAGCCTGTCGGTGCCCGCGCAGCACAGCGGCACCGCACCGTCCGGGATCGTCGCTCCCAACGGGCACTGGCTCGCGCGGTGCCCCTCGGACGACTCGGCGTCGGTGGCCTTCGTGAACCTCGACGACAGTTCGGAGGCCGCCGCCGACGCGGTGACCTACGGCCGTCCCTGGCGTCGTGAGGCACGCGCGGGCGTCTACACCGAGCACCGGGTGACCGACCCGCGCAGCGAGGACAGGACGGCGGCCTTCTAGCCCGGAAGGGGAATCCGGTGCCTCGTCGAGGCACCGGATTTCTCAATAGCGTTGCGCCTTCGCCAACTTGGGGGTCAGCACCGGCTCCGGAGGCTGGGCGCTGATGGCGACGGGCTGGGCCTTCGCGCCGGGGGCGAGGTTCTCGGCGCCGACGTAACGGGTCTCCACCACCTTCCCCGAGGAGTCGAGGAAGTCGACCTGGACGGCGTAGGACGCCTTCTTGTCGGTCTTGTTGGTGATGGTGACGAGGACGGCGAGCAGGCCGCCGGTCTGGGCGCGCGGTTTGCCGGTCATGGCCACGTCCGACATCGCGTTGCCCTGGCCCTTGACGTCCTTCAGCTCGTTCTGGGCGTCCTTGCTCGCGCGGGCCACCTCGGACGACACGGAGGCCTCGAAGGAGGACGCGGCGGCCGATGCGGAGGACGCGGCGGCGGAGGCCTGCGCGCGGGCCGACGCGACCGCCGAAGACGCGGCCGACTTCAGGGCCGACGGTGTCATGCCCGAGAAGGAGGCCGTGTCCGGGGTGGAAGCCTGCGAGCTGCTGCCGGAGCTGTCGTTGTCGTCGCCGCACGACACCAGCGCGACCGTGCTCGCCGCGACGACGGCGAGGACCAGGGCGGCCGGGCGCCCCCGGCGGAGCGACTTGCTGTTCAGTGGCTTGGTATTCATCGAAATAAACCATATGCCGGACATTTCGACACTGCATGTCCTCGACGGCCACCCGGTGGAGCCCGCGCGCCGGCCGCAGAGCCGCTGCCTTACGCCTCGTCCCGTGTCAGAGCGAGCAGGCGGTCCAGGACCCGCGGGCCGCCCGCCCGTACCCCGTCGTGCTCGAACTCGTCGGTGACCCAGGTGCGCAGGCCGCGGATCCCGCGGGCGGTCCGGAGGGAGTGGGTCGCGTCGACGTACATGTCGTCGTGGTAGACGGCCGCGGCGACCGGGACCTCGTTGGCGGCCAGGCGTGCGGGGTCGTAGAGGGGCTGCCAGTCGGTGTGAGCGGCGAGGAGTTCGGCGGTGTCGCGGAGCGGGCGCAGGGCGGGGTCGCAGTCGAACATCCAGGGGTGGATGGACTCGCCGGTGAAGAGGAGGGGGCTGTCGCCGGCCAGGGTCTTGGCCGCGTCGAACTGCGGGAACTCGGCGCGGACCCGCTCCGCCGACCAGGCGGTGGGGCGGCTGTCCTGGCCGTAGACCGACTCGTGGACGAGGGCGTAGAGGGGGTGGCCGGCGTAGGAGAGGGAGTTCTGGACCTCTTCCTGGAACGCGTCGGAGAGTTCGTGGCCGCTCGGGGTGCGGACGAAGGCGTTCTCCAGGAGGAAGTGGAGGCGGTGGCTGCCGTCGCTGCCGCCGAGCATGATGCCGAGGGACTGGAAGGCCTCGGCGGTGAGCCGGTAGCCGTTGGGCAGGACCGGCTCGTGCCGCATCAGGTGCTCGGCGATGCGGCGGGCGCGGTCCACGTCCTGCGGATAGCGGTCGTAGTGGGCGGCGACCTTGCGCTCGATGCGCGGGTAGGCGGCGCGGTAGACGTCGTCGGCGTGGGCGTCGAGGGACGGGAGGCCGCCGGTGAGGACGGCGGCGCGCAGGCCTTCGGGGGCGGTGGACAGGTAGTTCACCGCGCAGAAGCCGCCGAAGCTCTGGCCGAGAACGGTCCAGGGGGCGCCGCCGGTGAGGGCCGGGCGGATCGTCTCGCAGTCCCGGACGATCGAGTCGGCGCGGAAGTGCGTGAGGTGCTCGGCCTGCTCGGCGGGGCCGCCGCGGAGCGGGAGCGTCTGCCGGGTGAGCGGGGTGGAGTGGCCGGTGCCGCGCTGGTCCAGGAGGAGGACGCGGTACTCGTCGAGCGCGCGGTCGAGCCAGGCCTGCCTACCGACGAAACGATTCGCCCCGAAACCGGGTCCACCCTGGAGATAGAGCAGCCACGGCAGGTCCTCACGGTGCGCCTTGTCGCTCGCGACGACCTCACGGGCGTAGAGCTCGATGGTCTCGCCCGTGGGGTCCTCGTGGTCGAGGGGCACGGTGAAGTGGCGGTCGGTGAGGACGACGCCGGGCTGGCGGTAGCTGACGGACAACGGGTCTCCTGGGACGGACGATTTACGGGCCGCGTCACATCTCAGCACATGCGCGTCCGATATCCGACCCCCTGGATCATGAAATCCTACGGATCACTACTGACCGACCGATCAGCGGGCGGCCAGGCTGGAGCGGCGCACCACCAGTTCCGGCTGGAGCACGACCCGCCGGTGCTCGTGCGGACGCGCGGCGGTCTCCGCCTCCGTCTCCTCCAGGAGCAGCTCGGCGGCCAACGCGCCCATGGTGACGGCCGGTTGGCGCACCGAGGTGAGCGGTACGGCCGCCGCCGCGGCGAACTCGATGTCGTCGTAGCCGACGATCGCGAGGTCGTCGGGGACGCCGACCCCGGCCGCGTACATGGCCTGGAGCACGCCGAGGGCGAGGAGGTCGTTCGCGCAGAAGACCGCCGTGGGCCGGTCGGCGAGGCCGAGCAGCCGGGCGCCGGCATCGCGCCCAGATGCCACGTCGAGCCGGTCGGTGGGCAGTTCGCGCAGCGTGTCCGGGTCGAGACCGGCCTCGGCGAGCGCGTTCTTCGCGCCCGTACGGCGGTCCCGCACCTGGTTGAAGCCGGGCGGGCCACTGACGTAAGCGATCGAGCGATGCCCGGCGTCGATCAGGTGCCGTACGGCGAGCGCGCCGCCGGCGACATCGTCGACGGAGACCGAGCACTCGGTGGTGCCCTCGGCGACCCGGTCGACGAGCACGAAGGGGATGCCGTGCCGGCGGAACGACTCGATGTTGCGTCCGGTCGCGTCGGCCGGGGTCAACAGCACGCCCCGCACCCGCTGTTCGGCGAAGAGGGACAGGTAGTCGGCCTCCTCGACGGGGCTCTGCGCGCTGTTGCAGACCATCACGCCGAGCCCCGATTCACGCGCGGCCCGCTCGGCGCCGCGCGCCACGTCCACGAAGAACGGGTTGCCCATGTCGAGGACGAGCAGCCCCATGATCCGGCTGCGCCCGGCGCGCAACTGGCGCGCGGACTCGCTGCGGACATAGCCGAGGCGGTCGATCGCGGACAGCACCCGGGCCCGGGTCTCCGTGGCGACGGTGTCCGGGCGGTTGATGACGTTCGAGACCGTGCCGACGGAGACTCCGGCGGCGCGGGCGACGTCCTTGATACCCACCGGCTGGGCCATCAGGCGGAGACCTCCAGGGTGACATGGGGCGGCGGGCAGGTCTTCACATTACCGCCATGACCTGTGCCGACTCCTGCGGCGGCGCCGCTCACGCCGGGAGGGCGAAGTCGACGACGTGGAGTGCCGAGGGGGTCGTACCGCTCGACTTCTCCTGGTACATGAACGACAGCACGTTGTCCGCCTTCACCCGTGGCTCGTCGACGACGACCTCACCGAACGCGTTCAGGCCGCTCCCGTCGTACAGCAGCGCCCAGTCGGTGTATCCGGAGGCCTTCGAAGCGCCCGCGACACGGCCGTAGGGCAGCACCGCGTAGGCGTTGTCGTACTTGTCCAGGACCAGCTTGGTGCGCTGGCTGGAGTTGAGGGCGACCGGGATCTCCGTCTTCTGCCAGGTCCCGGCGGAGTTCTTGCGGACGTGGAAGGCGCGCCCGTTGGCGGTGCGGTCGGTGACGTAGTCGGTGGTGCACTGGCCGAAGCGGCCGGGGACGTAGCTGATGATCGCGTGCGGGAGGCCGGTCGAGTCGGTGGACTGGCTCTCCTGGTTCATCAGGGAGTGGTCGGGGTCGAGCGGGTCGACGACCAACCCGGCGTCCGTGACGGCCACGGTGTTCGAACTACCCGTCGTTCCTACGGCAGTTCCGGCGTCGTTGCGCCAACTGCGGCCCCGGTCGGTCGAGTAGACGTAGCCGGTGTCGTGGTTGGTGATGCCGCCGCTGTTGCACATCACGGCGGCGGACTGCTCGCGCCAGGTGAAGAAGGAGTGCAGTCGGCCGTTGACGTCGTAGTCGATGCCGTGCAGGTACATGTTGCGGGCGGTGCTGGAGCCGTGCGCGCTGGTGTAGGTGCCGGTCGAGCTGCTCCACTCCCCCAGCGCCGTCCAGGTCGAACCGTCGTACTCCGCAAGGGCGTTGCGTCCGTTGCCGGAGATCCCGACACGATAGCTGAGTTGCAGCTTGCCTTCAGGGGTGGCGATGAACTGAGGATAGGTGAACTGGGTGGTGAGGGCGAGTCCGTCCAGTGATGTCTGTACGGCGCCGAGGACGGCCGAAGTCCAGGCGGTGGACGCCGGGTTGTCGAGAAGGCCGGCGACCGACTTGACGTAGAAGAAGCCGTCGCTGTGGGAATCCATGTCGAGGTGAAGACGGCCGTCGACGCGGGAGACGCCCATGGAGATGACGTTGTGGGAGTCGTCGCTCTTGAGGGTGTGGGAGAGGGTGATCGTGGACCAGGTGGAACCGCCGAGGACGCGGCGGGCGACGACGGCGTGCTTGGTGGCGGTGTACCAGACCGCGTACTGGTAGCCCTTGTAGGTCAACAGGCCGTTCTTCTGGAACGAGTTGTTGTTGACCAGGCCGTCGTACGAGACGAAGTAGACGGCCTGGGCGTCGAGTTGGGTGGTGCTCTTCTTGGTGACGGACGGGCCGGGGTCGGCCGCCCGTGCGATGCCCGGCGTTGCCACGGCCGCAAGTATGGCGGTCGTGAGCACGGCGCGTCTTCTCATGAACGGCTCCTGTGGGGGATCACGCGAGGTGGAAGACCTCGGTGAGGGGCTTCATCGCCTCGTCGGGACGGGCGCCGTCCAGGGACTCGAAGAACGGCGCCATCTCCGCCTGCCAGCGGGAGTTGATGTCGGTGGCTTCCATGCCGGCCTGGGCGGCGGCGAAGTCCTCGGTCTCCAAGTAGCCGACCAGCAGGCCGTCTTCACGCAGGAAGAGCGAGTAGTTGTGCCAGCCGGTGGCCGAGAGCGCGTCGAGCATCTCGGGCCACACGGCGGCGTGCCGCTCGCGGTACTCGTCGAGGCGGTCCGCCCGAACCTTCAGCAGAAAGCACACACGCTGCATCAACAGCCCTCCGGTTTAAGGGACTTCGGCTACTAGAAGTTGAACTGGTCGATGTTCTTCGCGTCGAACACGGTCGGCTTGCCGAGGCTGATCACGCCGTCCTTGCCGATGGTGTACGACGTCCCGCCGGCCTTGAAGGTCTCGCCCTCCTTGCCGGTGATCTGCCCCGACACGAGCGCCACCGCCGTCTGCGCGGCGAGGGCGCCGAGCTTCGCCGGGTCCCACAACTCGAAGCCGTCGACGGTGCCGTTCTTGACGTACTTGCGCATGTCGTTGGGGGTGCCGAGGCCGGTCAGCTTGACCTTGCCCTTGTACTTGGAACCGGACAGGTACTGGGCGGCGGCCTTGATGCCGACGGTGGTCGGGGAGATGATCCCCTTCAGGTTCGGGTGTTCCTGGAGGAGACCCTGGGTCTGCTGGAAGGACTGCTGGGCGTCGTCGTTGCCGTAGGCGACCTTGACCAGCTTGATGTTCTTGTACTTCGGGTCCTTCAGCTCCTCCTTCATGAAGCCGATCCAGGTGTTCTGGTTCGTCGCGGTCTGCGCGGCCGACAGAATCGCGATCTCGCCCTTGTAGCCGATCTGCTGGGCGAGCAACTGCACCTCGGTGCGGCCGAGGTCCTCGGCGCTGGCCTGCGAGACGAAGGCGTTGCGGCACTCCGGGTTGGTGTCGGAGTCGTAGGTGACGACCTTGATCTTGTTGCTCATGGCCTGCTTGAGCGCGGTGCACAGCGCGCCCGGGTCCTGCGCGGACACGGCGATCGCGTTCACCTGCTGCTGGGTGAGCGTGTTGACGTAGGAGACCTGACCGGAGGTGTCGGTGGCACTGGTCGTGCCGACTTCCTTGTACTTCTCGCCCAGTTCGGTGAGCGCCTTCTCGCCGCCCTTGTCGGACGTGGTGAAGTACGGGTTGTTGACCGCCTTGGGCAGGAAGGCGACGGTGAGCCCCTTCTTGAGCGCGGCATTCGGATCGGCCTTGCCACCGGTGACGGCCGACCCGGTGTTCTCGTCCTTCACATCCTTCTTGGTGGTACCACCACAAGCGGTGGCGACAAGGGTGAGCGAAGTGACGGCAACGAGGGCGGCACAGGCCCGCCGAAGGGATGTTTTGCGCATGGCAGGGATTCCTTTGATACGAGGTTGAGTGATAGCGCCCCTTTTCAGGGGCGCGGGGAACGGCGCGACCAGCCACAACGGACTCGCAGCCGCCAACCGACCGACTAGGTGGATCGTGCCGCGGCCCGAGAGACAGCGACTTGCCGAGCAACCCGAGGCCCAAGTACCGAGACCACGAGCAGAACACCGGTGACAACGATCTGAGACTGCGCGGAAACATTCACCAGGCTCATCACGTTCTGCAACGCCCCGAGCAGAAACACCCCGGCGACCGCACCTCCCAACGTCCCCTTCCCACCGTCGAAATCGATCCCGCCGAGCAACACCGCGGCTACGACGGACAGTTCGAGCCCGGTCGCGTTGTCATACCGAGCACTGGCGTAGTGCAGCGCCCAGAACACCCCGGTGAGCGAGGCCATCAACCCCGTCACCGTGAACAGGATCAACTTCTGCCGCCGAACCCGAATACCGGCGAACCGCGCCGCTTCCACATTCGCCCCGATCGCGAACAACGACCGCCCGAACGGCGTCGCATGCAACACGACCACGGCGATCGCGAGCAACACGAGGAAGGGCAGAAAAGCCTGCGGAAGGAACGTGCCCCCGAGCCGCCCCGACGCGAAGTCCAGGTACTGCGTGGGGAAATCGGTCACCGCATCGGAGCCGAGAACGATCTGCGCGATCCCCCGATACGCGGCGAGCGTGCCGATCGTGACGGCGAGGGACGGCAGCCCCAGCCGGGTCACCAACAGCCCATTGATCAACCCGCAGACCACGCCCAGCAGCAGGCAGATCGGGATGATCGTCTCGATGGTCATCCCGTCGTTCCACAGCTTGCCCATCACCGCGCCCGACAGCCCCGCCGTGGAGGCGACCGAAAGATCGATCTCACCCGAGACGACCAGCAGCGTCATCGGCAGGGCGATCAGCGCGATGGGAAGGGTGTTGCCGATCAGGAACGACAGGTTCAGCGCGTTGCCGAAGCCGTCCACGAAGGAGAAGGAGAACAGCAGCAGGACGATGAGCAGGGCGCCGACGACCGTGTCCCAGCGGATCGCGCGCGTCAACGACTCAGGCATGGCGGGCGTTCCTCTTCTTCAGTGCGGTGGCCACACGCAGGGCGACGATCCGGTCGACGGCGATGGCGAGGATGAGCAGGATGCCGTTGATGGCGAGCACCCAGACGGAACTGACGCCGAGGGCGGGCAGCACGCTGTTGATGGAGGTCAGCAGGAGTGCGCCGAGGGCCGCGCCGTAGACGCTGCCGGAGCCGCCGGTGAAGACCACGCCACCCACAACCACCGCGCTGACGACGGTGAGTTCGTATCCGGTGCCGGTGCCGGAGTCGACGTTGCCGAAGCGGGCGAGGTACATCGCGCCGGCGAGTCCGGCGAGTCCGCCGCAGAAGGTGTACGCGGCGAGGATCCGCTTGCGGACGGGGATGCCGGCGAGCCGGGCGGCCTCGGGGTTGGAGCCGAGCGCGTACAACTCCCGTCCGCTGCCGAAGTGTTTGAGGTAGTAGGCGGTGGCGATCAGTACGGCGAGCGCGATCATCGCCAGCCAGGGCACGGCCGACAGGCCGCCGGAGCCGAAGTCCACGAATCCGCCCGGGAGATCGGCGGCGGTGATCTGCCGTGAGCCGACCCAGATGGAGTCGACGCCCCGGATGATGTAGAGCGTGCCGAGCGTGACGACCAGCGCGGGCACCTGCCCCAGACTGACCAACAGCCCGTTGACCAGGCCGAGTCCGACACCGAGCAGGACCGCCAGCAGGATCGCGATGACAGCGTTGCCACCACCTTGGAGATAGGTGCCGGTGGCGAAGGCGGTGATGCCGAGGGTGGAGCCGACGGACAGGTCGACGTTGCGGGTGATGACGACCAGCGACTGACCGGTGGCGACCAGCACCAGGATGGTCGCGTTGAGGAGCAGGTCCTTGATGCCCTGCTCGGACAGGAACTCGCTGTTGCCCGCCTGGGTGATGCCGATCATCACCAGGAAGACGACCAGGATGGCGAGTTCCCGCATCTTGAACACCCGGTCGACGAGCCGCGTGCTGCTCGACTCGGGCACTTCGGCGGCGGGCGCGGGATTGGGAGCCGTGACCGTCATACGGCGGCCCTCCCGAGAACGGCGATCGTCATGAAGGCGCTGCTCATGCGGCGGCCCTCCCGGTGGCTGCGGCCATCACGGTTTCCTCGGTGGCTTCGGAACGGGGGATCTCGGCGGTGAGGCGGCCCTCGTGCATGACGAGCACGCGGTCGGCCATGCCGAGGATCTCGGGCAGATCGGAGGAGATCATCAGGACGGCGACCCCGTCGGCGGCCAACTCGCTGAGCAGCCGGTGCACTTCGGCCTTGGTCCCGACATCGATGCCACGGGTCGGCTCGTCGACGATCAGCACCTTCGGGCCGGTGGCCAGCCACTTGGCGAGGACGACCTTCTGCTGGTTGCCGCCGGAGAGGGTGTTGACGGTGTCGGCGATCCGCGCGTACTTGACGTGCAGCTTCACCGCCCAGTCGAGGGAACGGCTGCGCTCGGCGCCCCGGTCGACGAGGCCGGCCCTGACGGTCGTCCGCAGGCCGGTCAGGCCGATGTTCCGCTCGATGGACATGTCCATCACCAGGCCCTGGGCGCGTCGGTCCTCGGGGACGAGGGCGAGCCCCGCTGCCATCGCGGTCGAAGGGGCGCCGTTCGTCAGCGACCTGCCGTCGACCTCGACCCCGCCGGCGTCCCACCGGTCGATGCCGAAGACGGCCCGCGCGACTTCGGTGCGGCCGGCGCCGACGAGTCCGGCGAGACCGACGATCTCTCCGCGCCGTACGTCGAAGGACACATCGGTGAAGACACCCTCGCGGGTCAACCGCTTGACGCTCAGGGCGACTTCACCGGGTTCGACGTCCTGCTTGGGGTACAGCTCGTCGAGATCGCGGCCGACCATGCGGCGTACGAGATCGTCCTCGGTCATCCCGTCGATGGGCTCGCTGGAGATCAGGGCGCCGTCGCGCAGGGTCGTGACGCGTTGGCAGATCTGGAAGATCTCCTCCAGGCGGTGCGAGATGAACAGGACGGCGGCGCCCTGTTCGCGCAGGGTGCGGACAACGCCGAAGAGGCGGGCCACCTCGCTGCCGGTGAGGGCGGCCGTCGGCTCGTCCATGATGAGGACGCGGGCGTCGAAGGAGAGCGCCTTGGCGATCTCCACGATCTGCTGGTCGGCGATGGACAGTCCGCGCGCCGGACGGTCGGGGTCCAGCTCGACGCCGAGCCGCTTCATCAGGGCCGCGGTCGCCGCGTAGGTGGCCTTGTGGTCGATACGGCCCAGCGCGCGGCGGGGCTGGCGGCCCATGAAGATGTTCTCGGCGATCGACAGGTCGGGGAAGAGCGTCGGTTCCTGGTAGATCACGGCGATACCCGCGTCGCGGGCGTCACCGGGGCCGTGGAAGAGGACGGGCGCGCCGTCGAGCAGCACCTGGCCGGCGTCGGGCCGGTGCACACCGGCGAGGGTCTTGATGAGAGTGGACTTGCCCGCGCCGTTCTCACCGGCGAGTGCGTGCACCTCACCGGGGAACAGTTCGAGGGACACGTCCCGCAGGGCGCGCACCGCGCCGAAGGACTTGGAGATGCCCTTGAGCGCGAGCACCGGGGCCGGACCCGCTTCTGACGGGTGGGTCATGAGGGGCTCCTCGACGACGCCGGCGGGTAGGCCCTCACAGCGTCGTGAAAGGTTTCAACTTGGTTGCCGGGACGTTAGGCGCGCCAGCCTTGTCACGTCAATGGGTCCGCCTCGAAAAACTTTCGATAGCCAAAGGTCACATTGGAGTCACGGGCCACAGGCTTCGCCGTAGGGCTTGACACCCCTTCGGGAGGCTCATAACTTCGCTCTCTGAATCGTTTCATACACACGCCGTTCCGTCGCACGTCACAGGAGCCCTCAAGTGACCGATCTCGCCGCGGTGAAGGCCGCTCTCCAGACCCAGGCAGTCGAGACGCCGTCGTGGGCGTACGGGAACTCGGGGACCCGATTCAAGGTCTTCGCCCAGGAGGGCGTTCCCCGGACTCCGCAGGAGAAGCTGGAGGACGCGGCGAAGGTCCACGAGTTCACCGGCGTGGCCCCTACGGTCGCCCTGCACATCCCGTGGGACCGGGTCGACGACTTCGGGGCGCTGGGGAAGTTCGCGGAGGACCACGGGCTGAAGCTCGGCGCGATCAACTCGAACACGTTCCAGGACGACGACTACCGGCTCGGAAGTGTGTGCCATCCCGATGCGGCGGTGCGGCGCAAGGCGCTGGATCATCTGCTGGAGTGTGTCGACATCATGGATGCGACGGGCTCCGCCGATCTGAAGTTGTGGTTCGCCGACGGGACGAACTATCCGGGGCAGGATGATCTTTCCGCGCGTCAGGATCGGTTGGCGGAGGCGCTCGCGGCCGTGTACGAGCGGCTTGGGGACGGGCAGCGGATGTTGCTGGAGTACAAGTTCTTCGAGCCGGCGTTCTATGCGACGGATGTGCCGGACTGGGGTACCGCGTACGCGCATTGTCTGAAGCTGGGGCCCAAGGCTCAGGTCGTGGTCGATACCGGGCATCATGCGCCTGGGACCAATATCGAGTTCATCGTGGCGACGTTGTTGCGGGAGGGGAAGCTCGGGGCGTTCGACTTCAACTCTCGGTTCTATGCGGACGATGATCTGATGGTGGGGGCGGCTGATCCGTTTCAGTTGTTCCGGATCATGTATGAGGTGATTCGGGGTGGGGGGTTCACCGCGGATGTTGCCTTCATGCTGGATCAGTGTCACAACATCGAGGCGAAGATTCCGGCGATCATTCGGTCGGTGATGAATGTGCAGGAGGCTACCGCCAAGGCGTTGCTGGTGGACCCTGTCGCCCTGGGTGCGGCTCAGCGGGCCGGTGATGTGTTGGAGGCGAATGCCGTGGTGATGGACGCGTATAACACTGACGTGCGGCCGTTGTTGAGGGAGTTGCGGGAGGAACAGGGGCTCGCCCCTGACCCGATTGCGGCGTATCGCTCCAGCGGGTGGCAGGAGCGGATTGTTGCTGAGCGGGTGGGGGGGCAGCAGGCTGGTTGGGGGGCGTAAGCGTCTGCCAGGTTCTGTTTGTTGCTGGGTGCGGGTCGTATGTGGCTGGTCGCGCAGTTCCCCGCGCCCCTGAAGGTAATGCGCTCGCCCTCTCTCGAAAAGGACTGGAAGTTCATGGGACCGCACCCCGAAGCTGATGCTCTCCTCTCTCGTTCCAATCGGCTTGGCTCCGATCCTCGTAATACCAACTACGCCGGCGGGAATACGTCCGCGAAGGGCACCGACACTGATCCCGTTACCGGGGGTGATGTCGAGTTGATGTGGGTCAAGGGGTCCGGAGGGGATCTCGGGACGCTCACCGAGGGTGGGCTGGCCGTGTTGCGGCTGGATCGGATGCGGGCGTTGGTCGACGTGTATCCGGGGGTGGAGCGCGAGGACGAGATGGTCGCCGCGTTCGACTACTGCCTGCATGGGAAGGGGGGTGCGGCGCCCTCGATCGACACCGCTATGCACGGGCTCGTGGATGCCGCTCATGTCGATCATCTGCATCCCGACTCGGGGATCGCGCTCGCTTGTGCCGCCGATGGGGAGAAGCTGACCGCCGAGTGTTTCGGGGACAGCGTGGTGTGGGTGCCCTGGCGACGGCCCGGGTTTCAGTTGGGGCTGGACATCGCCGCCGTCAAGGCCGCCAATCCGCAGGCCGTTGGGTGTGTGCTCGGGGGGCATGGGATCACCGCTTGGGGTGACACCTCTGAAGAGTGTGAGCGGAACTCTCTGCACATCATCCGTACCGCCGAGGCGTTTCTCGTCGAGCGGGGGAAGGCTGAGCCCTTCGGGCCCGTCGTCGAGGGGTACGGGGCGTTGGCCGAGGGTGAGCGGCGGGAGCGGGGGGCCGCGCTTGCGCCGTACGTTCGTGCTGTCGCCTCTCAAGACCGGCCGCAGGTCGGGCACTTCACCGATTCCGATGTCGTGCTTGATTTTCTCGCTCGGGCCGAGCATCCCCGGCTTGCCGCGCTCGGGACCTCGTGTCCCGACCACTTTCTGCGGACCAAGGTCAGGCCGCTCGTTCTCGATCTGCCGCCTACCGCTCCGCTGGACGAGGCGATCGCTCGGCTGAAGGAGCTGCATGCCGTCTACCGGGAGGAGTACGCCGCCTATTACCAGCGGCACGCTCTGCCCGACTCCCCCGCGATGCGTGGTGCCGATCCGGCGATCGTGTTGATCCCGGGTGTCGGGATGTTCTCCTTCGGCAAGGACAAGCAGACGGCGCGGGTGGCCGGCGAGTTCTACGTCAACGCCATCAACGTGATGCGTGGGGCCGAGGCCGCTTCTACGTACGCGCCGATCGAGGAGTCGGAGAAGTTCCGGATCGAGTACTGGGCGTTGGAGGAGGCCAAGCTTCAGCGGATGCCGAAGCCCAAGCCGCTTGCCACTCGGGTCGCGCTCGTCACCGGTGCGGGGAGTGGGATCGGGAAGGCCATTGCCCGGCGGTTGGTCGATGAAGGGGCTTGTGTTGTTGTCGCGGATCTCAACTCCGATAGTGCGCAGGCCGTTTCGGAGGAGCTCGGTGGGCCCGACAAGGCCGTTGCCGTCACCGTTGATGTGACGGACGAGGGGCAGATCGCCGATGCCTTCAAGGCTGCGCTGCTCGCCTTCGGCGGGGTCGATCTTGTCGTCAACAACGCGGGGATCTCCATCTCCAAGCCCCTGCTGGAGACTTCGGCCCGGGACTGGGATCTACAGCACGACATCATGGCCCGTGGTTCCTTCCTCGTCTCTCGTGAGGCCGCTCGGGCGATGATCGCGCAGGGGCTCGGGGGCGACATCCTGTACATCGCTTCCAAGAACGCCGTGTTCGCCGGGCCCAACAACATCGCGTACTCCGCGACCAAGGCCGACCAAGCCCATCAAGTACGGCTGCTCGCCGCCGAGTTGGGCGAGCACGGTATCCGGGTCAACGGGATCAACCCGGACGGTGTCGTGCGCGGGTCGGGCATCTTCGCGGGAGGTTGGGGTGCGCAGCGGGCGGCGACCTATGGGATCGAGGAGGAGAAGCTCGGTGAGTTCTACGCCCAGCGGACCATCCTCAAGCGTGAGGTGTTGCCGGAGCATGTCGCCAACGCCGTCTTCGCCCTCACCGGTGGGGACCTGACGCACACCACCGGGCTGCACATCCCGGTCGACGCCGGCGTTGCGGCCGCCTTCCTTCGGTGAGCGCTGACGTGAACGTGTACGCCGCGGTCGACCTCGGCGCGTCCAGTGGGCGGGTCATGGTCGGCCGTGTCGGGCCCGACTCCCTGGAGTTGGCGGAGGCCCATCGTTTCCCGAACCGGCCCGTTCGGACTCCTGAGGGGCTGCGCTGGGACATCCTCTCGCTGTACGCCGGTGTCCTGGACGGGCTCCGGGCAGCGGGTGCGGTCACCGGTGGGCGGCTCGACTCGGTCGGTATCGACAGTTGGGCCGTGGACTACGGGCTGTTGGACGCGGACGGGGCCTTGCTGGGCAATCCCGTGCACTATCGGGACGCCCGCACGGAGGGGGTCGCCGAGAAGGTGTGGGCCACCGTGCCCGCGAGTGAGTTGTACGCGTCGACCGGGTTGCAGTACGCGCCGTTCAACACGCTGTATCAGCTGACCGCCGCTCGCGACTCGGCCCAACTCGCGCACGCCGAACGGTTGTTGCTCGTCCCCGATCTCCTGTCGTACTGGCTCACCGGCGAGCAGGGCACCGAGCTGACCAACGCCTCCACCACCCAACTCATCGATCCCCGGACGCGCGACTGGGCGTACGACATCGCCTCGCGCCTCGGTATCGACCTCGGACTGTTCGCGCCCTTGCGGCAACCGGGCGATCCCGCGGGGGTGTTGCGGGATGAGGTGGTGGAGGAGACGGGGCTTCGGGGGCCTGTGCCGGTGACGGCGGTGGGGTCGCATGACACTGCGTCAGCTGTTGCCGCTGTTCCGGCGGTTGAGGAGCGGTTCGCCTATATCTGCACCGGTACCTGGTCGCTGGCCGGGCTGGAGCTGGACGCGCCCGTGCTCGGCGAGGCCAGCCGTGCCGCCAACTTCACCAATGAGTTGGGGCTCGACGGTACGGTCCGCTATCTGCGCAACATCATGGGGCTGTGGCTGCTCCAGGAGTGTGTACGGGCCTGGGGCGAGCCGGAGTTGGGCGAGTTGCTGCGCGGGGCGGCCCGGGTGCCGGCGCTGCGGTCGGTCGTCGACGCGGGGGACGCGGCGTTTCTGGCGCCGGGGCGGATGCCCGAGCGGATCTCCGATGCCTGTCGCGGTTCTGGGCAGCCTGTGCCGGAGTCCCGGGCCGAGATCACGCGCTGCATCCTCGACTCCCTCGCGCTCGCCCATCGGCGGGCGGTCACCGATGCCCAGGAACTCGCCGGGCATCCGGTGGACGTCGTGCACATCGTCGGGGGTGGTACCCGTAACGCCCTGTTGTGCCAACTGACCGCCGATGCCTGTGGGTTGCCGGTGATTGCCGGTCCCACGGAGGCTGCGGCCCTCGGCAACGTCCTCGTCCAGGCGCGGGCCCATGGGCTCGTGGGTGACCTGGCCGGGATGCGGGGGCTGCTCGCCCGTACGCAGCCGTCGACCCGTTACGAGCCTCAGGGCGACACCGCCCGGTGGCGGGCGGCGGAGGCCCGGCTCGCCGGGCGGTGAACCGAGGCTCGCCGAGAGGGTGCCCTCCGCTCGGCGGCCCGGCTCGGCACGCGGTCAACCGGGGACTCCCCCTGACGGTGACCTCCGACTACGCTGCATCCATCCGATGATCGACCACTAAGGAGCCGCGATGCGTGTCGCCCTGTTCCTGACTTGCGTCAACGACACGCTCTATCCGGACACCGGGCGCGCCGTGGTGAAACTGCTGACCAGGCTGGGCGTCGAGGTCGACTTCCCGATGGCCCAGACGTGCTGCGGGCAGGCGCACTACAACACCGGTTACCGCCATGAGGCCGAGCCGCTCGCCCGGCATTTCTCCGATGTCTTCGGGGAGTACGAGGCGATCGTCACGCCGTCCGGGTCGTGCGGGGCGATGGTGCGGGAGCTGTATCCGCGCATGGGCGAGCGGGCCCGGGCCGAAGGGCGCGGGGACACCCTGGCGGCCACCTTGGCGCCGGTGGTGCCGAAGACGTACGAACTGACCGAGTTCCTCGTGGACGTGCTCGGGGTGACGGACGTCGGGGCCTACTACCCGCACAAGGTGACCTACCACCCCACCTGCCACGGGCTGCGCAGCCTCGGGCTCGGCGACCGGCCGCTCAAGCTGCTCCAGGCCGTCAAGGGGCTGGAGTTGGTCGAGCTGCCCGGTGCGGACGAGTGCTGCGGGTTCGGCGGGACGTTCGCCGTGAAGAACGCCGATGTCTCGGCGGCGATGGGTGCCGACAAGGTGCGCAGCGCCGAGTCGACGGGTGCCGAGGTGCTGTGCGCGGCGGACAACTCCTGTCTCATGCACATCGGGGGCACGATGGCCCGGCTTCACACGGACATGCGGCCGGTGCACATCGCCGAGATTCTGGCCGCGACGGAGACGGAAGAGGAGGCGGGCGCATGAGCGAGACGTTCGTCGGGATGCCCGCGTTTCCCCCGCCCGTCTATCCGGCCTTCCCCGTGGCCGCGCACGAGGCCGTCAACAACCAGACCCTGCGCGGGAATCTGCGCCACGCCACCCACACGATCCGCGCCAAACGGGCCAAGGCCGTGGCGGAGCTGTCCGATTGGGATGCGCTGCGCGAGGCCGGCAAGCAGATCAAGGACCACACCCTCCGCCATCTCGACCGGTATCTGGTCCAGTTGGAGGAGTCGGTGACGGCGGCCGGCGGCATCGTGCACTGGGCCGCCGACGCGGACGAGGCCAACCGGATCGTGACCCGACTCGTCAAGGAGACGGGCGAGTCGGAGGTCGTCAAGGTCAAGTCGATGGCCACGCAGGAGATCGGGCTCAACGAGGCCCTGGAGGCCGCGGGCATCCGCGCCTACGAGACCGATCTCGCCGAGCTGATCGTCCAGTTGGGCAAGGACCGCCCCTCCCACATCCTGGTCCCCGCGATCCACCGCAACCGCGGTGAGATCCGGGAGATCTTCGCCCGCGAGATGAGCGAGTGGGGCCGCCCGGCCCCGGACGGGCTGACCGACACGCCCGCCGAACTCGCCGAGGCCGCCCGCCTGCATCTGAGGGAGAAGTTCCTGCGGGCCAAAGTCGGCGTATCCGGCGCCAACTTCATGGTCGCGGACACCGGCACACTCGTCGTCGTCGAGTCCGAGGGCAACGGCCGGATGTGCCTCACCCTCCCCGAGACGCTGATCTCGGTCGTCGGCATCGAGAAGATCGTGCCCACCTGGCAGGACCTGGAGGTGTTCCTCCAGACCCTCCCCCGCTCCTCGACCGCCGAGCGCATGAACCCGTACACCAGCACGTGGACGGGCACGACCGACGGTGACGGCCCGCGCACCTTCCACCTGGTGCTGCTCGACAACGGCCGCACCGACACCCTCGCCGACGAGGTCGGCCGCCAGGCCCTGCGCTGCATCCGCTGCTCGGCCTGTCTGAACGTCTGCCCGGTGTACGAGCGGGCCGGCGGGCACGCCTACGGCTCGGTCTACCCGGGCCCGATCGGCGCGATCCTCAGCCCCCAACTCCGGGGCACGGCAAGCGAGATCGACGCCTCGCTGCCGTACGCCTCGTCGCTGTGCGGTGCCTGCTACGAGGTGTGCCCGGTCGCCATCGACATCCCCGAGGTGCTGGTGCATCTGCGGGAGCGGATCGTGGAGGGCGGGCCGGTGACCCGCGAGGGCAACAAGGTCGTCCTGCAACCCGCCAAGGGACATGCCGCCGAGCGCGCGGCCATGCGGGCGGCCCGCTGGACGTTCTCCCACCCGGGAGCCCTGCGCACCGGCCAGCGGCTCGCGTCCCGCACCCGCCGCTTCCACCCACGGACCCTGCCCGGCCCCGGCAAGGCGTGGACCGGCACCCGGGAGCTGCCCGCCGTGCCCGCGGAACCGTTCCGCGACTGGTGGCAGCGCACGCACGGCGGGAACAGCGACAAGGGGGCGGCCAAGTGAGCAGCAGGGAACGGATCTTGGGCCGCGTGGAGCGCGCGCTCGCGGACGTGCCGCGGGACGACACGCCCTACGAGCAGGCCTTCGAGCGCGGTTATCTGCGCGAGCACGGGGAGCGGAGTGTCGAGCAGACGGTCGATCTGCTTGCCGAGAACCTGGCCGACTACCGGGCAATCGTGCACCGTACCGACCCGGAGGAACTGCCGTACCTGATCATGCGGCTGCTCGCCCAACGGGGACCTCAGTATGTCCTGGTGCCCCCGGGGCTGCCGCCGGAGTGGATGTCGGCCGCCGATCCCACCCGCGTCCACGACCGCGCCGTGAGCACGCCGCACGAACTCGACAAGGTCGAGAGCGTGGTCACGGGCTGCGCGATCGCCATCGCCGAGACCGGCACCATCGTCCTGGACGGCGGCCCGGACCAGGGCCGGCGCCGGATCACGCTCGTCCCCGACCATCACATCTGTGTCGTACGGGTGCCGGACCAGGTGGTGTCCTCGGTTCCCCAGGCGCTCCAACTCCTCGATCCCACACGCCCGTTGACCTGGATCTCCGGCCCGTCGGCGACCAGTGACATCGAGCTGGACCGGGTCGAGGGGGTGCACGGTCCGCGCACCCTGGAGGTGGTGCTGGTGAGCGATCAGGCGAGCGTGGAGGTCAACTCGTAGGTTCCGGACGGCAGTTGGTAGGAGGCCGTGCCGTCCGCGAAGCCGAGGAACTCGACGCCCAGCGCCTCGGCCAGGAGCCGCTTGTCCTCGTGGACGGTCGACGGGTCGGTGGTGGGGATGTGCAGGGTCGCCGTGCTGTTGGCGGGGACGACCGCCCGGTACGTCAACTTCCCGTCCCGCGCGGTCCATTCGCTGACGATCTCGCCGTAGGGAGAGACGTGTGAGCCGCGGACCTTCGTGATCCTGCCGGTCGGGTCGATGTGGGGCCGGAGGAAGAAGTGCTGGAAGCCCGGGTGTTCGGGGTCCTTGGCGATGCCGGCCATGCTCTCGTACATCCACTCCATGATCGCGCCGTAGGCGTAGTGGTTGAAGGAGTTCATGTCGACCGGACCGAAGCCGTCCTGCTTCGAGTACGAGTTCCAGCGCTCCCAGACCGTGGTGGCGCCGTTGGCCACCGAGTACAGCCAGGACGGCATCGCGTTCTGGTGGAGGAGGCTGTACGCGAGGTCGGCGCGGCCCTCGTCGGTGAGGACCGGGGCGATGACGTTCACGCCGAGGAAGCCCACGGCGAGGGTGTTCTCCGGGTACTCCACGCGGGTGCTGTCGGGGTGGGCCGCCTTGTAGGCCGGGCTGTTGCCGATGTTGTCGGTGAGCAGGGTGACCAGTTGGCGGTGTTGCGACTCGGTGTCGTAGAAGCCGAGTTTGAGGATCCAGAGCAGGGCGGTCTGGGTGTCGTCCTCGGTCTTTCCGGCGCTGTTGCCGGGGGTGTGGGGCGGTGGGTCGCCGAGGCTCGACCGGACGGTCAGCTGTCCGGTGAGGGCGTCGGTGACGAAGTACTTGGTGATGAAGGCCCGTTTGATGTGGGTGAACAGCCGCTCGTAGGTGGCCGCTTCGGCGGTGCGGCCGGTGGCGCGGGCCATGTCGGCCATGAGGCGGGCGCTGTAGCCGTAGTAGACGTCGCTGATGAGCTGGGTGCTGGTGATCTGGAAGGCGAGCCAGTCGCCGAAGATCGCGCCCTGGCCGGCGTAGGTGTCGCCGGTGCGGCTCCGGATCCAGTCCAGGTACTTGGTCATCGACGCCCAACTGCGGTCGACGATCGTGGTGTCGCCGGACATCTGCCACACGGTCCACGGCACGACCACCCCGCAGTCCGACCAGCCGCTGGCCGGGAGCGGCTGGCTGAAGCGGTGGCCGGGGGCGACCCAGGGGAACTGGGCTTTCCCCGCACCGTAGTTGTGCTGCGAGTCGATCAGGGTGTCCTGGAAGTGGCTGAGGAAGGAGACGGCGTCGGTGTTGTACAGGCCGGTGCTGGAGAAGAGCTGGGTGTCGCCGGTCCAGCCGAGGCGTTCGTCGCGTTGCGGGCAGTCGGTGGGGATCCAGAGGTAGTTGCCGCGCTGGCCCCAACGGACGTTGCCGATCAGCTGGTTGACGTGGGTGTCGTCGGTGGTGATGGTGCCGAGGTCGTGGACGGCGGAGGTGGCGACCTTGCCGGTGAGTTCGACGAGAGTCACGGTCTCGGTCGTGGTGACGGCTATGTACCGGAAGCCGTAGAAGGTCAGCGAGTCCTGGTGGGTCTCGCCTGCCGGGTCGCCCTTGAGGATGTAGGTGCTGGTGGCCTCGGCGGTGCGGAGGTTCGCGCGGTAGACCGAGCCCGCGGGGCCGTCGGCGCCCACGCTGTCGTCGTTGAGCATCTCCCCCGGTTTGAAGGCGACTTGGGCGCCCGCCGGGCCGCGCAGGGTGTAGCGGGGCACACCGACCAGGTTCTGGCCGAGGTCGATGACGGCGGTGTCGCCGGGGTGCAGGGTGACGGAGACGGTGGACGCCCGCACGGGGTCGGTGACCGTGCGGGCGGGGTCGACGACGATACGGCCCTTGCCGTTCAGGCTGCCGTCCTGGCCCAAGACGCCCGCGATTCCCGCGACTTCCGCGGCCTCGGTGACTCCCGTGTAGACGGTGACGGAGTGCGGCTTGCGGTCCCACTCGGGCATCAGGCGGGCGCTCTCGCCGGGATAGGCGACCAACTGGGCGTCGGGGAAGGGGTCTTGTGCCTCGACGGGCGACCAGGCCGAGGTGTCGAAGCCGTTCGCCGTCCAGCCGGGGAGTTCCTTGCGGGCGTCGTAGAGCTGGCCGTCGTAGATGTCGTCGGCGCGGTAGGGGCCGGTGTCGGTGGCCCGCCAGTCGGAGTCGGGGGCGGTGACGATCGTCCGGGTGGAGCCGTCGGCGTACCGGACGAGGAGTTTCGCCTTGAGGGCCAGGGGGTTGCCGTCGGCCGAGTAGTGGGTGCTGTTCTCGGCGATGCGGCCGTTGTACCAGCCGTTGCCTAGCACGGCGGCGAGGGTGACCTGGGCCGGGTCCGCGAGCAGGTCCGTGACGTCGTAGGTGAAGTAGGTGACGGTGGTGTCGTAGTTGGTCCAGCCCGGGGGCATGAACTCGTACGTGGTGCCGTCGCCCTGGGGCACGGAGACACGGCGGCCGTTGACGTAGGCGTCGTACACGCCGAGCGCGGAGACGTACAGCCGGGCCTCGGTCACCTGCCCGCCCGTCAGCGCCGTCTGGCTGCGCAGGAGGGGTGCGCCGGCGGTGTTCGGGCGCTTGCCGGCCATGCCGATCCACTGGGCGCCGTCCCAGCCGGTGACGCCGTCGGTGCTGAGCAGGCCGGTCTCGAAGTGGGCGGTGGGTGCGGCGGTGACCGCGCGGCCGTGCTCGTCCCACACCGTCACCGTCCAGTGGTAGCGGGTCGAGGCGCGCAGTTCGGGGCCGGAGTAGCGGACGGCGACCGAGTCCGCCGCGTCGACGCGGCCGCTGTCCCAGACGTCGGCGCTGCCGTGGTTCAGGTGGCGGGGCGAGGTGGCGACCTTGATCCGGTACGCCGTCTGGTGCCGGCCCCGCGCGGCGGACGCCATGCGCCAGCCGAATCTCGGGTGTGCCGCGTCGATGCCGAGCGGGTCGGTGCGGTGCTCCACGGTCAGGCCCGACACCGTGGTGCCGGCCGCGGTAGTCCCTCCGGCGCCGTTGCCTCCTGCCATCGCCGCGGGGACGACGCTCAGGGCCGCCGTGGTGAGCAAGGTGCGGCGGCGCAGCCTTCCGGTGCGGGCCCTCGCGTCGGCTCCGTGGACTCCGTCGACTCCGTCGTTCATGCCGCTGTCCCTTCGGCCCGCCGGAAGATGCAGGTACTTCGGATCATTCCAGGGTCCGCGTGTCCGCGTCACCAGCCGGTGGGACGCTGTTGAAGGGCGGCGGCGGACCGGCGCCGTTAGCGTGAAGGCATGATCCGGTTCGAGCAGGTCAGCAAGCGGTACCCGGACGGTACGACGGCCGTGGACGGGCTGTCCTTCGAGGTGAACGAGGGCGAACTCGTCACGCTGGTGGGCCCGTCCGGCTGTGGCAAGACGACGACCATGATGATGGTCAACCGGCTCATCGAACCCACCTCCGGCCGGATCTTCGTGAACGGCGAGGACATCGCCACCGTCGACCCGGTGCGACTGCGCCGCCGTATCGGATACGTCATCCAGCAGGTGGGCCTCTTCCCGCACCGCACGGTCCTCGACAACACGGCGACCGTGCCGTCCCTGGTCGGCTGGAAGCGGACGAAGGCGCGGGCCCGGGCCGCCGAGCTGCTCGATCTGGTGGGCCTGGACCCGAAGACGTACGGCCCGCGCTACCCGGAGCAGCTCTCGGGCGGGCAGCGCCAGCGCGTCGGCGTCGCTCGGGCGCTGGCCGCCGATCCGCCGGTGCTGCTGATGGACGAACCGTTCGGCGCGGTCGACCCGGTGGTGCGGGAGCAGTTGCAGGACGAGTTCCTGCGGATGCAGGCCGCCGTGCGCAAGACGGTGCTGCTGGTCACGCACGACATCGAGGAGGCGGTACGGCTCGGCGACCGTATCGCCGTGTACGGGCAGGGCCGGATCGAGCAGTACGACACCCCCGGCGCGGTGCTCGGTAAGCCGGCGACGCCGTATGTCGCCGAGTTCGTGGGCGCGGACCGGGGTCTGAAACGGCTGTCGGTGACGGAGATCGAGCCCGACGACCTGGAACAGCCGCCGGTCGCCCGTGCGGACGAGCAGGCACAGCGGGCCGCCGACCGGCTGCGGGTGGAGGGCGCGCGGTGGGCGGTGGTCCTCGACGAACAGGGTGAGTTGCAGGGCTGGGTCAAGGCCGACGAACTCTCCGCGGGCGGCACGGTCGGCGAACTCGCCCACCGCATGAACGCGTGGGTGCCGGTGGGCGCCCCCTTGAAGCAGGCGTTCGGCGTGATGCTCCAGCACGACGCCGGATGGGTCGCCGTGCTGGACGGGGCACGCTTCCTCGGCGTGCTGACCCCGGCGAAACTGCACGAGGCGCTACGGCGGTCCGTGGACGCGGACGCGCTCGGGGTGCCCCGGGGACAGGTGGACTTCGACTCGGTGGCGGACGCGTGAGGATCGCTAGGCGGCTCAGGAGTAGGTGAGGGGGCAGCCCTGTCGGAGCGCGTGCTGGGCCGCGCGCAGATACAGGGCCACATAGAAGGCCGTGTCCAGGTCCTCGCTCCAGGGCCCGGGACGGACGGCGGCCAACTCCTCTGCCTCTCCCTCCAGGAACCAGAAGGTGAGGGCCAGGTTTCCCGTCACCTCCGGTATCCCGACGGGCAGTTCAAGTGCTGCGGCCAGCCGCTCGGCCAGGGCCAGCACCTGGGGTGCGCCCGCGATCACCGTCTCGTCCGTGTACGCGGAGCCGATCGGCAGCCGTATCTCCTCGTCGAGTGAGACCGGCACCAGCACCGACCAATCGCCGATCAATTCCCGCTCGGCAGGCGTCAGTCGGGCACGGCACAGCGCGTCGAACCCCTGCATGGACGGGCTCACCTTCTCCTCGAACGCCGACCCGAAGTCCCGCTCCGGCACGGACGCGTACGGCGGCAGCCCGCGCCGGGCCAGCTCCGCGTCGAGCCCCTTGGCGATCGCGCCCATGCCCCCTTCCCCCGTGTCCTCACTCAGCCACTCCCCCGCACCGACATCGACCAGATAGACACCCATGCCCGAAAGGTACAAGCCGCCACTGACAATGCCCCTGGCTCCGCTTCCGCCTCACTTCAGCAGGCCCTTGTCCTTCAAGTACGTCCGCGCGACGTCCTGCGCCAACCGCCGCCAGCTGTCGACCTGTTGGTTCATGGACGCCAGGTCGGCCGTAGTGAGCACGTCATTGAGCTTCCCCAGCGCCTTGGTCACGCCCTCGCTCCCCGCCCGTGAGCGGTTGACGACCGGGACGACGTAGTCGGCGTTCTGGAGGTGCTTGTCGTCGGCGAGGAGGACCAGGCCGAACTGGTCGAGGGTGGCGTCGGTCGTCGTGGTCAGCACCATCTGGTCCTGGCCGTTCCGCACCGCGCTCTTCGCCTGTGTCGTGCCGACGCCCTTCGGGTCGACGGCGGTGATGTCGATGCCGTAGGTCTTCTTCAACCCCGGTTCGCAGTACGGCCGTTGGACGCACTCGTCGCCCGCCGCGAGCCGTACCTTCAGTCCCGAGGCACCGAGGTCGCTGAGGGTCTTGAGGTGGTGTTGCCTGGCGTACGAGCGGGCCACGGCGAAGGCGTTCTGGTCGACGGCCCTGCCGGGATCGAGGACGGTGAGGCCTCGGGGTGTGGCCAGTCGGCGGAGCGCCTTCATCGTGGTGGCGAGGTCGGGTGAGCCGACGGCCGGTGCGTCGGGGCCGTTGGTCTTGGCGTTGAGCCAGTCGGCGAAGGTGGCCGCGTACTCGGGGACGACGTCGATCTGCCCTGATTCCAGGGCGGGTTCGTAGAGTTCGCGGTTGGCGACGGTGAGCAGGGACGTCTTGTAGCCGGCCTGCTTCAGCAGGAGCGAGTACATCTGGGCGAGCAGGTCGCTCTCGGTGAAACCGGCCGAGCCGATGGTCAGGTGATGGCTGTCGCCGGGTGGCGCGGTGACGGCGCTCTGGTTCTCCAGGGACGGCCCGGTAGAGCAGCCGGTGACCAGGAGGAGGCCGGCCACGACCGTGCGTCGCAGTCGCAGTCGCAGTCGCAGTCGCAGTCGCATCATCGCGCCCTCCCCGCCCACCGGGGCGCCAACCGTTCGGCGACCTCGAAGACACCCTCGACGAGCAGCGCGAACACGGCGACGAGGACGGCTCCGGCCACCACCTGTGCGGTGTTGGCGAGGTTGAAGCCGGCCGTGATGATCCGGCCGAGTCCGCCGCCGCCCGCGAGTGCGGCGATCGTGGCGGTGGCGACGAGTTGGACGGCCGCGATCCGTACGCCGTTCATCAACAGCGGCAGGGAGAGCGGCAGTTCGACACGGAACAGCATCTGACGACCTGTCATCCCCATGCCGCGCGCGGCCCGCACCACGTCGCGGTCGACCTCGCGCATGCCGACGTAGGCGTTGGTGAGCAGGGGCGGTACGGCGAACAGGACCAGGGCGACGACCGTGGGTCCCTCGCCCCACTTGCCGATCGGGGTGAGGAGCAGCAGCACCAGGACGGCGAAGGTGGGCACCGCGCGCCCGATGTTGGAGATGTTCACGGCGAGCGCGCCGCCCTTGCCGAGGTGCCCGAGGACGAGCGCGATCGGCAGCGCGATCAAACAGCTGATGACCAGGCAGACGACCGTCAGCACGAGGTGCTGCGCGAGCCGGTGCCAGATGCCGTCGTCGCCGCTCCAGTGGGCGGAGTCGGTGAGCCAGTGCCAGGCGTCGGTCAGGGTGTTCATCCGCGCACCGCCCTCGTCCAGGGGGTGATCAGCCGTTGCACGAGCAGGAGAAGCAGGTCGGCGACGATCGCGATCACCACGCACAGCACGGACGCGGTGAGCACCTGTGCCTTGAAGTAGGTGTTCATGCCCGCGTAGATGAGGTTGCCGAGTCCCCCGAAGCCGACGATCGCCCCGACCGTGACCAGCGAGACCGCCGAGACGGTGGCGATGCGCAGGCCTGCCATCGCGGCGGGGAGCGCGAGGGGCAGTTCCACGGTGAGAAGGAGGCGGATCGGGCCGTAGCCCATGCCGCGTGCGGCCTGTCGGGTCTCTTCGGGGACGGCGCGCAGGCCGGCCAGGATGTTGCGGACGAGCAGGGTGAGCGAGTAGAGGACGAGCCCGGCGACGACGAGGGTGGCCGAGAGGCCGTAGACGGGCAGGAGCAGGGAGAACATCGCGAGGGACGGGATCGTGTAGAGGATCGTCGTCACCCCGAGCACCGGTCCCGCGGCCCAGCCCCAGCGGCGCGCCACCACCGCGAGCGGCAGCGCGATCGCCAGGCCGATCAGCACCGAGATCGAGGTGAGCTGGAGGTGCTGGACGACCGCGTCGACGAGGATGTGCCGACGGGTGCTCAGGTACTCGCCGCAGATCCACTCGTTACGGGCGAGGCAGTCGTCCGGGGGCGCGGTCACAGGTCCATTGCATCGGGCGGGCCCGGGAGTGGCGCGTTCTGGTGACCCGTACGGGCGGTCGGTCAGGGGTTCCAGTAGGTGGGGAGGGAGGCGATGAAGACCGCGGAGGACGTGAGGACCACGAGTTGGGTGGCGGCCGTGGTCCAGAGGCGGCAGGCGATCGCCAGGGCGACGGTCACGGCCTCGACCCGGCAGAGAAAGACGACGCAGTCGTACTGGTAGGAGGCGGCCGTGGAGTTCATGACCCCGGCGTAGCCCATCCAGTCCGCGGTGAAGATGCCGTCGCTGCCGAGCAGGAGGATCACCGCGACGAGGAGGACGTCCAGACCGACGAGCACCCCGCGCGCGACGCCGTCGACCCGTCGGTGTGCGCGTGAGCGGCGCAGAACGCGCTGCGGGAAGCCGGCCGCGGGGGTGTCCTGGTCCGTCATCGGGTGCCTCCGGTGGTGCGCCACGGTCCGACGCCGAGTCTGCCCGTGGTGCCGAGGTCGAGGCCGCCGTCCGGTGTCAGGAGGAGCGGCAGGGAACCGGACCGTGCCGCGACCGTCAGACAATGCACGTAGGCCGCGCCGCCGAAGCCGGTGGTGGTGTTGCGCCACAGCAGGCCGGCGGAGGCGGTCTCGCCGGGTGCGAGCGTCACCGCGCTCGGTGGCTCGTCGAAGCCGGTGACTGTGGCGATACCGGCGCTGCCGTGGATCACCGACACACCGGTCACGTGCTGCTGGTCGCGGTCGAGCAGTCGGACCTCGGGGTAGCCCTCGACGCGGTAGGCGCGGGTGCCGCAGTTCTCCAGGGTGAGGTCCATGGCGTGCAGGCCCAGCGCGGGGTTCACCGGTCCGGCGGTGACCCGGATGCCCTCCTCCGGGCAGATCGGGCCCGACGTCGACCAACCGGCGGCGGGATCGTCGTACGCCACGTCCGCGACCGTCCAGATGACGGCCCCGACGAGGAGCCCCACCACCGTGACCAGCACGGTGTCGTACACGCTTCTCGGCATCCTTCTCGGCATCCGCAGAGTCGATCAAGACGGGGCCGGGACCGCTGCGGCGGAAGCCACACCTCCGGTCACAGCCCTGTCACAGCATGTCCGGCGGACCCGAGCGCGGGGGTGTCGCTGAGTACACCCCGGGATACGGGTTCTGCGCCCAATGTGCGCAACCGGCGTTCTCCGTAGCGTCGTTGACGAGGCACAAGGCGTGCCGCACGGAGGGTGATGGCGATGTTTCGCAGCGCACGACGCACGCACGACAAGGGCCCCGCCGCCGAGGCGCTGCGGCTGGTCAAGGTGAGCAGGACCTACGGCCGTGACGACAGTGCCGTGACCGCCCTGGACGGGGTGACGCTGAGCCTGGAGCGGGGCACGTTCACGGCGGTGATGGGGCCTTCGGGGTCCGGGAAGTCGACGCTGTTGCAGTGCGCGGCGGGGCTGGACCGGCCGGACAGCGGGATCGTGATGGTCGACGGCGCGGAGATGACGGGCGGGAGCGAGGCGGAGCTGACGCGGTTCCGGCGCGGTCGGATCGGGTTCGTGTTCCAGCAGTACAACCTCCTGGACACGCTCACCGTCGCGCAGAACACCGTGCTGCCGCTGAAGCTGGCGGGCCGCCGCGTCGACCGGCGGCGGGCCGAGGAGGTCCTGACCGCGGTCGGGCTCGACGACCGGCTCGGCCACCGTCCCGACCAGCTCTCCGGCGGTCAGCGGCAGCGGGTCGCCATCGCCCGCGCGCTGGTCACCGAACCCCGGGTGATCTTCGCGGACGAACCGACCGGCGCCCTGGACACGCGGAGCGCGCGGGATGTGCTGCTGCTGTTGCGGGAGGCGGTGCGGGTGCACGGCCGGACCGTGGTGATGGTGACGCACGACCCGGTCGCCGCCTCGTACGCCGACTCGGTGGTGTTCCTGGCGGACGGCCGACTCGCCGGTCGGATGCACGCGCCGACCGTCGACGCGGTCGCCGAGCGGCTCGCACACCTGGGCGACGACATGACGGCGGGGGTGTGAGCGATGTTCGTACTGGCGATGCGTTCGATCCGGCAACGGCCGGGCCGCTTCCTGGCGACCCTGCTGGCCGCGTTCCTGGGCGCGGCGATCATCATGACGTTCAACTCCCTTCAGGACACGGCGAGTCGGCAGGGCATCGACTCGGTCAGCGCCGACACGCTGTCCACGTCGGCGAGTGTCGTGGGAGGCTACGGCACCCTGCTGGTGTTCTTCGCCGTAGCGTCGACCCTGACCGTCAACGTCCGCCAACGCTCACGGGAGTTGGAGACCCTGCGCTGCTCGGGGGCGACCCCGGCGCAGCTCAAGCGGATGGTCGTGGGTGAGGCGGTGGCCGTGGCCCTGCTGGGCGCGCTCCTCGCCGTCGGTCCCGCGATGCTCGGCGGCCGGGCCCTGCTCGGAGCGTTCAAGGACAGCGGTCAGGTCGCCCGGTCCGTCGACTACTCCTTCGGCCCCTTCGCCCTCCAATCGGGCCTGGGCATCACGCTGTTGGCGTCGGCGGGCGCCGCCTTCCTGGCCGTACGACGGGCAACGCGCAGGCAGCGGCAGCGGGGCCGAGCCCGGACGTTCCTTGCCTACGGCTCGCTGGTCGCGGGCGTGGTGGCGGTGACGTCGACCTTCGCCTTCTCCTCGACGGACGCGGCGTTGATGGCGGCCCCGGCGTACGGGGCGATCCTGCTCTCGGTCGGCCTCGCCCTGCTGGTACCCCGCCTACTGAAGGGCCTGCTCGACCGGCTCCAACTGACCGGCGCGAGCGGCTGGTTGGCGATCCGCAATCTCCGCGAGCGGACCGACCAGCTCGCCGGGATCCTGATGTCGCTGGTCCTCTTCACGGCGGTGTCCACGGCGACGCTGTACATGCAGGCGGTGGAGAGCGACGCGGTCAAGGCCTCGGGCCTGACGAAGTCGGTGGACGCGAAGAACCTGGAGACCCTCAACTTCACGGTCGTCGGCATCATCGTGGTCTTCGTCTGCGTGATGCTGGTCAACTCCCTGTACGCGGCGACGACTTACCGCGCCCGCGAGTTCGGCGGACAGCGCCTGGCGGGTGCGACTCCGGGTCAGGTACTACGCACGGTCGCCACGGAGACGGCGATCCTGACGATCACCGGGATCCTCTCCGGCACGGCCGCAGCACTGGCGGGCATCATCCCGTTCACCATGGTCCGCACGGACTCGGTTCTCCCGCACCAGGGGCTGGGAATCTGGCTCACGGTCGTCGCGGTGGCGGCGACGGTGACCCTGGGCACGAGCATGCTGACGGCCCGGCGCGTGCTACGCACACCGGCGGTGGAGGCGGTGGCGTTGGCAGCGTGAGCACGGCCGAACGGGAAAGGGGCAGCCGCTACACCGGCTGCCCCTCGACTCACGGTCCGGCCCCCCTAAGGGGCGCGGGGAACTGCGCGACCAGCCACAACGGACCCGCAGCCGACCAACAACACTTCCCACGCTCAGGCGACCCCGGCCGTATCCAACAACGTCCGCACGGTCTCGACAGTCAACCCGTCCAACGACTCCAGCTTCGCCCCGGCACGAGCACTGGCACCGTCAAAGACCAGCATCAACTGCCGTGCCAACAACCCCGGATCACGCGCGCCCCCCAACTCGGCCTGCTCCCGGAACGCGTCCTGCAACTTCTCCTTGGCCGCCCGGGCAACTCTGCTCGCCGGATGCTCCGGATCCTTCAGCTCGACCATCGTGGCAAGGAAGGGACAGCCCAGATAGCCGGGTTCACCCGAGGCCTTCTCCGCCTGCTCGAACACGTACAGGACGCGCTCGCGCGGCGTACCCGCGTCATCCGGACCGGGCATGAGCTGCGCCGCATACCCAGGCGCACGCCGCTCCAGGCTCGCGGCGAGCACCTCGTCCTTGCTGTCGAAGAGCTGGTACATCGACCGCTTCGAGACCCCGGCCGACTTGCACAGCGCCTCCACGCCGATGGAGACACCGTCGCGATAGAAGAGCTCGGCCGCCGCATCGAGCAGTCGGTCCCGGGGTGACGCCTTGTCTGTCGTGGCCATACACCGAGGTTACCGCGCCGGGAGCCAAGAGGAAACCGATCGGTGTACGAGCTTGCGCAGGCACCCGCTCCCGGGTGACAGTAAAGGTGAACAAGCGCTTAGACATGTCGCTGCGCGCCGACGCACCACCCGCGATCCGCCGGAGGCCCCGTGTTCCGTTCCGTCGACGAAGTCGCCGCACGCCTCGCCGAGACCGGCTATCTGGCGTCACCCGCGGTCGCCACGACCGTCTTCCTCGCCGACCGCCTGGGCAGGCCGCTCCTCGTCGAGGGCCCGGCCGGCGTCGGCAAGACGGAGCTGGCCAAGGCCGTCGCCGAGGTCGCCGGCGCGCGGCTGATCCGGCTCCAGTGCTACGAGGGCGTCGACGAGTCCCGGGCGCTGTACGAGTGGAACCACGCCAAGCAGCTGCTGCGCATCAGCGCGGGCCGCGACGAGAGCTGGGACGAGACCCGCACCGACATCTTCAGCGAGGAGTT
This sequence comes from Streptomyces sp. NBC_01288, assembly GCF_035982055.1. Lineage (NCBI taxonomy): Bacteria > Bacillati > Actinomycetota > Actinomycetes > Kitasatosporales > Streptomycetaceae > Streptomyces > Streptomyces sp. NBC_01288. Next base: position 919,018 of record NZ_CP108427.1, read on the forward strand.
CCTGCTCCCCCGCCCGCTGCTCACGGCGATCCGCGGCGACGACCCGAAGGTCCTGCTGATCGACGAGACCGACAAGGCGGACGTCGAGGTGGAGGGTCTGCTGCTGGAGATCCTCAGCGACTTCCAGGTCACCGTCCCGGAGCTGGGCACGATCACCGCGACCCGCCGCCCCTTCGTGGTCCTCACCTCGAACGCCAGCCGCGAACTCTCCGAGGCCCTGCGCCGCCGCTGCCTCTTCCTCCATATCGGCTTCCCCGACGAGGAGTTGGAGCGCCGGATCGTACGGCTGAAGGTGCCCGGGCTCGGTGCGGCGCTGGCCGAGTCGGTGGTCCGGGTGGTCGGGGCGCTGCGCGAGATGGAGCTGCGGAAGGTGCCGTCGGTGGCCGAGACCATCGACTGGGCCCGCACCCTCCTGGCGCTCGGCGCCGACACCCTCGACGAGACGGTCGTACGGGACACCCTCGGCGTCCTCCTCAAGCATCAGGACGACATCCTCAGGGCGGCGGCCAAGCTCGACCTGGACGCCGTGTGACCGCCGCCGGTGTCACCGAGCGGCTGACGGGCCTCGTCGGGGCGCTGCGCGCGCACGGTCTGCGCATCGGCACCGGCGAGACCGTGGACGCGGCGCAGGCCATGGAGGCCCTCGGGTTCGCGGACCGTGAGCTGCTGCGCGAGGGACTGGCCGCGACGCTGCTGCACGGAACGGGCCAACGCCCGGTGTTCGACCCGGTCTTCGACCTGTACTTCCCACGCGGCGTCGGAGCGCCCCAGGGCGAGCCCGCCGCCGACCGCGAGGATCTCCGCGACCGGCTCGCGGCAGCCCTCGCCGCCAACGACCAAGCCCTGGTGGGCCAGTTGGCGGCGGAGGCCGTCGACGGTTTCGGCGGATACGGCAACTCGCCCTCGTCGGACGGCTGGTCGTCGTACCAGACGCTGGACCGGCTGCGTCCGCAGACGCTGCTGGCCCGGGTACGCAACAGCATCCGGGAGCAGGGCGGACAGTCAGGATTCACCGACCGGCTGCTCGACGACGAGATCCGGCAGCGTATCGAGGGGTTCCGGCGGCAGGTCGCCCTGGAGGCGCGGCGCCGGGTCGCCGAGCGGCGCGGCCGGGACGAGATCGCCCGGCGGGCCATCGCGCCGACGGCGGACCGCGTCGACTTCCTGTTCGCCGGACGGGCCCAACTGGCCGAGTTGCGCAGGGCTGTTCAGCCCCTGGCCCGGAAACTGGCCACCCGGCTCGCCGCGCGCCGCCGCCGTGCCTCCCGGGGCACGATCGACCTGCGCCGCACCCTGCGCGGCTCGCTGTCCACGGGCGGGGTCCCGATGCGGCCGGTGCTGCGCCGGCGTCGGCCGGTCCGGCCCGAACTGGTGCTGCTGTGCGATGTGTCGGGCTCGGTGTCGGGTTTCTCCGACTTCACGATGCTGCTGGTGCAGGCGCTGCACGACCAGTTCAGCAAGGTGCGCGTGTTCGCCTTCGTCAACCGACTCGACGAGGTGACCCCGCTGCTCGTGCACGGCACGGCCGACCCCGAGGGCCTCGGCACCCGCATCCGCGACGAGGCCACCCTCACCGGCTGGCACGGGAGCAGCGACTACGGCGTCGCCCTCGGCGAGTTCGCGGAACGGTACGGCGATGCCGTCGGCCCGCGTACGACCGTGTTCGTGCTCGGTGACGCCCGCACCAACATGAGCGACCCGAATCTCCCGGCCGTCCGGCAGATCACTCAACGGGCCCGCCGCGTCTATTGGTTGAACCCCGAGCAGCGCACGCAGTGGGGCGCCGGCGACTCGGCCGCGCCCGACTACGCGGAGCTGGTCGAGATGCACGAGTGCCGGAACGCGCAGCAACTCAGCGCGCTGGTGGGCCGGTTGCTGCCGATCTGATCACTGCCGGTCCGGTCAGGCGGCCAACTGCGGGTACAGGGCGCCACCTTCGGCCGACAGCCCGGCCTTGACCTGGCGGGTCAGATCGTCGGCCAGTACCTCGAAGGCGCCGGACTCGATGCCGTCGAGGGCCTGCGCCGCCACGCTCTCGGGAGTGGACTTGGGCGCGTCGACATGTGCGGCCATGTCCGTGTCGACGTAGCCGACATGCAGTCCGGTGACGTCGATTCCGCGCGGCTTCAGGTCCAGGCGCAGGGAGTTGGTCTGCGACCAGAAGGCGGCCTTGGACGCGCTGTAGGAGCCGGCGAGACCGATCCAGGACAGCACCGAGTGGAAGTTCAGGATGTGGCCGCCGCCGTTGCGCTCGATGATCGGCACGAAGGCACGCGTGACGAGCAGCGGGCCATAGAAGTTGGTCTCGAACTCGCGGCGGATGTCCTCGATCGGCGAGTCCAGGAAGTTCGCGTTCACGGACGCGCCGGCGTTGTTGATCACGATCGTGACGTCCTGCGCCTGTTCGGCCGCCGCCGCGACGGACACGGGGTCGCTGACCTCCAGCGCCAGCGGCACGGCGTCCGGGTGCGTGACCGCCTTCGGATCGCGGGCGGTGGCGTACACCTTCTTCGCGCCGCGCTCGTACAGCGCCTCGACCAGCGCCCGACCGATGCCGCGGCTGCCGCCGGTGACGAGGACGACGGAGCCTTCGATGTTCGTCATGGGATCTCCTGAGCTGAGGCAGAGCGGGAGGGAAACCGATCGGTTTCCTCATGTGGACCACAGTAAACCGATCGGTTTCCATGGGCAAGCCCACCAGCGGATCGACCTCCGAAACGCGCGATGATGTACGCCATGAGCGACGACCCGCACAGCGCCCCGCACGTGGAACTGGCCACCTTCCCCACCCCCGTCGAACCGGCCCCGAGGCTGGCCACCGCGATCGGGCTCGGCCCGGACGACCTCTGGATCAAGCGCGACGACCTGACCGGCCTCGGAGGCGGCGGCAACAAGATCCGCAAGCTGGAGTGGACCCTGGGCGCGGCGCTCGCCGAGGGCGCGGACACCCTGGTCACGACCGGCGCCCCGCAGAGCAACCACGCCCGTCTGACCGCGGCCGCCGGAGCGCGGCTGGGCCTGGACGTGGTGCTGGTGCTGCGCGGATCGCCGGGTGTGTCGCAATCGGGGAACCTCGCCCTCGACGGGCTCTTCGGCGCGCGGATCGCCTGGGCGGGCGACGTGGACCAGGCAGGACTGGACGGGGCGGCGGCCGAGGTCTGCGAGCGACTGCGCGCAGCAGGCGCCAGGCCCGCGCTGATCCCGTTCGGCGGTTCCAGCGCGCTCGGCGCACGCGGCTATGTGCGGTGCGGCGAGGAGTTGCGCCGACAGCTCCCCGATCTCCGTACCGCCGTCGTCGCGCTCGGCTCGGGCGGCACGATGGCGGGGCTGGTGGTCTCGCTCGGGGCGGAGTCGGTCCTCGGGGTCGACGTGGGCGCACTGCCCGAACCGGCCCCCGCCGTAAGCGAGTTCGCGGGACTGCCCTCACCGGAGGGACTACGGGTACGACGGGACCAGATCGGCGGCGGCTACGCCACGCTCACCGCACCCACCGCCGAGGCCCTCACCCTCGCCGCCCGCACCGCCGGGCTCGTCCTCGACCCGACGTACACGGGACGCGCGTTGGCCGGCCTGATCGCGGCCGTCCGGGACGGCGACATCAGGCCGGGCGAGCGGACCGTGTTCGTGCACACTGGTGGGCTGCCGGGTCTGTTCGGGCACACGGAGGCCGTCGCGCACGCCGAGGGGCAGGTCGTCGAGTACCGGGCATGACAGGACGTACGCGCCCGGCGGGTGCGGTGCCGCGGGCGCGTACGCACGGGTCGGCTACGGAGCCTTCGCGTAGTCCGTGGCCATGGCGCCCGCGAAGTCGTACACGATCGCCTGTTCGTCGCCGACGACCCATGCGTCGTGGCCGGGCGAGCAGACGAAGACGTCGCCGGGACCCACTTCGCTCTCGCCGCCGTCGTCCATGAGGAGGTGCATGCGCCCCTGGACCACGTAGCCGTTGTGGTGGATCTGGCAACTCTCGGTTCCCGCGATCGGTGCCACGGACTCGGACCAGCGCCAACCCGGCTCGAAGGTGCCCACGGCGAAGTCGAGTCCGCTGAGGTGGACGGCTTCGAGGTGGCCGCGGGGGAAGTCACGCCGCTCGTCCGGCTTGTCGACCGTCTTCACTTCCAGCATGACGGCTGCCTCCGTTCCGGCCGCGCACGGCACGGCCGGGGCCGGTCTCCGTCTCCCGGCATCCTTGAACGGCACCGGCGCTCCGGCGGAGGCCGCGCCCCACCACTCCATCGTCTTCCTGTCCACCCGGGAGCGCCATTCGGGGGAACCCTCAGATGCGGGACGGAGTCATGACGAGCCGCCCGCACACAACCGCGCGAACCGCTCGCTGTCGATGTTTCCGCCGGAGACGATCATCCCCACCCGGCCCGAAAGCGGGCCCGCGCGCCCCGCGAGAAGCGCGGCCAGCGGGGTGGCGCCACTGGGCTCGACGACGATCTTCAGCCGCTCGAAGGCGAAGCGCATCGCGTCCTTGATCTCCTCGTCGCCGACCAACGCGATCTCGTCGACCAGCCGTTGGTTCACGGAGAAGGTCAACTCCCCCGGCGTGTCGGCCGCTTGCCCGTCGGCGATGGTGCGAGGCACCGGGATGGACACGCGCCGGCCCGCCTCCAGGGACCGCTTGGTGTCGTCCCCGGCCTCCGGTTCGACGCCGATCACGCGGGTGCGCGGGTGCAGCCCCTTGACGGCGGTGGCCGTCCCGGCGATCAGCCCGCCGCCACCCACGGGCACCACCACGGCGTCCAACTCTCCCACTTCCTCGACGAGTTCGAGTGCCGCCGTGCCCTGCCCGGCCATGACGTGCGGATGCTCGTAGGGCGGGATGAGGGAGAGCCCCCGCTCGGCGGCCAGGGCCTCGCCGATGGCGACCCGGTCGCCGCTGTAACGGTCGTAGGTGACGACCTCGGCGCCGTATCCCTCGGTGGCGGCGCGCTTCGAGGCCGGGACGTCCTCGGGCATGAGGATCACCGCGGTGGTGCCGAGTTCGCGGGCGGCGAGGGCGACGGCCTGGGCGTGGTTGCCGGAGGAGTAGGCGGCGATGCCGCACGCGAGTTGGTCCGGTGTCAGCCGGGAGGCCGCGTTGTAGGCGCCGCGGAACTTGAAGGCGCCGATCCGCTGGAAGTTCTCGCACTTCAAGTACACCTCGGCGCCCACGAGTTGATCGAGGGTGCGCGAACGCAGTACCGGTGTGCGGTGCGCGACGCCCTTGATCTGGGCGGCGGCGCTGAGGACGTCGTCGAGGGTGATGGGCGGGGTGGTGGTCACGCGGCTCCTCCATCGGAAGCGGGATCGGACGTGGCGGGGGTGCCGGTCGCGGCTCGCGCCTGGGCGAGGTAGCTGTAGGCGGAGGCCCGGGAAATACCGAGCCGGACGGCGACCTGCTCGATGGCCCGGCGCACGGCGAACACCCCGTGCTCGTCGAGACCGCGGAACAGTTCCAGCCGCTCCGCGCGGTCGAGTTGGACCCAGGTCCGGCTCCGCCGCAGCTGGTGGGCGTCGACGATGGCCTCGACGACGGAGTCGATGTCGTCGCCGAAGGTGGTGGTGGCCGGCGCCCGGGCCGCGACACCCCCACCGATCCCGGCCAACAGAACCTGCGCCTGCTGTACGGCGGTCACGTCGACGTTGACGCAGAGCGCGCCGAACGCCGCGCCCGTGGAGTCCCGCAGCACCATGGTGGACGACTTCAGCTGTTGCCCGCCCTTGGTCCGGGTGAGGTAGTTCAGCTCGTCGGCCGCCTCGTCCCCGCGCGCGAGCATCCGCAGCCCGATCTCGCTCATCGCCCCGCCCACCGACCTCCCGGTCAGAGCTCCGGCGACGGCGACCACGGACTTCTCCGGTTGCCGGTAGTCGTGCAACACCACCTCACACACCGGACCGAACGTCGCCGCGATCCCGTCGACCACGGGCACCAACGCGGCGATGATCGCGTCGCGTTCGGAGTCCGGGGCCGGGTTGCCGTTGCCGTCCGCCATTCCCACTCCTCGCGTCAGACTGTGTGTCCAAGCACTATACCCACAGTCCAACACCGTCTCGCCGACCGTCCGTGGTCGGGCAACGCCCCGCACGCTCGCGCCGGGCCGGAGCCGCCGACGTACTCCGCCCGTTCGGTCTTGGTCAGCGGATCCCCCGCGGTGGCATGGCCGAGCACGTCGGCCTACTTGAGGCCACCGGTCACCAGGTCGATACGCCAGTACCGCTGCAAGGACAGGAAGAGCGCGATGACGGGGATGACGGACAGGAGGGTGCCGGTGATCACGAGGGAGTACAGGGACGCCTGGTTGGCGCCGTGGCGCAGCAGGCTGTACAGACCGACCGTCAGCGGGAACTTGTGGTCGCTCGTCACCATGACGAAGGGCAGCAGGAAGTTGTTCCAGATGACGATGAACTGGAGCAGGAAGACGGTGATCAGTCCGGGTGCCATCAGCCGCAGCCCGATCGCGGAGAACATCCGCCACTCGCTCGCCCCGTCCATCCGCCCGGCGTCGAGGAGCGAGTCGGGTACGGAGGCGGCCGCGTAGATCCGGCACAGGTAGATGCCGTAGGGGTTGAAGAGCTGGGGCAGGATCACCGCCGAGTAGCTGTCGGTGATGCCGACGCGGGCCAGCAGCAGGTACTGCGGCACGGCCAGCACGACCTGCGGCAGCAGGACGCCCGCCAGGATGGTGTTGAAGAGCAGGGTCCGGCCCCGGAAGCGGTACTTGGCGATGGCGTAGCCGGTCGCCGCGGAGACGGCGGTGGCCACGAACCCGCCGACTCCCGCGTACAGGAAGCTGTTGAGCATCCAGTGCCAGAACACGCCCGAGTCGTACGAGGAGAGGTCGGCGATGTTGTCCACCAGCCCCGAGCCGAACGACGGCAGATAGGTCGCGGTGGAGAACAGCTCGCTGCGCGACTTCGTGGACGCGATCAGGATCCACAGCGTCGGCACCAGGCAGTAGACGGCTCCGAGCAGCAGCACGACGGTGGGCAGCAGCGCGATCCGTCTACGGCGGGGGCGTCCGGTCCGCGCGACGGTCACCGGGGACGCCACGGGACGGGCGGGCGTGTCGATGGTCATCGTCCCTCCTTGTCGGCGGCACCGGCGGCGCCCCACCAGGTCTGCGCGAGGCGTCCGACGACCACCGAGACGGCGAGGATCCCGGCCGCGAAGACGACCGAGGTGGCAGCCGCGAGATTGATGTCGGAGTCGACGAAAGCGTCGGTGTAGATCTTCATCAGGGGAACCCAGGTCAGGGAGATGGCGTTCGACAGCGGCTGAAGTGTGTTGGGCTCGTTGAACAGTTGCAGGGCGGCGAGGACGGTGAACAGCGTGCACATGGCGATGGCGGGACGGATCAGGGCGACCTTCACCCGCAGCGCTATCTGGAGTTCCGAGGCCCCGTCGATCCTGGCCGCCTCGTAGATCTCCGGCGGCAGCGCGCGCAGGGACGTGTACATCACCACCATGTTGAAGCCCACCGCGCCCCACACCGCGATGTTGGCGACCGAGACGTAGACCATCGAGCTGCCGAAGAAGTCGAGGTGCTGTCCGCCGATGGGGCTGGTCGCGGGCAGGTAGAGGAAGCCCCACAGGAGGGTGGCGATGACGCCGGGCACCGCGTACGGCAGGAAGATGGCCAGCCGGGTGAACCGGGTGAGCCGTGCTCGCGCCGTGTCCAGGAGGAGCGCGAACAGCAGGGCGAGGAGCACGGTCGCCGGTACGGTGATCGCGCCGACCAGGAGCATCCGGAGCAGGCTGTGCCACAGCTCGGTGTCGTGGATGACCGTGGAGTAGTTGTCCAGACCCGCGAAGACCGTTCTGCTGCCGGTTCCCAGCAGGCCCCCGCTGACCTTGCGCTGCTGGAAGCTGAGGAACAGCGCGTAGCCCCCGGGGGCGACCACGAACAGCAGGAGGAGCAGGATCGCGGGCAGGACCAGCAGATAGGGCAGCCGGCTGTGGCCCGCCCTGCGGCCCCGCCGCGAGATGCTTGTCGCCATCGATGTCGTCCCCATCGGGTGTATGGCTGGTGCCAGTGACTGGTTGTTTCGGTGGTTGGTTGTTTCGGTGGTTGATGCCGGTGGAGCCGGCCCGGCTACCCGGCGCGGGGGTCAGGAGCCCACGCCGGGCGGCCGGGTCGCCCGGGCTAGTTCAGGGTGAACCCGAGCTTCTTCATGCCGGCCGTGGTGTTGTTCTGCATGGTGTCCAGCGCGCCGGTGAACGAGCTCCCGGACTGGAGCGCCGCAGCGAAACCGTCCCGGTACGCGGAGAAGGTCACTGTGACATTCGGGCCCCACATCGAGAAGCTGCGGGCGCCGGGGGCGACCTTCTTCACCTCGGCGTAGAAGTCCGGCTGGTTCGGGAAGAAGGCCGGCGGCTGGTCGAGGATCTGCAGGGCGCGCCCCGAGGTCGAGGCCGGGTAGATGTTGATGTTCTTGACCTGGGCCGTGACCGCCTTGTCGTCGGTGTTGAGCCAGCTCGCGAACTCCGCCGCCTCGGCGGGGTGCTTGGAGTCGGTGGTGACCGTGATGGCCGAGCCGCCCCAGATGCCGGTGGTGGTGTCGCCCGCCGTCCAGGCCGGGAGCGGCGCGGCGGTCCACTTCCCCTTGGTCGACGGGGCGATGCCGCCGATCTGTGCCGGGGCCCAGGCTCCGGAGATCCAGGTGAGGAGGGTGCCGTTGTTCATCTCCTTGTTCCACTGCGGGGAGAAGGAGGGGTTCTTCTTCACCAGCCCCTTGTCGACCAGGCCCTGCCAGTAGTCGGCGACCTTGTCACTGGCCGTGCCGTTGATGTTCACGTGCCAGGAGTCGCCCTGCGTGGTCCACCAGTCCGCTCCCGCCTGCTGGGCGAGGCCGGTGAACCAGCCCGGGTCGGCGGCGTCGAAGTTGGTCATCGACGCCTTGGGGGCCTTGCTGTGCAGCTCCGCGGCCACCTGCGCGTACTCCTGCCAGGTGGTGGGCACCTTCAGGCCGTACTTCTTGAACAGGTCGGCCCGGTAGAACATCATCAGCGGGGCGAAGTCCTGCGGGATGCCGTAGACCTTGCCCTGGAAGCGGGTCTGGGCCAGCGTCGCCGCGTCGAAGTCCGTGACCGCCTTCTTCGTCTCGGCGGTGATGTCGCGGACCACGCCGTTCGCCACCAGGCCGGGCAGCGACTGGTACTCGACCTTCGCGATGTCGGGGGCGGTCTTCGCCTGGTGCGCGGTGATCATCTTGCTGACGAGCTGGTCACCACCGGCCGGGTTGCTGAGGGCGACCTGGATGTTCGGGTGCGTCGAGTTCCACAGGGCGACGACCTTGTCCATGCCCGGGTCCCAGGCCCACATGGTCAGGCGGACCTTGCCGCCGGACGGCGCCGATCCACTGTCGGAGCCCCCGCCGCCTCCCCCGCAGGCGGCGAGAACGAGTGTTGCGGCCAGTGTGGCGCCTGCGACTGCGGCGAATCTGGTCTTCATTGGCCAGTGCTCACTTTCGTGTCAGAAGAGGGCCTGCCGCGGTCGTCCCGCCGGTGAGGCCGTCGCCCGGTGGTCCCTCCTGGGACCTGAACCCATGGCCGACCGGCAGTCGACCTGCTCCGACTTTGACTTCGACTTAAGCTAAGTCGCGGCTGAGGTGGGGTCAATATGGCCGACGTACCGATTTACGACGTGTCGAATTCTTTATGGGAGAAGTCCGCGTGGGGCGGCGGACGCAGAGGCCGGCTCGCGCAGCAGGGCCGCTGACTCCCTGCACCGTACGCGCCGGGGTGAGTGGACGGGAGCCCCCGCAGGTCTCCGAACAGGCCGATACGGACAGCGCGTCGCACTCCATCCGGTGGGCGACAGGCAGCCGCGCGAGCTCTCAGCCGAGCGAGCGCGCGATTTGCGGGGGCAGCACCGTGTTGGGGTCGGTAGCGGTTCCAGGGCCGGTGTGCCCCGGCCCGCAAGGGCGCCGCGTGCCGTGTCGAGCGGCGTGGTGCCGTCCGGCATCCAGGCCGACAGGCGGGCATCCACCGTCCCGCGCGTCACCTCGGCCGGCGGGCGTGCGGCGAGACCGGGTCGGCGACGATGAACAACTCCGCGAGACCAGCCGGGCGCCCGTCGCCGTCGCCTCGTCGGCGATGACGAACGGATCGCCGAGCAGCATCTTCAGGCCGATCGGCTACGGCAGTTCCAGCACCCGGCGCCCGATCCTCGACGCACCGACCAGGTCGGCCGTACGGCGGTAGTCGCCGATGGCCGTGGCCGGGTACCGGTGGACCAGGTCCGGATCGGCGTGGCGCCGCCGGGACTCACGGGCCGCTGCCGGCACGCCCTTGTCGGCCTGCATCGCCGGCGTGGACGCGGCGACCGGGATCGCGTCGGCCCAGGCCGCCGAGCCGGCCAGGATGCCCCGCTCGCGGGCGGCACGGTCCGGGTGCTCCTTGACCGTGCCCGCCACGTGCGCCAAAGCACGCAGCCGCGACGCCCGGGCCGGTACGTCGTCGGCCTCCACCTGTGGGCAGCCCCAGCAGGTCAGCAGGGCGTCGACCCTGGCGAGCGCGGCACGCGCGCGTGCCGAAGCGGAACTCCCTCAGCGGTGGCCCGGCTCGATCTCGCGGCGCGGCCCCAGGCGGGCTCGGACGTCGCGCGGGAAGAGCCGGTCGGGCAGGGGCCGACCATGGCTTCCACCACGACCGGCCGCTCGTCCCCCGCCGGCCGGTTCACCGCGCCGCCCAGAGCAGTCCGCGCGTGGTGAGCGTTCGTACGGTGGGCTCGCGCAAGTCGTCCGGCCGGTGTCCCAGGGCGGAGAAGAAGACGCGCCCCCGCCCCCACTGTCTGGTCCATACGACGGGCATGTCGACCGGCAGCTCGCCCTGCCCCGCGGCGCCCGGAGCGACGGTGGTGGACGCGAGTACCGTGCTGAACGCGTCGGTCAGCATCCAGTACTGCTCGGTGACCACCGTCACGTCGGGCAGCCCGGCGACGACCGGGTGCCCCCGGTGCTCCGGCTCGATACGGACCCGGTACTCCAGGAACTCCTCCGGGTGGTGCAGGAACAGGCCGCCGACCATGCGCAGGTACGCGGGAGAGTCCTGGAACGTCGCTACGACACCGCCGTGCCAGCCCGCGAAACCGGTGCCCGCCTCGACGGCCGAGACAAGCCCCGCGCACTGCCCCTCGGTCAGTCGGCCCTCGGTCCAGCACTGCACGACGAGATCGGTCCGCGCCATGAGGTCCGCGTCGGCGTAGGCCTCCAGGTCCTCCCGGACCGTGACCGCGAACCCGGCGTCGGCCAGCGCGGGCAGGAACAGCTCGGTGCACTCCCGTGGGGAGTGGCCCTCCCAGCCGCCGCGGACCACCAGCGCCGTACGTTCTGCGGCCATCAACGGGTCGCGGGGTCGGCGGTCCACGACGGCAGGGTGAGCGGTGTGCGTTGGAGACCGATCCACTGCCGTTTCGTGAAGCCCGCCATCTGGTCGTCCGCGCCGTGCCGCGCGTGGGCGTCGTTGACGTGCACCTCGCCGGCGTCGAGCCGCTCGGCCACCGACAGGCCCCGTATGAGGTCGGCGGAGAACACCGAGTTCATCAGCATGGGGAGCCCGTTGGTCACGGCCACCGCCTCCTCCTCGTCGTCCACCACGGTGACCGGGAGGACCGGGCCGAAGATCTCCTCCGTGAAGGCGGGCATGTCGGGCGTCACCTTGGCCAGCACGGTGGGCCGGTAGAACAGCCCCTCGGAGCCGTCGAAGGTGCCGCCGGTGAGCACCTCCGCGCCCATCTCCACCGATGCCGTCACGAGGGCGTGCACCCGGTCGCGCTGGCGGGTGCTGATCAGGGGGCCCAGATCCGCCGTACCGCTCATCGGATCGCCGACGCGCAGGGCGGCGGCGCGGCGGGTGAGGGCGTCGAGGTACTGGTCCGCCACCGCGCGGGTGACGATGTGGCGACTGGCGCTGATGCAGGTCTGCCCCTGGTATTCGAGCGAGGCGATCATCGCGCACGAGGCCGCGAGGTCGATGTCGGCGTCGTCGAGGACCACGAAGGCGTTGCTGCCCCCGAGTTCGAAGCGGACCGGCCGCAGCGTGGCCGCGGCGGAGGCCGCGATGGCGAGGCCGACCTCACGGGATCCGGTGAAGTCCAGCAGGTTCAGACCGGTGTGCTCGGCGAGCGCGTGCCCCGCGTCGAGGCCGTCGCCGGTCACCACGTTGAACACACCCGGCGGCAGTCCGGCGGCCCGGGCCGCCTCGGCGAGTACCTGGCCGCCGATGATCGGGGTGAGCTCGGCGGGTTTGAGCACGACGGTGTTGCCGAAGGCCAGCGCCGGTGCCACCGCGCGCATGGCCAGGTTGACCGGGTAGTTCCAGGGTGTGATCACACCGATCACCCCGAGCGGTACCGCCCGGGACATCGAGAGCTTGCCCGCCTTGTACGGCGGCAGCAGGTCGCCGGCGTTCTCGCTCGCCTGGATCATGGAGATCTGCAACTGGCGGATGCCGGTGGACACCTCGTCCTCGGCCTTGGCCCGCACCCCGCCGGTCTCGCGCATGCTCTGTTCGACCAGCTCCGCGTGGTGCGCCTGGAAGAACTCGGCCATCCGCCGCAGGCCCGCCGCGCGCTCGGGAGCGCTGAGTGCCGCCCAGCCCGGTTGGGCGGCCCGGGCCGCGGCCACCGCCCGCCCGACATCCACGGCCCCGCCGAGGGCGTACGTACCGATCACGGCACCCGTGGCCTTCTCCACGACGTCGGCGGTACGCCCTGACGATGCCGGGCGAAACGTTCCGTCGATGTAGAGCTGTGCCACGGGGAACTGAGACGTCATGAAGACTCCACGGAGGTCAGGGAGACTTTGGCTTTGACTTAAACTAAGAGGCGAACGTCATGGCCGTCAACAGTCCCACCGCACCACCGCACAGCAGATTTACGGGCGGGTCGGGTCTACGCCCAGGCCCCGGTGCCGGACCCCAACCCGGAACCCACCGCGGACCCGGCCCCGGACGCGATCTCCGGACGCCGGCCGCCCGTGGACAGCAGGTGCTCCACCGGCAGGGTGGCCGCTCCCATCGCCACCGCCTCCTGACCCAGCCGTCCGACCTCGATCCGGGTGCGTCCGCGCAGATACGACAGGGCGTGCCGCTCGGCCGTCTCCCGCACGGTGGGCAGAACCACCCCGCCCATCACCGAGCCCGCCCATCCGGAGAGCACCACGAGGTCCGGGTGGAGCAGGTTGATCAGGTTGCCGATCCCGATGCCGATGTACTCCCCGATCTTCTCCAGGGTCTCCATGGCCACCGGGTCGGTGGCCGCCCGCGCCGTCAGCTCCGCGAGCCGGCCCTCGGTCCCGGAGGCGTGGAACGGCTGACTGCCCAGGGTGGATTGGTAACGGTGGAGGATGGCATCGGCTCCGACGTACGCCTCCAGGCAGCCCCGCGAACCGCAGCGGCAGGGCAGCCCTCCGGCGTAGATCACCGTGTGGCCCCACTCGATCGTGGCAGGGGCCAGGCCCGCGGTGCCCCCCTCCGTGCCCGACCCGAGGGCCGCGCCCACCCCGACCCCGATGAGCGCGGTGACCACCCGGTCGGCGCCCTGGCCCACGCCGCGCCACATCTCCGCCTGGCCCAGGGTCCGGGCGCAGTTGTCCAGCATGAGCGGCGCGGCGACTCCGGGGGCGAGCATCTCGCCGAGTGCGACACCGGACCAGCCGAGCGTCGGCGCGTGCACCAGCGTGCGCCCGGGGATCCGCGGGTCGGGCTGGACCGCGCCGGGCACACCGACGCCGATGCCGAGCAGGTCCGCGGGGTCGACGCCCGCGGCGCGGGTCACGTCGGAGATGCCCTGGAGCACCAGTGCGGCCACCGATTCGGCGTCGAGCCGGGTGTCGGCGATCGGGTAGACCTCGGAGGTGATCACCGACAGGGTCCAGTCGAACAGCCCGATCCGGACGTGCGTCTCACCGATGTCCACGCCGATCACGGAGCCGTAGTCCGGGCGGATCTCCAGCACCGAGCGCGGCCTGCCCCCGTCGGAGTCCTCCGAACCGCCCTCCGCGATCAGTCCCTCGGCGAGGAGTTGGGAGACGACATTGCTCACCGTCGCGGAGCTGAGGCCGGAGACACGGGTCAGCTTGTTCCGGCTGGTGGGTCCCTGCACGTACAGAGCGGAGAGGAGGATGGAGCGGTTGTGCCGCCGCAAGTCGCTCGTCGTTCGCTTCACCACGGATTTCACAGAACGAAGTCTGCCAGCCCCCGGCTCCTCCGATCCCGCCACGTCCACCTGGCTACCTCCACCCGTGCCCCAACCCCTCGCGGCCGGCCCTACGTACGCACGGTTCGCGGACCTGCCGCTGTGCCCGCGGACCCGTCCCGGCTTATCGGACCGAGGTCACCGCGCCTGGTGGCATGCGGCGAGCCAGGTGCCTCAGCGGCGCAGCTCCCACAGACGAGACGTGACGGGCGTCGCGGCCTCGTGTCGCAGCGGCCGCTCAGAGGTGGCCGTCCAGGAACTTCCGCACCTCGGCGGTGGTCATGGGCCCCGTGCCGTGCGCCACCGCCTCTCCCTCCTTCAGCAGGACGTAGGACGGGGCTCCGGTGATCCCGTATCGCCCGGTCGCGGCCGGACAACGGGTGATGTCGGCGCGGACGGCCGTCAGGCGGCCCGTGTAGTCGTCGGCGATGCCGCCCACGACGAGGTCCATCACCCGGCAGGGCTCGATCGCCTTGGGCCATGTCCCGGTGAAGTACGCGAGGACCGGGACTCGGCTCATCCCGAGGATGAAATCGAACTCCGCGTCCTCACGGGGTCGGTGAACCCGCTCCGCCATGCAAGCTCCTGATCTCACGTTCCGTCATTTCATCCCCATCATCCCTGTGACCCGGCCTGCCTGCCCCGCCGGTCACCCAGCTGTAGCCCGCCGCGCGCCCGTGGGTCACCTCGTGTCAGGACAGCGCCCCCGACGGGCTTCCCGGGGCATTGTCCGGTCTTCACGTCAACCCCCGGTCGCAATCCGGCTGATACCGCCCGTCCCCGGACCGCACGAGCCGGCTGACGGCACCGAGAACAAGGCACGCTTCCTGGACCGCTCGCGGGCGCGATCGCGAACGCGGTCGCGGACGGTCGAAGTACGCGTCAACTGCCCCGAAGACCGACCGCCAGCGTCAGTTCAAGGACCCGGTGTGGCGATGCGAGATCCGGAAACAGCTCCCGCAGCTGCGACATCCGGTACCGGACCGTCTGGGGATGGACGAACAACGCCGCCGCCACCTCGTCCCGCCTGCCCTGGTGCAGCAGCCACTCCCGCAACGTCTCCTCCAGACGCCGCGCGGTCGCGACAGGCAAGGTCCGCAACGGTGCGAGGGCTCGGGCACGCAGGTCCGCGAACGCGTCCACGTCGGCGCTCAGCACCAGCTCGGGCAGGTGGTCCTCGGTGTCGCGGATATCGGAGGACAGGGAGCGCGCGCGTACGGCTCGTTCGTACGAGGCGGACGCACGGGTCCATGGCCGGGCCGGGCCGACCACGGCGGTGCGCTCGGTCAGCTGCCGCAAGAGATGCGACCGGTCGGCATCGGGGACGAGCAGCACACCGGTGGCGTCCGGCAGATCGTCGAGGACGAGGGTGCTCGGGTCGAGCGCGCGGTAGGCGGGCCGAGTCTGGGCGGCGGGCAGCAGGACCGCGGTCAGCGAAACCGGAGGCTGCCACCCGGCCCGTTGAGCAGAGGCCAGCAGCACGTCCGGGCTCGCGCCGGCGAGGAGGTCGCGGGCCAAGTGTTCCAGGTGGCGCTCGTGGTCCCTGCCCCGGGCGGTCAGTTCGTCGGCGTGGCCCGCGGCGCTCGCGGCGGAGAGCTCGTCGATGTAGGCGAAGGTCAGTTCGGCGAACTTGGCGACCTCGGCGGCGGGCAGACCCGCGGGTACGGCACCCGCCGCCAGGCATCGCCAGGCCACGCGGGCGCCGACGCGGTAGGCGCTGAGCAGGGCGTCCATCGAACGGCCGTCGCGCACCTCGCCGCGGCCCAACTCGTAGGCCGCGTCACCGGCGTCGCCGCTCGTGGCGTTCCCGCTCGCGAGGTCCAGGTAGTGCCCCAGGGCGGTGCGGACGGCTCGGCGCATGGTGGCGCCCATGCGGCCCGAAAGGGCGTTGGCGTAGGGAGGGACCTCGTCGATGATCGCCTCGACGACCTCGTCCGCGGTGGTCCTCAGCGCGGCCCGAAGTGCGGTGACCGTCGTCTCATCCAGGGCCAGTTCGCTGGCCCTCCGAACCGCATGCCCCATGTTTTGTTCCCTGCGAACAATTCAGCCGACCAGATTTACGTCCTGCGGTTAGGACTTTACGCCTTGAGGCGCAGCAGGCTGGAGTCATGACGAGTACAGCCCTCCGCACCAGGGCGTGGAAACTGCTGGAGATGGTCACGACGCCGCTGCTGCCGTCGGACTACCTCGACCTGGTCAGCCCGCTGCGTGCGGGCGCCGACCTGCGAGGGCGCATCGAGGCCGTGCACCCCGAGACGGGTGACGCCGCGACCATCGTGATCAGGCCGGGCCGGGGCTGGCGCGGCCACACGGCCGGTCAGTACGTGCGGATCGGGGTCGACGTCGACGGGGTGCGCCTGTGGCGTGCCTACTCGGTCACCTCGCCGACAGACCGCCGGGACGGCCGCGTCACGATCACCGTGAAGGCGATCCCGGACGGCAAGGTCAGCAACCACCTGGTCCGCAGAGCGAAACCCGGCACGCTGATCCAACTCGACCAGGCGACCGGTGACTTCGTGCTGCCGCGGGCCGAGCCCGCCAAGGTGCTCTACCTGACGGCCGGCAGCGGCATCACGCCCGTGATGGGCATGCTGCGCGCCACCGAGTTCGACGACGTCGCCATGGTCCACTGCGCGCCCCAGCCGCAGGACGTGATCTTCCGCGACGAACTGCACGCCCTGGTCGCGGACAAGAAGCTGCGGCTCACCGAGGTGCACACCGACACGGACGGCCAGCTCGACATCGCCCGTCTCGACGAACTCGTACCCGACTGGGCCGAGCGCGAGACCTGGGCCTGCGGGCCCACGGGCCTGCTCGACGCCGCCGAGGAGCACTGGAGCGAGCACGGCGTACAAGAGCGCCTGCACATCGAACGCTTCCGTCCCGGCATCGTCGTCACCGGCGACGGCGGCGAGGTCACGTTCAGCGCCAGCGGCAAGACCGTCGATGCGGACGGCGCCACGCCGTTGCTGGACGTCGGCGAGGAGGCCGGCGTACTCATGCCCTCCGGGTGCCGCATGGGCATCTGCTTCGGCTGCGTCACGCCGCTCAAGGCGGGCGCCGTCCGCGACCTGCGCACCGGCGAGATCACCGAGGCCGAGCCGGGCGTCCTCATCCAGACCTGCGTGTCCGCCGCGGCGGGCCCCTGCGACATCGAACGGTAGGAGCACCTTGACCGCCACCGACCCCACCGCCCACCTGACCGCGGAGCAGATCGAGGAGCTCGGCCGCGAGCTGGACGCGATCCGCGACGAGGTGATCGCCGGCCGCGGCGAGAAGGACGCCGCCTACATCCGCAAGGTCATCTCGGCGCAGCGCAAGCTCGAACTGGTCAGCAGGGGCGTGCTGTTGTTCTCGCTCTTCCCGCCCGCGTGGCTGATCGGCACCGCCGGTCTTTCCGTGGCGAAGATCATGGACAACATGGAGATCGGCCACAACATCCTGCACGGCCAGTGGGACTGGATGCGGGACCCGAAGATCCACTCCACCACCTGGGAGTGGGATCACGTCTCGCCGTCCGAGCAGTGGAAGCACTCGCACAACGAGCTGCACCACACGTACACGAACGTGATCGGCAAGGACAACGACCTCGGCTACGGCATCATGCGCGTCGACGAGGACCAGAGGTGGCACCCGTTCCACCTCGGCCAGCCGCTGTGGAACTTCATCAACGCCTGCTTCTTCGAGTACGGCATCGCGGCGTACGACCTGGAACTCGGCAAGAACCTGCAGAAGCGTCGCCGCAAGAACCCGGAGTTCCGCGAGCGGGCCAAGGCCGTGGGCCGCAAGATCCGCAAGCAGGTGCTCAAGGACTACGTGATCCACCCGCTGCTGTCGGGCCCGTCGTTCCTCCCCACGCTCGCCGCCACGTTCACCGCGAACCTGGTCCGCAACGTCTGGACCCACTCGGTGATCATGTGCGGGCACTTCCCCGAGGGCGTGCAGGTCTTCGAACGCCGGTCGATCAAGGGCGAGACCCGCGGTCAGTGGTACCTGCGCCAGATGATGGGCTCGGCGAACATCAGCGGCAGCAGGGCCATGCACTTCATGACCGGCAACCTGTCGCACCAGATCGAGCACCACCTGTTCCCGGACCTGCCGAGCAACCGGTACGCCGAGGTCGCGGTGAAGGTGCGCGCGCTGTTCGAGAAGTACGAGCTGGAGTACGTCACCGGGCCGCTGCCCAAGCAGGTGCTCTCCGCGTGGCACAAGGTCTTCCGGCTCTCACTGCCGAACAAGAAGCCCAAGGTCAAGACGCCGGACCGCGAACAGGAGCTCGTCGCGGCCTGATTCCCGGTATCGGTTCAGCTCCTTGGGCCGTACCGCCGGCACCGCCGGGTTCGGTGCCTGGGCGTGCGCCACTCAGGTGCCGTGGACGGAAGTCCACGCACACCCGCGCCAGGCAACCCTGTGGCACGTCCTCGCAGGTCAGCGCACTCTGCCTCGCGGCTTCAACCCCACGGGAGGCAGTTCAGGAGCCGGCAGCGGCGCCCCGTCGTACCCCTTCACCTCACCGAACCGAGACCCTGTCATCCAGTCCTCACGGGCCTGCTGGATCTCCTCCTGCGTGCGTCCGATCCAGTTCCAGAACATGATCAGCTCCTCGTCGAACGGCTCGCCCCCCAGCAGCATCAGGCCCGCGTCCGACGCGGCGCGCAGCGGGAGTTCGGTGCGGCCACAGCCGAGGTAGAGCATGGAGCCCGGGAGGACCGGGACGCCGTCGACGTGGGCCTCGCCGGACATGGCGAGGACGGCGTACTCGAAGTCCGGTTCCAGCGGCAGGCGTACGTCCGCTCCGGCGGCGAGGGCCAGGTCCGCGCCGACGATCGGGGTGTACGTCGTGCCGGGCGAGGCCGCGCCGTCGACGTCGCCGAGGACGATCGTGGCGCGCAGGCCCGGCGCCGTGACGACCGGCAGTTCGGCGTGGTGCTCGAAGTGCGGCTCGACATGACGGTCGCTGTCGGGAAGGGCGACCCAGAGCTGCGCGCCGTGCAGGAAGCGGGCGTGCGTCTTGGGGCTCTGTTCGGCGTGGCTGATCGCGCGGCCGGAGGTCATGAGGCCCAGTTCGCGCGGGCGGATCGTCGCGACGCTGCCGGTCGAGTCGCGGTGCAGCACCTCGCCCTCGTGCAGCCAGCTCACCGTCTGTAGACCCATGTGGGGGTGCGGGGGCACCTGCATCCCGGGCTCGTCGGCGATGTCGTCAGGACCGTAGTGATCTACGAAGCACCACGCGCCGACCATACGGCGGCCCAGATTGGGCAGCAGTCGGCGGACCTCGGTGGACTCGCCGAGTTGCACCCGGCGCGGGCTGAGGAGTTCACGGACGGGCTCCGCCACCACGAAACCGCGGCCGCCGCACAGGGCCGGAACCGCTTCGCGATCAAGATTGCTCATGGCGACAACCTAGTCCCGCCGGGGCCGTTCCGTCAGTCCACAGGCTCCTCAGTGGCCCAGTCCGCAAGCCCCTTCACCGGCGCCCTCCCCCGCCCCCTCCTGCCGCCCTTCCGTCCGAAAAATAGTAGCCATGGACATAGTAGCCATGTATGGTATCGGCCATGAGTACGGCATCCAAGGGCGCGACGCCCGGTTTCCTGGTCTGGCGACTGTCGATGAAGTGGCGCGTGGCGGTCGACCGCGCGGTGGCACCCCTGGGACTGACCCATGCGCAGTACTCCCTGGTGGCGTCGCTGTACGGCATGCAGCGCTCCGGGCTGCGCCCCAGTCAGCGTCACCTCGCCGACCACACCGGACTCGAAGCCCTCTACGTCTCGAAGCTGGCCCGCGCCCTGGAGTCCGCCGGCCTCGTCGAGCGCACCCGGGACCCCCGGGACCCACGTGCGGTCCAACTGGCCCTCACCGAACAGGGCCGCGAGGTGACCCGGCGGGCGATCAAGGTCGTCCACGGACTTCTGGAGCAGTTGCTGGAACCGCTCGGCGGTCTCGACAGCGCACGGGCCCGGGAGTTCAGCCGGGACCTGGTGACCCTGCTCGACACACCCCTTGCACCTGTCCCCGCGAGTGAGCACGAGAAGGAGCAGTCATGACCACCACCGCAACTCCCGCGGACGCCCGCACGCTCGGCCTGGCCCACTACGCCGCCCGCGCCGTCCTGGAGCGCGTCCTCACCCGCCACGGCCTCGGCTTCCAGCAGCAGATCGTCCTGCGGCCGGTCGCTCTCGCCGCCGGGCCCGTCGACCGCGGACAGCTCGCCGCGGACACCGTCGCGGCCCTGAAGGTCGACGAGGGCTCCGTGCGGGGCACCATCGACGAACTGATCACGGCCGGGCTCCTCGCGACGGACGCGTCCGCGGTGCGGATCACGGACGCGGGCCGGGCCCTGTACGAACGGATCGTGGAGGAGACGAGCGCGGCGAGCGCCCGTATCTGGGGCGACATCCCCGAGGAGGAACTGGTGGCGGCCGGTCGCGTGCTGACCCTGGTCGCCGAGCGGGCGAACGCGGAGCTGGCCACCACCGGAAGGTAGTGGAATATTCAACCAACCCCGGCCGTTGTGGCATGTCGAAGGAGGTCAAGTGGACATGACGTACTACGACCACGGAACACCGGCGGAACGCTGGGAGCGCGCGGGGATGTTCTTCGACGCCAAGGACTACGCCGCGGCGGCGCGGGTGTTGGGCGGGCTGGTCGAGGAGGTGCCCGAGCAGACCGGGCCGCGCCTGCTGCTGGCGCGCTCCTACTACCACTCGGCCCAACTGCGGCGCGCCGAGGCCGAGTTGCGTGTCCTTGTGGAGCGTGACCCGGTGGAGCACTACGCGCGGCTGATGCTGGGCCGCACGCTGGAGCGCCAGGGGCGGCACGAGGAGGCCGGCTCGCATCTGCGGATCGCCTCGGCGCTCGCGGGTGACTTCGAGCAGGTCTGAGACGCGGCAGTTCAACCACGGATGGGGCCCGGTTCCAGCGCGGAACCGGGCCCCTTCGCGTGCGTCGCTACCTCGCGTACGTCCGCTGCCCTCGCCGGTGCGCGATCTCGCCCAGCACCACGTCCACGGCGATGAACGCGGCCAGCGGGATGCCCAACAGCGGTACGAAGTAACCGAGTACGGCGATCGCCGCCAGACTCGGGACCAGGAGCAGCGGCGACAACTGGGCCCAGGCGCCGCGCGGGATCGGGCGGCCGAAGGACGAACCCCGGCCGCGCTGCCACCACATGCGGTAGCCCCACACGATCAGCAGGATCAGTGAGCCCGCGAGCAGCATCAGGGCGATCTGGTTGACGAGGCCGAAGAGGACGCCGGTGTGCAGGTCGATGCCCCAGCGGGTCAGTTTGGCGAGCAACGGGTAGTCCGCGAACCGGAGTTCGTCGGTGACCTTGCCGGTGGCGGGGTCGACGGCGACGGCATCCTGTTTCTCGGGCCAGCTGCGCTGCACCTGCCGGACGACGTACGCGGAGTTGGCGTCGGCGGGCGGGACGATCTCGACGGGGTTGCCGAGCCCTTCGGCGCGCGCGGCGGCGAGGATCTTGTCGAGTCCTACGCCGTGTTGGGCGTCGCCGGTCGAGGTGGAGCCGCCGTGGCCCGCGTGCTCGCCGCTCGCCGCGGCCGACACCGATGGGGTGGACTGGCCCAGGGAGGTGCGGAGTTGGTCGATGTTGGCGCCCGCGTAGGTCGACCAGGTCAGTCCGGTCGCCGAGAGGAAGATGAAGCCCACGGCGCTCCAGACACCCACCGTGCCGTGCAGGCCGAGGGTGCGGCGGCGGCCGCTCGTGCCGCGCACCTTGCGCAGGGCGCGGCGGCGGGAGAACCACAGCACCAGGCCACCGCCCGCGATGACCCACAGCCAGCTCGCGGCGAACTCGCTGTACAGGCGGCCGGTTTCGCCGAGTTGGAGATCGCGGTGGAGTTCGTCGATCCAGGTGCGCAGCGGGAGCCCGCCGGTCGAGCCGTACTGTTCGAGCGCGCCGCGGACCTTTCCGGTGTACGGGTCGACGAACACCGCGAGGGTGTGGTCGGCGGCTGTGCCCTTGACGCCGGAGAGCATCACGCGGGTGGTGGCACCGGCCTCCGGGGAGGGGCGGACCGCCGAGACCGTTCCCTCGGGGTGCGCCGTGCGGGCGGCGGTCACCTGCTGCGATATCGGAAGTTCGCGGTCGCCGACGGAGACGGTCAACTCATGGGCGTACACGATCCGTTCGGCTTGGAAGGCACCGGCGTACAGGAAGCCGGTGGTGGCGGCGACGAGCAGGAACGGGGCGACGAGCACTCCGGCGTAGAAGTGCAGACGCAGGACCAGGGGGCGCAGCGGGGCCCAGCGGCTGGGGGACGGTGCCGGGGTGGGCTCCTGCGGGGCCTCGGCCGTGGTGGTCGAGGGAGCGGTGGACATGGGCAGGTTTCTCCGGGGGCGAGGAGGAGGACGGGGCGCGGAATCGAGCGGGTGATGTGTCGTGGCCGTAGTGGTCCAGTAGTCGGGGCGTGAAGGCCGCGAGTTCCCGTGGATGTGTATGGCGTGGGTCACATCAGATGGCGCCGGGGGTCGTGGCATCCTGGCGCGATGGCACTTCCCAGTGATCGCGTACCCCTGGCCGAGCGGGTCGAGGAACTCCTCGCCGTCGGCGGCCCGTTGCCCATCGTCTCGGCCGGCGACCCGGTGCTCAGGCGCGGAATCGAGCCGTTCGACGGGCAGTTGGAGCCCGCGCTGCTGGCCCGGTTCGTCGAGGCGTTGCGCGTGACCATGCACGAGGCACCGGGGGTGGGTGTCGCGGCGCCGCAGGTCGGGGTGGGGCTGCGGATCGCGGTGATCGAGGATCCGGCGCCGGTGCCGGACGAGGTGCGGGTGGCGCGCGGGCGGGTGCCGCAGCCGTTCCGGGCGCTGGTCAATCCGTCGTACGAGCCCGTCGGTGACGGTCGGGCCGCGTTCTTCGAGGGGTGCCTGAGCGTGCCGGGCTGGCAGGCCGTGGTCGCGCGGCACGCCTCGGTGCGGCTGACCGGGCAGGACGAGCACGGGCGGGCGGTGGACGAGGTGTTCACCGGGTGGCCCGCGCGGATCGTCCAGCACGAGACGGACCACCTCGACGGCCTGCTCTACCTGGACCGGGCCGAGCTGCGCTCACTGTCCTCGAACGAGGCGATGGCGGAGCGCTGGGCGCAGCCGACACCGGATGCGGCGTCGGCTGCGCTCGGGTTCGAGCTGCCGTAGGGAACTGACTCAACTACCCATGGGCACCAGGCGTGTTCAGCCGCGGTACGCCTCCAGCAACCGCAACCACACCTCGCTGATCGTCGGGTACGACGGGACCGCGTGCCACAGGCGGTTGATCGGGACCTGGCCGGCGACGGCGATCGTGGCCGAGTGGATCAGTTCGCCCACGCCGGGGCCTACGAACGTCACGCCGCGCAGGATCTCCTCGTCCAGGTCGACGATCATGCGGGCGCGGCCTCGGTAGCCGTCGGCGTAGAGGCCCGCGCCGGCGACCGAGGAGAACTCGACGTCGACCGCGCGGACGCGGTGGCCGGCCTGTTCGGCCTCGGCGAGGGAGAGGCCGACGGACGCGGCCTCCGGGTCGGTGAAGACGACCTGGGGTACGGCGTCGTGGTCGGCGGTGGCCGAGTGGGCGCCCCACGGGTCGGTCTCCAGCAACGGGACGCCCTCGGCGCGGGCGGCGATCGCCGCGCCCGCGATACGGGCCTGGTACTTGCCCTGATGGGTGAGGAGGGCGCGGTGGTTGACGTCGCCGACCGCGTACAGCCAGTCGCTGTCCGGGACGCGCAGGGTGTCGTCCACCGTCAGCCAGGAGCCCGGTGCCAGGCCGATCGTGTCGAGGCCGATGTCGTCGGTCTGCGGGGCGCGTCCGGTGGCGAAGAGGATCTCGTCGGCCTCGAAGCGGTCGCCGCCTTCGATGGAGGCCATGACGGTACCGTTCTCGCGGGTCACGAACGCGACGGACGTACCCGTGCGCACGTCGACGCCGGCCTCGGTGAGCGCGTCGGCGACCAGTTCGCCGGCGAAGGGCTCCATGCGGGGCAGCAGGCCCTTGCCGCGGACGAGAAGGGTGACGCGGGAGCCGAGGGCCTGCCAGGCGGTCGCCATCTCGACGGCGACGACCCCGCCGCCGACCACGATGAGCCGGCCGGGCGCGGCCTTGGCGCTGGTGGCCTCGCGGCTTGTCCACGGCTTGATCTCGTCGAGTCCGGGCATGTCCGGCAGAAGGGCGCGGGTGCCGGTGCAGACCGCCACGGCGTGCCGGGCCGTGAGGACGTGCCGGACGCCGTCGGGGCCCGTCACCGTCACCCTGCGGGGGCCGTCGAGGCGGCCCTGGCCGCGGTAGAGGTCGGCGGCGATGCCGTCGAGCCACTGGACCTGGCCGTCGTCCTTCCAGCCCGAGGCCTCGTAGTCGCGGTGGGCGAGCACCGCGGCGGTGTCGAGGGGGCCTTGGACGAGGTGGCCGAGGCCGGGCACCCGGCGGGCGTCGGCGCGGGCGATGACCGGGCGCAGCAGGGCCTTGCTGGGCATGCACGCCCAGTACGAGCACTCGCCGCCGACCAGTTCGCTCTCCACGATCGCGGTGGAGAGACCGGCCGCACGGGTGCGGTCGGCGACGTTCTCCCCCACGGGCCCGGCCCCGAGCACCACGACGTCGTACGCGATGGATTCCGTTTCCGTCATGGGGCCAGTCTGCTGGGTGGTGTGCGCTGAGGCCACACGGGTAGGGGCGCGGAATACGGGACCGGACGACCGTGTTGTCCGGGACGGCTTCGCCCCCACATCGAGGAAGAGGGAATCACGTCATGACCACCACCGTGGAGCTCACCAAGGAGAACTTCGACCAGACGGTCACGGACAACGACTTCGTCCTGATCGACTTCTGGGCGTCCTGGTGCGGGCCGTGCCGTCAGTTCGCCCCGGTCTACGAGAAGGCGGCCGACGAGAACCCGGACCTCGTCTTCGGCAAGATCGACACCGAGGCCCAGCCCGAGCTGGCCCAGGCCTTCGGCATCCAGTCGATCCCCACGCTGATGATCGTCCGCGACCGCGTCGCCGTGTTCGCCCAGCCCGGCGCCCTGCCGGAGGCCGCCCTGACGGACGTCATCGGCCAGGCCCGCAAGCTCGACATGGACGAGGTCCGCAAGTCCGTCGAGGAGCAGCAGGCGCAGGCCGAGCAGAACGGTCAGTAAGCCTCTTCGTCAGTACTGGTCAGTACTAGAAGGGGTACGACGCCACGTCCCCGCGCACCGTCGTCCAGCGCACGTCGGTGAAGGCCTCCAGATTGGCCTCGCCGCCGAAGCGGGCGCCGGTGCCGGACGCGGCGACCCCGCCGAAGGGGGCCACGGCCTCGTCGTTCACGGTCTGGTCGTTGATGTGGACGATCCCGGTGGGGATGCGTTCCGCCAGGTCCAGGCCGCGGGCGCTGTCACGCGTGACGATCCCGAGCGACAGGCCGTACGGTCCCGTCGCGGCCAGCGCCGCCGCCTCGTCGGGGGTGGCGAAGGACCGTACCGGCGCGACCGGACCGAAGACCTCCTCCGCGTAGGCAGGGGTGGTGTCGTCCACGTCGGCGAGGACGGTCGGCCGGTAGAAGAGGTCCTCGTGGGTGCCACCGGCCGCCAGCCTGGCGCCAGTTGCCGTGCTTGCCTCAACCAGGCCGTGGATCTTGGCCAGTTGGGTGCCGTCGATGATCGGCCCGAGGTGCACCTGCGCGCGATGCGGGTCGCCCACGGCCAGCAAGTCAGCCTTGGCGGCGAGGCGTTCGACGTACTCCTCGTAGAGCGACTCGTGCACGAGATGACGGCCGGTCGTCATGCAGATCTGGCCCTGGTGGAAGAACGAACCCCAGGCCGCCGTCGAGATCACCGCGTCCAGGTCCGCGTCCGCCAGCACGATCAGCGCCGAGTTCCCGCCCAACTCCAGGTGCGCGCGCTTGAGATGACGCCCCGCCGCCTCACCGACCGCGCGACCGGCGGCAGTTGAACCGGTGAAGGAGATCACGGGCACCTGCGGATCGGCGACCAGCGCGGCCCCCACGTCGGCGCCGCCGGGCAGTACCTGAAACAGTTCCTCGGGCAGGCCCGCCGCCGCGAAGACCGCCGCGAGCGACAGTCCCCCGCAGACCGCCGTGCGCGGATCCGGCTTCAGGACGACCCCGTTGCCGAGCGCGAGCGCCGGGGCGACCGAGCGGATGGAGAGGATCAGCGGGGCGTTGAACGGCGCGATCACGCCGACGACCCCGACCGGGATACGCCGGGTGTACGACAGCCGGGGCGCCTCCGAGGGGAGGACCTGCCCGGCGGGGCGGGAGGCGAGCGCGGCGGCCTCGTAGCACTCCTGGGCGGCGACGTGCAGTTCGAAGTCCGCCTTGCCGGGGATGGAGCCGGACTCCCGCACGAGCCACTCGCGCAGCTCCTCGGCGTGCGCGGCGAACAGGTCACCGGCCCTGCGCAGCACACCGGCGCGGACGAAGTGCGGGACACGCGCCCACTCGGCCTGCGCGGTCCGGGCCGCCTGGACGGCCGGCCGTATGTCCTCGGCGCCGGCGAGCGTGACGGTGCCGAGCGTGTCGCCGGTGGCGGGCTCGGTGACCGGGTACTCGGGGCCCGAGAGGGGGCGGGGCTGCCAGGTCTTGGGGTCGAGCAGAGTCATGGCGGTTCTCCGATCCGTCACCGGCGGGACCCGCCCGGGCAGCGCAAGTCCCGTGTCTTCACGGCCCGTTGAGCGGCCGCACGACGGGATGCGGCGATCCGGCACAGACGCGCGAGCCGCGTCCGGTGTCCGAGCGCATCCCCGTCTGGTTGAGCATGCAACATCCTAGTCACGTACGGCCGGATCGCCCCGGGCGCGGTGGCCGGGCCCGGGGTGGACGCGGTCACCGACTCCCCCGCTGTCGGCTTCGCCCGAGCAAGGGGCCCCAATCGCCCGGACGCCGCCCCTGCCTTGCGGCGGCACGCACGACACGCCACTCACCGGCGCCGATCAGGCACCGCTACGCCCCTCCGACCTGCTCCGCCGGACAGGCCCTGGTCTCCTACGGCCGGATCGCCCCGGGAGCGGTCGTCGGTTCCCTCGCTCTCGGCTTCGCCCGACCCGGTCGCCGGGCGGATCGGGCCGAACGCCTCGGGCGAACCTGCCGGGACGCTCCAGGAGGGCGCGATGCCGTCGGTCGACCCACGCTAACGCCCACGCGGGCCGACCGCCTCGCCGCGCGTCCAGCGGCATCCGCACACGCTCGGCGTCACCGCCTGGCAGGACGCGCACCGCACCCCGCTCACCGATGCTGATCAGGCACCGCCGTTTCCCTCCGACCTGCTTCGCCGGACAGTCCCTGGTCGCGTACGGCCGATTCGCCCCGGGCGGGGTCGCCCGGCCCGGGGTGGGCGCGGTCCCCGACTCCCCCGCTCTCCGCCCAGCCCGAGCACTCTAGGTTTCGCCTGAGCGGGGGACCCCATCACGACGACACCCTCCTCCGCCGTGCGGCCGCGCACACCACACCCCGGTCAGCTGGAGTCGCGGTGTACCACCGACGCGCCGAGGAGTTCGTGTGTGCCCGGTACCCCGCCCGGTTCGCGTACTGCGGTGTCGACCAGTTCGGCCAGTTCGTGGCCGGACGGCAGTTGGATGTGGACGGTGCTCAGGCGTGGGCGCAGCAGGCGGCCGATCATGAGGTCGTCGGCGCCGATCACGGCCGTGTCCTCGGGGATGCGGATGCCCTCGTCCTGGAGGGCGCGCATCAGCAGCATCGCGTACTCGTCGTTGTACGTGAACACGGCGTCGAGGCCGAGGGCGCGCCAGCGGGCGGCGGTCCGGGCGGCGCTCTCCTCGCTGTAGGCGAGCGGGAGTTCGGTCGCCGTGGCGTCCGTGCCGAGCAGGGCGCGGCGCACCCCTTCGACGCGGGGCCGGGAGAAGACCCCCATGCCGGGTTCCTCGGGCACGACCACGCCGATCCGGCGCCGGCCGCGGCCGTACAGATGCGCACCGGCGCAGTGGCCGACACCTTCGTGGTCCAGGAGCAGGGCGTGCGCGCCCTCGACCTTCTCGGGGCCGAGCGTGAGGACGGCCCGCGCACCGGAGCGCTTGAGGACCTCGACGCCCTCCGGGCCGAGCCCCGCGCCGGGCACCAGGACGGCGACCGGGCGCAGTTCGGCCCAGGCGCGGGCGGCCTCGTCGCCGCGCAGACCGACGGACCCGTGCTGCACGACCGTGTAGTCGAGGCGGCTGAGCGCCCACTGGAGTTCGTTGATGAACTGGCTGTAGAGGAGCCCCACCGGCATGGTCGGCGCGGGCATCAGCACCATGCGGCTGTGGCCGGCGCGCAGACTGCGGGCCGCCGCGTGCGGGACGTACCCGAGTTCCTTGGCCGCCTCGTGCACGCGGCGCCGGGTGGGTTCGCTGATCCGTACGGCACTGGTGTTGTTGAGGACGTAGGAGACGGTCGCGCGTGAGACGCCGGCCAGGCGGGCCACATCGGCGCTCGTGGGCACGGAGCGCGGTGCGGGCGACGGAGCTGCGGGCGTTTTCGGTATCTGCACCATGACGTACGGCATCTTGGCAGAAGCCGGGGCCGAGAAGTGCGGCGGGGGAACGGCCGTCACGAGAGCAGCATGGTCCGGTATTTTACGAACATGTTCGTCACGAACTTGTTCGGAGCGAACATGTTCGTTACTGTGGAAGCATGACAGCTCGCCCCGACACCCCGCGCAGCCGCCGCGACCGGCCGGCCAAACCCTCCCTGAGCAGGGAGGGCATCGTCGCCGCCGCCGTCGCGGTGCTGCGTGCGGAAGGTCTGAAGAAGGTCACGATGCGGCGCCTGGCCCAGGACCTCGACACCGGTCCGGCCTCGTTGTACGTGTACGTCCGCAACACCGCGGAGCTGCACGCGGCGGTCCTGGACGAGCTGCTCGGCACGATCGGGCCGGCGCCCACCGAGGGTTCCTGGCGCGAGCGGATCGAGCAGGTGCTCACCGCGTACACCGCGATGCTCTTCGAGCACCCGAGTCTCGCCCGTTCGGCGCTCACGGCCTGGCCCAGTGGCCCGCACTACCTGAACCTGATCGAGACCCTGCTGGCCCTGCTCGACGAGGGCGGCGTCCCACCGGCGCAGGCCGCGTGGGGCGTGGACCTGCTGCTCCAGCAGGCCACCGCGACGGCGGCCGAGCACTCGGGCGACGACACCACCCGCGAGGACTGGGACACCCTGACCGACGCCGTGCGCAATGCGTCCGACCGGACCCATCCGCACATCGCGGCCCGCTCCGGCGACCTGCTCGCCGGGGCGCCGCTGGCCCGCCTGTCCTGGCGGTTCCAGGCACTGATCAACGGGATCGAGCGGACCGCCGTTCCCGACTGACCCTGTTTACCGCCCACTTCAAGGAGGCCACCATGACCACCCCCCATCACCCCATCGCGATCGTCGGCGGCGGACTCGGCGGGCTCACGCTCGCCCGGGTCCTGCACGTCAACGGCATCGAGGCCGCGGTCCTCGACCTGGACGCCTCCCCCGCCGCCCGCACCCAGGGCGGCATGCTCGACATCCACGACGACTCGGGCCAGCCGGCGCTGCGCGCGGCCGGTCTGTACGAGGAGTTCCGCGCACTGGTCCACGCGGGCGGCGAGAGCACCCGCGTCCTCGACAGGACCGGCACGGTCCTCCTGGACGACCCCGACGACGGCACCGGCGGGCGCCCCGAGGTGGACCGCGGCCAACTGCGCGACCTGCTGCTCGGCTCACTGCCCGAGGGCACGGTCCGCTGGGGCGCGAAGGTCACCGGCGCCCGCCCGCTCGACGGCGGCCGGCACGAGGTGACACTCGCGGACGGCACCGCCTTCACCACCGATCTGCTGATCGGCGCGGACGGCGCCTGGTCCAAGGTGCGGCCTCTGCTCTCGGACGCGAAGCCCGCGTACGTCGGCATCTCGTTCGTCGAGGTGGACCTGCCGGACGCCGACGTACGGCATCCCGTGAGCGCCGAGGTCGTCGGCGGCGGCATGATGATGGCGCTCGGCGCGGGCAAGGGCTTCCTGGCCCACCGCGAGACCGACGGCAGCCTGCACATCTACGTGGCGCTGGCCGTCCCCGAGGACGCGTTCGACGGCGTCGACTTCACGGACACCGAGGCGGGGAAGGCGTACACCCTGGGGCACTTCGCGGACTGGGACAAGAGTCTGCGGGCGCTGCTCGCCGACGCGGACGGGCCGCTGACCCCGCGCCACATCCACGCCCTGCCGATCGGGCACCGCTGGGAGCGGATCCCCGGCGTCACGCTGCTCGGCGACGCGGCCCATCTGATGTCGCCGTTCGCGGGCGTGGGCGCCAACCTGGCCATGTTCGACGGGGCCGAACTGGGCGAGGCGCTGGCCGCGCACCCGGGCGACACCGAGGCCGCGCTGGCCGCCTACGAGGAGAGGCTGTTCCCGCGCAGCGAGGAGTCGGCGGCGGAGTCCGCGGCGAACGGGATCCTGATGTTCGGCGAGGACGCCCCGCAGGGCATGCTCGACTTCTTCGCAAGCATGGGCTGAGCCGGGCCGTTCAGCGGGGCAGGTTTTTCAACGGGACGGGCTCAACTGGGCGGCTGCGTACGGGTGATGCGGGCGACGAGGTCGATCCAGCCCGCCTCCAGCCGCTCCATGGGCATCCCGCACTGCCGGGTCAGATGGTGGATCAGGGCCGGGTCCAGATACGCCATGAGCGTCTGGGACAGCAGATCGCAGTCGGCGTCCGGGAGGATCTGCCGCAGCAGCATCGTGACGTGGGTGCGCAGCGCCCGGAGCGCGGAGTGGGCGAACCGGCGGGTGGGCTCCGGCTGCGCGGCCATCTGCAGGTCCAGCTGCTCGGCATGGCGGTACAGCACGGCCACGCCGAACGCCCGCAGCCGCTCGACCGGCGGGGCTCCGGGGCCCAGCGGGGGCGGGCCGCCGAGGAAGTCGGCCTGGAGCGTCTGCGCGGAGTGGTCGAGCAGTGCCATCAGCAGGCCGGTGCGGTCGCCGAAGCGGCGGAAGACGGTCCCTTTGCCGACCTGGGCGGCGGCGGCGACCGCCTCCATGGTGACGCCGGCCGCCCCGTGCTCGGCGATGAGCCGGGCGGCGGCCTCCAGCAGCTTGGCGCGGTTGCGGGCCGCGTCGGCACGCAGGCAGGGCTCGTCGGCGTAGGAGCGGACCTCCAGCAACTGGGGTTCGCCTATCGACTCCTCGGGCTTCGGAAAGGGCGGCAGGGCGCTGGACATGAAGACAGCGTAAAGCACTGGGAACAAAACTGGACCGCGGTCCGCTTAGCCTGGTACAACTTTTAAACGGACCTCGGTCCGGATCGTAACGGCAGTGTTTCAGCCCCCTCTTGGAGTCCCCCATGTCTGTTCGTATCCTCGCGCTCGTCGGCAGCCTGCGTGCCGGCTCGCACAACCGCCAGCTCGCCGAGGCCGCCGTGAAGTTCGCGCCCGAGGGCGCCGACATCGAGATCTTCGAGGGTCTCGCCGACATCCCGTTCTACAACGAGGACATCGACGTCGAGGGCAACGTTCCGGCCGCCGCCGCCAAGCTCCGCGCGGCCGCCGGTTCCGCCGACGCGTTCCTCTTCTTCTCCCCCGAGTACAACGGCACCATCCCGGCCGTCCTGAAGAACGCCATCGACTGGCTGTCCCGCCCCTACGGCGCCAGCGGCTTCGGCGGAAAGCCGGTCGTCGTGGTCGGCACCGCGTACGGCCAGTTCGGCGGCGTGTGGGCGCAGGACGAGACCCGCAAGGCCGTGGGCATCGCCGGCGGCAAGGTCATCGAGGAGATCAAGCTCTCGATCCCCGGTTCCGTGGTCCGCTTCGCCGAGACCCACCCGTCCGACGACGCCGAGGTCGTCGCCCAGCTGACCGAGGTCCTCACCAAGCTGCACGGCCACGCGAGCGAGGCCGTCGCCGCCTGATCCACGCACCCCGCTTCACCGTCGAAGGGGCCGGAGTCCACACGGACTCCGGCCCCTTCGCGCTCCAACGGCCGCTCCGGTCAGCCCAGTTCGGCCAGGCGTGGCACCGCCGGTGCCACGAACCGCTCGATCCACTCGACCGGTTCACCTGTGCGCGGGCCCAGGATCACCGTGTCGACCCCGAACTTCGTGAAGCCGTCGATCTCCCGCAGGAACGCGTCGAGATCACCCGCGGTGACCGACTCGCCGGAGTAGACGATCGTCTTGCGGATACGGTCGTAGTCCCGCCCCAGGTTGTCGCAGTGACCGCGCAACACGTCGAGCTTGTGCCGCAGCTCGTCCGGCGTCGACACGATCAGGTTGCAGGCGTCGGCGTACTGGGCGACCAGCCGGAGGGTCTTCTTCTCCCCTCCCCCGCCGATCATGATCTCGGGGTGCGGGGTGCTGATCGGCGCGGGCACGCACAGGGTCTCGGCGAGCTGGTAGTGCTTGCCCTCGAAGGGGCCGTTCGTCTCCGGGTCCCACATCTGCAAACAGATTCGCAGGGTCTCCTCCAGCCGCTCGAACCGCTCCGCGACCGGCGGGTAGGGCACGCCGAGACCGTGGTGCTCACGGTCGTACCAGGCCGCCCCGATGCCGAGCGTGGCCCGCCCGCCGGACAGCACGTCGAGCGTGGTGGCGATCTTCGCGAGGAGCCCGGGCTGACGGTACGTCACCCCCGTGACCAGCGCGCCCAGTTGGACCGTGGACGTGCGGCCCGCGAGATAGC
Organism: Streptomyces sp. NBC_01288; assembly: GCF_035982055.1. Lineage (NCBI taxonomy): Bacteria > Bacillati > Actinomycetota > Actinomycetes > Kitasatosporales > Streptomycetaceae > Streptomyces > Streptomyces sp. NBC_01288. The sequence goes on from NZ_CP108427.1 coordinate 951,824, forward strand.
CCAGGGTCGTGTAGGCCTCCAGCATGTCGTCCTCGGCGCCGCCGTTGAACTCCATCTGGAAGTAGTGGTCCATCACCGAGAGCCAGCTGACGCCCGCCGCCTCGGCCGCGGCGCCCGCGGCGGCCAGCTCGGGCCCGACCGCCGTCGGCCCTCCGGGATGGTTGAACCGGTTGATGTGTACGCCGACCCGCATGCCCGACTCCCTTTCACGGTCCACTTCTCAGTGCGCTTCGCGGTCCACCCGGACCTTCACCGTCCCTCGTGACGGTAGGTCTTCGAGCGCTCTCGAAGTCAAGCGCTCCGCGTCCTCGTGGCGCGCAGGCTGGTGAACGTCGTCACCGCCAGGACGAGCACGATGAAGCCGAGGGAGAAGGGGATGGAGATCTGCGGGACGTGCACGCCGGACTCGTGCAGGGCGTGCAGCACCAGCTTGACGCCGATGAAGCCCAGGATGATCGACAGGCCGTAGCTGAGGTGGACGAGCTTCTTGAGCAGGCCGCCGATGAGGAAGTACAGCTGGCGCAGGCCCATCAGGGCGAAGGCGTTGGCGGTGAACACGATGTACGGGTCCTGGGTGAGGCCGTAGATCGCGGGGATGGAGTCGAGGGCGAAGAGCACGTCGGTGGAGCCGATCGCGAGCATCACGACCAGCATCGGGGTCATGACGCGCTTGCCGTTCTCGGTGATGAACAGCTTGGTGCCGTGGTAGCGGTCGGCCACACCGAAGCGGCGTTCGGCGATCTTGAGGAGCTTGTTCTCCTCGTACTCGTCGTTCTCGTCGGTCCCGTGGCCCTTGCGGGCGTCCTGGACCAGCTTCCAGGCGGTCCAGATCAGGAACGCGCCGAAGAGGTAGAAGACCCAGGAGAACGTGGAGATGATCGCGGCACCGGCCGCGATGAAGCCGGCGCGCAGCACCAGGGCGACGAGGACGCCGACCATGAGGACCCGTTGCTGGTACTGGGACGGCACCGCGAACTTGCCCATGATCAGCACGAACACGAAGAGGTTGTCGACGCTCAGCGACTTCTCGGTGATGTACCCGGCGAAGAACTCCCCGGTCGGCCCGCTCCCGCCGTGGACGAGCAGCCCGAGCCCGAACAGGCAGGCCAGGACGACCCAGACGACGGTCCAGACGCCGGCTTCCTTGATGGACACGTCGTGCGGTTTGCGGCCGATGAGGAAGTCGACTCCGACGAGAACGCACAGGGCGGCGATCGTCAGCAGCCAGACGGTCAGGGAGATGTTCACGGGTGGTGCTCCTGGTGCATTTGGGATCTTGACATCGTTATCGGCACGGAGGATCCCTTCCACGTCCCGAAGGTGAACAACAGGTCACGTCCTGACAAGGCACCCGCCGGACGGCGGAGAGGTTCCGCCGGACGGCGGTGGGCGGATCGGGGGCAGGTGCGCGGAGTATGGGCGTACGAGCCGCCGCACCCAGCGTCAGGAGAAGCACATGACGTCCGTCCCGCCGCCTTTCGACCCCGAACTCGCCGCGGGGCTGGAGTTGATCAGGGAGTTCATCGCGCCCGGGATGACGATGGAGGACATCGACGAGATCCGCCGGGGCCCGATGATCACGCAGTCCGCCGAGCTCGATCTGACGATGGGCGGGGCCTTCGACATCGAGGACCGGGAGGTGCCGGGTCCGGTCGGCGAGCCCGCGATCTCGCTGCTGATCTGCCGTCCGACCGCGACGGCGACGGCGGAACTGCGCCCCATCGTCTACACCATCCACGGCGGGGGCATGGTGCTCGGCACCAACCGGGTCGGCGTGACCGCGGCATTGGACTGGGCGAAGGAGGTCGACGCGGTGGTGGTGTCGGTGGAGTACCGGCTGGCGCCCGAGCATCCGCATCCCGCGCCGATCGAGGACGTGTACGCCGGTCTGCTGTGGACGGCGGAGCACGCGAAGGAGATCGGTGGCGACCCGGAGCGCATCGTCATCTCGGGCGGGAGCGCGGGCGGCGGGCTGTGCGCCGCGTTGGCCCTGCTCACCCGGGATCGGGGCGGGCCGCGGCCCCTCGGGCAGATGCTGCTCTGCCCGATGCTCGACGACCGCAACGACACCCCGTCCGCCCACCAGATGACCGGCGTCGGCATCTGGGACCGCACGGCCAACGAGACCGGCTGGACCGCCCTCCTCGGCGACCGCCGCGGCGGCCCCGACGTGTCGCCGTACGCCGCGGCGGCCCGCGCGGAGGACTTGACCGGCCTGCCCCCGGCCTTCCTCGACGTCGGCTCGGCGGAGACCTTCCGCGACGAGACCGTCACCTACGCGTCCCGCCTCTGGCAGGCGGGCGGCATCGCCGAACTCCACGTCTGGCCCGGCGGCTTCCACGGCTTCGACGGCTTCGCACCGCAGGCCGCGGTGTCGCAGGCGGCTGTGGCGGCGCGTCTGGTGTGGCTGCGGCGGTTGCTGGAGACGTGAGGACGCGGGAGGCGTCCCTACGGTGCCGGGTGACCCAAGGAGCGGCGGCGACCGGTGTCCCCTGCCGACTCGCACTACCGGGTCTCGCCGGTGGACCGGTCGGGCCCGTCTCCCGTAGCCCGGGGGACGCGTGGCCGGGGCGCAGGTGGCGTTCCCTCCGCAGTCGGACCGCGCCGGACCGCACACCGCCCGGAGAACATCGTCCGGAGACTCCTGCACACCCGTTCCATGACGCACCATGGGGTTATGAAAGAGCTGGCCGGGCGCCTGACCGCGCTGGATCCGGACGCCGGTGCCGCCGTGCGGGTCATCGGGTACTTCGATCGGCTCGCCGAGTCGCGGGCCGGGCTTGAGGCGCTGGTGCGTGGGGCGGCGGTGCTGGCCGGGTGTGCCGCGCGGCTGGTCGACGCCGAGCGGCGGGTTCGGGTGCGGGTCGAGGCGGACGGTACGCGCCGGGACAGCGAGGAATCACCGGATCCCGCGTGGCCCTCCGCCGCGCTGACGCCGGGCGGGGCTTCCGCGCTCTGGCTGGAGCGTACGGCGCAGGCGCCGCCCAGTGTCGTCGACGCGGTGATCCTGGAGCGGGCCGCCGGTGTCGTGCGGCTCGTGCTCGATCGCACCCGGGGGCGGGTTGCCGCCGAGGACCCGGAGTCGATCGAGACCCTTCTCGACGCCACCGCCCCCGAGGCGGCCCGGCTGCACGCGGCTCGCCGCCTCGGTCTCGACCCGGCCGACCCCGCGACCCGGGCCAGGGTCGTCGCCCCGCTCGACGGACGGCCCCGGGTCGTCGCCGCGCCAAGCGAGACAACGGCTACGTCCGGCCCGCGAGCCGTGTCGGACAGTCATCCGCAGGCAGTCACCGACAGCTCCGGCGCTCAACCACCGCACACCGACGCCGAGTTGCCCGCCGGCCGACTGGGCATCGGCCCCGCCGTCCCCGTACTGGACCTGCCCCGCTCCTGGGCCGCCGCCCGCACCGCCCTCCGCTTCACCGCCGACGGCACCGCGCAGGACCCCGGCCACCGCGTCGTGCACGCCGACGAGCTCGGCGGCATCGCCCTCCTCGCCGGACTCGTCGCACCGGGTGCCGAACCGCCGCCCGACGTCCACGACGTGGAAGCCGCGGCGGCCAACGCGCCCTGGCTGCTGGCCACTTTGAACGCCGTCGCCACCACGACCAGCCTGCGCGCGGCGGCCATCGAGATCAACGTCCACCACTCCACACTCCAGGACCGGTTGACCCACGCGGAGTCCCTGCTGGGCTGGCCGGTACGCACTCCGCAGGGGCGACTGCGGCTGCAACTGGCGCTGACGATGCGGCACTTGGCGCGGCCGTAGCGGTCAGGGGCGGCGGCCGGAAGAGACCGGGTTCCCGCTCTCCCCCACCTCGGCGTCCCCGTCGTAGAACTCGCCGTCGTCTCCCCGGACGCGCGCGCCGAGCGCTCGCGCCACCTCGCGCATCTTGGCGATGAGGAAGTCACTCGGGTTCTTGCCGCCTATCCCGCGCGCGCTCCAGTGCAACGCCGTGCCGAGCCGGCTCTCGTCGGGGTGCGTGTTCAGCAGCGCGGACCACTGCGCGGGGCCAGTGCAGCCCAAAGGAGCGGGGGTCATGGACAGTTCGGCGTCGGCCGCAACAACCGCCGCCCACTCTCCGGCCGTTATCTGCGGTCCGTGCTCGCCCCCACAGCCGTCACAGTCCTCGCGCCGGGTGATGTGGATCTCGTGTGCCATAGCTGTGGACCGTATCCCCCCGCACCGACAACAAACGGGCACGCAACGGGAGTTGGCCATCTCGGCGCCACGCGGAATTCCTGATTCGGTGTGGCCGAAGGGGAGTCATAGCAAGCGCTTGTCGCTACATTTTGACATGCTCGCCGCATCACCCTCCCCCTCTGTCACTCCGCAGGAGGCACTTCCCCATGCGCAGACTTCTCGCCTGTCTGGCGGCCGCAGCCGCGGCCCTGGGCGGGATCACGGTGGCCGCCGCGACGCCGGCCGCCGCCGCAACGTCGGGCAGCTTCAGCGTGCTCAGCTACAACGTCGCCGGGCTCCCGGAGTCGTTGTCCAGCGCTTCCACGCCGCGCGACACGAGCACCACCGCGATTGGCACGCGCATCGCCCCGTACGACATCGTGAACGTGCAGGAGGACTTCAACTACCACGCCTACCTGTACTCCACCGACACCCACCCGTACCGCACCGCGACCAGCGGCGGCGCCGGTATCGGCAGCGGGCTCAACACCGTCTCGAACTACGCCTGGGACGGCGACGACTTCGAGCGCGTCCACTGGAACTCCTGCCAGATCGACTCGGGCGACTGTCTGACGCCGAAGGGCTTCAGCTTCATGCGGGAGCGGCTGTCCGAGGGGGTGTACGTCGACTTCTACAACCTGCACACCAACGCCGGTACGAACGACGGCGACGAGGCCTCCCGCGCGGACAACCTCAGCCAGCTCACGACGTTCATCCAGTCCCACTCCGCCGGCAACGCGGTCGTCGTCATGGGTGACACGAACACCCGTTACACCCGCTCCGCCGACACCATCGCGGAGTTCGGCGCGGCCAACGGACTCACCGACGCCTGGGTCAAGTTGATCCGCGGCGGCGTCGCGCCGGTCAAGGGCAGCGACGCGCTGGTGTGCGACCAGACCGGGGCCACCGTGCCCAACACCTGCGAGGTCGTGGACAAGGTTCTCTACCGCAGCAGCAAGCTGGTCTCGCTGAACGCGACGTCGTACAACAACGAGCACGCCAAGTTCCTCACCTCGGACGGGCTGATGCTCTCCGACCACGACCCGATCACGGTCGGCTTCACCTGGTCGCAGAACGCGGACTACCAGCTCAGCGAACAGTTCGGCGGCCCGCACGGCGACTACTACCAGGACATCGACAGCGTCCCGGCCGCCGCCCGCGCCACCACGATCTCGCTGCGCTCCGGCTCCCGGGTCGACCAGGTCGGCATCACCCTCGCCAACGGCACCACCCTCACCCACGGCGGCACGGGCGGCACCGCGTCCTCGCTGACGCTGGGCAGCGGCGAGTACGTGACGACGGCGTACCTGTGCGAGAGCAAGTACAGCGACACCACGCGGATCTTCTACGCCAAGTTCACCACCAACCTGGGCAACACCCTGGCCGGTGGCACCACCACCTCGGACTGCGTGACCCGCACCGCCCCGTCCGGCTGGCAGATCGCCGGCTTCCACGGGCGCTCCGGCGACGAGTTGGACAAGGTCGGCTTCATCTACACGAAGCGCTGACCCGGCCGCCCAAACGGCAAGCACCGTACGACAGTTGAGAGCCGGACCATCCGCCAACGCGGGTGGTCCGGCTCGGTGCGTTCCGGCCGCTCTACGCGAACGCCGGCGGCACCAGTCGCCCGCGCGAGATGAGCGACGTGGCCTGCTTGAGGCGGTGGACGTGGATGCTCACGCCGTAGCCGTCGATGCCCGCGACGGAGGCGACCTTGGTGGTCAGGTACCGGTACAGGTGCTCGGTGTCGCGGCAGATGACGACGACCATGACATTGGAGTCACCGCTGACAGCGGCGGCGAAGGCGACCTCGTCGTGGTCCGCGAGTTCCTCGCCGACGCGTTCCAGGCGGGACGGTGCGACGCGCAGCCACAGAGTGGCGTTGAGCGCGAACCCGAGGCGTGCGGAGAGCAGTTCGACGTCGTAGGCGAGGGCCCCCGAGTGTTCCAGGGCGTCCAGCCGCCGGGCCACGCGGGCCGTGGACCAGCCGGTGACGTCGGCGAGTTGGGTGTGCGTGGCGCGGCCGTCCTCCGCGAGGGTGTCGAGCAGCGGGGTGTCCTCGTCGGTGAGGCGCACGGGCGGTCCGGTGGGGACGTCGGGCCGGTCACCCACGAGTTGACGGATCTGCTCGGGCGTGAGGTGACCGCCGTAGCCCGTCCAGTCGCTCGGCCCTGACGTGCCGAAGGGGTGGATGAGCAGGTCGATGGTCACATCAAGGACCGATGCGGACTGGGGTAGTTGACGCAGCAGGACGTCGTCGCGCGTCACGTGCACCGGCGCGCTGATGACGCAGATGATCTCCGAACCGCCGGACGCGAGGCCCGCGTAGGCGATGTCGGGCCGGCGGGCGAGCGCGTCGGCGAGCGGGCCGACCCGGTCGGGGCGGCAGCGGATACGGGCGACCCAGCGCGCGTCCCCGTGGACGGCGGGGTCGACCAGGCCGACCACCCGCATCACCCCGGAACGGCGCAGGGCGTGGAAGCGACGGGCGGCGGTCTGCTCCGAGACCCCGGCCACCTCGCCGATCACCCGGAACGAGGCGCGTGGCGCGCACTGGAGCGCGCGGAGGATTTTCCCGTCGACTTCGTCAATCATGAGGGAAGTGTGCCACCGCCAAGGTCTTGGATAGAGGTTTCTCGTCGCTTCCCGGTCGTGCGTTGGAGATTGTTTATGGCGGAGCTGATCCTGGGACGCGTGCCTGTTCGAGTTCGAGGGCACCGCATCCGAGAAGGAGAGTTCCCCGTGAACGTCACGACCCCGGCGAGCGGGCGGCCCGATCGGCGGGCGGCCACCCTCGTCATGGCCTGTCTCGGCGTCTTCGTCGCCTACTTGCCGGTGACCACGGTCGCCGTGAGCCTGCCCGCCATCCAGACGGCGTTGAACGCGTCGACCTCCCAACTGTCGTGGGTCCAGGACGCGTTCGTGCTGCCCATGGCCGCGTTCATCCTCACCGCCGGCGTCTTCGGCGATGTGCACGGACGCAAGAAGGTGTTCCAGGCGGGCCTGTTGTTCTCCGCCGCCGGTGCGGCCGTGGCCCTGTCCGCGCAGTCGGTCCAAGTACTGTGGCTCGGCCAGGCGTTGGCCGGTCTCGGCGCGGCGACCCTGCTGCCTACCACCCTGGCGCTGATCAGCCACGCGGTGCCCGACCACCGGGAGCGCGGCAAGTTCATCGGCCTGTGGGCGACCGCGTTGATGGCCGCGCTGGCCGTCGGCCCGCTGATCGCCGGTGTCATCCTCGACCACACCGCCTGGCGCTGGATCTACCTCATCTCCGTCCCCGTCCCGCTGATCGCGCTGGGCATCGCCGCCCGTCTGCTGCCCGACTCCCGGGCCCCGCACGGCCGCAAGCTGGACTGGCCCGGCCAGCTCACCGCCGCCCTCTCCATCACCGCGCTCGTCTACGGCGTGATCGAGGGCGGCGCCGGTTCCTTCACGGACGTCAAGGTCATGGTGGCGCTGTTCACCGCGGTGGTCGGCGGGGTCGCGTTCGTGCTCGCCGAGCGGCGCGGTGACAGCCCGATGCTGGATCTGACGCTGTTCCGCAGTCCGGCGTTCACCGCCACCACGCTGGTCGCGATGATCACCTTCCTGGCGCTGATCGGCTTCTTCTTCCTGCTCAGTCTCTACTTCGGCCTGGTCCAGCAACTCGACACGCTCCAGGCGGCGTTGCGGCTGCTCATGGTCACCGCGGCGGCCATCGTGGTCGGCATGCCGGTCGGGCGACTGATGCACCGGGTCACCCCGCGCGTCCTGATCACCGGTGGCCTGCTGCTCATCTCCGGCACGCTGTTCGCGCTGACCGGCGTCGACGCCGACACCTCGTTCGCGTCCATCGCCTGGCGGCTGGTGCTGCTCGGCCTGGGCATCGGAACCGTCATGACGCCGATGACCGCGACCGCCGTGGCCTCCGTGCCGTATCACCAGGCGGGGATGGCCGCGGCCGGCAACAACGCGTTCCGGCAGGTCGGCGGCGCGCTCGGCCCGGCCGTCCTGGGCGCCCTGCTCACCACCAAGGCCCTCGACACCCTGCCCGGCCACCTCACCGACGCCGGGGTGACGGGCGCGACGCGGCAGAACATCGTCGCGACCGCCGACGCGGGCGGCCTCGGCGCCGTCGCCCACCTGAACCTCGGCGCGGACACCGGCCGGGCCCTGGCCGCACTGAGCGACTCCTTCCTGGACGGCATGCGGCTGTGCCTGGTGGTGGCCGGCTCGCTGACGCTCCTCGCAGCCCTGGTGTGCGTCCTGTTGCTGCGCCGCCCGGGACAGCCCTCTTCGTCTACGGCGGCTCCGATGGCCGGAGGGAACACCGCTGCCTCCGCCGGGACGCCAACGGCAGCTGTCGTGACGGCAGTTGACCAGGCACCGAGCCACTGAAGCACGAACTACCCGTGAGCGGGGCCCCTGTTTCGCGTCTTCGGGGCCCCGCCCGCTGTCGCCTCAGACCGATACGGCGACGGCGGTGAACGTCGTGTCCGGTGTCTGCGGGCTGGTGAAGCGGGCGTTGACGAGATAGAGCCGGTTGCCGAAGCGGGCGGCGGTCGTCGGGACGTCGAAGCGCGGGTCGGTGACCGTACGGCGCAGGGTCGCGGTGCCGGCCTTGGCGTCGAGGTCGAACACGCTGATCCGGTTCAGCCGGTTCTGGACGACGTACAGCGTCCGGCCGATCCGGAACAGCCCGTCCGCGCAGCCTGACGCCCGTGACCGCGGCACGGCCGCTGGGGTCCGGTCCCTGGCCGCGCGGGTCAGTTCGCGCAGCTCAGCGAGTGCATACGTTTCCTCCACCATCCGTCGAACGGGACGAACGAGGAGGCAGGCTCGTGAAGGAAGACAGCCAGTTGGACACGTGTGTGATCGGGGCGGGGCCTGCCGGGCTGGCCGTCGCCCGGGCCCTGGCCGAGCGGAACCTGCCGTACACGCATCTGGAGCGGCACACCGGGCTCGGTGGTATCTGGGACATCGAGAACCCGGGCGGCCCGATGTACGAGTCGGCCCACTTCATCTCCAGCAGGACCCTGTCGGGCTTCGGCGGTTTCCCGATGCCGGACCACTTCGCGGACTATCCGCCGCACCGGCAGATCCTGTCGTACCTGCGGTCCTTCGCCGACGCCTACGGGCTGACGGAGCGGATCGAGTTCGGCGTCGGGGTGGAGAGCGTCGAGAAGAACGCGGACGGCACCTGGACAGTCGTCCGCGCCGACGGACAGGAGAGCCTGCACGGGCAGGTCGTGGTGTGCACGGGCTCGCAGTGGCACCCCAACATCCCTGAGATTCCCGGGGAGTTCGGCGGCGAGGTCCGGCACACCGCCGGGTATCGCAGCGCGGAGGAGCTGCGGGGCAGGCGGGTGCTGGTCGTGGGTGCGGGGAACTCCGGCTGCGACATCGCGTGCGACGCGGCCCGGACGGCGGACCATGCGGTGATCAGCATGCGGCGCGGGTACTGGTTCATCCCGAAGCACCTGTTCGGGCACCCGGTGGACACCATCGCCAACAGCGGTCCGCATCTGCCGATGTGGCTGGCACAGCGCGTCTTCGGCGGACTCCTGCGGATCGTCAACGGCGACCCGACCCGCCTGGGGCTGCAGAAGCCGGACCACAAGCTCTTCGAGACGCACCCGGCCATCAACTCGATGCTGATCCACCACCTCCAGCACGGCGACATCACCGCCAGGCCCGGCATGGCCCGCGCCAAGGGCGGCACCGTGCACTTCACGGACGGTACGAGCGACGACTTCGACCTGATCCTGTTGGCGACGGGCTACGTCCACAAAGTCCCGGTCGCGCAGCGGTACTTCGGCGACGAGCAGCATCCCGACCTGTACCTGTCGTCGTTCTCGCGCGAGCACCAGGGCCTGTTCGGGATCGGGTTCGTCGAGACCAACTCCGGCGCCTACCAACTCTTCGACAGCCAGGCCCAGTTGATCGCCGGATATCTGAACGACACGCGTCACGGTCTGCCCAACGCCGAGCGGTTCACCCAGATGATCCGTGCCGACCGACCGGACCTGTCCGGCGGGCTGAAGTTCGTCGCCTCGCCGCGGCACACCGGTTACGTCGACAGCGGGGCGTTCGTGAAGTACCTCGGCAAGGTCGCGCGCCAGATGGGCTGGCGTACCGAGGGCCAGGCTCCGCCGGTGCGGTCCGCCGCCCAGCGCGTGGAGGCGGCGGCATGAGCCGGAGGTTCGACTTCACCGACAAGGTCATGCTGGTCACCGGCGGCGCGGGCGGCATCGGCAGTGCGCTGTGCCACCGCTTCGCCGCGGGCGGCGCGCGCTGTGTCGTCGTCGACATCGACGAGGTCCGTGCGGAGAAGGTGGCCGCCGGGCTGCCCGGCGCCGGCCACACCGGCATCGGCTGCGATCTGCTGCAACGCGCCGATCTGGAGCGGCTGTTCGAGCGGATCGCCGATGCCTACGGCCGTCTCGACGTGCTGGTGAACAACGTGGGGATGACCAGCTCGGAGCGCTTCGACGTCCGCAGCGTCGAGAGCATCGAGCGGGAGATCACCCTCAATCTGACCTCCCCACTCATCGCGACCCGCATCGCGATCCCCCTGCTGAAGGCGTCCCGGGACGCCCGCGTGGTCACCACGGTCTCCCTCGGCGGGATTTTCCCGCTGGGCGAGACCCCGATCTACACGGCGTCCAAGTTCGGGCTGCGCGGCGCGATGCTCGCCATCGGGCTGGACCTGCGGAGCAAGGGCATCCTGGCCGGGTCGGTGCTGCCCTCGGCGACCGACACCCGGATGCTGCGCCAGGAGGCCGTGGACGGCGGCAACTCCATGCAGTTCCAGGACCAACCGCAGCAGCCCGCGAACGTCGTCGCGGCCGTCGTGGGCCTCCTGGACAGGCCCCGCCTGGAGGCCTACCCCCGCTCCGGCGAGTCCCGTCTGGTGCGGTTCGCGATGCTCGTGCCGAACCTGCTGCCCCGGATCTTCCCCCTGTTCCGCAGGCGCGGCGATCGCGGCATGGCCCGCTATCTGGAGGAACTCCGCCGCCGCGGACTGGCCCGACAGACCGACGGACGCTGGGAGTTGGTGGAGGAAGCATGACCACGAACGAGACCCTGACCATCGTCAACCCAGCCACAGGCGAACCGATCACCACCCTCCCCGCCGCGAGCGCCGACGACGTCACCAAGGCCGCCGAACAGGCACAACTCGCCTACGACACCGGGACTTGGTCACGTCGACCCGTCCGTGAACGTGCCGCCGTACTGCTCCGCCTGGCCGACCTCATGGAACGCGACGCCGAGATCCTCGCCCGGCTGGACAGCGAGGACGCGGGCAAGCCGATCACGGAGTGCCGTACGGGAGACGTGCCGGGCGCGATCGAGTCGATCCGCTGGTTCGCCGAGGCGGCGGACAAGGTCTTCGGCCGGATCGCACCGAGCGGACCCGACGGCCTGGGCCTCGTCACCCGCGAACCGGTCGGCGTGGGCGCGGCGATCCTCCCCTGGAACTACCCCCTGGCGATGGCCAGTTGGAAGATCGGCCCCGCCCTCGCGGCCGGCAACTGCCTCCTGCTCAAACCCGCCGAGGCGACCCCGCGTTCGGCCCTCCGCCTGGCCGCCCTGGCCACCGAGGCAGGCCTACCGGACGGGGTACTCACGGTCCTCCCCGGCTACGGCGACGAAGCCGGCGCGGCCCTCGCCCGCGACCCCCTCGTCCAAGCCGTCTCCTTCACCGGCTCCACCGCCACCGGCCGCCACATCCTCAAGGCCGCCGCCGACAGCAACTTCAAGCGCGTCTCCCTGGAGATGGGCGGCAAGAGCCCGCAGGTGCTGATGCCCGACGCGCTCTCCTACGGCGACGAGCTCATCGGCGACATGATCGAGGCCGCGTTCCTGACGATGGGGCAGAACTGCACCGCCGGTTCAAGGGTGTTGGTGCACCACGGCATCGCCGAGGAGGTCGTGGAGAGGTTCACCGCTGCGGCACGGAACCTCGTGATCGGCGATCCGGCCGACCCGCGCACCCAGCAGGGACCACTCGTCAACCGCGCCGCCTTCGACCGGGTCGCCGCTGCCGTGGACGCCGCTCGGGCGGCCGGCGCCCAGATCCACACCGCGGGACTCCCCCACGGGCTGCCCGCGCGCGGCGCCTACTACCCGCCCACCGTGATCACCCGCGCGCCCGCCGAAAGCGCCGTACTCACAAGGGAGTTGTTCGGTCCCGTGGTCACGGTCGAGACCTTCGGCTCGGAGGACGAGGCGGTGCGGATGGCCAACGCCACCGAGTACGGGCTCGCCGCCTCCGTCTGGACCCGCGACCTCGACACCGCGCTGCGGCTGGCCCGGGGCATCGAGGCGGGCGTGGTCTCCGTGAACGCGTACAGCGAGGGCGACATCACCACCCCGTTCGGCGGCTGGAAGCAGTCCGGGTTCGGCGGCGTGGAGAAGTCGACGAACGCCTTCGACCAGTGGACGCGGGAGAAGACGGTCTGGATCCGTACCCGTTGACCACCCGCTGACGGGGTCACTCTCGGTGCGCCACCGCCCGCAGCATCTGTTCCCGCAGCTGGACCGGGGACATGCCGTGCCAGCGGCGCACCGCGCGGCGCAGGGCGCGTTCGTCGGAGAAACCCGCGCGGCGGGCGATCTCACGGAGTGTCAACTCCGGGCGGAGCAGCAGCTGTTCGACGCGTTCCCGGCGTACGCCCTCGGCCAGGGCCTCGTACGTCGTGCCGCAGTCGGCGAGTCTGCGGCGCAGGGTCCGTTCGCTCGTCGCGTGCCGTCGGGCCTGTTCGCCGAAGGACGGGATCACCGGGAGGCTCTGCGCGACGGACACCTCCAGGACTTCGAGGAGGTCCTGCTGGTCGGTGCGGGAGGCGAGTTGGGCGTCGAGGGTCTCCAGGGTCGAGGCGTAGGTCACCGGGTCGCTGCCGGGCATCCGGGCGTGGGCCCAGGCGGGGTCGATGACGATGCGGTCGGCCGGGGCGCGGAAGCGGACCGGGCAGCCGAACAGGGCGCCGTAGATCTCGCGTCGGCGGGGTGGTGGCGAGGAGAACTCGACTACGCGCGGGGCGAAGTCCGGGCCGACGGCGAGCCGGGAGAGGGTGACGACGGAGGCGAAGCCCTCCTCGATCAGGAAGGTCGCCACGCTCGGGTCGACGGCGGGGTCGGGGAGGTCGGCGCGCAGGACGAAGGCGCCGTCCTCGCCGACCCCGGTCGACCACACGGTCATCGCGCCGGACAGGTTCTGGTACTTCACGCCGGTCTCGATGGCGTGCCGGAGTGTGTCGTCGGCCAGCAGCGCGAAGCCGAGCAGGCCCCAGGCGGTGAGGTGCTGTGCCGCTCCGACCCGCAGGCCCAGCCGCTCGTCGCCGGTGAGTTCCACCGCGCGCCGGATCACCGCGCTGCCCTGCCGGTACGACACCCGTAGCGCGGCGGAGCGCATCAGGGTCTCGTCGAGGCCGACCTCGTTCAGCAGGGGCCGTAGGTCGATGCCGCGTGCGTCGGCGACGACGACGAGATAGCGCAGGATGTTCGGCTGGATGGTCGCCGACGTGCTGCGGCTGGTCCCGGACGGGTCCGTCGGGGCCGGGGCTGGGAACATCGCACTCACCTCCTCGTGGGCGACCACCGTAAGCATCCGGACGGCACCGGTCGCGTGCGCCGGCCGCCGGAGTCCCCTCAACGGCCCCCGGCGTCCTGCGTCCGTGCCGCCATGGCTGACTACGGTCCGTGCATGTCAGTCCGTACTCCACGCCGGGCCCCGGTCGGGCGCCCCGCCGACCGGGCCGGTGCCCGAAGGGCGACGACCCTCGCGTTCGCCGCGCAGGGCATGTCCGTCGCCGCCGTGTACACGACCGTCCCCGCCGTCACCGAGCACCTGAGGCTGTCCCCGCTCCTGACCACCGCCACGCTGGTCGGGGTGGCCCTGACGGCGGGGGTCGGCAGCTTCCTGGGGCTGGCCGCGGTCCGTGTCGCCGGGCCCGTCGCCACGATGCGCGGGGCGCTGGTCACGGCCGCTGTCGCGCTCACGCTGATCGGCTGGGCTCCCGGCCCGCAGACCGTCATCTGCGCGTACGTCCTGTTCGGCCTCGCGGTCGGCGGCCTCGACGTCGGCATCAACACCCGGGCCGCCGCGATCGAACGCGCCTACGGCCGTAGCGTCTTCGGGTCCTTCTACACGGCGTGGAGCGTCGGTGGCGTGCTGGCGGCGCTGCTCACCGCCGGGGCGGCCCGGTTGGACCGGCCGGTGGGTGAGGGCCTCACCGTGCAGGCGGGCCTGCTGCTGGTCGTCACTCTCTGTCTCCGCACACACACCCTTCCCTCCGCCCAAGTACCGTCCGCGCAGCCGCCGTTGGGGCGCCGGCTGTGGCTGCGACTCCTCCCCTTCGGACTGGTCCTTCTCGTCGTCTACGTCGTGGACTCGACCGTGTCCGCCTGGTCGGCGGTGTATCTGCGGCAGACCCTCGGCGCGTCCCTCGCGGTGGCGCCGATGGCCTACGCGGCGTACCAGGCGGGCACGGTCGTGGGGCGGGCGACCGTGGACCGGCTGGTGCGGCGGGTCGGTACCGTCGCCGTCGTGCGCACGGCCGCCCTGGTGGTGGCGGGTGGTCTGGCGGGTGTAGCCACGGCTCCGAGCTGGCCGGTCGCCGTACTCGCGGCGGGAGTTGTGGGCCTGGGCGCGTCGGTGTTGGCGCCGCTGTGTCTGGCCTCCGCCGCGCGGTTGCGGCCCGCCGCCTCGGAGACGGTGCTGGCCCGGCTGAACCTCTTCAACTACGCGGGCGTCGTCACCGGCGGCGCGGTCAGCGGACTCCTCGGTTCCACCGGCGAGTTCCGGCTCGCGTACGCGGCACCGGCGGCGCTCGCGATGCTCGTCCTGACCGGTGCCCGCCATTTCACCCAGCCGCCGGGGACATCCGGGACATAGGAAACGAGCCAGGCAATGGGCGGGATATGGCCATCCCATGGGCAGGCCGCAATCGGTCGTTCAACCGGCGCTGCCAGCGTCGCGCCCATGAACACTCCTCGCATGGGCCTTCCCGACCGGCTCGCCGACACCTTGAGCATGCCCGAGCAACACGAATACCTCCGCCGCGCCTTCTCCCGGCGCGGTCTGCTGCGCGGTGGCGCGGTCGCCGCGACCGGGGTCGCCCTCGCGGGCGGCACCGCCGGTGCCGCGGCGGCGGCGACGCCCACGCTGGTGACGGGCTCGGCCACGGCCGCCGTGCACGGTTCGCTGGTCGCGCCGTTCGGGCGGCACATCGCCTACGGTGCCGATCCGCGGACGCAGATGCGGGTGTCGTGGCAGGTGCCGCTCCCGGTCAGGAAACCCTTCCTCCGGATCGGCCGCAGCCCCCTCGACCTGAGCCACCGCATACGGGCGGAGGTGCGCGACCTGTTCACACCGGCCGGGATCGGCAAGAGCGCGGACATCGACCAGTACTACGTGCACGCCGCGTTGGACAACCTGAGCCCCGACACCACGTACTACTACGGCGTCGGCCACGACGGCTTCGACCCGGCCGACGCGGGTGCCGCACACACCGTCTACTCCTTCACCACCGCGCCCCGGACGCACGGCACCCGGCCGTTCACGTTCACCGCCTTCGGTGACCAGAACCCGAGTTACACCTCGATCGGCCTCAACGCCCTTGTCCAGGCGCAGAATCCGGCGTTCCATCTGCACGCGGGCGACATCTGCTACGCGGAGGAGACCGGGCACGGTCTGCCCGCCGACGCGAGCAACTACGACGCCCGTCAATGGGATTCGTTCCTCGCGCAGATCGAGCCGCTGTCGAGCCGGGTGCCGTGGATGGTGGCGTTCGGCAACCACGACATGGAGTCCTGGTACTCCCCCAACGGCTACGGCGGCAACGAGGCCCGTTTCACCCTCCCCACCAACGGTTTTGACGCCACATCAGCTCCCGGTGTCTACTCCTTCGTCCACGGCAACGTGGGCGTGGTCTCGGTCGACGCGAACGACGTGTCGTACGAGATTCCCGCCAACAAGGGCTACACCGGCGGCAAGCAGACCACGTGGCTCGACAAGCGGCTCACCGAACTCCGGGCCCGGACGGACGTCGACTTCATCGTCGTCTTCCACCACCACTGCGCCTTCTCGACCACCAGCTCGCACGCCTCCGAGGGCGGGGTGCGCGAGCAGTGGGTGCCGCTGTACGAGAAGCACCAGGTGGACCTGGTGGTCAACGGTCACAACCACGTCTACGAGCGCACCGACCCGGTCGTCCAGGACAAGGCCGTCCGCACCCTGCCCATCGGCGGCACCCACGAGCCGACCCGTGGCGGTGTCGTGTACGTGACGGCGGGCGCGGGCGGCGAGAGCGTGTACAGCTTCCCGGTCGCCGACAGTTACGAGGGTCACGAGGACGCGATCGACTCGGTGCCGACGTACTGGACGGGCAAGGACGGCCAGGTCACCGAGAACGTCGACTGGTCCCGGGTCCGTTACACCGGCTACTCGTTCATCCGCGTCGACGTCGAACCGGCCACCCCCGGTCGTACGACGACCCTCACAGTGCGGGCGCTGGCCGCGACCGGCGCCGAGGTCGACCGGTTCACGGTGTCCCGCAAGGTGAAGAAGGCCGGGCACGGCCACTAGGACGACATGGAGTGGCGGCCACCCGCGTCGTGCCGGTGACCGCCACTCCAGCGCTCGGGGCTGCCCGTCAACTGGCCCTGGCGAGCAGGGCCTTGGCGTGGCGGCGGGGTTCCAGGGCGGCCGCGACGAGGTAGCTGCCGCCGCCCGCGAGGGCGAGTACCGATGCAGCCGCCGCGCAACGCGCCACTACTGGGACGAGGGCACCGCCGGCATCCTGACCACCCTTCTCCGCTACCACCACGTGACCGGGGACGAGACCCTCGGCAAGCACATCGAGGAGCTGCTGCCGGCCGTACGGCGCAAGTACACGACGTTCCCGCAGCTGTTCCACGGGATCAGCGGCCTCGGCAACGCGCTCCTGGACGCGTACGAGTTCCTGGGCGACCCCGAGTTGCTGGGCGACGCGGAGCGCGCGGCCGAGGCGGTGCTGTGCAGCGCGGTGCAACGGCCGGAGGGCGTGGTGTTCCCGGGTGAGCAGACCGTGCGGGAGAGCTGTGACCTGGCCACCGGTTCGGCCGGTGTCGCGCTCTTCCTGGACCGGTTCCGCAGGACCGGCCCCGGCGCGCGCACCAACACCCACTTCCTTCTGGACGACCTGCTTTCGCCGTCCCGGACCGACGCATGACCGCCACCGTGCCCCTGAACACGGTCAACACGCCCCGACTGAGCCGCAATCGGGAGTTCCGGCTCCTGTGGATCGGCCAGGCGCTGTCGGACTTCGGTTCGTCGATGACGTTCATCGTCATGCCCCTGGTGCTGCTGGCGGCCGGCTACTCCGCCACGGTCGCCGCGACCATCGGCACGGCCTCCCTGGTCGTCGCCCTGGTGACCCGGCTCCCGGCCGGCTACCTCAGCGACCGCTACGACCAGCGCACGCTGATGCTCCTCTGCGACCTGTTCCGGATGGTCGCCGTAGGAGCGGTGGCGCTGTACGCGCTGCTACGACCCGTGCCGATCGCGCTGGCCCTGGCGACCGTGATCGTGTCGGACGCGGCGCTTGAGGTGTTCCGCCCGGCCCAGAACAAGGTGATCCGACGGGTCGTCCCGACCGAACAGCTGGGCGCCGCCCTGTCGTTGAACCAGGCCCGGGCCTACGGCGCCGACATCGCGGCACCGGCGGCGGCCTGGCTGCTGCTGTCGCTCTCCCCCTCCCTCCCGTTCACGGTGGACGCGCTGACCTTCGGCGCCTCCGCGCTGTGCGTGGCCGCGGCGGTCCGGTCGAGACACACCGCCGCAACACACGCGAGCACCACACGCCCTGACCGTGCCCGCTTCCGGACCGAATTCACCGCGGGCTGGCGGTACTTGATCAGGGACCCGTTCATGCGCTGTTCCGCCGCGTACTTCGCCGGCATCAACGTGGCGTTCTCCGCCCTGGCGTTCGCGCTGATCCTCGGCGTGGGCAGGGAGCCCCACGGAGCGGTCGTGGTGGGAACGGCCATGAGCGCGGCGGCGGTTGTCGGCCTGACCGGCTCCCTGCTCACCCCCCCTCTTCCAGCGGCGCGTCTCCCTGAAGGTGACCCTCGCGGCGGCGCCCGCGCTCGGGGCCGCGCTGCTGGCCCTCGCCTGGGCGGGCGGCGGCACCGTCGCGTTCGTCGCCGGCTTCTGCGCGCTGTGCCTGCTCACCCCGGTGACCGCGGCGACGTTCGCCACGATCATGGCGGTCGCCGTACCGGAGGAGATCTACGGCCGGGTCACCACCACCGGCGGCCTGCTCGCCCAACTCCTCCAGCCCCTGGGGCCGTTGGCCGCCGGACTGCTGCTGGCCCGGCTGTCGCTGCCCTCGACCGCCGGGGTCCTCGCGGTGGCACTGGCCCTGCTGGCCGGTGTCCCCCTCGCCCTGCCCGCACCCACACAGCCCACCACCCCAGTCCAGGACAGGAGTTCCTCGTGAGCATGCCCCAACCCCCTCTCGGTGCCGACGGCGCCAGTCCCTCCGTCCTCCTCTCCGTGCTGGAGATCGGCGCGACGGACGGCCGGTCGCCGGCCGCGCAGGTCGTCCAGGAGATCGCCGGCGTCGCCCGGGTCAGCGAGGAGTGCGGGTTCCACCGCTTCTGGGTCGCCGAGCACCATGGCTCGCCCGACCTCGTCAGCAGCGCACCGCCGGTCCTCATCGCCCACATCGCGGCCGTCACCCGACACATCCGGGTCGGCTCGGGCGGGGTGATGCTTCCCAACCACGCCCCCTACGTCGTGGCCGAACAGTTCGCCACACTGGGCGCCCTGCACCCCGGCCGGATCGACCTCGGCCTGGGCCGCTCCTCCAGCACGGCGGGCACCGGGACCTACGGCGCGCCGCTGAAGGCGGCACTCCGACGCGACGACAGGGCGACCACCGAGTTCCCCGCCCTGATCGACGAACTGACCGGCTTTCTCGACCCGTTGGTGACGGACCCCCGGGACGACTCGGCCCTGTTCCTGTCCCCCCGGGTCGCCGCGACGACCGAGATCCACGTCCTGGGAGCCGGCGAGGGTTCGGCACGTGTCGCCGCCGAACGCTCACTGCCGTTCGTCTACGGCCATCACCTGGGCCGCTCCAAGTGCCGCCCGGCGGCGGTGGAACGCTACCGGGAGGCGTTCGTCCCCGGCCCGCGCGATGCCCGCCCCTACGTCATCGCCTCACTCAACGTGCTGTGCGCGGAGAGCGACGACGAGGCCGAGCGGCCGGCCCCGCACGCCGCCCGCCGGACCGTACGGCAACGCGGGGGAACCGCCCCGGACGAGGCCCTGCCGCCGGCCCGGGACGAGTTCCTCGCCCACCGGTTCCTGGAGGATCAGCAGGTGGTGCACGGCGCCCGGGACACGGTGGTCAAGGCCATCGACCATGTGGCGAGCACACTGGACGCCGACGAGATCATGCTCGTCCCCATCGACCTCACCGGAACGGAACGCGCCCGGACCCTGCGCATGCTCACGGGCCGACGGGCGCCGACCTCGACGCCCGCCCGGGTCGGCTGACCAGGTCCTTGCCGCCGGTCAGCAGGGAGCGGTACAGGGCTTCGAGCACCAGGCTGGGGCCCAGGCCGAACTCCCCGGCCAGGAGCTGCCGGTACTCGTCGTAGACGGCGAACGCCTCGGTCTGGCGCCCCAGTTGGAACTTGGAACAGCGTGTTCATATGGGCGGCCAGCAGGCGTTCGCGGTGCGGATGCAGCACCGTCAGATCGGCGATCGTACCGGCGACCGCCCGCGCGTTGCCCTGCCACAACTCGGCCTCCGCCCAGTCCTCGTAGACCTGGCGGTACTGCTTGTCGAGGTGGTCGGCCTCGTCGGACAGGGGTAGAACATCGGAGTTCCGGCAGCGCGGGTCCGCTCCACAGGTGCAGCGCCCGGTTCGACAACCGGGCGGTGAGGGCGAGTTCGCCGCTGTCCGCCGTCTCGCGTCCGGCGGTGGCGAGGCTCCGGAACCGTAGCGAGCCCAGTTCCTCCTCGCCCACCGACAGCAGATAGCCGCCCGTCCCACGGACCAGCCGACCGCCCGCGCCGCTGTCGGCTAGGAGTCTCCGCAGCGCCCAGACGCATACCTGGACGTTCTTCCGTGCCGTCCTGGGCGGTCCGCCGTCCCACAGGGCATCCGTCAACACGTCCACGGAGACAAGGGTGTTGGGACGGCACAACAGCATGGCGAGAAGCATGCGCTGCTTGAGCGGCCCGAGCGGCAGCGGCCCGTCGTCCCCCCTCCGCCGATGACGGACAGCGGACCCCATACGGAGAACCGAACCTGGCCGGGCCGCTGATCGGCCGCCCCTGCACGCATCTGTACCCCCAACTGTCGGACCACAGGACGAAAGAGTGATCCCCGGAACCTCACCTGTCGCGTCCGGTTCCGTTGAACGGAACCGGACGACCGGTCGGCCGCCCCGCTCCCTCCCTTGCCGCCCGTCCACCCGGCCCGGCTACAGTGCACACCGTGTGGGCGGACAACCAGGAGCGCGAGCCGCGCGCCGACGGACCCCGGCGGCGGGCCACGATCCATGACGTCGCGCAGCTGGCCGGGGTGTCCCGGCAGACGGTGTCCCGCGCGGTCAACGACAAGGGTGAGATCGACCCCGCCACCAAGGAACGCGTCCTGGAGGTCGCGCGCCTGCTGGACTACCGGCCGAGCCGGTTCGCGCGGGGGCTCGTCCGCAAGGGCGCGGTGACGGCGGGGCTGGTGATCCCGGATCTGATGAACCCGTTCTTTCCCGAGGTGGCCGCCGGTGTGCTGGAGGCGGCCGAGGAGCGCGGCTGGCAGGTCGTGGTGTGGGACTCGCGCACCGACGAGGACAGGGAGCTCCAGGCGCTGGACAAGTTCTCCCATCAGGCGGACGCGGTCGTCGGCTACTTCAAGAACCCGGACGACGTACTCGCCCGGCACCTCGGCGGTGTTCCGACCGTGGTGCTCGAACGCGGGCCGCACCAGACCCGGTTCGGGGCCGTCGGCATCGATGCCGCCGCCGGTGTCGCGCGGGGAATGGCTCATCTGGTGCGTGCGGGGCACCGTCGGATCGGCATGCTCGACGGCGATCGGATCGACGCCCCGGGGCCCCGAAGAGAGGCCTTTCTGACCGCCGTACGACAGCACCGACTCCCCGTCGACGGTTCGTGGGTCGTGCCCAGCCCCGAGCACAGCGTGGCGGGTGGTGCGGCGGCCATGGGTCACCTGCTCGACGCGCGGCCCGAGTTGACCGCCGTCTTCGGGTTCAACGACCTGATCGCCATCGGTGCGATGCGTGCGGCCCGGAGTCGTGGACTGCGGGTGCCCGACGACCTGGCCGTACTGGGCTTCGACGGGCTGTCTCTGGGCGAGTTGGTGGAACCGGCGCTCAGCACCCTGCACATCGACAAGCGGCGTCTTGGCCGGCTGGCCGTCGAGCAGGTGGCCCGACTCAGCGCGGGGCAGGAGCCGTTGACCGGCGCCGACGCCTGGGTGATTCCCCAACTGGTGCTGCGCGCCTCGGCGTAGCCCCGGTGCGGGTCCGTTGACGCCTGCTTCGGCCGCCCTGTCCCACTGGCCGTAGAAAGCGCCAACACAACTACCGTGCACGTCCCTTGACACTGGTTTTCGGCCGCCTCGATACTCGACGGCAACGTTCACGTGAACGTTCACGTCCCCACGTGACCGCCCGGTTTCACGCCGCCCGATGTCGGACCACCCCCACCTCATCGACCGTCGTCGACGTCCTCGCCTCTCCCCCCTCCTCCCCCGGCCGTGGCATGTCCGGAAAGTGAGTGCGCGCCCATGGAATTCCGAACGATGTCCCGCAGACGACTGCTGGGGGCCTCCCTCGGCGGTGCGGGTGCCGCCCTGTTGGGTCTGTCGGGGTGCGGGAGCTCCGACGGCTCCGTCTCGGCGGGCACCGACCACCTGAGCATCTGGTACTGGAACGGCGCGCTGAGCGACAAGCTCCTGGCCGTCTCCGCCCGCGGTGTGCCTGGCGTACCGGGGCTGAAGGTGAAGGGCTCGCCGATCGCCGGCGACTACAGGTCGAAGCTGCGCACCAGCATGGCGGCCCGGGCCTACGTGCCGGACCTGGCCTGCGCGAACTCCGACGTCTCGGTGTTCTTCCCGGACGAGGAGGAGTTCCTGGATCTGAGGAAGCTCGGCGCCGGGGCCCTGGAGGACCAGTACCTCAACTGGAAGTGGAAGAGCGGGATCAGCCCGTCCGGGCGGATGATCGGCTTCCCGCTCGACGCGGGTCCGACCGCGCTCTACTACCGCCGGGACCTGTTCGAGAAGGCGGGCCTGCCCACCGAACCGGCGGACGTCGCGGAGGCGACCGCGACCTGGGACAAGTACCTCGCGCTCGGCCGGACGCTCAGGTCCAGGGCGCCCGGCAAGCCGTTCCTGGTCTCCCAGATCAGCTACGTCTTCCGGATGGCCCTGTACCAGAGCCCGAAGCAGTTCGTGGACGCCGACAACCACTTCATCGGCGACCAGCAACACGTCAAGCGGGCCTGGGACTTGGCGGTGGAGACCTACCGACAGGGCCTCAGCGCCCGGGTGTTGGACAGCACACCCGACTACAACGCGGCCATGGGACGCGGCAAGGTCGCCTCGATGATCACGGCGGTGTGGGCGATCGGCGGACTCAAGGACGTGGCGCCGAAGACCTCCGGTGCCTGGCGGCTGACGGCGCTGCCCGGCGGTCCGACGAACTACGGCGGCTCGTACGTGACCATCACCCGCTACTGCCGTGACCCCGAGGGCGCCTTCGCGTATCTGAAGTGGCTGCTCGGGCCGGAGAACCAGCTGAAGAGCTATCAGGAGATGGCCCTGTTCCCCACCACCCCGGCCGCGTACAGCAAGCCGGCGATGCGCAGGCCCGACCCCTTCTTCGGCGGCCAGATACCCGTCGACGTCTTCGGCCCGGCCGCGGAGAAGGCCCCGGTCATCTTCTTCAGCCCCTACGAGGACATCTGCAACACCCCCGTCTTCCAGGAGCTGACCAACGTGGAAACCCTCGGCAAGAACCCCGACAAGGCCTGGCGGGACGCCATGAACGCCTGCGAGCGGACGCTGTCGCAGCAGGGGGTGAGCTGAGATGGCGACCGTCGCGGGAGCGGAGCGGGCACCTACGGCCGGAAGCGCGGCCGAGACGGCGCGTGGAGCCAACGCCGGTGCCCCGCGCGGGCGTTGGCGACGGCACGTGCCGCCGTATCTCGCCATCTCGCCGTACTACGTGCTGTTCGCGGTCTTCGGCGCGTTCCCCGTGGGGTTCTCGCTGTATCTGTCCTTCCAGGACTGGGACGGCATCGGCGACATGCGGTTCGTGGGGCTCCAGCAGTACCGCTGGCTGCTGCACGACTCGGTGTTCTGGCACTCGATCCTGAACACCTTCGAGATCTGGTTCATGTCGACGGTGCCGATGCTGTTCCTGGCGCTGGTCATCGCGTTCCTGCTGAACGCGCAGGTGCGGCACGCCACCGCCTACCGGGTCGCGTACTTCATCCCGAACGTGACCTCGATGGTCGCCATGACCATCGTCTTCGGCTCGGTGTTCGCACAGGCCGGCCTGGCCAACTCGCTGTTGAAGGCGGTCGGGGCGGACGGCGTCAACTGGCTGACGTCCTCGCTCGGCATCAAGTCGGCGATCTCCATCATGATCATCTGGCGCTGGGTCGGCTACAACGCGCTGATCTTCCTGGCGGGCCTCCAGGCCATCCCCACCGAGCTGTTCGAGGCGGCGCGGGTCGACGGGGCGAGCAGTCGGCAGACCCTTTTCCGGGTCCTGGTACCGCAGTTGAGGCCGGTGATCCTCTTCGCGGTCATCACGTCCACCATCAACGGCCTCCAGATCTTCACCGAGTCGCAGGTGCTCTTCTACTCGGACGACCCCGGCACCACCGGCGGCCCCGGCCAGGAAGGTCTGACCATCGTGCTCTACCTCTGGCAGAAGGCCTTCAACGACCACCAGTTCGGCTACGGCGCGGCGATCGGCTGGTCCCTGTTCGCGATCATCGCGCTGTTCGCGATCATCAACTGGCGGCTGGTGTCCGGCTCCGGGCGCGAGGACCGTCCCCGTATCGCCTGGCGCAAGGGAGCCCGCAATGGCCGCTGACCGGACGACCGCCGTCGGCGCGGGACTCGCCATCGGTTCCGGCAGCAGGCGCTCCCGCGTAGCTGTGCGGGTGTTGCTGCTGCTCGGCGTGCTGGTGTCGCTGTTCCCCTTCTACTGGCTCGTGGTGATGGCCTCGATCACCACCCAGGAGATCCTCCGGTTCCCGCCCCGGCTGGTGCCGGGCACCCATCTCCTGGAGAACATGCGCCAGGTGATCCACCGGATCGATTTCTTCGGTTCGCTGTTCAACACCGTCGTCGTCTCGGTGGCGGGCACGGTACTGGTGCTGTTCTTCGACTCCCTCGCCGCGTTCGCCTTCGCCAAGTACGAGTTCCCGGCGCGGAAGCTGCTGTTCGGCATCCTGTTGGCGACGTACATGATTCCCGGCCAGCTCTCGCTCGTGCCCCAGTTCGTCACCATGGCCGACTTCGGCTGGGCCGGTTCGCTCAAGGCCCTCGTGATACCCGGGGCGGCCAACGCGTTCGGAATATTCTGGATGCGGCAGTATGCCCAGAACTCACTGCCCGACGAACTCCTGGACGCGGGGCGGATCGACGGGGCCGGTTTCTTCCGCCTCTACTGGCAGGTGGCCCTGCCGCTGTTCCGGCCGGCGCTCGCCTTCCTCGGCATCTTCACGTTCATCCAGCTCTGGAACGACTACATCTGGCCCCTGGTCGTGCTGGTCAACCCCGACCGGCTCACCCTCCAGGTCGCCCTGGCCAACCTCAACGTGGCCTACAACACCGACTACGCGGTGGTGATGGCAGGCGCCCTGATGAGCGTGATCCCGCTGATCGTGGTGTTCCTCGTCGGCGCCCGGCACTTCCTGCGCGACCTCGCGGCAGGCGCCACGAAGATGTGACCCGAAGGCGGCACCCGAAGACATGACGGGAAATGCCGTGATCGCCTCGCCTCCCCGTGCCCTATGGGCGACAAAGTGGCTTTCTTTCCGCCCGCTGTCTTCCGGGCACGGGGAGGTACGGCGTACGCCCTGCGGAGATGTCCGTTCCGGATATGCCAAATCTCATTTGACTGCGCTATATTTCACGCCTCAACTCCGCTTGCCCATAGGCGTTTTCCCCTCTCCCCGCCCCCGCGAATTCATTTCGCCCTGGTCGGTACCAATCGTTTCCCCCTCCGTGATACGCCTCACTGAAAGCTTTCCATTCCGTGGCCATCACCCTGCACGAGGACCGGCCGCCCGCCGGTCGCCATGCAGCCGTTCCGTCCGGCAGCCTGTTCCGACGGATCTACGCACCGCGCACCAGCGACGCCCTGGCGTTCTCCATGTCGACGTACGCCATGCCGCTGCTGGTCCTGGCGATCACCCGGTCCTCGTCGCTGACGGGCCTGGCGTTCGCCCTGGAGTGGACACCGCGGATCGCCGCGTTCGTCCTGGCGGGCAATGTGGTGGACCGGCGCGGCGCGGCGATCGTGTGTTTCCTCGCCTCGCTGCTGCGGGCCCTGGTCCTCGCGGGGGCGGCGGTGGCGCTGGTGATGCTGCCGCGCGGCACCGCGGAGACCGTGACCGTGCTGGTGCTGGCGGCGGTGACCGGCACCCTCACCCAGTTCAGCTTCGTCGCCAACGAGGCCGTGGGCGCGATCGTCACCCGGCGCGCGGAGAACCGGCCCCACGGCGTGCAGTCGGTCCTCATCGGCATCGACCAGACCGCGATGCTCGTCGGCCCCCTGCTCGCGGGCTTCCTGCTGCTGGTCGGTCCGGGCTGGATGCTCGGCTGCCTGACCGGGCTGTCCCTGCTCGCGGCCGTACTCGGACTCCAGACCCCGCCCACCCCGCTGCGTGCCGGACGGCCGGTCGGCGAACACGCACCCGGCAGTCTGCGGACCGGGCTGCGCATGCTGCGCAGACTGCCCGCCCTGCGCTGGCTGGTGGCGGGCCTGGCCTGCTCCAATCTCGCCCTCGGCCTGCTCCAGTCCGCGAGCCCGATCATCGTCGTCGAGAACTTCGGCCGCTCCTCCGCCGACGTCGGCACTCTGTGGTCCGCCGCCGCGGCCGCGACCCTCCTCGCGGTCACCTGCTGCCGGCTCGCCCTGAGCCGCGTCGACCTGTGGGGCGTGGGAGTCGTCTGCGCGACGTTCGCCTCCGCCGCCTGCCTCGCTCTCCCCCAAGCCCCGTCCTACGCCGCCTACATGGTGCTCATCGCGCTGTTCATGGCGGGCGACGGCGGCCTCACCGTCGTCCTGCGCACGCTGCGCTCGCTGGTCATCCCGGCGACGGCCTTCGGCACCACCCTCTCCCTGACCATGCTGCTCCTGCTGCTGCCCTTCCCGGTGGCCGGCGTCCTCGTCGCCGTCACCCCGCCGACCCACCTCGACACGGTCGTCCTGTGCTGCGCCCTCGTCCAGGCGGTCGCCCTGGCCATCACCTTCGTCCGGCTGCGCAACGAGCCGACGCTACGCGCGTCCGCCCACCGGCCACCCCACACCATGCTCCCCAACGAGACGTCGACGACGCCGCGTTGACGGTCGGTGGCCTGCGGTAATTCGGTTGAACACAGGCCCGCTCGGCGTGCAGGCTTGCGCGGTGCAGAGGGAATGGAACCCGGGTTGTCTGAACTGGGACGAGGTCGACCCCGCGCGTCATCCCTTCGACGCCGAGGCGGCGGCGGAGGTGGTGCGCTCCCTCGGACCGGCCCGCCGGATGCCGACCCGCCCCGACGTCCCCTACGGCGATCCCGTTCTGCGTGACTGGAGTCGGGACCTGGCGAGGCCCTGGGCCGACGCCATGTCGTACGCCCTCGCCGAGCGCTACGGCGACTGGGTCGTGGGCTGGCGCTGGGCGCACGACGAGGGCGACTTCGACGGCGGCCCGGTCGGCAGTTGGTGCTGTGTGACGCACTCGTACACCACATCGGAGGAGACCCTCGACCGGGTGGTCGCCGGGCTGTGCGAATGGCGCGACTGGCTGGAGCGGCTCGCGACCCTGTTCGAGGCGTACCCGCTGGACCTGGCCGACGTGGCGGACCAGCGGATCCTCTGGGAGTGCGCCGCCCGCAACCTCATCTTCCAGGCGTACGACCGCACCGGCTCCGGCAGCGGCTGGTACGGGCACTGCCGTCAGGTGCTCACCTGGTTCCTCAGCTACTGGCGCATAGACCCCGACACGGCACAGAAGTTGGTCGACGAGGCGATCGACGGCCGGTTCAAGAGCTGGACCGGCCCGGACCGGGTTCTGGTCGACGACATCGCGGAGCGCCTCGCACTCTCGCTACGGCCCGACGACACCGTACGACCGCCCGCCCCCGGCCCGTTGCCGGACCATCTGCGGAGTTGGCTCGCGGTGCGCGAGACCGTGCCGTGGGAGGACGCGCCGGACGGCGGCGGGGACGAGCCGGTCGTTCCGTCGCGCGACGGCGCGGCGGAGTACATACGCGCCTTCGACCACACCGTGTCGGCCGCTCGCGGCGAGGGCCTGCTCACCGCCCTGGACCTGGTGCGGGCCGACGCGGCGCGCGGTGCCCGGCTCGACTTCGAGCTGCTGCGCGGCTGGCAGCGGCACGTCCTCGGCACCCCCGGACCACCGTCGTTCCGCACCCTGCCGGCCTTCGCCAAGAAGGGCGGGGAGCGCTACGGCGTCGGCCCCGACACCCGTGAACGCCTCGACGCCTGCCTGGCGGAGAGCACACGGGACGCCGACCAGCCCCTCCCGCTGACCGCCCGGGCCGCCCGCGTCTGTCTCGACGTGTGCTTCTTCCATCCCTTCGACGACGGCAACGCCCGGTCCGCCTTCCTGGCCCTCGTCTTCGTCCTGGCCCGCGAGGGCGTCACCCTGGACTCGGTCACTCTGCTCCGCCGTATCAGCCACGCGGCCGACGACCCGCAGAGCGGAGTGATCATGTGCCGGTCCGTCGACCTCCACCTCAGCGAGACCCGGCGTCACGTCGCCTCAACCACCGCCTAGGTACGGCGAGTTCACCACCTGGGGAGTCTCGGCTCGTACTCGGGCCGGACCCGTCGCATGTACGCGGTGTCGTCCCGGCCGCGCACACCCGAGTCGAGGTAGAGCCGGTGCAGTCGGTCGAGGGCGTCGTGGTCGAGTTCCACACCGAGGCCGGGACCGGTGGGGACCCTGACCGCGCCGTCCCGCAGCTCCAGCACCCCGGGGACGACGATGTCGTCGGCCGAGTTCCATGGGTAGTGCGTGTCGCAGGAGTGGTCGAGGTTGGGGATGGCCGCCGCGACATGGGTCATGGCGGCGAGGCTGATGCCGAGATGCGAGTTGGAGTGCATGGACAGGCCGAGCCCGAACACCTCGCAGACGACGGCCAGTTCGCGGGTCCGGCGCAGCCCTCCCCAGTAGTGGTGATCGGTGAGGAGGACCTGGATCGCGCGCTGCTCGATCGCGGGCCGCAGATGTTCCCAGGCGATCACGCACATGTTGGTGGCGAGCGGGAGCGGTGACTCCTTCGCGACCTGGGCCATGCCGGGGATGCTGGCAGTCGGGTCCTCCAAGTACTCCAGGACGCCGTCCAGTTGGCGGGCCACGTACGCCGAGGTCTCCGGCGTCCAGGCCGTGTTGGGGTCCAGCCGCAGCGGCTGCCCCGGGAAGGCCTCGGCCAGTGCCCTGATCGCGGCGATCTCCTCGTCGGGCGGGAAGACACCGCCCTTGAGCTTGAACGACCGGAAGCCGTACCGCTGTTGCATCAGCCGGGCCTGCTCGACGATCCCGGCCGGGTCCAGCGCCGCGCCCCAGTCGTCGCCCACCGCGGGCCTGCCGTCCAGGGCGGGATGCTCGGCCCACTTGTAGAAGAGGTACGCGGCGAAGGGCACGGCGTCGCGGACCTTGCCGCCGAGCAGGTCACTGACCGGGCGTCCGAGCAGCTTGCCCTGTGCGTCGAGGCAGGCCACCTCCACCGCCGAGCTGGTCCAGCCGCGTTCGTGGGAACTGGGCACGGTCGGCAGCAGGGCGGCGTCGATCGCGGCGACGAGGGCCGTCGTGTCGAAGACGTCCATCCCCACGACGACCTTCGCCGCCGCCTCAAGTCGCTCCAGCCGGACCGTGCCGCCCGTGGACTCGCCGAGGCCCACGGTGCCGTCCTCCAGCACCAGTTGGAGGACGGACCGCAGGGCCAGCGGCTCGTGGACGCCGTTCGAGTTGAGGAGGGGTGGATCACGGAAGGCGATCGGGGTGACGATCAGCTCGCGGATCCGTGTCGCTGCCGTACTGCTCATGCGCCCAGCGCCTCCAGGCCATGGCCGATCACTGTCGTTCGCATCCTGCCCCGTTCCGGTGGATCACAGTCATGTGTGTCAGGCCCAGGCCGTCACGGGCACGAACGAACTGTCCGTCCGGAAGAGATCCGTGCCGTCCGTCGGGTCCACCCGCAGCTGGTAGTTGTAGTGGCGGAGGTAGTAGCCGGGGTAGTTGTACGACTCGAAGCGCAGCGCACCGGTGGTGGCGCCGGTCCGGGCGTAGAACGTGGCGTCCCCGGCGAAGGTCGACGTGCCGTCGTTCGCGTCGAAGCGGCCCCGGAAGTCGTAGTGGCGCAGGTAGTTGCCCGCCGCGTCCCGGAAGGAGAAGCCGGTCGCGTCGGCGAGGCCCGCGACGACGGTGAACGTGGACGCCTGCTTCAGGGCGGTGGTGCTGGAGCTGGTCACCACCGGCAGGTTGAGCAGCGAGGACACCTCCTGCCAGTAGCGGGTCGTGTAGTTGGCGGACTGGAAGGAGCGGGTGACGCCGGTCGCGAGGCTCGGGCCGCCGGACACCGTCTCCTTGATGACCGTGAAGTGGCGGGCCGTACCGGAGAGGGTGGTCAGCGCGGTCGGCGCGGACCAGGTGGCGAAGGTGTCGTAGCTGTCGCTGTAGTAGTAAGTGCCGTCGCCGTAGCCGTCGAAGAAGATCCGCCAGCCGCCGTTGTCGAGCTGCACCACCGAGGGGCCCTCGCGGTAGCTGCCCCAGCCGGCCCAGTCGCCGGTCTTCGAGATCGTGTAGGGGCCGGTGAGGCTGGTGGCGGTGCCGTACTCGATGTACTTCGCCGTCTCGTTCTTGGTGAAGGCGTGGTAGGTCGAGCCGATCCGCACGATGTACGTGTCGATGTGGTTGGAGCCGATGCCGGACAGGGCGACCGGTGAACTCCACGCCGTCAGCGCGGAGTTGGACGCCTTCAGC
This sequence comes from Streptomyces sp. NBC_01288, assembly GCF_035982055.1. Lineage (NCBI taxonomy): Bacteria > Bacillati > Actinomycetota > Actinomycetes > Kitasatosporales > Streptomycetaceae > Streptomyces > Streptomyces sp. NBC_01288. Next base: position 982,247 of record NZ_CP108427.1, read on the forward strand.
CGGTACGGCGTGAAGATCCACTCGTCGTCGGTGGTCGAGCAGGACACGATGACGTTGACACTGCCGTCGCCGTCGACGAACCACTCGGGCGCCCACGCTCGCGACAGATTCGTGATCGGGACCGTGTAGTCGTACAGGAACGTCCAGTCGACCCGGTCCGAGCTGCGCGCGAAGCCGATGGTGGTGCTGACGTCCTCCCAGGTGTGGGTGGTGTACGTCAGGTAGTAGTAGCCGTCGGTGTGCTTGAACACGCTCGCGTCGCGGATGCGGTTGCTCGGCGGGGTGTACGCGGAGGCCTGGACGAGGCGGAAGTCGGTGGCGTCGTCGGACTGGTAGACGTTGACGGTGCCGTCGTCGCTGTTGAGGAACGGGACGATCGTGTAGCGGGTGGCGTAGCCGCTCGACGGGGCGGCGGCCAGGGCCGTGCCGAGCAGTCCGGGGGCCTCGCCCAGGGCGAGCGCGGAGGCGGGCAGCACGGCCAGCGCGCGCAGCAGGGTGCGGCGGGACGGCGTGGGGGGCGGTGTGGGGGGACGTGTGGTCACGGGCGGCTCTCCCGGAGACTCGATGTTCGTGATATCGAACCCAGTTCGTGAATTCGGTCAGAAGGTAGGGGTGGGTCAGGAGCACGTCAATGGTTTGCGCAATGCTGGATGATCTCTGTGGGACGCCTGTGGTGTACGGCCCGGTGCGCGGCCAATCGCCCACGCCACGCGGGAAGTTGCCGCATCCGCGGCACACCGGCCGCCTGGACGTTACCGTTCGGTAGACCACGCGCTTCCGGAGGTGCCGTATGACGCCCGACCGTTCCGCAGGCCTGGCCGAGTCCGCCCGCGCACTGGCCGCCGGGGAGGTGACCGCGCGGGCCCTGACCGAGGAGGCCCTGGCCCGGATCGAGTCGACTCAGGCCTCCCTGAACGCCTTTCGCATCGTACGGAGGGAGGCGGCACTCGCCGAGGCCGAAGCCGCGGACAAGGAACTGGCCGCCGGAGTCCGCAAACCGCTCCTCGGAGTGCCGGTCGCCGTGAAGGACGACATGGACGTGGCGGGCGAGCCGACCGCGTTCGGCTGCCGGGGCGAGTTCCCGCCGGTGGCGGAGGACGGCGAGGCGGTACGACGGCTGCGGGCGGCCGGTGCCGTGATCGTCGGGAAGACCAACACCTGCGAGCTCGGGCAGTGGCCGTTCACCGAGGGGCCGGCGTTCGGCGCGACCCGCAATCCGTGGAACTCCCGTCATTCGCCCGGGGGTTCGTCCGGTGGCTCGGCGGCGGCGGTCGCCGCGGGGCTGGTCCCGGCCGCGCTCGGTTCGGACGGCGCCGGTTCGGTGCGCATCCCGGCCGCCTGGACCCACCTCATCGGCGTCAAGCCGCAGCGCGGCCGTATCTCGACCTGGCCGCGCGGCGAGTCCTTCCAGGGCATCACGGTCAACGGCACCCTCGCCCGTACGGTCGCCGACGCGGCCCTGCTCCTGGACGCGGCGAGCGGCAATCACGCACGGGACCCGCACCAGCCGCCCCCGCTCACCCTGTCGGACGCGGTGGGCCGCGAACCCGGCCGACTGCGCATCGCGCTCTCCCTGAAGCCGCCGTTCACCGCGCTGCCCGCCCGGCTGCAACCGGAGGTACGGGCCCGGGTCCTCGAACTCGCCGAGACACTGGCCCAGTTGGGCCACACGGTCGTAGAGGACGATCCGCCGTACGGACAGATCGGGTTGACCTTCCTCCCCCGCGCCACCGCCGGGATCGCCGAGCGGGTCCGCGAGGCACCGCACCCCGAACTCCTCGACCCCCGCACTCTGGAGGCCGCGCGCCTGGGCCGACGGCTCGGCGGGGCCGCGCTGCGGGCGGCGCGGCGCGCGGAGGCCACCCTGCACGACCGGTTCGGGGCGTTCTTCGGGAGGTACGACCTGGTGCTCGCGCCGACAACTGCCGCTCCTCCGCCCCTCGTCGGCGCGATGCTCGACTTGGGCGGTCTGGCCACCGACCGCGCGATGGTCGCCGCCTGCCCCTACGCCTGGCCGTGGAACATCCTCGGCTGGCCCGGCGTCAACGTCCCCGCGGGCTTCGTGGCGGGCGGACTCCCGGTCGGCGCCCAGCTGTTGGGCCCGTCGAACAGTGAGCCCCTTCTGCTGTCCCTCGCGGCGCAGTTGGAGGCGGACCTGCGCTGGCACGAGCGGTGGCCGGAGCCGATCGCCGCCGAAACCCCGGCGGCATAGGCGGGTTGGGCCCGTACCCTGTGACCATGCAGGATGCGTCGATGGTCGGGCTGATGGGGCGGGTCACCGGGACGGTCGGGCCCGGGCTCGTCGGCGAGGTGATCGTCCGGGTGCGCGGCGGCGCCGAGCACTTCCTCGCGTACGCCGCCACGGGCACGGACCGGATCGCGCCGGGGACCGTGGTGATGGTGGTGGAGTACCTGCCACCGAGGACGGTCTACGTCACGCAGGCATACGACAGTTGAGCTACCTCCTTCGCAGGTGAGAGCGTTTCAGGTGCGTATGCGTCAAGATTGCAACAAGGATCCGTCAGCGTCTGTACCCCGGTGTCGCGCAGGCGCACACTCCCTTCGTTCGGTGCCGAAAGGGCACCATCAAAAGGGGGCGTATGCCGATGGTCATCGGCGTCGTAGCGGGGGTGGCGGTTCTCGCCGTTCTCGTACTGATCGGTCTGTTCAAGTCGATGTGGCGGGTCGCGGAGCCCAACGAGGCACTCATCATCTCGGGTTCCAAGCACCGCACCGAAGGCCTTGAAGAGGGCATGGGGTTCCGCATCGTCACGGGGCGCGGCACGCTGGTGCTGCCCGGTGTGCAGGCGGTGCGCAAGATCTCGCTGGACCTCAACGAGACCGAGCTGCACGTGGATTGTGTGACCACGCAGGGCATTCCGCTCAAGGTGCGGGGCGTGGTCATCTTCAAGGTGGGCGACGACTTCGTGTCGATCGCCAACGCGGGTCGGCGTTTCCTCGACCAGCAGAAGATGATGTCGGAGCGGGTGCACAACGTGTTCGCCGGTCATCTCCGGTCCATCGTGGGCGGGTTGACGGTCGAGGACATGATCCGCGACCGGGAGAAGCTGACGGGGCAGACCCGTGCCGCGTGCGGTACGGAGATGGAGAAACTGGGTCTGATCGTGGACTCGCTGCAGATCCACGAGATCGAGGACCCGACCGGGTACATCAAGAACCTCGCGATGCCGCACGCGGCGGCCGTGCAGCGGGACGCGCGCATCGCGCAGGCCGAGGCCAACCGGCTGGCCACCGAGGCCGAACAGAAGGCCGCGGCACGGATGTCGGAGGCCACCCGGGACAGCGAGATCCTCCAGGCCGGCTACCAGGCCGAGCGCGACAAGGCGGGGGCGAAGGCCCGACAGGCCGGACCCCTCGCGGACGCCGCAGCCCGGCAGGACGTCGTCGTGCAGGAGACCCGGATCGCCGAACTCGACGCCCTGCGCCGGGAACAGCAGCTCCAGGCGGACGTCCGCAAGCCCGCGGACGCCCAGGCGTACGAGACCCGGGCCCGCGCCGAGGCCGAGCGCGACGCACGGATCTCCGCGGCTCAAGCCAAGGCCAAGGAGACCGAGTTGGCGGCCACGGCCGAGGCGAGCCGGATCAAGACGGCCGCGCTCGCCGAGGCCGAGGCGACCCAGGCACGCGGTGCCGCCGCAGCGACGGCGACCAGGGCGACCGGTGAGGCCGAGGCCGCCGCCGCGCAGGCGAAGGGTCTCGCCGCCGCCGAGGCGACCCGGGCCCAGGGTCTCGCCGAGGCGGAGGCCATCAAGGCGCGGGCAGCCGCTCTCGCCGAGAACCAGGAAGCGGTGGTCGCGCAGCAACTGGCCGAGAACTGGCCGGAGATCGTGAAGGCCGGCGCGTCCGCGTTCGGCAGCATCGACAACATGGTGGTCCTCAACGGGGCCGACGGCATGGCGGAGATGCTCGCCAAGGCGCTCACCATGGGCGGCACGGGCCTCGGTCTGGCCCGCCAGCTGCTCTCCTCGATGAACCAGAACGGACAGACCCCGAACGGGACTTCGGCCCTGAACGGAGTCACGGCACCGCCGTCGCAGAAGGTGCCGGTGGAGAAGGAGTAGTGGTGATCGTCTGACGGGCGCCCGGCGTCCGGGGTCACGGAGGCACGTTCTAAGGTGCCTCCGTGACCGCCTTTACCGATGAGAACGTTCCGGGCCGCTTCGGCCCCTCCGCCACCACCGAGGCCGACCCGCGCGAGGTCGGCAAGGTCCGTACCGAGTACTCCCCCGCGCACGACGGCGACCCCGACCCCGGTGAAATCGTCTGGACCTGGGTGCCCTTTGAAGAGAACGACGGCCGGGGCAAGGACCGCCCGGTCCTCGTCGTGGCCCGCGAGCCCGGCGGAACCGTGCTCGCCGTCCAGCTCTCCAGCAAGCGCCACGACGGCGACCGCGAGTGGGTGGCGATCGGCAGCGGCCCGTGGGACAAGTCCGGCCGCGACTCGTGGGTCGACGTGGACCGCGTCCTGCGCCTGCACGAGGACGGCATGCGCCGGGAGGCCTGCGCGATCGACCAGATGCGCTTCAACCTCGTCCGGCACCGGCTGCACGAGCGCTACGGCTGGACCTGATCCGCTACCGCTGGAGCTGACGCTCCGGAAACGTCCGTGCGAAGGCGTCCAGGACCGTGGCACCCGGTGTGCGGTCCAGGACGCCGAACACCACGTGCTCGAAGGCCGCGGCGAACCGTCCGCCCGGCCCGAGCAGCGTGTGGAACGCGCCCGCGACCTGCGCCGGGTCGTTCCGGAACACCCCGCAACCCCAGGCACCCAGGACCAGCCGCCGGTAGCCGTGCAGGGCTGCTGTCTCCAGCACCCGCTCCGCCCGTACGGCGATGGCGTGCGGCAGCTCGGCCGCGCGCTCGGGTGCCGTGTGCAGGACGACCCCGGCGTTCGGTGCGGCGGCGGTCAGGAATCCGGCCGTGTACGGCTCGTCCAGGAGCCGGCCCTTGTCGTCGCGGAAGACGGGGACGGCCGGTGAGTGGATGACGCGGTCCGTGTAGAACGGGTCGCGGTGGGCGCGGTGATGGTCGTAGAAACCGCGGGCCTCAAGCAGGCACGTGTACAGCGCGGAGGCGCGGCACAGGGCCTCTTCCTGGGCCTGCGCGCCGTTGAGGAAGCCGCCGCCGGGGTTGCGGGCGGAGGCGAAGTTCAGGACGGCGACCGGGCCGGTCAGGCGCCGGGCGGCCTCCAGGCTGCTCTCGCCGGTGACCTCGACGAGCGTCTTCGCAGGTGAGAGCGGCGGTATCCGCACCGGTTCCGGTCCGTACAGGCGTGTGCCCGCGCGGGCCGCGTCGGTCTCGGCGGCGATGGACACCTCGCGTCCGTCCGCCGTGCGGTAGCCCCCGGCAGCGACGATCTGCTCGGTCTGCTGCGCGATGCCGCGCAGGCGCGCGCTCATGGCATAACCCCCGTGTACGCCATGAGCGCGCGCCCCGCGATCTCCCCCGTGTTCTCCCCCGTGTTCTCCCCCGTCGTGCTCATACCTGCATCCTGAGCGATGCTGGTCGTGCGGTGCAACGGAGTTTCCGGGCCCCGCGAACAGCCGGCGAACCGGAGATTACCGATCCCGAACGTGGCAATACGCACCCTTGTGCGACCAGCCGCGAGGGTCTTGGGTGGTACGAGTGTGCCGACCCGGGCCCAACAGAAACCGGGCCGGTGGCATGGTGGAATCTCAGGAGGATCCCGACATGTCCGATACGGCAAGTGACTGTAGCGACTGTACGGAGCCCCGTACCGCGGTCACCGAACCCGAGGTGGAAGCCCTGGTCAGGGGCATCTGCTTCAAGACCGGTCCGCCCCGAACGCTCGGGGTCGAAGTGGAATGGCTCGTCCACGAGCTGCGCCTGCCGCAGCTCCCCGTGACACCCGAACGACTCGAAGCGGCCTACGCCGCCTTGAGGACCGTGCCTCTGAGGTCGGCGCTCACCGTCGAGCCCGGCGGCCAGCTGGAACTCAGCTCGTCGCCCGCCGCCTCCCTGATGGAGTGCATCGGTTCCGTCTCCGAAGACCTGGACGCCGTCCGCGCGGTGCTGCGCCGCGACGGCCTGGGGCTGGTCGGTGTCGGCCACGATCCCTGGCACCCGCCGCGCCGGTTCCTGCACGAGCCGCGCTACGACGCCATGGAGCGCTGCCTCGACCGCACCGGCCCCGCCGGGCGCCGCATGATGTGCACCTCGGCGTCCGTGCAGGTGTGTCTGGACGCCGGTTACGAGGAGCCGGGTCCGCTCGGCCTCGGGCGGCGCTGGTGGCTGGCGCACCAGCTGGGCGCGGTTCTGGTGGCCGCGTTCGCCAACTCCCCGCTGGTCGGCCGCAGCCCCACCGGCTGGCGCTCCACCCGGCAGCTGATCTGGATGGAGATCGGCCCCGGCCGGGCGGGCGGTCCGACCCTGGACGCGCAGCCGCGCGACGCCTGGACCGATCACGTCCTGGACTCGCCGGTGATGTGCATACGGCAGGACAGCGGCCCGTGGGAGGTCCCGGAGGAGCTGACGTTCCGGGAGTGGATCAGGTCGGGGGCGCCCAGGCCGCCGACCCGTGAGGATCTCGACTACCACGTTTCGACGCTGTTCCCGCCGGTCAGACCGCGCGGTCATCTCGAACTGCGCATGATCGACGCGCAGCCCGGGGACGACGGCTGGATCGTGCCGCTGGCCGTGACGACCGCGCTGTTCGACGACCCCGAGGCCGCCGAGACCGCGTACCGGGCCGTGAAGCCGCTGGCCGAACGGTCCCAGGGACTGCCCGCGCCGCACAATCCGCTGTGGATCGACGCGGCCCGCTACGGGCTGTCCGACCCGGAGCTGCACGAGGTCGCCCTCGTCTGCTTCGCGGCGGCCCTGGAGGCCCTGCCCCGGCTCGGCGCCACCGCCGGGGTCACGGACGCCGTCCGCGCGTACTTCGACCGCTATGTCGTCCGGGGCCGCTGCCCCGCCGACGATCTGCTCGACCGCGTGCGTGGCACGGACAGCCGCCCGCACGGGAAGGACATCCGCACATGACCGACGCCGACATCGCCGCCGACACCGGCGCCGACACCTCCGCTGACATCGATATCGAGGCGCTCAGGCAACGGGCGTTGACCACCCTCACCACGGCCCGGGACCGCACGACGCTCCTCACGAGCTGTGTGGACGAGCCCGAACTCACCGCCCAGGTCTCGCCGTTGATGTCCCCGCTGGTCTGGGACCTCGCGCACATCGGCAACCAGGAAGAACTGTGGCTGCTGCGGGCCGTCGGCGGCCGGGACGCGATGCGGCCCGACATCGACGGCCTCTACGACGCGTTCGAGCACCCGCGTTCCGAACGCCCCTCGCTGCCGCTGCTGCCGCCCGCGGAGGCCCGGCAGTACGCGGCCGAGGTGCGCGGCCGGGTGACGGACGTGCTGGAGAGCCACGCCTTCCGCGGGACCCGGCTCACCGACATGGGCTTCGCCTTCGGGATGGTCGCCCAGCACGAACAGCAGCACGACGAAACGATGTTGATCACCCATCAGCTCCGCACGGGCCCGCAGGCGTTGACCGCCCCGGACCCGGAGCCGGTCCCGCTGTTCACCGGCCCGTCCGAAGTCCTCGTCCCCGGGGGCCCGTTCACGATGGGCACCTCCACCGAGCCATGGGCGCTGGACAACGAACGGCCCGCGCACCGGCGGGAGGTGGCCCCGTTCCACATCGACACGACTCCGGTGACGAACGGCGCGTATCTGGCGTTCATCGAGGACGGCGGCTACGACGACCCGCGCTGGTGGACGAAGGAGGGCTGGGCGCACGTCCGCCGCAGCTCCCTCACGGCGCCGGAGTTCTGGCGTCGGGAGGCGGGCCAGTGGCTGCGGCGCCGGTTCGGCGTGACGGAGGCCGTACCCCCGAACGAGCCGGTGGTGCACGTCTGTTGGTACGAGGCCGACGCCTACGCCCGCTGGGCCGGACGCCGGCTGCCCACCGAGGCCGAGTGGGAGAAGGCGGCCCGCCACGACCCGACGGCCGACCGCTCTATGCGCTACCCGTGGGGCGACGCCGACCCGGCACCCGAGCACGCCAACCTGGGCCAACGCCACCTGCGCCCGGCCCCCGCCGGCAGCTACCCGGCGGGCGAATCACCCCTGGGCGTACGCCAGTTGATCGGTGACGTGTGGGAGTGGACGTCGAGCGACTTCCTGCCGTACCCGGGGTTCAAGGCGTTCCCGTACAAGGAGTACTCGGAGGTGTTCTTCGGCCCGGAGTACAAGGTGCTGCGGGGCGGTTCGTTCGCCGTGGACGAGGTGGCCTGCCGGGGTACGTTCCGCAACTGGGACTATCCGATCCGGCGGCAGATCTTCTCCGGCTTCCGTACGGCCCGCTCGGGGGCCGTCTGATGTGCCGTCACCTGGCGTACCTGGGACCCGAGGAACCGCTGGGCCGGCTCCTCGTGGACCCGGAGCACAGCCTGTACCGCCAGTCCTGGGAACCGCGTCGGCAGAAGCACGGAACGGTCAACGCCGATGGTTTCGGGGTGGGTTGGTACGCCGAGGGCGACCCGGTGCCGGGCCGCTACCGGCGGGCCGTCCCCATCTGGGGCGACCAGTCCTTCGCCGACCTGGCCCGTGTGGTCCGCTCGGGGGCACTGCTGGCCGCCGTACGGGACGCGACGTTCGCGGGTGCGGACGGGGAGGCCGCGGCGGCACCGTTCGCCGCGGGCCCCTGGCTGTTCAGCCACAACGGCGCCGTCACCGGCTGGCCGCAGACACTCGCCGCGCTCGCCCAACGCCTGCCCCCGGTGGACCTGTTGTCGCTCGATGCCCGCTGCGACTCGGCGTTCGTCTGGGCCCTGGTCCTCAACCGGCTCCGGGCGGGCGACGAGGAGGGCCAGGCACTGGCCGACACGGTGGTGGAGGTCGCGGCAGCCGCCCCCGGCTCCCGCCTCAACCTCCTTCTCACCGACGGCGAGACGATCGCCGCCACGGCCTGGGGCGACACCCTCTGGTACCTCGCGGAGCCCGGCCGCCGCACGGTCGTGGCCTCCGAGCCGTACGACGACGACCCGCACTGGCAGGAGGCCCCCGACCGCACCTTGCTCACCGCGACCCGCACCGAGGTCCTCCTGACCCCCCTGAAAGATCTGGCACCCGCACCTTCGAAGGAGCCCCGCACGTGAGTCCGTTCCTTCTCACCCGCACCCTCCCCGAGGACGCCACCGACGCGGCCCTGCGCGCCGACGTCCTGGAGGGCCTCACCCGCACCCCGAAGACACTCCCGCCGAAGTGGTTCTACGACGCCCACGGCAGCGAACTCTTCGAGCAGATCACCGAGTTGCCCGAGTACTACCCGACGCGCGCCGAGCGGGAGATCCTCGTCGACCGGGCCGGCGAGATCGCCGCCGCGACCGGCGCCCGCACGCTCGTCGAGCTGGGCTCCGGCTCCTCGGACAAGACACGTCACCTGCTGGACGCGCTCACCGGCCTGGCCGTGTACGTCCCCGTCGACGTCAGTGAGAGCGCGCTCACGCAGGCCGGGCACGCCCTCATCGAGGAGCGCCCGGGTCTCGACGTGCACGCCCTGATCGCCGACTTCACCGGCGACCTCACCCTGCCGGAGACACCGGGACCCCGGCTGCTGGCGTTCCTCGGCGGCACGATCGGCAACCTGCTCCCGGCGGAACGCGCCACGTTCTTCGCCGGCCTCCGCTCGCTCCTCTCCCCCGGCGACGCGCTGCTCCTCGGCACGGACCTGGTCAAGGACGAGCAGGTCCTGGTCAGGGCGTACGACGACGCGGCCGGGGTGACGGCCGCGTTCAACAAGAACGTCCTGACCGTGGTCGACCGCGAACTCGGCGCCGATTTCGACGCCGACGCCTTCGACCACGTCGCCCTCTGGGACACGGACAACGAGTGGATCGAGATGCGGCTGCGCTCCCGCACGGACCAGACCGTGAAGATCCCGGCACTCGATCTCGCCGTCGACTTCACGGCGGGCGAGGAACTCCGCACCGAGATCTCGGCGAAGTTCCGCAAGGAGGGCGTGCGGTCCGAACTGGCCACGACCGGGCTGGAGTTGGCCCACTGGTGGACCGACCGGGAAGGACGCTTCGCGCTGTCGCTCAGCGTGGTGCGCTGACGTCGGGTGACGGGCCGTCTCGCGCACTGCCGCGCTGTGGGGCACGGTGGAGTAACGCGTGACGCGCCCGTCACGGCCGAGAGGAGTACCCGCATGTCCGAGCACACGTACCGGGTCACCGAGATCGTCGGCACCTCTCACGAGGGCATCGACCAGGCCATCCGCAACGGCGTCGCCCGCGCCGCGCAGACCCTGCGCAGCCTGGACTGGTTCGAGGTGACCCAGGTCAGGGGCCAGATCGAGAACGGGCAGATCGAGCACTTCCAGGTCGGCCTGAAGGTCGGCTTCCGCATCGAGGACGAGGACTGACAGCCGCAGGGCAGCAGCCTCTCAGGTCCGGCCCTCCCCCTCCTGTGCCGCCTCCAGCGCGGCGGAGGGGGAGGTCCAGCGGGCCCGTACGACTCTGAACCCGGCCCGTTCGGCGTCGTCGCAGACCAACTCGTCGTCGTCCACGAGGACCCGGATGTCGCGGTCGCGGGCTAGCTGCTTGAGTTTCTCCAGCTTGGTGCGCCGGGCGGGCCTGCGGTCGTCGTTGCGCCGCATGAAGACCCGCCCCTCGGGCAGCCCGTGCGCGGCGAGCCAGGCGAGCGTGTCGCGCCGGCAGCGTTCGGGCCGCCCGGTCAGATACACGACCTCGCACTCCTCGGCGCTCTCCAGCGCGAGCGCGACGCCCTCCGCCAGGGGTGGGTCCTGCGGCGCGGCGCCGAAGAAACCGTCCCAGTCTCGCGGCTTCCGCTCCAGGAACCGTTGCCGGTGCGCCGTGTCGGCGAGGGTGTTGTCGAGGTCGAACACGGCGAGCGGGCGCTTGTTGTCGGCAGTCACCCGCCCACCCTAGACAGCCGGTCCCCGCACCCCGGCAACGGCCCGCAAGAGGCCTGGCCTCATGCTTCTCACATGTCTGCCGCCACTCCCGCCCCCGGTACGTTCCTGATCGGCGCCGCCCGCGAGCGGCCCTGCACCCTGGTCGTGTGCCGGGGCTGCTGCTGCGGCGACCCGCGCAAACACCCCGGCACCGACCACGCCTGGCAGGTGGAACGGCTGCGCGCGGGTGCGGCCGAGCACGGTTTCGCCGTCCGTACGACGGACTGCCTCGGCCCCTGCGACCAGGCCAACGTGATCGTCGTCCAGCCGTCGGCCGCGGGACGGGGGGCCGGTGGGCGGCCGACCTGGGTCGGGTTCGCGATGGACGACGACTGCACGGAGGAAGTCCTGGAGTGGGCGGCCGCGGGCGGGCCGGGGCTCGCGGAACCGCCCGTCACGCTGGAGTTGCAGTTCATCGACCCGCCCCGGGACGCCCGGGTCCGGTCCCGGCGGTGAGAGCCGTACACGCGACCCCCGATTGCTAATGGGATCCATTTTCATATAGCGTCCTCGATGCCCACCAGCCCACCGAGGAGGAATCCCCATGGCCGTCCCCAAACGGAAGATGTCCCGCAGCAACACCCGCCACCGCCGCGCCCGGTGGAAGGCCACGACGCCCACGCTGGTGCCGGTCACCGTCGACGGCGTACGCCACCTCGTCCCGCAGCGCCTGGCGAAGGCGTACGAGCGCGGGCTGCTGCGCCCCGGGGCCTGACCGCCGCGGGAATGCCGGAGCCTCCCCGGCGTTGGAACTGACGTGAGTTCCGTGATCGCCTCGACCCCGTTCTCCGTCCTCGACCGGTCCCGCACCCGCGAGGGGCACCCGCCCGCCGAGGCGCTGCGCGACACCGTGCGGCTGGCGCGGGAGGTCGAGGAGCTGGGGTATCACCGGTTCTGGGTGTCGGAGCACCACGGCGTGCCCGGGGTCGCAGGTTCCGCACCGACCGTGCTGGCCGCCGCCGTCGCCTCGGCCACCCGGAGCATCCGGGTCGGGACGGGCGGGGTGATGCTGCCCAATCACCAACCCCTGGTTGTGGCCGAGCAGTTCGGGGTTCTGGAGTCGCTGTTCCCGGGCCGGATCGACATGGGGCTCGGCCGCTCGGTCGGCTTCACCGGCGGCGTGCGCAGGGCGCTGGGCCGCGACAAGGACGACGCCGACGACTTCGCCGGACAACTCGACGAACTCCTCGACTGGTTCCACGGCACCTCGCCCACCGGCGCGCACGCGCGGCCCTCGGAGGGCCTGAGCGTCCCGCCGTTCGTGCTCGCGATGGGCGAGGGCGCCGACATCGCGGCCCGGGCCGGTCTGCCGATGGTCATCGGCGACCTCCGCAACAGGGAGAAGATGCAGCGCGGAATCGACCACTACCGCGCCCGCTTCCGCCCCTCCTCGTGGGCCGCGCAGCCGTACGTCGTCATATCGGGCACGATCGCCGTGGCCGCCACCCCCGAGGCGGCCCGGCGGCTGCTCGTCCCGGAGGCCTGGTCGATGGCGTACTCGCGCACCCACGGCACCTTCCCGCCGCTGCCGCCCGCCGAGCGCGTGGAGCAACTTCCCATGACCGACAAGGAGTTCGGCTTCTACGAGGCCGGGCTCAGCGGACAGCTCGCGGGCACCGAGGAGCAGGTGGCCCATGAGCTGGAGACGGTGCTGAAGGAGACGGCGGCCGACGAGGTCCTCGTCACCACCAGCACCTACGACCGCGAGGCCCTGCTGGACTCCTATCGGCGGCTCGCCTCGCTCAGGGCGTGAGCACCATCCGGAAGCGCGCGGCGCCGGACAGCATCCGCTCGTAGGCCTCGCCGGCCTGGTCCAGGGGTACGGTCTCGACCATCGGGCGGATGTTGTGCAGGGCGCTGAAGGCCAGCGTGTCCTGCACGTCCTGCGCGGTGCCGGACGGGTGGCCCCGAACCACCTTGGCGCTCATGAGCAGTTGGAGCGGGCTGATCCCCAACGGCGCGGTGTCCGCTCCGATGACGACCAGTTCGCCGCGGGGCCGCAGCCCCTCCACGGTCGCCGTCGCGGCGTCGGCGTTGCCCGCCGTGGCCAGCACGACCTTGGCGCCGCCGAGCGCCTTCAGCGCGTCCGCGACATCGGTGTCCGCCGTGCTGTCCACATAGTGGTGTGCGCCCAACTGCTTGGCGAAGTCGGCCTTTTCGGGACCTCGCGCGATCGCCACGGTCTCGAATCCCATGGCGGCCGCGTACTGCACGCCCAGGTGACCGAGGCCACCGAGTCCGAGGACGGCCACCAGGTCGCCCGGCCCCGCCGCACTGTGCCGCAGTCCGTTGAACGTGGTCACGCCCGCACATCCCATGGGCGCGGCGGCGCTCGCCGAGAGGCTGTCGGGGATCCGAGCGAGTGCGTCGACCGGCGCCACGGTCATCTCCGCGAAGCCTCCGTCGTAGGCCCAGCCGGGCACCTTCATGTTCTCGCAGACGATGAAGTCGCCCTGCCTGCACGGGGTGCAGTGGCCGCAGCTGCCGCCGAACCAGCCGACGGACACCCGGTCGCCGACCCGCCAGCCGCTGTCAGAGGCGCCCTCGCCGAGCGCGTCGATGTGTCCGGCGATCTCGTGCCCGGTGACGAGCGGGAACCGTACGCCCGGTACTCCGGCGTTCACGAAGAAGGTGTCGCTGTGGCAGATCCCGCAGGCCTCCACGGCGATCCGCACATGGCCCGGCCCCGGCTCCGGCACGTCCCGCTCGGCGATCGTGAACTCGGCGCCGGCCGCGCCCACTTGCGCGACTCGATAACTGCTCATGCCTGTCTCCCTGAGGGATGCGAATGCGGTCCGGCTAGTGCGCGGCCGCCTGGCGTGCGCTGATCTCGATCGTTCCGTCGCTCGCGTCGACCCGGGCCTGGTCGCCCGCGTTCAGTTCGCCGGCGAGGAGCATGTCGGCGAGCCGGTCGTCGACCTCGCGCTGGATGGTGCGGCGCAACGGGCGGGCGCCGAAGTCGGGTTGATAGCCCAGGTTGGCCAGCAGGTCCGCCGCCGAGTCGCTGACCTCCAGGGTGACGTCCTGGGCGTGCAGCCTGCGCCGGGTGTGTTCCAGCAACAGGTCGACGATGTCGCGGAGCTGGGAGCGTTCCAGGCCCCGGAAGACGATGATCTCGTCGATGCGGTTGAGGAACTCGGGGCGGAAGTGCTGGTTCAGGACCGGCATCACCGTCTCGCGGACCTTGGCGTAGTCGTCGACGCCCGCCGCGAGGATGCGGTCGGCGCCGATGTTCGACGTCATGATGACGACGGTGTTCTTGAAGTCGACCGTGCGCCCCTGCGAGTCGGTGAGCCGCCCGTCGTCGAGGAGTTGCAGCAGCGTGTTGAAGACGTCGGGGTGCGCCTTCTCGACCTCGTCGAGCAGCAGCACGGCGTACGGCTGTCTGCGGACGGCCTCGGTGAGCTGGCCGGCCTCGTCGTGACCGACGTATCCGGGAGGCGCGCCGACCAGGCGGGAGACGGTGTGCCGTTCCTGGAACTCGCTCATGTCGAGGCGGATCATGCGGCTCTCGTCGCCGAAGAGGGCGGCGGCGAGCGCGCGGGCCAGTTCGGTCTTGCCGACGCCGGTGGGGCCGAGGAAGAGGAAGCTGCCGATGGGCCGGTTCGGGTCGCTCATGCCGGCCCGGGCTCGGCGTACGGCACGGGCGACGGCGGTGATGGCCTCGTCCTGGCCGACGACCCGCTCGTGGAGGTGCTCCTCCAGCTTCATCAGCCGGGCGCGCTCCTCCTCGGTGAGCTGGGCGACCGGAATGCCGGTGGTGCGCGAGACGACCTCGGCGATGTCCTCGGCGGTGACCTTGGGCGCCTGCTCCTCGGCGGAGCCGCCCGCCTTCAACTCGGCCTCGGTGACCTTGATCCGGTCGCGGATCTCCTTGGCCCGCTCGTACTCCTCGTCGGCGACGGCCTGGTCCTTCTCGCGGTTGAGGGCGGCGAGCCGGTCCTCGACCTCGCGGTTGTCGGAGAGCGGCGTCTTGGCGCGCAGCCGTACCCGGGCCGCGGCCTGGTCCATCAGGTCGATGGCCTTGTCGGGCAGGAAACGGGCGGTGATGTACCGGTCGGACAGCTCGGCCGCCGCGACGACAGCTTCATCGGTGATACGGACCTGGTGGTGGGCCTCGTAGCGGTCGCGCAGGCCGCGCAGGATCTCGATGGTGTCGTCGACGGTCGGTTCGCCGATCAGGATGGGCGCGAAGCGGCGCTCCAACGCCGAGTCCTTCTCGATGTACTTGCGGTACTCGTCGACGGTGGTGGCACCGATGAGGTGCAACTGCCCGCGGGCCAGGGCGGGTTTGAGCATGTTCCCCGCGTCCAGAGCACCGTCTCCCCCGCCACCCGCGCCGACGACGGTGTGCAACTCGTCGAGGAACAGCACCAGTTCGTCGCCGTGCTCGCTCACCTCGTCGAGGAGTTTCTTCAGCCGCTCCTCGAACTCGCCCCGGTACTTGGTGCCGGCGACCATCCCTGCCAGGTCCAGCGACACGAGCCGCTTGCCTTCGAGGGTCTTCGGCACGTCACCGGCGACGATCCGCTGGGCGATGCCCTCGACGACGGCGGTCTTGCCGACGCCGGGGTCGCCGATGAGGACGGGGTTGTTCTTGCTGCGCCGGGACAGTACCTCGATGGTCTGCTCGACCTCGTCGTCCCGCCCGATCACCGGGTCGAGCCGCCCGGCGCGGGCGTCCTCGGTGAGGTCACGCCCGTACTCGTCGACGGTGGGTGTGCTGCTGGGCCGCTTCCGCTCGGGCTCGGCACCGTTCGGCACCCGGTCGCTCTCCCAGCCGCTGCCCGCGAGGGCCTGTCCGGCGGCCGACTCGGGGTTGGCGGCCAGGGCCCGTAGCAGGTGCTCGGGGCCGATGTACGAGGAGTCCTCGGCGCGGGAGATCCGGTACGCGTCGAGGAGGGCGCGCTTGGCGGCCGGGGTGAGGGTGGTGGGTTCGGTCTTCGGGCCGCCGTCCGCTCCGGCGGTCAGCCGTTCCCTGATGCGGTCGGGGTCCGCGCCGGCCTCGGCGAGCAGCCGTCGGGTCGACTCCTGCTCGGTGGCGGCGGCCAGCAGATGCCGGGCGTCGAGTTCCTCGCTGCCCTCGACGGCGGCGATGTCCCGCGCCTGGGCGACCAACTCACGGGCCCGTTCGGAGAGCAGGCTGCCGATGTCGACGCGCTGGGTCCGGCGTGACGGTGACGCCGGTCCCGAACCGCCGAAATACCGGGACATCAGCTCGTCGAATTCCTCGAAGGGGGTGCGTCCGAAACCGAATCCGGGAGTGCTCATGACCACGGACCTTCCGTGCGGCGACTGTGCGCGGCGACTGTGCGGCTATTGGCATCCGTGTCTTCCAACGTGGCACAGCGCGGACGCCCCCGCACCCCCGCAGGTCACCGGGCGACACCCGGCGTGCTCGCATAGACTCGCCGGGTCATGCACAGCCCCGGCACGCCCCGCACCCCACACGTCCCCGACTCCTACGTCCGTGTCCGCGACGCCCGCGAGCACAACCTCCAGGGCGTCGACGTCGACATCCCGCGGGACGTGTTGACCGTGTTCACAGGCGTCTCCGGCTCCGGAAAGTCGTCCCTGGCGTTCGGCACGATCTACGCGGAGGCTCAGCGCCGCTACTTCGAATCGGTGGCGCCGTACGCCCGCAGACTGATCCACCAGGTAGGAGCCCCGAAGGTCGGCGCGATCACCGGCCTGCCCCCGGCGGTCTCCCTCCAGCAACGCCGCTCGACCCCCACCTCCCGTTCCTCGGTGGGCACGGTCACCAACCTCTCGAACTCGCTCCGGATGCTGTTCTCCCGGGCAGGCGACTACCCGCCCGGCGCGGAGCACCTCGACTCGGACGCCTTCTCCCCCAACACGGCGGCGGGCGCGTGCCCCGAGTGCCACGGTCTCGGCCGGGTCCACCGCACGACCGAGGAGTCCCTCGTCCCCGACCCCTCGCTGTCGATCCGCGAGGGCGCGATCGCCGCGTGGCCGGGCGCCTGGCAGGGCAAGAACCTGCGCGACATCCTCGACACCCTCGGCCACGACGTGAACGTACCGTGGCGAGAACTCCCCGCCGAACAGCGGGAGTGGATCCTGTTCACGGACGAACAACCGGTGGTCACGGTCCACCCGGTCCGGGACGCGAACCGCATCCAACGCCCTTACCAGGGCACGTACATGAGCGCCCACCGCTACGTCATGAAGACGTTCGCGGACACGAAGAGCCCCACCCTCCGCACCAAGGCGGAACGCTTCCTGACGAGCACCCCCTGCCCGGTCTGCGGAGGCAGCAGACTGCGTGCCGAGTCCCTGGCGGTGACCATCGCGGGCCGCACGATCGCCGACCTGGCCGCGCTACCGCTCGTGGAGTTGGCCGACAGCCTCAACGGCACGTCGGAGGCGGCACGCGTCCTCACCGAGGACCTCACCTCCCGCATCGCCCCCATCCTCGAACTCGGCCTCGGCTACCTCAGTCTGGACCGCGCGACCCCCACCCTCTCGGCCGGCGAACTCCAACGCCTGCGCCTGGCAACCCAGTTGAGGTCCGGCCTCTTCGGCGTCGTCTACGTCCTGGACGAACCCTCCGCCGGCCTGCACCCCGCGGACACGAAGGCCCTGCTCACGGTCCTGGACCGGCTGAAGGCAGCGGGCAACTCGGTGTTCGTGGTGGAGCACCACCTGGACGTCATGCGCGCCGCCGACTGGCTGGTGGACGTGGGCCCGCTGGCCGGTGAGCACGGCGGCCGGGTACTGCACAGCGGACCGGTGGCGGAGCTCGCGGCGGTGCAGGACTCGGCGACGGCGCGCTTCCTCTTCGACGACTCCCCCACGCCGGCCCGCGAAGTCCGTTCACCGCGAGGCGAGTTGAAGGTGGGCCCGGTGACGCGGCACAACCTGCGCGACGTGACAGCCGAATTCCCGCTGGGCGTGTTCACCGCGGTAACCGGCGTCTCGGGCTCGGGCAAGTCCACGCTGATCGGCGAGATCACCGAGGAACTCCCCGGCGTAGAACGCCTGGTGTCGGTCGACCAGAAACCGATCGGCCGCACCCCCCGCTCGAACCTGGCGACGTACACGGGTCTCTTCGACGTCGTCCGCAAGGTCTTCGCGGCCACGGACGAGGCGCGCCGACGGGGTTACGGCGTGGGCCGGTTCTCCTTCAACGTGGCTGGGGGTCCCCCCTCTGGGGGAGGCCGCTGCGAGACCTGCCAGGGCGAGGGCTTCGTGAGCGTAGAGCTGCTCTTCCTCCCCAGCACCTACACCCCGTGCCCCGACTGCGGCGGGGCGCGCTACAACCCCGAGACACTCCAAGTGACGTACCGGGGACGGAACATCGCGGAGGTCCTCGACCTGACGGTGGAGAGCGCGGCGGCCTTCTTCGCGGACACGGACACTCCGGCTGTGGCCCGCAGCCTGACCGCACTCCTGGACGTGGGCCTCGGTTACCTCCATCTGGGCCAGCCCGCCACCGAGTTGTCCGGCGGCGAGGCCCAACGCATCAAACTGGCCACGGAGTTGCAACGCGGCCGCCGCAACCACACCCTCTACCTCCTCGACGAACCGACCACCGGCCTCCACCCGGCCGACGTAGAGGTCCTCCTCCGCCAACTCCACGGCCTGGTCGACGCGGGCCACACCGTGGTGGTGGTCGAGCACGACATGGCCGTGGTGGCGGGCGCGGACTGGGTCATCGACTTGGGCCCGGGTGGAGGAGAGAAGGGCGGGAGGATCGTGGCGGCGGGCCCGCCGAGGAAGGTAGCAGGGGCGAGTGACAGCGCAACGGCTCCCTATCTGGCAAACGCGCTAGCGTAGACGCCCGTCTTCTAGGGGCGCGGGGCTGTATCAATTTGCGGCTCCGCCGCGTGGGCGCGACCAGCCCCCACACACCCGCACCCAACCAACTACCTCTGAAGACCGCCAACCCATTCCCGGGGCAACCCATGAGTGTCATGGAGGAAGTGGTAGTCCTCCTCACTCAACGGCCGCCCCCGAAACTCCGGCCGAGACAACACCCGCCGCCCCCGCTCAAGCAGTTGAGAGAACCGCCGCTCCTCATCCAGCAACACCTCCCGCACAGTGCCGGTACCGAGAAGCTCCCCCGGCAGATCGCACAACGTACGCGAGTCGTCGCCCCGCCACAGAACCGTGAGCAGCCGCCGAATCAACCGCCGCAGCACATATCCACGCCCGGTGTTGGAAGGCCGTACCCCCTCCTCCAGGACGACAACACTCGACCGGAGATGATCACAGACCACCCGCACCGAGCGCTCGTCCAGCTCCCACAACAGCGGAACCGTCCTCATCCACGGCTCGAACAGGTCCGTCTCGTAGACCGACCGCCGCCCCTGAAGAACAGACACAAGCCGCTCCAAACCCATCCCCGTATCAACGTTGACCTGCCGCAACGGAACGAGCCCACCGTCCTCACCACGCTCAAGCCGCATGTGGACGTGATTCCAGATCTCCACCCAACGCGAGTCCGTGGTCGGGCTCCCCTCCGGCGGGCCGTCGCCGGTCCAGTAGAAGATCTCGGAGTCGGGGCCACAGGGACCCACGGGCCCGTTGGACCACCAGTTCTCGTCTCGCGTCGACTCGACCGGCAGCCCCAACTCCCGCCAGGTGTCCAGCGATTCGAGATCGGGGCCCACCTGCTCATCACCGCCGAAGACAGTGACGTACAACTTCTCGCGCGGAATTCCGAAGCCGTCCCGCAGCAGTTCGTACCCCCAACGCAGGCTCTGCGGATGGTCGTAGTCGCCCAACGACCATGAGCCGAGCATCTCGAACACGGTCAGGTGGGTGAGGTCGCCGATCTCGTCGAGGTCTGTGGTGCGCAGACAGCGCTGGACGTTGACCAGGCGCCGCCCCTGTGGATGCGGGCGCCCCTGGAGGTACGGCGTGAGCGGGTGCATGCCGGACGTGGTGAAGAGGACCGGGTCCGAGGGCGGCGGCAGGAGCGAGCTGCCGGTGATCAACTCGTGCCCGCGTTCGCGGTAGAAGTCGAGGAACGTACGGACGATGTCGTCGGTGTTCATGGCGGTGAGTCCTTCGGGTCGGTCGGGGACCGGAAGGGATCGCGGGGCAGCGTGCGAGGGGGCTGGAAACGACACACCCGGCGGTCCGTTTCCGGCCGCCGGGAGAGGTCAGTGAGGTCAGATCACACGTCGGCGGCCGGCGAGCTGGTCGCTCGCGCGGTCGCGGTGCCGGTGTGCCTGATGATCCTCATGGACGCAACGCTAACAGGACGCCTCCGCGCCGTCCTGCGGATTTTCACCGGGGCCTGCGCCACCGACGTGCAGTGGTCCCGGTGCTGGGGCTGGGCGGTCACCCCGGTCTGCGCCGCGTGCGCGAGGGAGCGGCGGTCGGGGTGGCTGCCGGGGGCGATGGTCTCGCCCACCTCGACCTCGGCGACGAGCCCGCGCGTCGACACGACCCGCCACACCGAGGTGAGCAGGGAGTCGCTGCCGACGAAGGCGGGGGCGGTGCTGGCGGTGCCGTCGGTGAGGTAGTGCAGGCCGACGGGTTGGACGGGTACTCCGGCGTCCAGTGCGGCCTGGAAGACGGCCCGCCGGAAGTGGCCCTGGGCCCGGCCGCACCAGGTGCTGCCCTCGGGGAAGACGGCGACCGCTCCGCCCGCGCGCAGGGCACCCGCGATGGAGGCGACCGTCTCGGGGAGGGCGCGCAACCGGTCGCGGTCGATGAACAGGGCGCCGCTGCCCGCGGTGAGCGTGCCCGCGACGGGCCAGTGCCGGATCTCGGCCTTGGCCAGCATGCGGGCGGGGCGTACGGCGGCCAGCAGCGGGATGTCCAGCCACGAGATGTGGTTGGCGACGAGCAGCAGTCCGCCGGTGGGCGTGGTGGTGCCGGTGATGCGGAGCCGGATGCCGGCGGCCCGGACGATCGTCCGGCACCACCAGCGCACCGCGCGGGCGGGGATCCGCGCGCCGACGGGGGTGAGCGCGGCCCCGGCGGCCACCACGACCAGGACGGTCACGAAGCGCAGCACGGCACGCGGTACGGCCGTGACGGACCCCTTCGACTCGATGCACGACCTGGGGGTGCAGGGCGCGCTGGGCAGCCAGCCGCTCATCACGCCGGGACGAGCGAGAGGAAGTGCCGCAGATAGCGCGGGTTGACCCGGCGCATCGACAGCAACACGTACAGGTCGGCGACCCCGAAGTCCGGGTCGTGGGCGGGCTCGCCGCACACCCAGGCGCCGAGGCGGACGTATCCGCGCAGCAGCGGCGGGAGTTCGACGCGTCCGGCGGGGCGGGTCACGCCGTCGGCGCTCCAGGGCAGCAGGGGTCGTACCCGGAACTCCTCGGGGGCGAGGTGCTTGGCGCCGACCCGGTCCCAGGTGCCGGCGGCGAGGGTGCCGCCGTCGGCGAGCGGGATGGAGCAGCAGCCGGCGAGCCATTCGTGGCCGCGGTCGACCATGTAGCGGGCTATGCCGGCCCAGATGAGGCCGATGACGGCGCCGTCGCGGTGGTCGGGGTGGACGCAGGAGCGGCCGACCTCGACGAGGCCCGGGCGGATGCTGTCGAGGGGGGCGAGGTCGAACTCGCTCTCCGAGTAGAGCCGTCCGGCGACCGCGGCGCGCTCGGGCGGCAGCAGCCGGTAGGTGCCGACCACCTGCCCGGTGACCGTGTCGCGGACGAGGAGGTGGTCGCAGTAGGCGTCGAAGGCGTCGACGTCCAGGCCGGGCTGCGGGCTGGACAGGTGGGCGCCCATCTCCCCGGCGAAGACGTCGTGCCGCAGCCGCTGCGCGGCCCGCACCTCGTCCTCGTCGCGGGCGAGCGTGACGGTGTAGCGGGTCGGCGCGGCGGGCTGCGAGGGACGGTCGAGGGTGGAAACGCCGGTCATGGCTCTCTCCTGGTCACGGGCCGGGGGCGGCTCGGCGGCGAGCGGTGCCGCCATACCTGTTGTGCCGACGCCGGCTGTCCGTGATGTGACCCGCGAAGAGAGAGACGATGTGGGGTTGTTGAATGCCAGGGGTGCTTGGCGGAGCCGGGGTTGAGCACCACTCCGGCTCCGCCCGTCCGCACCCTGCCGGCGAACGTTCGGTGAGCTGGGACGTCTAGCGCTTGGCCACCTTGCGGGTCGCTCGCAGCCACTCCTTGTTCATCCCGGTGATGGAGAACAGCGGGATGCCCTTCGGGCAGGCGGTGGCGCACTCACCGGCGAGGGTGCAGCCGCCGAAGCCCTCGTCGTCCATCTGGGCGACCATGTCGAGGACGCGGGTCTCGCGCTCGGGGGCGCCCTGCGGGAGGACGTTGAGGTGGTTGACCTTGGCCGAAGTGAACAGCATCGCCGCGCCGTTGGGGCACGCGGCGACGCACGCTCCGCAGCCGATGCACTCGGCGTGCTCGAAGGCGAAGTCGGCGTCCGGTTTGGGGACGGCGGTGGCGTGGGCCTCGGGGGCGGCGCCGGTGGGGGCGGTGATGTAGCCGCCGGCCTGGATGATCCGGTCGAAGGCAGAGCGGTCGACCACGAGGTCCTTGACGACCGGGAAGGCCGAGGCACGCCACGGCTCGATGTCGATCGTGTCGCCGTCCTCGAAGGACCGCATGTGGAGTTGGCAGGTGGTGGTGCGCTCGGGGCCGTGCGCGTCGCCGTTGATGACGAGGGAACACGCGCCGCAGATGCCCTCGCGGCAGTCGTGGTCGAAGGCGACCGGGTCCTCGCCCTTGAGGATGAGTTCCTCGTTGAGGGTGTCGAGCATCTCCAGGAACGACATGTCCGTGGAGATTCCGTCCACTTGGTAGGTGGACATGGCGCCTTCGGCGTCGGCGTTCCGCTGCCGCCAGACGCGCAGGGTGAGCTTCATGCGTAGCTCCGCTGGGTGGGGTGGACGTACTCGAAGACCAGGTCTTCCTTGTGCAGTACGGGAGATGAACCGGTGCCGGTGAACTCCCAGGCGGCGGCGTAGCCGAACTCCTCGTCCCTGCGCTCCGCTTCACCGTCCGGGGTCTGCGACTCCTCACGGAAGTGGCCGCCGCAGGACTCGGCGCGGTTCAGCGCGTCGAGGCACATCAGCTCGGCGAGTTCGAGGTAGTCGACGATCCGGTTCGCCTTCTCCAGCGACTGGTTGAACTCCTCGCCGGTGCCCGGGACTTTGATCCGCCGCCAGAACTCCTCGCGGATCTGCGGGATGCGTTCCAGTGCCTTGCGCAGTCCGCTGTCGGTGCGGGCCATGCCGCAGAACTCCCACATGAGTTCGCCGAGTTCGCGGTGGAAGGAGTCGGGGGTGCGGTCGCCGTCCACCGCGAGGAGGAGGTTGAGGCGGTCCTCGGTCTCCGCCAACACCTCCTGCACGGCGGGGTGTTGGACGTCGATCCCCTCGTGTCCGGGGTGTCGGGCGAGGTAGTCGTTGATCGTCGCCGGGAGGACGAAGTAGCCGTCGGCGAGGCCCTGCATCAGCGCGGAGGCGCCGAGGCGGTTGGCTCCGTGGTCGGAGAAGTTTGCCTCGCCGATCGCGAACAGGCCCGGGATCGTAGTCTGGAGGTCGTAGTCGACCCAGAGGCCGCCCATCGTGTAGTGCACGGCGGGATAGATCCGCATCGGGACGGTGTACGGGTCCTCGGCGGTGATCCGGGCGTACATGTCGAAGAGGTTGCCGTACTTCTCCTCGACTGCCTTCCGCCCCAACCGCCCGATGGCGTCGGCGAAGTCGAGGTAGACGCCCTGCCCGCCGGGGCCGACTCCCCTGCCCTCGTCGCACACGTTCTTCGCGGCGCGGGAGGCGATGTCGCGTGGTACGAGGTTGCCGAAGGCCGGGTAGATGCGCTCCAGGTAGTAGTCGCGCTCGTCCTCGGGGATCTCGTTCGGCGGGCGCTGGTCACCCTGCGCCTTCGGCACCCAGATCCGGCCGTCGTTGCGCAACGACTCGCTCATCAGGGTGAGTTTGGACTGGTGGTCGCCGGTGCGCGGGATGCAGGTGGGGTGGATCTGGGTGAAGCACGGGTTGGCGAACAGCGCGCCGCGCCGGTGCGCCCGCCAGACGGCGGTGGCGTTGGAGTTCATGGCGTTCGTCGACAGGTAGAAGACGTTGCCGTAGCCGCCGCTGGCGAGGACGACGGCGTCCGCGAAGTACGTGTCGATACGGCCCGTGATGAGGTCGCGGGCCACGATCCCGCGCGCCTTTCCGTCCACGACGATCAGGTCGAGCATCTCGGTACGCGGGTGCATCTCGATGTTGCCGGCGGCGATCTGCCGGGAGAGGGCTTGGTAGGCGCCGAGGAGGAGTTGCTGCCCTGTCTGACCTCGGGCGTAGAAGGTCCGCGACACCTGCACGCCGCCGAAGGAGCGGGTGTCGAGGAGGCCGCCGTACTCGCGCGCGAAGGGCACGCCCTGCGCCACGCACTGGTCGATGATCTCCACCGAGATCTGCGCCAGGCGGTGGACGTTGGACTCGCGGGCCCTGAAGTCGCCGCCCTTGACGGTGTCGTAGAAGAGGCGGTGGACGGAGTCGCCGTCGTTGCGGTAGTTCTTCGCCGCGTTGATGCCGCCCTGGGCGGCGATCGAGTGGGCGCGGCGCGGGGAGTCCTGGAAGCAGAACTGGACTACGTGGTAGCCCTGTTCGGCGAGGGTGGCGCCTGCCGAGCCGCCCGCGAGGCCGGTGCCGACGACGATCACCGTGTGTTTGCGGCGGTTGGCGGGGTTGACGAGTTTGGCCTCGAAACGGCGGGTGTCCCAGCGCTCGTTGATGGGGCCGGTGGGCGACTTGGTGTCGGTGACGGGTTCCCCGGTCGTGAAGTCGGCGTATTCAAGGGCCATTTCAGCTCACCACTCCGGTCATGACGCCCACGGGCACGGCGATGAAGCCGGCCGTGAGCAGCAGCGCGAGGACATTGGCGACGGTCTTCAGGGCACGGTCGCGGCTGCGGCTGCCCGCGCCGAGGGTCTGCGCGGCGCTCCAGAAGCCGTGCCGGACGTGCAGGCCTAGGGCGAGCATCGCGACGATGTAGATCGTGTCGCCGTACCAGGTGGAGAAGGTGTCCACGACGTTCTGGTACGGGTGGCCCTCCTGGAAGCCGCCGGAGTGCACGGTGCCGGTCGTCAGGTCGAGGATGTGCCAGACGATGAACAGGGCGAGGATGATGCCGCCCCAGCGCATGGTGCGGGTGGCGTAGGTCGACCGGCGTTTCTTGTGCACGTACTTGCTGGGGCGCGCCTTGATGTCACGGCGGCTGAGCTGGTACGCGGAGACGGCGTGGGCGATCACGGCGACGACGAGGACGATCCGGATCAGCCAGAGCGTCCACTCGTAGTGCATGAAGGGTTCGCCGACGGTGCGCAGCCAGTGGGCGTAGTGGTTGAACTCGCCCGCCCCGAAGAAGATCTTCAGGTTCCCGATCATGTGGACGACCAGATACAGCAGCATGATCAGGCCGCTGACGGCCATCACCGTCTTCTTGCCGACGGAGCTGTCCCACACCGTGCGCGCCATCGACGGCCGTCGGTCCGTCCGCGTTGCCAGAGCCATGTCTACGGACGTTAGGCGCCCGATACCCGATCGGTCCAAGACATGGTCTGCCTGGTTTCCATAGGCTGGGGCTATCGTTGGTGTATGCAGTTCCAGCAGCTCCAGTACTTCGTGGCGGTCGCCGAGACCCGGCACTTCACCCGGGCCGCCGATCTGGTCCATGTCGCACAGCCCTCGCTGTCCCAGCAGATCAAGGCGCTGGAGCGGGAGCTGGGCGCCGATCTGTTCCTGCGGGCGCGGGGCAACATCACGCTCACGGACGCGGGCGAGGCGCTGCTGCCGCTGGCCCGGCGCATCCTGGCGGACGCGGACACGGCCCGGCACGAGGTCCTCGAACTGGTCCAACTCCGCAGCGGCCGGATCAGGTTGGGCGCGACCCCGAGCCTGTGCACGGGCCTGCTCCCGGACGTACTCCGCGCCTTCCACGACCGCTATCCCGGCATCCGGCTGCTGATCGAGGAGGGGGGTTCCCACGACCTCGTACGCGAACTCGCCCGCGGTGCCCTCGACTTGGCGTTGGTGGTCCTGCCGTTGCCCACCCCCTCACCGGCGTTGACGACGGTGGAGCTGCTGCGCGAGGACCTGGTGGTCGTGTCCTCACCGGAGGCGCCGGCGCCGGGCCGCGGCCGGACGGTACGGATCTCCGACCTGGAGGGCGAGCGCCTGGTGATGTTCCGGCACGGCTACGACCTCCGCGAACTGACCGTCGCCGCGTGCCGCGCCGAGGGCTTCGAGCCCGACTTCGCGGTGGAGGGCGGCGAGATGGACGCGGTCCTCGGCTTCGTGCGAGCGGGGCTCGGCGTGGCCGTAGTCCCGCGCATGGTCGCGACGAAGTCCGGGCGGGGGCTGCGGGTGACCCCGCTGGCGCGGCCTGGGCTGCACCGGACGATCGCGCTCGCGCACCGAAGTGATGTGGCTCCGCCGCGGGCGGCTAGGGAGTTGCAGCGGATGTTGTTGGAGCGGTGAGGTTGGCTGCGCGGGCTCGGCGGGGGGGCTGGTGCGGATGCCGGTTGCGGCGGACTCGGGAGGCGGCGGGCGCGAGTGTCGGTTGCGGCGGCTGGCGTGGAAGCGATGAACTCCGCGAACTGGGCGGGGCCTGGGTCGCACGCTGCGGGAGCTGTGAGCCGCAGCGCCTCGCCCGGACCCTGTCGCTGACGCCCAGCGCAGCAGGTGCGGCGGAAGCAGCCAGCCCCGCCGGGCCGCCCGCGCGCCGCCGCGGACGCCGGATGCGGCGGCTGCTGTGGAAGCGGTGAACCCCGCGAACCCGACGGGACTCTGATTCGGATGCCGTGGGAGCCGTGAGCCACAGCACCTCACCCGGGCGCCACCCCCGGCGCCCACCGCAGCAAGCACGGCGGGAACAGCCAACCTCGCGAGCCCACCCGGACGATGTCGATGACGCCCGGCACAGCAAGTGCCACGGGAGCGGCCGGCCTCGCCAACGCACCCGGGCGCCAGGTGTGGCCGGTGCTGCGGGAGCGGTGGGCCACCTGGTTCCACGCGGTCGCCGCTGCCGCTGCCGATTGCCGCAGTCGCCGTAGGCGCAGGGGCAACCGGGCATCTCCGTACGGGAGTTCATCGTCCGTCGGCGCCCGGGTGGCTCACCAGGTCGGGATCAGACCGCCGTCGATCACCAGGTCGCTGCCGGTGAGATTGGCCGCGCGGTCGCCGGCGAGGAAGAGGACGACGTCGGCGATCTCGGCGGGCTTGGAGAAGCGGCCGGTGACGGTGGCGCCGGCCGCCTTGGCCGCGACCTCGGCCGAGGTGAGGCCGGTGGCGGCCGACACGGTTGCCGCGACTCCGCCGCCGCCGAGCCACAGCTCCGTCTCGACCGGGCCGGGGCTGACGGTGTTGACGCGGATGCCCTCCGGGCCGACCTCCTTGGACAGGGCCTTGGAGAAGGCGACCAGGGCGGCCTTGCCCGCGCTGTAGTCGATGACCAGCGGGTCGGGCAGCGTCGCGTTGACCGAGCCGATCGTGATCACGGAGCCCCGGCCGGCGGCCAGCATCAGCGGCAGGGCGGCGCGGGTGACGCGTACCGCCGTGAGGAGGTTCAGGTCGAGGGTGCGCTGCCAGTCCTCGTCGGTCACGGACAGGAAGCCGCCGGTGCGGGGCGGTGCCGTACCCACGTTGTTCACCAGGACGTCGACGCGCCCGCCCGCCGCCTCGATCAGCCGCTCGGCCGCGCCGCGCTCCGCGAGGTCGACCGGCACCCAGGTGACGGAGCCCTCCTTGACCAGCGCGTCCAGCCCCTCGGTGGTCGTACGGGACCCGGCTACGACGCTCGCACCCGCACCGGCCAGCGCCTCCACGACCGCCAGTCCGATGCCCTTGCTGGCGCCTGTCACTACGGCGGTTCGGCCCTGTAGTTCGGTACTCATCGAGCCCAACTCCTTCGGCGAGATGCGACGAGAGACGGGTGGCTGTTCGTCCGCCACGTAGGCATCCTCTCCCGCCGACGCCCCTGGCACAGGTGCTAGTCGATGTCCGGCGGCACCGGAGTCCCCTGGTGGTAGAACATCCGCCAGCCCGTCGCCTCGTCGCGCTTGCGCCACAGGGAGGTGCGGCGGGCGCGGCGGCCGTCGAAGTCGGTCTCGTAGCGGAGCTGCACCAGGCCCGGGGCCAGGACGATGCCAGTGATGGCCGACGGGACGTAGCGGGGGCCGTCCGCCGCGCTGCCCGCGTGCTCGGGCAGCCACGCGAGCATGTGCTCGTACGTGTAGTGCCGGCCCGAGTCGCCGACCTCGACGTACTCCGGGTCCAGCAAGCGGACGGCCTCGTCGCGGGAGGCGCGGACGGCCGGGTCCATGAGGGCCAGTTCGCCCTCGATCGCCTTGTTCACGTCGTCTGACGCATGTGCTTCTTCACTCACTCGCACATGATCACCCTCGAACCCGGCCCTCCCGCAACCGACTTACGCCCTCACCCCGTCGCGTCCACCAGCGCCAGCTCGTGCAGCCGCTCCGGCGGGCCAGGGCGGGCGTAGAACCAGCCCTGGGCCGTGTCGCAGCCGAGTATGCGGAGCTGTTCGGCCTGGGCGCCGGTCTCGACGCCCTCGACCGTCACCGTGAGGTTCAGGCTGTGGGCGAGGGAGACGATGCCCTCGACGATCTTGAGGTCGACGGGGTCGGCCGGGAACTGCTGCATGCTCTGAGTGAAGGAGCGGTCCAGCTTGAGGATGCTGACCGGCAGGCGGCGGAGGTTGGCGAGGTTCGAGTAGCCGGTGCCGAAGTCGTCCAGGGCGATGTCGACGCCCATCTCGGCGAGTTGCCGCAGCGGCTTCAGGAGGTCGTCGTCGGCTCCGATCAGCGCCGACTCGGTGACCTCCAGGCAGAGCGCGTCGGGGGCGACGCCGGTGCGCTCCAGGATGTCGACGGTGTCCTGGACCAGGCCGGGGTGGGTGAGCTGGCAGGGCGAGAGGTTGACGTTGATGCGCAGGGGGACGCCGTCGCCGTAGGTCTCACGCCACGTGCGGGCCTGGCGTACGGACTGTTCCAGGACCCAGCGGCCCAACGGGACGATCAGGCCGGTGTGTTCGGCGAGCGGGATGAAGCGGTCGGGGCCCAGGACGCCGTGCTGCGGGTGCAGCCAGCGGACGAGGGCCTCGGCGCCGCGCACGCTGCCGTCGCCGAGGTGGACCAGCGGCTGGTACTCGATGAAGAACTCTTTGCGGTCCAGGGCGGCCGGAAGTGCTGTTGTCAGGCCGTGGCGTGTGATCGCTCGGGCGTCGGCCTCCGGGTCGGCCAGCTCGAAGCGGTTGCCGCCCGCGGACTTGGCGCGGTACATCGTGATGTCGGCGCTGCGCAGCACCTCCGCGGGGCCGCGCTCGCCGGCCGGGCCCTCGACGATGCCGATGGAGCCGCGCACGGTGAGGTCACGGCCGTCGATGCTGACGGGGGTGATCAGGGCGTTCATGATGCGGCCCGCGAGTTCGTCGACCTCGCGCTCGGTGTCGGGGCCGGTGGTCAGCGCGACGAACTCGTCGCCGCCGAGCCGGGCGACCATCTCGCCGGGCGCGGTCGCGCAGGACTGCAACCGGTCGGCGACCTCGACGAGCAGCCGGTCACCGGCCGCGTGGCCGAGGCTGTCGTTGATGGTCTTGAAGCCGTCGAGGTCGAGGTAACACAGGCCGAACCGCTGGTTGTTGCCCGCGCCGAGGGCCTTCTCCAGGCGTTCGAAGAACAGGGTGCGGTTCGGCAGGCCGGTGAGGGCGTCGTGGGTCGCCTCGTAGCGGAGCCGCAGGTTGAGCAGCCGCCGCTCGGTGGTGTCCTCCATGAGGGCGAGCTGGTACTGCGGGTCGCCGTCGGCGTCGCGGAGCAGGGAGACCGTGAGGTTGGTCCACAGGACCGTTCCGTCAGGCCGGTAGAACGCCTTCTCGACGTGGTAGTGCTCGCGCTCGCCGCGGACGAGTTCGTCGTAGAGGGTCCAGGTCTGGGGCGCGTCGTCCGGGTGGGTCCACTCGCGGACGTTGCGGCCGCCCATGGTCTGGTCGGAGATCCCGAACATGCGCAGCAGCGCGCCGTTGACCTGGAGGATGTTGCCGTCGAGGTCGGCCATGCCGATACCTATGGCCGCGCCCTCGAAGACCGCGCGGAAGCGGGCCTCGGTCGCGTGCAGGGCCTGGGCGACGACGCCCTGGGCCTGGAGGGCGGCCACCGAGATGGCCTCCTGCTCGGCCAGGGTGCGCTCGCGCAGTGCCTGGGCGAAGCCGGCGGCCATGGCGTGCTGGAGCCGGGCCGAGCGGATCCGCAGGTCCTCCTGGGAGCCGTCGCCGCCGCAGTAGAGCACCAGGTAGGCGTCGACGCACTCCAGGCTGCGGGTGAGGGCGTCGGGGTCGGTGCAGTGCGCGGAGACGAGGGCGGCGCCGACCGCCTTGCCCTCCTCGACCTCGAAGGTCCTGGCGCGCAGCGCCTCGCTCAACCGCCGTGCCAGCGGCAGGAGCAGTTCCTCGAACTCGGGCCGGGTCAGCGACGTGGAGGTCGCCGGGAACACCGCCCGGCTCCAGATGGTCGCGAACCTGCGCAGTCTGCCCTCCGGCCCGTCCGGCTCCGCGATCACGCCGCGCGTCCTACGCCGGCGAATCCGGAGAAGGAGTACGGATCCTCGTCCTCCAGCACCGTGTCCGGCCGCCACTCCGGCATCGGCACCAGTCCCGGTTCCACCATGTCGTACCCCTCGAAGAACCGCGCGATCTCCTCGCGCGAGCGCATGATCAGCGGATTGCGAATGTCCTTGTACACGTCCACCGCGCCCTCCGCCCGCTCCGGTGGCAACGGGATTCCCTCGTACGAGGCATGGGTGAGGATCAGCAGGCTGCCGGGCGCGAGTGCCTCGCGCAGCTGTGCCACCGCTCCGTACGGGTCGTCCGTGTCTTCCACGAAGTGCAGTATGGCAACGAGAAGCAGCGCCACTGGCCGATTCACGTCGATCAGCCGCTGCACCTCGGCGCTCGCCAGGATCTCCTGGGGCTTGCGGAGGTCGGCCGCGACGACGTCCGCGGTCGCGTTGTCCGCCAGGACGGCCTGGCTGTGCGCGACCGCCACCGGATCGTGGTCGACGTACATGACATGGGCGCCGGGGCTGGCCGCCTGGGCCACCTCGTGGACGTTTCCGAAGGTGGGAATTCCGGAGCCGATGTCGAGGAACTGGGTGATGCCCTCGGCGGCCGCGAATCGTACGGCGCGACGCATGAACGCCCGGTTCGCCTGCATGATCTTGGGAAGTCCCGGGAGGAACTCCATGGCCTTGCGGGCCGCTTCCCGGTCGACCTCGAAGTTGTGCGAACCGCCCAGGTAGTAGTCGTAGATACGCGAAACGCTCGGCACCGAGATGTCGATGCTTCGTGGTGCCCAGGCGGGACGCTCCATGTATCTCTCCAAGGCGTAGGCGATCCGGTGTTCGAGCTGAGGCTACTGATCGCCCGCCAAAGGAGCGAGCGGAAACGGAAATTGACCATCCGTTCCCGGTCACTGCCTGCGTCACATGCCGAATTGACGTGCGGGGACATGCGGAGAGGCGCGGCGAATGCCGGAATTGGGGTTGGGAATACGCCAAAGCGGCCCGCCCCCTCCGTGCGGTGCGGAGGGGGCGGACCTGGGGTCGCGCGCGCTGTGTTGTTCGGCATTTCTGTCGCTTGCCCGCGACCCTCCCTTCCGCGTTTCGGGTGCCGAGTGGGCGGGGGGCGATCAACCCTGGGGA
This sequence comes from Streptomyces sp. NBC_01288, assembly GCF_035982055.1. Lineage (NCBI taxonomy): Bacteria > Bacillati > Actinomycetota > Actinomycetes > Kitasatosporales > Streptomycetaceae > Streptomyces > Streptomyces sp. NBC_01288. The sequence continues at coordinate 1,013,886 of NZ_CP108427.1, forward strand.
GGTTCTCGCTACGCCGCGGGCGCGCCGACCGGCTTCCCTTCAGGGGAGACGGCGTACCAAGTGCCGCCCACGCCCTGACCGTTGGTCTGTCCGGCGGCCGTGTCACCGGAGAAGGTGTAGATCGGCCAGCAGTCGACGGTCATCTGCTTGACGCCGTCGGACCGGGTGAAGCCCATGAGGCCCTTCTTCTCGACGCCCTTGGTGTCGTTCGCCGAGACGATGCCGACGGCCGGCCACTTCTCCGCGCAGGCGCCGAGGCAGTTCGAGACCGACTTCGGCCATGCCTTGTCCTTGAGGAAGCGGTAGACCGTGTGGCCGTTCTTGTCGACGACGATGTCGCCGAGCTTGGCGTCCTTCTTCACGGACAGACCGGGCAGGCTGGCAAGGGTCGCCTTCTTGCCGTCGGGGGCGAGCGCGTACCACTTGCCGCCCACGCCCTGGCCGTTGACGTCACCGGCGTTGACGTCCTTGGCGTAGCGGTAGGCCGGCCAGCCGCCGACGGTCAGCTGCTTGGTGCCGTCGGTGCGGGTCACCTCGCCGAGGAGGGCCTTGTCGATACCTGCGCCGGCCGTGGCGTCGTCCGCGGGAACCGGCGGCCAGGCGGTGGCGCAGTCGCCGTCGCAGTTCGACTTGGGGGGATTGGCCGTGTCGGCGTCGAAACGGTAGAGGGTGAGACCCGCACCGTCGCTCAACACCTTGCCGAGGTCGGGGTTGTTGGCAACGGTCAGCTGGCCCGCGGGCTCGGCGGCCGCGGCCTGCTGGCCGTCGGCTCCGTAGCCGTTGCCGGCGCCGGTGCTGGGGCTCGACGTGGCCGCACCGACGCTTCCGTAACCTCCGGCCGCCGCCGTGGCACCGACGTTCTGTGCCGCAGAGGAAGGCGTGGTCACATTGTCCGAACCGCACGCCGCCGTCAACGCCATGACGGACACGGCCGTCGCCGCGAGTGAGGCGCTCCGCCAGGAGGTCTTCATCGTCAACTCCCCATAATCACCTGGATGTTGCAGCGCCCGTCTGTGCCGCCGCACGGTCCTAGGTACGGGTGGGGACCACGGAAGTGTTCAACCGCCGCACAAATTTCTTTCCGACCCCTGTGGCACGGCGGCTCCTTCTCGTACGCCCGTGCGCATCCGGCCATGTCCGGCGGCCGGTTCGTCAAACGGCCGTACCCCGTCTTCCACTCCTTCGGGGCATTCCTCTCGCGCCCCGGCGCGCCCCCGCCCGCGAGGGCTCATGATCTCCGTCGTGCATGGACCCGAACCGACCCGAACCGCCCTCGCCGCAAGGGTGTTGACCCTGGTGACGCTGACATGGCTGCTGGCGGGCGCACCGGCGGGCCTGGCAGCGGCCGACGCCTGTGCGTACGCCTCGACGGGGCCGGACGGCACGGAGGCGGTGGCGGTGGCCGGCAGCGGTGACGACTGGCCGACTCCCCCGGCCTGCCCGAAGCCGACCCCGCCGCCGCCCTGCCCGTCCCCGACGCCCACCCCGCCACCGCCGAAGCCCACACCGCCTCCCCCGCCGAAGCCCACTCCGACCCCGACCCCCAGGCCGACGCCGAAGCCGCGGCCCACGCCGAAGCCCACCCCGCCACCGCCCGCCCCGGCGCCGCGCCCGGCCCCGGCGGCTCCGCTGCCCCGGGTGATCCCGACACCGACGCCCACACCAACGCCTACTCCGCCCCCGACACCATCGCCCAAGCCCACCCCGCATCCCTCGGCGGCCCCGGTGAGTTATCCGAAGTACCACGCCCAGCCGCGTCCGCGGCCGGCCCCCAACCGGACGCCGCCGGTCGTCTACGTCCTGCTCATCACCCTGCCCGCGGTGGTCGCCATCGTCGCGCTGCGTCCACGCTGATCCCCGGAGGAACCTCTTGTCGGAATGGCTTGTTCTCGTCCTCGCGATGGCGGCGGCCTGTGTCGTCGTCATCATCATCACGTTCCTCCGCGAACGCTCGGCGTCCGAGGACGAGGACCCCAGTGACACCCCGGACGTCATCGAGTACATGACGATGTGGATCGGCGTGGTGTACGCCATCGTCCTGGGCCTGGCGATCGCCGGAGTCTGGGAGGCCCGCAGCGCCGCCCAGGACCACGTCCAGGCGGAGGCGCAGGCGCTGCACGAGATCTCGGAGCGGGTGCGGGTCTACCCGGCCGACGAACGTGACCGCGTCCGGGCCGACGTCGAGGCCTACGTCTCACAGGTCGTCAACGTCGAGTGGAAGACGATGGCCGACCACGAGAAACTCACCCAGCGCGGCACCGACCTCCTGGAGCGCATCCGCGCGGACATCTCCGACTACCAGCCGAAGACGGACTTCCAGGCGCAGGCCTACCAGCCGCTCGTCGACCAGGTGACCGCCGTGGACTCGGCACGCAACGCCCGTTCGGACTCCACGGGGGCGACCATGCCGTCGGTGGTGTGGTTCGGGCTGCTCGCCGGGGCCGTGATCACCATCGGCATGGTGTTCGCGCTACAGATCCGGCGTACGACACGGGAGCTGATCCTCGCCGGGCTGTTCTCGGCGCTGATCGCCTTCCTGCTGTTCCTGATCTGGGACTTCGACGCGCCGTACAGCCGCGGGATCACGGCCTCGGCGCAGCCGTTCCTGAACCTCTTCCCGCACATCAAGGACTGACGGCCCCTCACCGGAGCCGGTCACCGGGGGACGTCCGCCACGCCGCGGGCGTCCCCCGGTCGCACGAACGGGGTCCCCTGTGCGGCCCACACGATTGCCCCATTCGCGCGACTGCGATCGCGGGAGCGCACACATGTTCCTAGCGTTTCGGTCATCGAGGTGCATTTACGGCGCAAGCGGAAAAGGTCCGCTGCTGCTCCTCGGGGACCCGGAGGAACCACCATGCGCGCGATACGCGTCGCTTCGGCCGCCGCACTGCTGGGCATCAGCGCCCTCGCCCTGTCCGCGCCGGTCGCCGTCGCGAAGGGCGACGGCAACCACAACATCACGCCGTTCGGCTTCAGCGTCCAGCCCTCGACGATCGCGGCGGGCGGCCAGGTGACCCTGCAGCTCGACCGGGACCAGGGCGGCTGCAAGGGCTCCGCCACGGTCTCCTCCGGGGTCTTCGACACCGTCAGGATCTCGCCGGGGCAGTCCTCGGCGACGGCGATGGTCGACTGGGACGCCAGGGCGGGCGCGGTGTACCAGGTGACGTTCACGTGTGACGGCGTGAGCGGCTCCACGGGTCTGACCATCGCGTCCGGCCGCACGAACAACAACATCCAGCCGCTCCAGCCGGCCCAGCAGATTCCCCGAGGGGTCCACGCCGGCGAGGGCGGCAGCATCGCCGGGTTCGACCTCAAGGAGCTCGGCATCGGCGCGGCCCTCATCGCGGGCTCGGTGGGCGCGGCATACCACTTCTCGCGCCGCCGCACCGGAGAGGACGGCGTCTGACCGCGGCACCACCCGCACAGGCCTTCGCCCCGGAACCCGCAAGGGTCCGGGGCGAAGGCCTGTCACGTGCGCCTGAACTCCGAAGGGGAGGAGGTCAGAACCCGCGCTCGGTGCGGCGGCGCATCCAGAACACCCCGCCGCCCACGACGGCCGCGGCGACCAGGCCGCCGCCGATCGCCATGTCGGTCGGGGTCGCCCCGGCGCTGCTGCTGCCGCCGAGCCCGCCGCGGACCCCGCCGATGACGGTGTAGGCGTCGTCACGGGTCAGCGAGGAGCCGTTGGAGCAGCGGACCGTGATGCTGTACGCGCCCGGGGTGGCCGACCGGCTGATCCTGGCCGTTCCGCTGGACGTCGTACCGGAGCCGTTCAGGAGGGACAGGTTGGCGGGGCGTTCGAACCCCGGTGAGGTGGCGATGGCGTTGCCGCCGCTGAAGCAGCCGTCGACCGTGACGGTGAGCTGTCCACCGCGGGCGATCACGCTGGGCAGGGCGAGAATGTTGCTGGGGCTGGCGCCCATGCCGTCCGCGACGGCCACCGGGGCGGCGAGCCCCAGGACGGCCACCGCGGCACCGGCGGCAGCCAGGGCACGAGTAGTACGCATGTCATCCTCCGCGGAAGGCGCCCCGGGACCCGTCCCCGGTCGATCGGCGAGAAAACGCCTCCCAGACGCACCCTCAGATGCCTTGCGCGCGCCCGCATTTCGAGAATGGTCCGTCCTGGTGAGAGGACACGCCGGGGGAAAAGCGCACAATCGGATATTGCCGCAGGTCACGGACCGTCAGAAAATTCCTGCGGGCGTCAACTCGTATGGCGCACATAAGGATGTCCGGGCCACCCGTTCGCGCTTTCCCCGTCGCCGGTTCCGCCTTCCGGACTTAGCGTTCTCGTATGCGCGATTGACGGGGCGACGGCCGCGTCGAGAGGGGATGGCGAATGTCTGCGTCGGAGCTGTCCGAGCTTGCCGAAGAGGAGGAGCGGCAGAAGAAGCGCGCCCCGTGGGGAGTGATAGCGCTTGTTCTGCTGACCGGTCTCGCGCTCATTCGGAATGGTTCCGGGGAGTTCGACATCGGGCCGCCGCAGCCGGCCTCCGCCGCTGCCGCGGACGCCCGGACCGGCCACACCACGTTCGGCAAGGTCCCGGCCCCGCTGCCGTACTCCGTCGCCGACCGGGTGCGGATCCCCGCGATCCGGGTCGACGCCCCGGTCATGCCGGTGGGCCTGGACGCGGACGGCTGGGTGGGCGCTCCGCCGCCGGAGGACCCGAACCTGGCGGGCTGGTTCACCGGCGCCGTCTCCCCCGGCGAAAAGGGCACGGCGGTCGTGGTCGGCCATGTCGACAACAAAATGGGCCCTGCCGTGTTCTACGGACTCGGGGCCCTCAAGAAGGGAAATCGCGTCGAGGTCGAGCGCAAGGACGGAAAGACGGCCGTGTTCGAGATCTACGGCATCGAGGTCTTCGAGAAGAAGGACTTCCCCGGCGATCGCGTCTACGCCTCCAAGGGAACTCCGGAACTCCGCGTCATCACCTGCGGCGGCGGTTTCTCCAAGCAGAACGGCTACGACGGGAACGTCGTCGTCTTCGCCCGCCTGGTCGAGGTCCGCTGAGCGTTCCCCGGCCGGGCGGGCCAGGCCCTGTCGTCCCATTCCCGTCTGCCCTCCGGGCGGGCGACGGGAATGGGACGACAGGGCCTGCGACCCGTCAGGTGGTGGTGCGGCGGCGCGGCAGCGTCATGTGGTAGCCGGAGTCGAGGAGGTGCGGCAGGTATTCGCGCAGCGCCTTCACGCTCTGGGTCCGGTCGCCCCCGGCGTCGTGCGAGAGCACCACGATGCCGGGGGCGGCGCCGTCCTCGACCGCGTCGACGATGTGGCGGACGCCGGGGGTGTCCCAGTCGAGGGTGTCGACGGTCCACGCGAGGGGTTCCATGCCCAGCTCGGAGCCGAGCTGGAAGGTGGCCCGGTTCCAGGCGCCGTAGGGCGCGCGGAACCACTGCGGGCGTTCGCCGTAGGCGTCCTCGATGACGTCGCTGGTGCGTTCCATCTCCGAGCGGATCTGACCCCGGGTCATCTTGGTCAGCAGCGGGTGGGACCAGGTGTGGTTGCCGACGATGTGACCCTCGTCGGACATGCGGGCGAGCAGGTCGCGGTTCCAGTCGGCCATCTCGCCGCACACGAAGAACGTGGCGCGGACGTCGTACTCGGCGAGGGTGTCGAGGATGTGCGGGGTGTAGCGGGGGTCGGGTCCGTCGTCGAAGGTGAGCACCATGGTGTTGCCGCGTCCGGACATGCGCAGGAAGGGTTCGTGCCGCACCGGGACATGGGCGGGGGCGGCGTGGGGGGCGCCGTATCCGGCCACGGGCTGGAGGCGGTAGGAGGAGGGTTTGCGCGCGAGGCGCGGCGGGGGCCCGGCGGCGGGGGCGGCGGTCCGGGCGGGGGCGTCGTCCGCGAGTCCGGAGTACAGCAGACCGGCGGTGCCGGCCGCCCCGACGGCGGCGGCGCCGGCGAGCAGGGCCCGTCGGCGCGTGAGCAACTGATCCTTCTTCATGACTCATCAGTCGCCCGCGTGAGCCCCGGCGCCCCACGGCAACACCGGTGCGGCGGCAGGAAAGCACCCGCCCGGCCCAGTTTTCGCGCGCTCAGCGGCGCCGGACGAGGGGGAACGGCAGCGTCTCACGGATCGTCAGACCGGTGAGGAACATGACGAGTCGGTCGACGCCGATGCCGAGTCCGCCGGTGGGCGGCATCGCGTATTCGAGGGCGTCGAGGAAGTCCTCGTCGAGTTCCATCGCCTCGGGGTCTCCCCCGGCGGCGAGCAGCGACTGGGCGGTGAGGCGGCGGCGCTGTTCGACGGGGTCGGTCAGCTCGGAGTAGGCGGTGCCGAGTTCGGTGCCGAAGGCGACCAGGTCCCAGCGTTCGGCGAGCCGCGGGTCGGTGCGGTGCTGGCGGGTGAGCGGGGAGACGTCGGTCGGGAAGTCCTTGTAGAAGGTCGGCAGCCGGGTCGGTTCCTCCACGAGCCGTTCGTACATCTCCAGTACGACGTCCCCGCGGCCGTCGTCGGCGCCGTACGGCACGCCCGCGCGGTCGCAGAGCCGGTGCAGGCGGGCCAGTTCGGTGTCGGCGTCGATCTCCTCGCCGAGCGCCTCGGAGATCGCGCCGTGGACGGTCTTGACCGGCCAGATCCCGGAGATGTCGTACTCCTCGCCGTCCTTGCGCGCGACGGCGGAGCCGAAGGCGGCGGTCGCGGCACCCTGGATGAGTTCGCGGACGAGGTCGAGCATGACGTCGTAGTCGGCGTACGCCTGGTAGGCCTCCAGCATCGTGAACTCGGGGTTGTGCTTGTAGGAGACGCCCTCGTTGCGGAAGGTGCGGCCCATCTCGAAGACCTTCTCCAGGCCGCCGACGCAGAGCCGCTTGAGGTAGAGCTCGGGGGCGATGCGCAGATAGAGGTCGAGGTCGTAGGCGTTGATGTGGGTGGTGAAGGGGCGGGCGTTGGCGCCGCCGTGGATCTGCTGGAGCATCGGGGTCTCGACCTCCAGGTACCCGCGCTCCAACAGGCCCTGGCGCAGGGCCTGTACGGCGGTGGAGCGGGCGCGGACGACGTCACGGGCGGCGGGGCTGGCGACGAGGTCGAGGTAGCGCATGCGGACCTTGGCCTCGGGGTCGGTCAGGCCGCGGTGTTTGTCGGGGAGCGGGCGCAGGCACTTGCCGGTGAGCTGCCAGGAGGTGACGAAGACCGTGGGCTCGCCCTTGTCACTGGTGCCCGCGCGGCCGGTGGCGGTGATGTGGTCGCCGATGTCGGTGTCCGCGACGAAGCGGTCGAGGTCGGGGCCCGACTCGGCGCGGGTGAGGGCGAGTTGGTGGTCGCCGGACCAGTCGCGCAGGGTCAGGAAGACGATGCCGCCGAGGTCGCGCACGAGCATCACCCGCCCGGCGACGGTGACTTGGTCTCCCGCGCGGACCTCGGCGAGGGTGTGGGTGCGCTGCGGGACGCCGACCGGGTAGGGGTCGGTGCCGGCGGCGCGGAGGCGGTCGAGTTTGTGGTGCCGGACGCGGACCTGTTCGGGCAGGCCGCTGTCCGGTCCGTCGGCCGCGTCCTCGTCGTCGAGGCCGAGCGCCGACAGGGGCGGCAGGTCCGCGGTGGTCGCGGGGCGCGGGCCGCTCTTCTGGTGCCCCTTTCCCCAGAGTTGGCGCAGCGACGGTACGGAGACGAAGCCCTCGGCGATGCCGGAGGCGAGGCTGATGCGGGCCAGGGAGGCGGTCTCGCCGTAGCAGATGAAGCGGGGGTACCACTCGGGGTGGTACTTGGCGTTGGAGCGGTAAAGGGCCTCCAGCTGCCACCACTTGGAGAAGAACAGCAGGAGGCGGCGCCACAGGCGGAGCACCGGGCCCGCGCCGATGCGGGCGCCCTCCTCGAAGGCCGAGCGGAAGACGGCGAAGTTGAGGGAGATCCGGTGGACGCCCAACTTCGGTGCTGCGGCGCAGAGTTCGGCGACCATGAACTCCATGACCCCGTTGGGGGCGGTGCGGTCCCGGCGCATCAGGTCGAGCGAGACGCCGTCGCTGCCCCAGGGGACGAGGGAGAGCAGGGCGAGCAACTTGCCGTCCTCGCCCAGTGCTTCGACGAGGAGGCAGTCACCGTCGGCCTGGTCGCCGAGGCGGTCCAGGGCCATGGAGAAGCCGCGTTCGGTCTCGGTGTCACGCCAGGCGTCGGCGCGGTCGACGACCTCCTCCATCTCCGTGTCGGTGAGGGTGGCGTGACGGCGGATGCGGCAGGTGGCACCGGCGCGGCGGACGCGGCTCACGGCCTGGCGGGTGACGCGCATGTCGCGGCCGGCGAGGTCGAAGTCGGCGACGTGCAGGATGGCCTCGTCGCCGAGTTGCAGGGCGCCGAGTCCCGCGCGGGCGAAGGCTCTTGCGCCGTCCTCGGAGGCGCCCATCACGGCGGGGGCCCAGCCGTGTCGGCGGGCGAGGTCCAGCCAGGCGGCGATGGCGTGCGGCCAGGCCTCGCGGTCGCCGACCGGGTCGCCGCTGGCGAGGCAGACGCCGGCCTCGACGCGGTAGGTGACGGCGGCCTTGCCGCTGGGCGAGAAGACGACGGCCTTGTCGCGCCGGGTGGCGAAGTAGCCTAGGGAGTCCTGGCCGCCGTAGGCCTTCAGGAGGGCGCGGATGCGGTCCTCCTCGTCGCCGTGCAGGGCGGCTTCGAGGCGTTGGGAGCGGAAGAGGACGGTGGCCGCGTTCAGAAGGGCGAGCGCGCCGAAGAGGCCGAGGAGGAAGAACAGGGCGCGGGGCGGGCGCCCGTCGAAGGAGCGGCCGGAGACCAGACCGCCGCAGACCCGGTCGGCGGCCCAGCCCAGGTGCTGGCTCGTGGGGAGGGTGCCGGGGAACAGGGCGACCAGTCCCCAACCGGCGAGGATCGCGACGGCGAGTCCGACGAGGAGGACGGCGAGGGCCCGCCTGACGGCCGCGCGGCGGGAGGCGGCGTAGAACTGTCCGCGCGCCACGATCAGCAGGACCAGCAGGAGGGCGCACACGATGAGGGACGGGAGGGACTCGGCGTACAGGCCCAGGGCCAAGCCGAGGGCGTCGGTCAGGACCAGCAGGCCGAGGTAGACGACGACCAGCCACCAGGCGATCCTCTTGCGGGCGGCGGTCGCGGCGGCGAGCAGGAAGAGGAAGACGGCGTAGGCGAGGTTGGCGCTGACGGGGACGATCAGGAGGTCGAGGAAGCGGACCACCGGGCGCAGTACGCGACGCAGCGGGGCGATGAAGGCGAGCAGGACGCAGAGCAGGCCGAGGGCGCCGAAGAAGGTCGCGAAGCCCTCGGGCACCCGGCTGAGGAACCCGTTGCCGGGCGGCCGTATCGGACCCTTGGTGTCCTTGGTGTCCTTGGGTCTGGCAGCCTCCACTGTGGCAGTCATGGTTCCGACTGTAGGAACAGGGCGGGCGGCGCGCCCGTCGAGCGCTCCCGGGCGGGTTCAGGACCTGCGGGTTCCGATAGCCTCACGGCCGTGACGGAACAGCACTCAACTCAGTTCGAGCGGGGCACGGACGGGCCCAAGGTGATCGTGGCCGGAATGGACGGCTCCGACTCCTCCCTCCGGGCCGCGTCCTACGCCGCGGGCCTGGCCAGGCGGCAGGGCGCGCTGCTCGCCCTCGTGTACGTGCAGCCGGTGCTGGCGGCGGGCGCGGCGATGGGGGCACCGGTCGCCGACACGACCGACGAGATCGCCGAGAACCTCGTCGCCCAGATCCGCCACGAGACCGAGCGCGTGAAGGGGATATTCGACATCCGCTGGGAATTCCACACGTTCCGCGGCGACCCCTACGGCGGCCTGGTGAAGGCGGCCGACGAACTCAAGGCCGACGCGGTCATCGTGGGCGCCTCGGAGCAGGCGGGGCACCGGATCATCGGCTCGGTGGCGGTACGGCTGGTGAAGGCGGGGCGGTGGCCGGTGACGGTGGTGCCGTAGCCTCCGGCGGTCGGGCGGTGACGGTGGTGGCGTCACCGGTGGGGGTGGGGTGGTCGCCGGTGATCGTTGGGCGGTGACCGTGTAGCTCGTGACGGTGGTGCCGTAGCCCGGCGGGGACGCCTTAACCGCCGGCGGTAGTGCGGTAGCCGGTGAGGGCGGAGCGGTGACTGGGCGGTGACGCCCAAGCCGCCGACGGCCTCGCCGAAGACGGTGAAGGTGGAGCACTCGCCGGGCGGTGACCTCCTACCCGCGAGCGGCCGTGCCGTAGATGGTGAAGTGGAACGCTCGCCGGGCGGTGACGTCCAAGCCGCCGACGGCCGCGCCGCAGCCCGGCGGGGACGCCGTAACCGCCGGCGGTAGTGCCATAGCCGGTGGCGATGGGCCGGAGCCGGGCGGTAACGCCGTAGCCACCGGCGGCCGTGCGTAGCCGGGCGGTGATGCCGTGGCCGTCGGCGGTTGTGCCGTGGTCAGCCCTCCGCCTCGCTCCGTCAGAGCGCGCCGAGAAAGTCCATCAGGATCTCGTTGAAGCGTTCCGGCTTCTCCATGTTCGGGTAGTGGCCGACGCGCTCGATGGTCGTGGAGCGGCCGTTCGGGACGGTGTCGGCGAGGCGTTGGGCCATGGCGATGCTGTCGGGCCAGTCGGCGGCACCGTGGATCGCCAGGACCGGGACGTCCAGCTTCGGGACGCCGGACCACGGGTCGGGCAGCGGGACGTACCAGTCCTTCTCGCCCGGGGTGTGCTTGGAGATCGTGTGGGCGGTCAGTTCGCGCAGGCGGCGGATGACGGACGGGGCGACCTCGGCCACCCTGCGGCGCGGGCCCGCCACGCCTTGGGTGAACTGGTCGAGCCAGCCCGGGATGTCGCCGGTGGCGAGCAACTGCCCGGCGCGGGCCGTGTGTTCCAGCAGCTCGGGGTCCTGGTACTCGAACGCGCTGGTGCCGCCGCCGCTGACGACGATCGCGCGGACCAGTTCGGGGTGTTCCAGCGCGGTGTCGGTCGCGACGGCCGCGCCCATGGAGAGGCCGACCAGGACCGCGGGGCCGAGGTCCAGGTGGCGCAGGAGACCCGCCAGGTCGTCGGCCCAGCGGAACGGTCCGCTCGCGTTGGCCGAGAAACCGTGGCCCCGGATGTCGGGTGCGATGACGCGGAAGTCGGCCGCGAGGGACGGCAGTTGGTCGTCGAAGACGCGGTGGTCGGCGAAGCCGGAGTGGAGGAGGACCACGGGGTCGCCGGTGCCCACGTCGCGGTAGGCCAGGTCCCCGTCGGCAGATGCGAAGAAGCTCAGTTCCGAAGCAGCTGTCATGACAACCAAGGTGTCATCTTGGGCATGGGTTTGGCAACCCGGGTGTCATGATGAGGCCGTGAACGACTCCCCTCCCCCGGCGCCCGCTTCCCTCTCCCCCGACGAACTCGGCCATCGCCTCACCGAGGTGTTCGACCTCGTCGGCCCGCTCTACCGGCGCGCGGCGCGCAAGGTGGAGCAGGCCGAACCGGTCGAGGGCGTGTCCGCGGGCGTGCGCGCCGTCCTGAACCTGCTGCGCCTGCACGGACCCATGACGGTGCCTCAGATGGGCCGCGACCAGGCGCTGAGCCGGCAGTTCGTGCAACGCATGGTCAACGACGCGGCGGCGCACGGCTGGGTCGAGAGCGTGCCGAACCCGGCGCACCAGCGGTCCTCCCTGATCCGGCTGACCGACACCGGCCGCTCGACCATCGCCGATGTGCTGGGCCGCGAGCATTACCTGATGCGCCAGGTCGGCGGCGAGCTGACGGAGGCCGACGTCCGCGCGTGCGCGAAGGTGCTCGCCCAGATGCTGGAGACCTTCGCGCACGTCGACGTCGACTGATCCCCGGGGCTACTTCCCCATCACCAGCCCGTCCTTCGCCGCGCCCCGGCTCAGCACCACCTCGCGGATGCGGTCGCGGTCGCCGGTCAGGTCGGCGCCCTGGCCGATCGCCTGGTTGACGTCGACGACCCGTCCCGCGTCGATGTCGAACAGCTGCGGGACAAACTCCGCCTTCGTCACCTCCCAGCGCCCTCCGGGCCTGGCGGGCGGTACGAAGGTGAAGCGGCCGAGGGTGCTCAGGTTGCCGCCGGGGTCCTGGGTGCCCGCGTTGTCGTACATCTCGCCGGTGATCTGGTCGCCGAGCCCGTAGACCACCCAGGTGCCGTTGACCTTCTCGTACGCCTGCGGGGCGTGGGCCTGGGTGCCGAGGACGAGGTCGATGTCCGGGCGGCCGTCGGTGCGGGCGGCGGTGAGTTCCCTGGCCAGCGCGAGTTGTTGGGGGTCGGGGGCGTTCTGGCCCGCCGTGCCCCAGCGCAGGGAGACGACCACCGCGTCGGCGCCCGCACGCCGGGCGGCCCGGGCGTCGGCGAGGACGCGGGCGGGGTCGAGGAGGTTGACGGCCCAGGGCTCGGCCGGCGTGAGCGGGACGCCGTTCGTGTCGGCGGTGTAGGCGAGGTGGGCGACCTTCGCGGGACCGGCGCGCAGCAGGGTGACCGTGCGCGCCTCGGCGTCGGTGCGCGCCGTCCCCGTGTGCCGTACGCCCGCGCGGTCGAGGGTGTCGAGGGTGCGCTGGATGCCGACGGTGCCCTCGTCGAGGCTGTGGTCGGAGGCGGTGGAGCAGCTGTCGTAGCCGGTCGCGGCGAGGCCCTGGGCCACCTCGGGCGGGGAGGTGAGGGCCTCGGTGCCGGTGCTGGTGCTGGTGCTGGTGGAGTCGCCGTAGACGCTCTCGATGTGACACAGCGCCAGATCGGCGCGGGAGACGAGGGGTTGGACCGCGGCGAGCATCGGGCGGAAGTCGTAGCCGGTGCCGCCGGCGTCGAAGCGGGCGCGGTCGACGACGGCGCTGTGCGGGAGGATGTCACCGGCGGCGACGAGGGTGAAGCCGCGGGCGGCGGGGGGCGCCGGACGGCCGGACGCCTTCGGATCGTGGTGCTGGGCCTGGCAGGCGGCGGCCGCGGTGAGAAGGCCAGCGACGGCGACGGCCACCTGCTGTCTGCGTGCGATCATCAATTCACCCCACTGTGGTCATATTTACCCACCGATAGGTATGAACTTCACCGGCCCCGCAAACGACTTCCGGCCTCTGATGACCCGTCCGGTGTGCGCGTGCGGCGGATCACCGGGGGTCGCGGACCGTTCGTCGCACCGTTCGTCGACGCGATCGACCGTCCGCCGCAAGCCCCTCGTGCGCCCCCTGTCCCCGAACGTCCCCCTGCGATGCCATACGGCCATGACGGCCGGACCCACGCTCAGAGACGGAACGACCGCCGAGCACGAGCTCGCCGCATTGCAGCGCGAGCACGGCAGGCCGCTCTTCGCGCTGCTGCTCCGGCTCTGCGACGGCGACCGCCAGCGCGCCGAGGACCTCGTCCAGGAGACCCTCGTACGGGCCTGGCAGCACCCCGAGGCGCTGCGCGCCGACGCCTTCGAGTCCGTACGGCCCTGGCTGCTGACGGTGGGTAGGCGGCTCGCCATCGACGCGCGCCGGGCCCGGCAGGCGCGACCGCCGGAGGTCGGGGACGCGGTGCTGGAGAACGCGCGCGTCTGTGCCGATCACGCGGAACGGTCGGCGGCGACGCTCGATGTGCGGGAGGCTGTGAAGACACTCACTCCGGAGCACCGGGAAGTCCTGGTGCTGGTGTATTTCCACGGGGCGAGTGTGGCGGAGGCCGCGGCAGCCCTCGGGATTCCGCCCGGTACGGTGAAGTCCCGCGCGTACTACGCGCTGCGCGCCCTTCGCCGGGTGCTTCCGGGGTATGCGGCCGACCTGCGGTGAAACCAATCCATTGGTCAAACCTCCGTAAAGCGCCTTGCTCAGAACCCGGTTGAGTAATCGGCTGTCCTCATCCGTGTTCCGGACTGGGGGGCTCGGGGTTCCTGACGGAGCCCCGGGCCGGGCGACGCGCACGCACCGGAGGAAGGCAGGAAGGGATGCTGCACAGAGGTCAAGAGAGCACGGACGGCACCGGTGGCGGTGAACTCACCGTCCCCATGGCGTGGTTGTACGCCGAGTACATCGCCGACGAGTTGCTGCGGACCGGCGACCTGATGCCGCCGACGTCCTTCGAGTTCCGCGCGGGTCGGGACGCGCTGGCGCTGACCATCTTCCTGTCCGACACGGACGGCGAGTTGTCCGGTATCCGCGTGGTGACCCAGTTGGAGACCTGGCTTTCGCTCACGGCGTACGACCAGCCGTGGCAGGACTGGGTCGCGACACGTATGTCCAGGTTGACGGCCGAGGCCGCCGAATCCGGCGCGGACGCACCGGACCTGGCGCTCGCGGAGGCCGCCTGGCGCTGGCTGGAGGAGACCGAGCTGCTCGCGCCGGATCTGGACGCGGTACCGGGGCCGGGAGGCGGTCCGGTGACCGGTGAGGACGACGGACCGAAGGTCTGGACGCCCGCCTGGCAGCTGGGTCTGCCGCTCGGCCATCTCGCCATCCATCTTTTTTGAGATGGGACCAATCCGGGGGCCCGACCGCTCCGAATCAGTTGCTTGGGATTCTGTGTGCCTTGAGTGATTCGACTGTCTGGTGCGTACCGATGGGAGCAAGGAGTAACCCCACCCGCACCTAACGGCACGAGGATTCGGCATGAGGTCCCTGGAAAGGCATCGCGACGTCGGCGCGTACGCGCTCGGCGTGCTGGACGAGGCGGACGCCTTCCGCTTCGAGGATCACCTCATGGAGTGCACCAGTTGCGCGGCTCATGTGACCGAATTCGGTCCCGCCTCACGGCAGTTGATGCTGTACCGGCGTGCGACGCCGCGCTCTGTGCACCCCATGGCACAACCCGGTCCGCGGCTCCTGGACCGACTGCTCGGCGAGGTGGCCACGCGCCATCGGGCCGGACGGCGGCGGTTTCTGTACGCCGTGGCCGCCTCGGTGGTGTTCGCCGTGGGCGGTCCCGCGGTGGCGACGCTCGCCGCGCAGGGCGACGGTGCCGTGCAACTCACGGCGACCGACGCCAAGTCGGGCGTGTGGGCGCAGGTCACGGCCGCGAACGAGAACTACGGCAGTGATGTGTCCCTGAAGATCAAGGACGGTGCGGGCGCTCGGTCCTGTCGTCTCGTGGTCGTCGGCCGCGACGGTTCCGAGCAGACCGTGACGAGTTGGATGGTGCCCGAGCACGACGCGACGATGATCACGATGCAGGGGGGCTCGGCGATGCACCCCACCGAGATCGACCACTACGACGTGCGGACGGCCGACGGACAGCAGTTGGTACGGCTCACCTCGCACTGAAGTCCCGTCCCGCTGCGGCCAGTTGCCGCAGGGCCCGTGCGGAGGGGGTCCCCGGGTCCGCGGTGACGAAGACGACCTGCTGGTCGTCGTGCGGGACGGTGAGCACATCGCAGTTGACCCGCAGCGGGCCCGCCTCCGGGTGGGTGAGGGTCTTGGTGCGGTGGCCGGGGGCGTGCACGGGGTCGGTCTCCCAGATCGCCCTGAACTCCTCGCTCCCGGCGCGCAGTTCGGCCAGCAGACGGGCGAGCCCCGGGTCGTACGGGTAGCGATCGGCGGCGCGCCGCAGCCGGGCGACGAGGATGTGCCCGAACTCCTCGGCGCTCGAACTCTCCATCGGGCGCCCCAGGAAGCGCCGACGCGCCAGGTTCGGCCGCGCGTCGAGATCATCGCCGAAGACAGCACCCGCCAGGGGGTTCCAGGCGATGACGTCGTAGGTGGCGTCGGTGACGATGGCCGCCGTGTCCGGGATACGGCACAGCAGTTCCGCCACATGCGGGCGGACGGTCCGCACCGGCGCGGCGAGCGGCGTCACCTGTGTCCCCGCCAGCCGGAACAGATGGGTCCGCTCGGCCGGGGTCAGCCGGAACACCCCGGTGAGGGCGTCAAGAATCCGGGGCGACGGACGCGGCCCGCGCCCCTGTTCCAGACGGGCGTAGTAGTCGACGGACATGTGGGCCAACTCGGCGACCTCCTCCCGCCGCAGCCCGAGGGTCCGCCGGGACGGTTCACCGGCCAACCCCACGTCGGCGGGCACCAGCAACTCCCGCCGCCCCCGCAGAAATCGGGCCAGCTCCTGCTTGCCGCTCACGGTGCCTCCCTCCGGCAGCCGACCGGCCACGCTCTGCCCGCTCTCCGCTGCCAGGGATCGGTTGTCCCTGGTTCGGCGGCCCAGGCTGCGGAATCGTCGTCCCCATGAACGATTCCACAGCACTGGTCACCGGCGCGAACAAGGGCATCGGCAAGGAGATCGCCCGCCTGCTCGTAGCCGAGGGATTCACTGTCTACGTCGGCTCACGCGACGCGGGCCGGGGCGAACGAGCGGTCAAGGAACTGGGCGACGGCGCAAGGCTGTTGACCCTCGACGTCACAGACCCCGACAGCATCACGGCGGCGGCACGGCAGGTGAACGCCCTCGACGTCCTGGTCAACAACGCGGGCATCATGGCCGGCGGCAGCCCCGCCCCCGAGGCGGCCCTCGACGACTTCCGCCGCACCTACGAGACGAACGTCTTCGGAGTACTGGCCGTCACCAACGCCTTCCTCCCGGCCCTGCGCCGCTCCCCGCACCCCCGCATCGTGAACATCTCCAGCGGCACCGGCTCCCTGACCTGGAGCGCCGACCCGGACCGCGAGTTCGCCGCCCACGCCGGCTCGGGCGCCGCGTACCGCTCGTCGAAGTCGGCGCTCAACGCCCTGACCCTCTTCTACGCCCAGTCCCTCGCGGCGGAGGGCTTCAAGGTGAACGCGCTGGCCCCCGGCCTACGGGCGACGGACCTCAACGCACGGGCTGCGGCGAGCGCCGGGGATCCGGCGGAGGCGGCGCGGGGGGCGGTGGATCTGGCGTTGCTGGGGGACGACGGGCCTACGGGGCGGTTCCTGTCGTGGGACGGGACGGGGGTGCCTTGGTGAGTTGAGCCGCCGGGCATCCTGTGGCGATGGACGATCACCACTCAGCACAGCTCGCCCGGTCCGCACTGCTGCGCGGCCTGTGGCGGGACGCGATCGACGGCTGGTCCGCCCCAGGTGCGCTGGATCGGCTTCCGGCGGCCGGGAGGCTGCTCGCCGCCGGAGCGGACAGGAACGACCTTGCCCGCCTGGTCCGGGCCGTCGCGTACGAGGCGGTGTTCGCGACGCTCGACGTCCTCGACGAGGGCGGCCCTGTGCACGCCCCTGACGCGGTCGGCGGCTGGGTGGTCATGGAGACGGCCGAGGACGGCTCGCTGACCGGGCAGGCTCTCGCCGGGCTGCACGAAGACCTGCTGACGACGGACCCCGGCGGGCGCGACGGAGCCGACCTCTGGCTGTAGGGCCGCGCCTATTTGAGCAGCCGCGACAGTCTGCGGTCCGCCAGCGGCTTGCCTCCCGTCTGGCAGGTCGGGCAGTACTGGAGCGAGGAGTCGCTGAAGGAGACCTCGCGGATGGTGTCGCCGCAGACCGGGCAGGGTTCGCCGGTGCGGCCGTGGACGCGCAGGCCGCTCTTCTTCTCCGCCTTCAGGCGGCCTGCCGCAACGCCCCGGGAGCGTTCGACGGCGTCCATGAGCGTGGTGCGCAGGGCCGTGTAGAGCGTGTGCGTCTCGGCCGGGGTCAGGGATGCCGCCAGTTTGAAGGGGGACATCTTGGCCGCGTGCAGGATCTCGTCGCTGTAGGCGTTGCCCACCCCGGCGATCAGGGTCTGGTCCCGCAGGGCGCCCTTGAGCTGGCGGCGTTCGTCCTTCAGGAGTGCGGCGAAGGCCGGCTCGTCGAAGGCGTCGGCGAGCGGGTCGGGGCCCAGGCGGGCGACGCCCGGGACCTCCTGCGGGTCGGCGACGAGGTACACCGCGAGGCGCTTCTGGGTGCCCGCCTCCGTCAAGTCGAAGCCCTCGCCCGTCTCCAGGGCCACGCGGAGCGCGAGGGGGCCCTTGCCGGGGCGGGGCGGGCCGTCCGGGAGGCGGTCCTTCCAGTGCAGCCAGCCCGCTCGGGCGAGGTGGGTCACGAAGTGCGGGCCGCCGGCCGTCTCCACGTCCAGGAACTTGCCGTGGCGGTGCACGGCCACCACCTCGTGGCCCTCCAGCGCGGTGGGCGGAGGGTCGTACGTCTTCAGGACGCTGATGGCGACGGGCAGCACCCGTACGATCTCGTGGCCTACGAGGTGTTCGGTCAGGAAGTCCTTCAGCGCTTCGACCTCGGGGAGTTCCGGCATACGTCCAGGGTGCCATCAGCGGCCCGTGGGGTCAGCTCGTGCCGGATCAGGTCCGGTCCGGGAACAGGAACTCGCACCACACGCACTTGCCGCTGCCGCGCGCCTCCACGCCCCACACGTCCGTGAGCAGGTCGACGAGGAGCAGACCGCGCCCGGAGACCCCGTTCTCCCCCGCCTCACGGCGGCGCGGGAGGGCGCTGGAGGAGTCCTCGACCTCGACGCGCAGCCGGCGTTCGGTGCCGTTGAGGACCCTGAGGGTGACGATCGCTGAGCCCTCGGTGTGCATCAGCGCGTTGGTGATCAGCTCGTCGGCGACCAGTTCGACCTCGTCGGAACGCTCGCCCGCGCCCCACGCGCGGACCGCGGCCCGGATCATGCGCCGCGCCTCGGTGAGGGCCTCGGAGTCACCGGGCGCCACATGCTGCTGGAGCCGTCCGCCGGGCTGCGGGGCGTCGAGCCCGCGCCGGCGCAGCAGGAGCAGCGCCACGTCGTCCTCCCCGCCGCGTTCCTCGGCCACGTCGATGAGCAGATCGGCGAGGTCGCGCACGTCGTCGGGGCCGGAGGCGATGAGCGCGGCAAGGGTCTGCATGCCGTCGTCGAGGTCGGCCCCGGGCTGTTCGACGAGGCCGTCGGTGCACAGCAACAGGGTCTCGCCGGGGTCGAGTTCGATGGTGGAGACGGGATATTCGAGCCGCCCGAACTCGGCGGAGAGCCCGAGCGGGAGCCCGCCCACGACGGTCATCCGACGGGAGGTCCCGTCCAACTGCCGCACGAGCGGGTCGATATGACCGGCCCGGACCACCTGCACCACTCCGGTCGACAGGTCGACCTCGGCGTAGAGGCAGGTCGCGAAGCGCTCGGTGTCGAGTTCGTGGAGGAAGACGGAGGCGCGGGCCATCACCGTGGCCGGGGTGTGCCCCTCGGCGGCGTACGCCTTGAGGACGATGCGGAGTTGCCCCATAACGGCGGCGGCGTGCGTGTCGTGCCCCTGGACGTCGCCGATGACCGCGCCGACCCGCCCGCCCGGCAGCGGGATCAGGTCGTACCAGTCACCGCCGATGTCCCGCCCGAGCTTCGCCGACCGGTAGCGCACGGCGACATCGGCGCCCGGGACACTCGGGATCGCGCGCGGCAGCATCGCCTGCTGAAGGCCCTGCGCGAGGTCCTTCTCCTGCTCGTAGAACATGGCGCGCTGGAGGCTCTGCGCGATACTGCTGCCCAGCGCGACGAGCACGTTGCGCTCGTCCGCCGAGAAACCGCGCCGGTCGCTGTAGAGCAGCCCCATCGCCCCGATCGGCCGCGCCTGCGCGATCAGCGGCAGATAGGCGGCCGCGGTGATGTTCAGCTCGGTGATGTGCGGCCACAGCAGCGGATACCGCTCGGCGAACTCCTCCGGCGACTCGATGAACGCCGGCGCGAGGGTCCGTACGACCTCCCCCATCGGGTACTGCTCGTCGATCCGGGTGACCTCCGTGCCGGGCACGAAGCTGTCCTCGGGGCCCTCCGCGACCAGCCGGATACGGCCGGCCTCGACCAGGCCCATGACCAGACTGGTCGCGCCGAGGTGGACGAGACCGTGGGTGTCCTTGAGGACGTCGATGACGTCCTGGACCGTACGGGCGTGCGCGAGGGCGGCGGTGGTGAGCTGCACGACGTTGGTCTGCCGGCGCAGCGCCGCGTCCTGGGCGGCCTGTTCACGGCGGGCCGCGCTCTCGGCGAGCTCCCGCGTGGCGTCCCGGACGATGCCGATGATCCGGCGCGGGCGGCCCGTCTCGTCGCGCCGGATGTAGCCCTGGGTGTGGGTCCAGCGCAGGGTGCCGTCGCGCAGCCGCATCCGGAAGTAGGCGCCGTAGTTCTCGCTGCCGTCCTTCATGGCCTGGGAGACGAGCCCGTCGAGCCGGTAGCCCTCGGGCGGCGGTACCCGGATCGCCAGTGACTCGGGGCGGCCGTCGTATTCGTCGGGGCGCAGGTCGAAGACCTCGTGGGCCTGGGCGTCCATGTGGAACAGACCGTTGTCCAGGTCCCAGTCGAAGCTGCCCATGCGGTTGAGCGCCAGGATCGGGTCCGGGTGGGCGGGCCAGTCGTCCGGGAGTGACAGGGCGCTCGCTCCCCGATCAACCATGCGGCCCACCTTGCCAGGATTTGCCCGATTCTTCGACTTGTCCGAGCGCTACGGCGGCACCTTGCGCGGTCAGCCGTCGAACACGTTCGTGGGGCTGTCGAAGATGCTGCCGGTGGTGGTGTCGTCGGGGATCAGCCCGCCGCCGTCGGGCAGGTCGGGGGTCTCCTGCACGCTCGGCGGACCGATCTCGTCCGGGGAGTCCTGGCCCTGGGACGGCTCCGACGCGGAGGGCGTCCCAACACCCGGAGTGGCTCCGCGCGGCGAGGGGGTGGACGTGCTGCCGGGCGGGCTGGTCGTCGGGGTCGCCGTGACGGTGGCGGCGGGGCAGTCCGTGGGACCCGGGGAGGGTGCCTCGCCGGGTGCGTTGCCGGTCGCGCCCGGGGTGACCGTGACGGTCGGGGTGACGCAGTCGGTGGCGGACTTCTCCGGGGCGGCGCTCTGGCCGTCACCCGGGGAGGCGCTCCCGTCACTCGGGGAGACGCTCGGAGAGGCGTCCGGAGAAGTACTCGCGCTGCTGCTCGGCGCGGGGCTCGTATCGCCGGGCGAGGCGCTGGCCCCACTGTCGTGCGGTCGCGGCGACGGACCCGTACGGGACGGTGTCGGCGTCGGTGTCACGTGCGGCGGCCGGGGTACGACGTGGTCGTGATGGGGCCCGCGATGACCGAGGGGCCGTTCGATCCAGGTGTTGTCGACGATGTTGATGATCGTGATGTCGGTGATCACCTGGGGCGCCGGGGTCACCACGACCACCTCGGCCGGCCGGAACCCGGACCAGGACCGCCCGCCGTCGGCCATCGCACCCTGGGTCGACGCACCTGCCTTGAGCGGGTTGCCGCAGGCGCAGCGGACCCGGGGCACGCCCCGGTTGTCGACGAGGACGGCGGTACCGGCCTGGAGGACCGACTGGAACCCGGTCACCCGAGCGTCCCGGAACCCGTGGTTGGTGACCTGCGTGTCGGCGCGCAGTACGACCGAGGTCAGCCCGCGCAGATAGCCGGGGATCCCGCCCGGGGAGATCCCCTCGGCCTGCGCGAAGGCGCGGGCCTTGGCCTGGTCCCGGGTGAGATAGGAGATCTGCCGCTCGACGTCACAGCTGCCGGTCCGCGCGGTCCCGCCGTACAGCCCGGGTGTGGCGCCGGAGACGGAACGCATGTGGCCGGAGGGCGTGGACACGGTCCCCGTGGGTGTCACCTGTGGAGGCGGAGACTTCCGGGGTGTGGACTGCGGCGTTCGGGTGACCCGTGGTGGGACGCTCGGCGCGGTGGCCGTGGAGTCCGTGAAGGGGTCGGGGCCCTGTGCCGCGACGGGCTGAAGAAAGACCTCGCCGCTCGACTTCGTGTCCTTGCCGCCGTCGCCGCCGCACCCGGCGACGAGGAGCGTCGCCGAGAGCGCGCAGGCCGTGGCGATGGTTCCGGTGGATATGCGCACCGTGCTCTCCCGCCTCAAGCCGGGTGATTCGCCACTATTGTCTGCTTCACTCACTTGGGTTACGCAACCGGAGGCATGGAACACGGAGAGTGAGGCCCTTGTCGGGCGTGACGACGAAGCTGTTCAGGCGCGACGGCGAAAGGGAGGAACGCACCGGACATGGGATGGTTCACGGCACCCGACTACTGGCTGAGCCGACTGGTCTTCCAGCGGGCTCTGGCCGGCGTCTACCTGGTCGCGTTCCTCACGGCGGCCCGCCAGTTCCGCGCGCTGATCGGCGAACGCGGCATGCTGCCGGTCCCCCGCCTCCTCGCCCGGATGCCGTTCCGCCGAGCCCCGGGCATCTTCCAACTCCACTACACGGACCGCTTCTTCGCTATCTGTGCATGGACGGGCTGCGCGGTGTCGGCGGCGCTCGCGGCCGGGCTCGACTCCCAACTCCCGCTCTGGGCCGCAATGTTGCTGTGGCTGGTGCCGTGGGTGCTGTACCTGTCGATCGTCAACGTGGGCCAGACCTGGTACGCGTTCGGCTGGGAGTCACTGTTGCTGGAGGTGGGCTTCCTGGCCGTCTTCCTCGGCAACGACGAGGTGGCCCCGCCGGTCGTGGTGCTGTTCCTGCTCCGCTGGATCCTGTTCCGGGTGGAGTTCGGCGCGGGCCTGATCAAGCTGCGCGGCGACGCGTGCTGGCGGAAGCTCACCTGCCTGGACTTCCACCACGAGACACAGCCGATGCCGGGCCCGCTGAGCTGGTTCTTCCACCACCTCCCCCGCCCCCTGCACCGGGTCGAGGTGGCGGCCAACCACATCACCCAACTCGTCGTCCCTGTCCTGCTGTTCACCCCTCAGCCCATCGCGACGGTCGCAGCGTCCCTGATGATCGCCACGCAGCTGTGGCTGGTCCTGTCCGGCAACTTCTCCTGGCTGAACTGGATCACCATCGTGCTGGCCCTCTCCGCGATCCGGTTCCCCCACACACCACCGCCCGTACCCGACCCACCCCTCTGGTACGAGGCCGTGGTCCTCGCGGTCGCCGCCCTGCTGCTCTGGCTCAGCAACCGCCCGGTCCGCAACATGATCTCCCGCCGCCAGATCATGAACCGTTCCTTCGACCCGCTCCACCTGGTCAATTCCTACGGCGCGTTCGGCACCGTCAGCCGCGTCCGCCACGAGGTGGTGGTCGAGGGCACGACGGACGCCGTACCCCGGGAGGACTCCGACTGGCGGGAGTACGAGTTCAAGGGCAAGCCGGGCGATCCACGGCGCTGGCCACGCCAGTTCGCGCCGTACCATCTGCGGCTGGACTGGATGATGTGGTTCGCGGCCCTCTCCCCCGGCTACGCCGACCCGTGGTTCGGCGCCCTGGTGGAACGCCTCCTGGAGAACGACCCGGACACGCTACGACTGTTGCGCCGCTCCCCGTTCCCGCCCGACGCACCGCCGCACTTCGTCCGGGCCCGTCTCTTCCGCTACCGCTACACGAGTTGGCGGGAGTTGAGGGAGACGGGCGCCTGCTGGGAGCGGGCGTTCGTGCGGGAGTATCTGCCGCCGACAAGGCTGGCGGCAGAAACTCAGAGGCCGTAGACGCGGGTGGCGGTGCCTTCGAGGACCTCGGCGCGTTCGGCCGCACTGAGATCGTCGGTCAACTCGCCTGCCGCTTCCGCGACTTCGCCGTACGTCGCCGCCAGCGTGCAGACCGGCCAGTCCGAGCCGAACATCAGGCGGCCCGGGCCGAAGGCGTCGAGCGCGGTGTCCGCGTACGGGTGGAGGTCCTCCGTGCTCCAGGTCTTCCAGTCGGCCTCCGTGACCAGGCCGGACAGTTTGCAGTACGCGTTGGGGAGTGCGGCGAGGGAGCGGAGGGAGGCCGTCCAGGGTTCCAGCTGTCCCGAGGCGATGGGCGGCTTGCCCAAGTGGTCGAGGACGAAGGCGAGTTGGGGCAGGGAGGCGGCCACCTCCACGGCGGCCGGGAACTGGTGGGGCAGGACCAGCAGGTCGTAGACGAGTCCCGCGTCGGCGACGGCGGTGAGGCCTCGGCGGACGTCCGGGCGCAGCAGCCAGTTCGGGTCGGGCTCGCCCTGTACCTGGTGGCGGATGCCCTTGAGGCAGTGGCCGCCGGGGAGTTCGCGCAGGCGGGCCAGTTCGTCGGTGATGTCGGGGCGGGTGAGGTCGGTCCAGCCGACGACTCCGGCGATCAGGTCGTGCGCGTCGGCGAGGGCGAGGAACTCCGGGGTCTCCTCGGCGACGGTGATCGTCTGGACGAGGACGGTCCGGTCGACGCCGGCCGCCCGCGCCTCGGGTTCGAGGTCGGTGACGGTGAAGTCGCGGCGCAGGGGCTGGAGTTCAGGGCCGGTGATCCAGTCCTGGTCGCGGACCGAGAGGTCCCAGACGTGGTGGTGGGCGTCGACGGTCATGGCAGCTCCCATACGACGGGCAGGCCGGCGTCGGTGCCCTCGCCGGAGTAGTCGTGCACCACGGTGAGGAGCTGCGCCATGCGGGCCTGCCAGGCCACGTTCACCGGGAGCTGGTCCAACTCGGCGAGCAGGCGGGCGTAGTCGTCGCAGTCCAGGACGTGGAAGAGGTCGGTGCCGCTGCGCCAGATCGTCCAGGAGGTGGCACCGGCGGCGCGGATCGCGGCGGTGAGTTCCTTGGGGACGTCGTGGTGGGCGTTCTCGTACTCGGCGATGCGGTCGGGGCGGACCTTGGTGTGCAGGGCGACTCTCATGACGGCTCCTGGGTGGGGACGGGGGCGTCCGTCGACAGGAGGCCCGTGTCCCGCAGTTCCTGCCAGAACGCGGCGGGCACGGGGAGGGCGAACTGCTCCGCGCAGTCCCGTACTTCGGCCTCCGAGCGGGCGCCGACCAGGACACTGGCCACGGCCGGGTGAGCCGCGCAGAAGGCCAGGGCGGCGGCTCGCAGAGTGATGCCGTGACGCTCGGCCACGTCCTTCATGCGCAGGGCGCGGTCCAGCAACTCCGCCGGTGCCTGGGCGTAGTTGTACGTCGCGTCCGGCTTCGGGTCCGCCAGCAGACCGGAGTTGAAGGCCCCGCCGACGACCACCGACTTGCCGCGTGCGACGGCGGCCGGGAGCAGTTCGGCGAGGGCGCTCTGGTCGAGCAGGGTGTAGCGGCCCGCGCACAGCACCACGTCCATGTCCGTGTCCTGGACGAACCGGGTGAGCATCTCGGCCTGGTTCATGCCCGCGCCGATCGCGCCGACGACGCCCTCCGCGCGGAGCTTCTCCAGGGCCGGATAGCCCTCGCGGAAGGCCTGTTCGGCGTGGTCGTCGGGGTCGTGGAGGTAGACGATGTCGACGCGGTCGAGGCCGAGCCGTTCCAGGCTGGCGTCCAGGGTGCGGCGTACCCCATCCGCGCTGAAGTCCCATACGCGGCGCTGGGTGGCGGGCACGGCGAAGCCGTTGGCGAGGTCGTCGCCGGTCGCCGTCTCCACGGGTTCCAGGCGCCGTCCGACCTTGGTGGAGATCGCGTACGACGAGCGCGGGTACTCGCGCAGGGCCGCACCCAGGCGCCGCTCGGAGAGCCCGAGGCCGTAGTGCGGTGCGGTGTCGAAGTAGCGAATGCCCTGCTGCCAGGCCGTGTTGACGGCCCGGTGTGCCTGGTCGTCGCTCACCTCGGTGTACAGGTTGGCGATCGCCGCGCCGCCGAAGCCCAGCCCGCTGACCTCGACCCCGCTCTCCCCGAGGGCGCTCACTGGCCCACCGGCCTCAGCCGCAGGCCCTGCATGCCACCGTCCACGGCGAGCGACGTGCCGGTGGTGGCGCCGGACAGCGGGCTCGCCAAGTAGGCGATGGCGCCCGCGACTTCGGCCGCCGAGACAAGGCGTCCCGAGGGCTGGCGGGCGGCCAGGGCGGCGCGTTCGGCGGCCGGGTCGGATGCCGAGTCGAGGAGCCGGCCGACCCAAGGGGTGTCCGCCGTACCGGGGTTGACGCAGTTGACGCGGACGCCCTCGCGGAGGTGGTCGGCGGCCATGGCGAGGGTGAGGGAGTACACGGCGCCCTTGGTCGCGCTGTACAGCGCGCGCTGCGGGAGACCCGCCGTGGCCGCGATGGAGCAGGTGTTGACGATCGCCGCGTGGGACGACTCGCGCAGATGCGGGAGCGCGGCCCGGGCGACGCGGACCATGCCGATGACGTTCACGTTGAGGACGCGGTGCCATTCCTCGTCGTCGTTGTCCTCGACGGTGCCCTGCGCGCCGATGCCCGCGTTGTTGACCACCACGTCGAGTCCGCCGAGGTCGGCGACGGCGGCGGCCACGGCCTGGCGTACGGAGGCGTCGTCGGTGACGTCGGCGCGGTAGCCGAGCAGCGGCTTCTCGACGCTGCTCGGGTCCAGGTCGAGCACGGCGACCAACGCGCCGCGTTCGGCGAGGAGTTCGGCGGTGGCCCGGCCGATGCCGGAGGCGCCTCCGGTGACCAGGGCCTTGAGGCCCTCGAAGTCGGTCATGCCGCGTGTCCCTTCTGGCGGTCGAGGTCGGCGGCCCAGAAGGTGCCGCCGGGGAACGTGTAGCGCGCGATGGACTCGGGCCGCATGGTGGCCGAGAACCCGGGTGCGGTGGGTGCCATGTAATGACCTTCGCGGATCACCACCGGATCGAGGAAGTGGTCGTGCAGATGATCGACGTACTCGATGACGCGGTCGTCGGTGGTCCCGGAGACGGCGAGGTAGTCGAACATCGAGAGATGCTGGACGAGTTCGCACAGTCCGACGCCGCCCGCGTGCGGGCAGACGGGGATGCCGAACTTGGCGGCGAGCAGCAGGATCGCGAGGTTCTCGTTGACGCCGCCGACGCGGGCCGCGTCTATCTGGAGGATGTCGAGGGCGCCGGCCTGGAGCAACTGCTTGAAGACGATGCGGTTCTGGACGTGTTCGCCGGTGGCGACCTTGACCGGGGCGACGGCGGCGCGGATCGTGGCGTGGCCCAACACGTCGTCGGGGCTGGTGGGTTCCTCGATCCAGTACGGGTCGAACTCGGCGAGGGCCTTGGTCCAGCGGATCGCCTCGGCCACGTCCCAGCGCTGGTTGGCGTCGATCGCCATCCGGATGTCGGGGCCGACCACCGAACGGGCCACCCGGCAACGGCGGATGTCGTCGTCGAGGTCCGCGCCGACCTTCAGCTTGATCTGCCGGAAGCCGTCGGCGACGGCCTGCACCGCGAGCCGGGTGAGCTTCTCGTCGTCGTAGCCGAGCCAGCCGGGGGAGGTGGTGTAGGCGGGGAAGCCGCGGTCCAACAGGGTGTTCCTACGGCCTTCCGCGCCCGCTTTCCCGCGGCGCAGGATGTCGAGGGCCTCGGCCGGGGTGAGCGCGTCGGTGATGTACCTGAAGTCGATCTGACTGACTAGCCATTCGGGGTCGGCGTCGGCGAGGAGCTGCCACAGCGGCTTGCCCGCGCGCTTGGCCGTGAGGTCCCAGGCCGCGTTGACCACGGCGCCGATCGCCATATGCATCACGCCCTTCTCGGGCCCCAGCCAGCGGAGTTGACTGTCGCCGATCAGCTCGCGGTTCAACGACCCGGGATCCGCGCAGAGTTGGTCCACGGACAGGCCGATCACATGGTCCCGCAGCGCGTCGATCGCGGCGACCTGGACATCGTTGCCCCGCCCGATGGTGAAGGAGAACCCGTGCCCCTCGTGCCCGTCGGCCGCGTCGGTGCGCAGCACGACGTACGCGGCCGAGTAGTCGGGGTCCGGGTTCATCGCGTCGGAGCCGTCGAGCTCGCGCGAGGTGGGGAAACGGATGTCGTAGGTGTCGACCGCGATGACGCGGGCGGGGGTCGGGGACACGGAGGGCCTTTCGGTCGGGAACAGGGATCCGGTGCCGTGCGGGTGCCGGAGGCCGGTGGGTCAGTCCTGGGCGCGGCCGGTCGTCACGCGGGCGATCATGAGGGCGACCAGGATGATCCCGCCGTAGATGGCCTGGATCCAGAAGGACGGGACCTGGGCGAGGGTGAGGAGGTTCTGGACAACTCCAAGCAGGAGTACGCCTGTTAGAGCACCGAACATGGTGCCCTTGCCGCCGTCGAGGCTGATGCCGCCGATGACCGCGGCGGCCATCACGGTGAAGATCATGTTGTTGCCCTGGTTGGCGCTGATCGCGCCGACGTAGCCGGTCTGCATGATCCCGCCGACCGAGGCGAGCACGCCGGCGACGACGGACACCCCGAGGAGCATCCGGTCGACGCGGATGCCTGCCGCGCGGGCCGCCTCCTGGTTGCCGCCGATCGCGTACAGGGCGCGGCCGACGCGGTGGTACTTGAGCACGAACCCGGCGATCGCGAAGCAGATGGCCGCCAGCCACACCGACATCGGGACGTTCAGGAAGGTACTGGTGGCCAGGGTGAAGAAGGAGTCGGGCATCCCGAACAGCGTCTTGCCCTTGGTGGCGCCGACCAGCAGACCGCGCAGCACGATCAGCATGGCGAGGGTGACGATGAAGGCGTTGAGCTTGAACTTCACCACGAGGATGCCGTTGAACGCGCCGATGATCCCACCGACCACGAGGATCGCGACGAGGGCGAGCGGGGCCGACCATTCCGTGCCCCAGCCGGACTCGGCGGTCGGCAGCACCAGCAGGGCGCCGATGGCGGGCGCGATGCCGACCACCGACTCCAGCGACAGGTCGATCTTGCCGGTGATGAGGATCAGCGACTCGGCGAGGACGACCATCGCGAGCGCGGCGGAGGCGCCCAGGATGGAGATCAGGTTCCGCTCGGTGAGGAACGAGTCGTTGACGATCGCGCCGAGCACCAGGAGCACCAACAGGGCCGGTACGAGGGCGAGTTCACGGGCCCTGCGGAGCAGGACCGTCCGGGCCGAGCCCGCCCCGGTGGCGCGTGGGGCGGCGAGCGGCGGGGCCGCCTTGGTGTCAGCCATGGTCCACTCCTTCGATGGAGGCGATCAGCTCGTGGTCGCGCCAGCCCGCCGGGTGCTCGGCGACGACGCGGCCGTGGAAGAGGACGAGGACGCGGTCGCAGCGCCGCAGGTCGTCGAGTTCGTCGGAGACGACGAGCACGGCGGTGCCGTCGTCGCGGGCGCTGTCCATGCGGGCCAGCAGTGACTCCTTGGACTTCACGTCGACGCCCGCGGTGGGGTTGATGAGGACCAGCAGCCTGGGGTCGGAGGCGAGCGCGCGGGCCATGACGACCTTCTGCGCGTTGCCGCCGGACAGGTCGGAGACGGGCTGTTCGGGGCCCTCGGTGTGGATGTCGAGCCGGTCGATCAGCTCGGTGGCGAACGCGCGCTTGCGCTCGGTGCCGACGAACCCGAAGCGGCCGAGCCGGTCCAGGACCGTCATGGTGGCGTTGTCCCCGATGGACATGCCGAAGACCAGCCCCTGCCCGTGCCGGTCGCGCGGCACACATCCGACACCGGCCTTCAGGGCGGCCGGCACATCCCCGAACGGCAGCTGCTCGCCGTCGAGTTGAGCGGTACCACCCGTGGGTGTGTACAACCCGGTGAAGGACTCGGCCAGTTCGACCTTGCCGCTGCCGCTCGATCCGGCGAGTCCGACGACTTCACCCCGGCGGACGGTGAGGTCGACGTCCTCGTACGACTCGGAGGTGAGCCCGCGCGCGTCGAGGAGGACGGGCGCTTCGGTGTCCAACTCCCTGAGCTGGACCTCCAGTTCGGCGATCGACTCCCCCGCCATCGCCTCCACCAGGGCCCGGCGCGGAAGGTCGGCGACGGGTGCGGTCGTGATCCAGCGGGCGTCGCGCAGCACCGTGACGGTCTGGCACACCTCGTACACCTCCTGGAGGTGGTGCGAGATGAACAGGAAGGTGACGCCCGACTCCTGGAGCGCCCGCATGCGCGTGAAGAGGCGCTCGATCTCCCGGTTGTCGAGCTGTGCGGTCGGCTCGTCCAGGACGATGAACCGGGCGCCGAAGCTCAACGCCCGTGCGATCTCCACCATTTGGCGGTCCTCGACCTTGAGGTCGGCCGTGCGCGCCTCGGGGTCGACGTGCACGTCCCACGTGTCGAGGAGTTCGGCGGCCTCGGTGCGGAGCCGGCGCCAGCTGATGATGCCGCCCCGGGACTGCGGCTGCCGGTTGATGAAGAGGTTCTCGGCGACCGTCAACTCGGGTACCACGGTTGGCTTTTGATAGACGCAGGCCACCTTGGCACGCCAGGCGTCGCGGTCGGTGAGCGGGGGCGCGGGCTCGCCGTCGAAGCGGACCGTGCCCTCGTCGGGGGCCTGGAGTCCGGTGAGGACGGTGACGAGGGTGGACTTGCCGGCGCCGTTGCGGCCGACGAGGGCGTGGGACTCGCCGGGCAGTACGGTCAGTCGACCGTCGGCGAGGGCGACGGTGGGGCCGTAGCGCTTGACGATTCCCGTCGCCTCCACCAGCGGAGTGGTCAGTGGGCTGCTCATTTGACCGTGTTGCCCCAGAGCTTGGGGTCGTCGACGTTGTCCTTGGTGACCAGGGGCGCGGGGAGCTGGTCCTCCAGGATGCCGCTGGGCAGCTTGACGATCGTGGAGTCGTGGTCGGTGGGGCCGGGCTTGAAGGTCTTCCCCGCCATCGCGGCCTTGATGTAGTACATGCCGTACTTGGCGTAGGCGTCGGCCGGTTGGGACACGGTGGCGTCGATCTCGCCCTTGCGGATCGCGTCGAACTCCTGCGGGATGCCGTCGTTCGAGACGATCGTGATGTGCCCGGCCGTGCCCGCCTTCTTCAACAGGCCCTTCGACTTGAGGGTTTGGAGGGTGGGCGCGAGGTAGACGCCGCCCGCCTGCATGTAGATGCCCTTGATGTCGGGGTTGGCGTTGAGGAGCGTGTCGAGCTTGGAGGCGGCCGTGTCGGACTCCCACTTGGCGGGGATCTCCAGGACCTTGAGCTTCGGGTACTTCTTCTTGACGCAGGCCCTGAACGCCTCTGACCTGTCACGGCCGTTGACGGACGCCAGATCGCCCATGATCTGCACGACCTTGCCGCTGGTGATGTGTGCCCCGAGGTACTCGCATGCCTTCTCGCCGTACGCGACGTTGTCGGCGCGCACGACCATCGCGACCTTGCCCTTGTCGGGCGCCACGTCGACGGCGACGACCGGCACGCCCTTGCGCTCGGCCTGGTCGAGGCCGGCTTCGATGGCGGCACTGTCCAGCGGGGCGACGACCAGGCCCTTGACGCCCTGGTTCAGCTCGTTGTTGATGTCGGTGATCTGCTGCGAGGGGTCGCTGTTGGAGTTGACCGTCTTCAGTGCCTGGACACCTTCGGACTTCGCCATCTTCGGCACGTAGTCGTTGTACGACTGCCAGAACGGCGAGGTCAGCAGGGGCAGGATCACCCCGACCTTGCCCGTGCCGCCCCCGCCGGAGCTGGACGCGCCGGTGTCCTTGGTGCTGCCGCACGCCGTGAGCGCGAGGGTGCCGCACGCGGCCGCCGCCGTCGCACGCACCGCCCACGCGGTCAGTCGTCTGCCTTGCCGTCCGTTCCGCACTGTCCTGCCGGCCATCTGTCGGGCTCCTCATCGAGCGGGTTCGAGCAGTTGCCGGAATATTTATCAGACCACTTCGGGGCTGCAACACCCTCAGGAGCCAAATTTTCGCGGTTTCGGGCCGTAGTGGTCGGACCACATCCGTGACTAGACTGCGCGGACCGGCGACAGGAGGAGTGGCGTGGACGAGACCCTGCCGAGTGGGACGGACCCGGTGGCCGCTCCGCCGAAGGGCACGGTGACGCAGCGCGCCATCGACTCGATCAAGGCGTTGATCGGCGAGGGCCGCCTGGAGCCGGGCCAGCGGCTGCCCACCGAGCGCGATCTCGCGGCCCAACTGGGCATCTCCCGCAGCTCGATGCGCGAGGCGATCCGCGCGCTCACGGTGCTGGGCGTGCTGGAGGCGCGGCACGGTTCGGGGATCTACGTCACGCAGCTGGAGGCCGGCGACCTGCTGGAGACCTTCGGTGTCGTCGCCGATCTCTCGCGCGGCCCAGGTCTGGTGGAACTCCTCGAAGTCCGCCGCATCCTGGAGTCGACGGCGACGGCCCTGGCCGCGGCCCGCATCACCCCGGACCAGCTGGCCGAGGTCGAGAAACACCTCACGGCGATGAACGCCACCGACGACCCCGAGGAGATCCTCGCCCACGATCTCGCCTTCCACCGCGAGATCGCCGCCGCCGCCGGCAACGACACCATGGCCGCGATCCTGGAGGGCCTCTCGTCCCGCACGTTCCGGGCCCGGGTCTGGCGCGGCTACCAGGAGGAGGGCGCCTTCGCCCGCACCCGCCGCGAACACGCCGCGATCCACCGCGCGCTGGTCGCCCGCGACCCGGAGGCGGCACGGGCTGCGGCGGCCTCGCACGTGGGTGAGGTCGAGGAGTGGCTGCGGGCGCAACTCGCCCCCTAGAAGCAGAGGTTCAGGCGCCCTGGCATCCGGGCTGTGCTGGTCGTCGGCGAACAGCGGACAAGGGCAGCCACTCTGCACTGTGCGCTCTGTCTCCGCCCGCGCAGGGAGACCCGCCGGAGGAGGACTGAGCCCCGAAGGGGCAAGTCCTCCAGGCGCGCGGGGCTGCATCGATATGCGGCTCCGCCGCGCGGGCGCGACCAGCCCCCACGCGCCCGCAGCAAACAACCGAGAGCATCCGCCCTGACCCACGCCTCAAACGCCGGAGGCAGGCAGCGGCGGTTCGCCGCGTTGGCCCTGGACCTCCGCCCATCCGCGCAGTTCGCTGGTACCCACCTCATCGATCGCCCGGTGCAGGGCGGCCCGCGCGTCCGCGTCGCGCTCGCCCTGCGGGAGCAGCAGGTAGTGGTCGATCGCCCGCCGCAGGCTCTCCCGTGCCTGTGCGGCCAGCACCCAGCGTGAGCCGGGGCTGAAGAGTTGGCGCATGCCGGTGAAGAAGACGGCGGCGCCCGCGATCAGGGCGGTGAGCCAGGCGGGTGCGTGCAGGCCCGCCGCCACGACCGTCGCGGACGTGGCGGCGAGGGCGCCGAGTTCCGTCGTGTAGTGCAGCCACCTCGCCCGGTCGCACGCTCCCGCGTAGAACTCCAACTCCTGCCGGGCAAGCCCGAGCAGAGGATCGGGTTGGGAGGCCCAGGCCTGGCCGACGGCCGTTCTTCGTCTCATCGCCACATCATCGGGCGATCACGGCCGTCGGCGAAAGCCGTTCCGGGTCAGGACCGACGAAGCCGCAGCGTCACCAGCTCGAACGGGCGCAGCCGCAAGGTGAGTTGATCGCCCTCGCGGGTCACCTCCTCGGTGTCGGCCGACGGCCGCTCCAGCAGGTCTACGACCTCCACCGCGTCGAAGGCGAAGCCCACCGTCAGTGTCGCCCTGGCCCGCCCCCCGTGTGCCTCGTGGAACCGGACCACGACGTCACCGTTCCCGTCGTCGGCCAGTTTCACCGCCGTGACGACGACCGCGTCCAGGTCGACGCTCACCAGCGGCGCGACCTCCTGCGCGCCCTCGACTCGCCGCTCGGGCAGGTTGATCCGCCAGCCCTCGCGGACGGCGTCGCCGATGCCCGCGCCGGGCACCAGTGCGTGCCGGAAGCGGTGGACGCCCTGGTCGGTCTCGGGGTCCGGGAAGCGCGGGGCACGGAGGAGGGAGACGCGGACCGTGGTGGTCGTACCGTTGTCGCCGTCACCTCGGACCGTACGGGTCACATCGTGGCCGTACGTCGAGTCGTTGACGACGGCGACGCCCCAGCCGGGCTCCTCCATGTGGACGAAGCGATGGTTGCAGGCCTCGAACTTGGCCGCCTCCCATGAGGTGTTGGTGTGCGTGGGCCGGTGGAAGTGCCCGAACTGGGTCTCGGACGCGTACCGTTCGGCGTGCACGTCCAGCGGGAAGGCGAGCTTGAGGAACTTCTCGGTCTCGTGCCAGTCGACCTCGGTGTCGATGAGCAGCCGCCGCTCCCCGGGCGCCAGGGACAGGAGTTGGGTGACCTTGGACTCGCCGAAGGTCCGTACGATCCGCACGGCGTTCCCGTCGGCCACGACCTCGTCCGCCTCCGTGAGGTCCGCGACCGTGTTGCGGTAGAACTCGTCGACGTCCCAGGCGTCCCACATGTTCGGGAAGTCCGGGTGGAGTTGGAGCAGGTTCGCGGCCCGGCCGGGGGCGATCGTCTCGCGGTCGGCCTCGATGTCGTAGGCGGAGACGACGAGTCCCCGGGCGTCGATCTCGACGCGGAGGAGGCCGTTCTCCAGTACGTGTCCGCCGCCGGCCCGGGTCACGAGCGCCGTCTCGCCCTGGACCTCCGGGGTCTGCGCGCCGCCTGCAGGGACGCCTTCGCGGGTGTGGGGCGCCGAGTTGAAGACGAGGGTGGTCGTCCCCTCCCCCGCCAGCGCGCGCTGGGCCGCGTCGATGATGGCGTTCAGTTCCGAGGCGATCCGCTGGTACGTCCGGCGGGCCTCGCGGTGCACCCAGGCGATGGACGATCCGGGCAGGATGTCGTGGAACTGATGGAGCAGCACCGTCTTCCAGATCCGGTCCAAGTCCTCGTACGGGTACGGGAATCCGACCCGGACCGCGGCCGTCGCCGCCCACAACTCCGCCTCACGCAGGAGGTGTTCGCTGCGCCGGTTGCCCTGCTTGGTCTTGGCCTGGCTGGTGAGGGTGGCGCGGTGCAGTTCGAGGTACAACTCGCCGACCCAGACCGGGGGTTCGGGGTACTCGGCCTCGGCCTTCTCGAAGAACTCCTTCGGTGTCTCCCAGGCCACGGTCGCCGAGCCTTCGAGGTCGCGCAGCCGGGCCGCCTTGGCGACCATCTCACGGGTCGTGCCGCCGCCTCCGTCGCCCCAGCCGGTGGGCGCGAGGGAGTGCCGGGCGACGCCCTTGTCCTTGAAGTTGCGTGCCGCGTGGGCGATCTCGCGGCCCTGCATGGAGCAGTTGTAGGTGTCGACGGGCGGGAAGTGGGTGAAGATCCGGGTGCCGTCGATGCCCTCCCAACGGAAGGTGTGGTGCGGGAACTTGTTGGTCTGGGACCATGAGATCTTCTGCGTGAGCAGCCACTTGGAACCGGCTGCCTTGATGATCTGCGGCAGTCCGGCGGCGAAGCCGAAGGTGTCGGGCAGCCATGCCTCCTCGTTCTCGATGCCGAACTCGTCGAGGAAGAACCGCTTCCCGTGCACGAACTGACGGGCCATCGCCTCCGAGCCCGGCATGTTGGTGTCCGACTCCACCCACATGCCACCGGCCGGCACGAACCGCCCGTCCGCCACCGCCTTCTTGACCCGCGCCCACACCTCGGGCCGGTGCTCCTTCACCCAGGCCCACTGCTGGGCCTGCGACATGGCGAAGATGAAGTCGGGTTCGTCCTCAAGCAGGGCCGTCATGTTGGACGTTGTGCGGGCCACCTTGCGGACCGTCTCGCGCAACGGCCACAGCCACGCCGAGTCGATGTGCGCGTGCCCGATCGCGCTGATGCGGTGCGCGGACGGCACGGCGGGCGTCGACAGAACGGCCGAGAGCTGTGAACGTGCGTGCTCCGCCGTGCCGTTGACGTCCTGGAGGTCGACGGCGTCCAGCGCCTTCTCGATCGCCCGCAGGAGATCCCAGCGGCGCGCCGAGTCCACCGGCAGCTCGGCCATCAGCTCGCCGACGACCTCCAGATCGAGGACGAGATTCCACACGTTCTCGTCGAGGACGGCGAGGTCCATGCGGGTCAGCTTGTACTGGGGCTCGCTGCCGGCCGTCTCCTTGTCGCCCAACTGGGTGGGCAGGAAGGGGTGGTAGTCGAGGACGACGGGGTTCGAGGCGGCCTCGATGTGCAGCCGCACCTCCTCGCCGCCGGCGACGGGCGCCCCGATCCTGACCCACTGGTTGCGCGGGTTGAGGCCCTTCACCGGGGTGCCGTCGGGCCGGTAGACGAGGCCCTCGCACTGGAAGCCGGGCATGTTCTCGTCGAAGCCGAGGTCGAGCAGCGCCTCGACGGTCTTCCCGGCCCACTCCTGGGGGACGGTCCCGGTGACGCGGAACCAGCTGGTGCCCCAGGGAGCACCCCACCGGGCACCCACCTCGATCGGTTCGGGTGTGCCCGCGAGCCCCTCGGCCACGGGCACCGGCTCGTCGGGCGCGTGCCAGACGGCCACCTCCAGCGGCACGGACTCGGGGTACACGGCGGGACGGATGCGCTCTTCGAGGACGCGCTTGAGGCGGGCTTCGACCAGGCTGCGGTCGTCATGCATGTGGGGTGCTCCGTAGCTCGGTTGCGGGTTGGGTCACGGCTGTTGCCAGGCGGGCGCTACCAGGTGTGCGCGACGGTCACGGGGGCCGACGCTGTGTAGAGCTCCCCTGTCGCGCGCAGTTCGAACCACGCCTGCTGCTCGCCCTGTTCGGCCTGCAAGCCTCCGACGAAGAAGGCGCGCTGGCAGGTGCCGCCGAGGAAGCGCCGGGTGCCGTCGGGGAGGAGCCGGTGAAGGGTGTACTGACGCACCGCACCGGGCGCGGCGTCCCAGGCGAAGCGCAGGTCGCCCCCGGTGGCGGCGGTGATCCCCAGGTTGGCAGGGTCCGCGGGCGGCTGGGTGTCGTTGACATCGCGAACAGCCAGGCCACCGAGCCGCCAGTTCACAATGCTCCCGCTCGCATCGGCCGCGGTGAGCCGTACGCCGATCGCATGCAGAGTTCCGGAGAGCCCTGTGAGCGGCACGGTCACCGTCTGCCACCCGTTGACATCCGTCACAGCCCGCACGCCGTTAACCGAGTTCACAGGCAGATAGGTGTACGGCGGTGTCGACCCCGCCGAACTCGGCTCGTCCGTGGCGACTGCCAGCTCGACGTTCACACTGCCGCTGCCACTGCCGGTGCGGAACGTCAGGTCGACCACCGTGTCATCACCGATCGGCAGCTGTGAACCGTACACATCCACCGTCGCCGGTTGATCGAGTACACCCGAGACCAGCACGCTGCTGCCGCCCCGCCAGGCGTCCGCGAAGTCGAAGGTCACCGTGGGCCGTTGCCCCGTCGTCCGCACCACCCATCGACGGGACGGCAGCCGGTCCTGGAGCCCCAGGTGGTTCCATGCCACGTCCGAGGTGACCACCCCGTCCTCGTACCAGCGCAGCCCGTGCCCGGTGTTGAAGACGCTCGCGAACGGCAGTGCGCCGCCCACCGTCGACCGGTCCGCGACCGACACGGCCGGCGCCCGCCAGGTGTCCGTGCTGTCCGGCAGCGAAGGGTCGAGCGAACGCCCGGTCCAGAAACGGTCGTCCGCCGCGTGGAAGTCGCCCGGGGTACGGCTCGCGGGCAGGTGGTTGCGGGTCCACTCCGGCCGGTAGAACCCGATCGACGTGATGTGCGCCTTGGTCGTCGGCACCATCGCGTCCCAACTCACCGACGTGCTCGACCCGTTGGACTCGACATCGACGCCCGCCCACAACTCGTAGCGGCTGCGCCCGAGCCCGTCCGCCTTGGTCCCGGACGCGGCCAGCGTGCTCGTGCTCCACCGGAAGTCGATGAACATGTCGTTCGCGGCCTGGAAGAACGCCTGGTTCGAGGAGTTCAGCGCACCCTGCCAACTGACCGTCCCGTTCACGGTCATCGCGTCGTACCAGGTCACCCGCTGCCCCTGCGCGGCGGCGAGGGACTTCAACTCGGCGACGAATCCCTGCATGTCGATGCCGAGGGCGGTGTTCCCGCCGCTGGTCTCGGCGTTGACGAACCAGCCGTCGAAGCCGTACGCGGCGGCTACCGCGACGAGTTGGGCGGCCAGCGGGTAGTGCCCGTCGGAGTCCTTCTGGACCAGGTCGCGGGTCCACTGGAGCTGCCCGCCGTAGGCGACGGGCGGCAGGAAGATGTTGCCGAGGACGGGGACGCCGTGCCGGTGGGCGGCGTCCACGATGGGCGCGTTGGGGGCGAGGATGATGCCCTCGCCGGACGAGCCGCCCCAGAAGACCAGTTCGTCGAGGTAGGACCAGTGGGTGAGGGCGTAGTAGTCGGCGGTGGCCGCGCCCTGGGAGGGATTGCTCGACGTCGGCCCGAAGGAGACCAGGGACTGGATGCGGGCCTGCCCTGAGCGGGCGGTGCTGTTGGCCGGGGTCGGGGTGAAGCGCGCGGCCAGGGGGACGGCGGCCGCGTTGAAAGCGAGGTCCGCGTCCGTGGCGGCGGTCCAGGTCTTCAGGCTGTTCCAGGTGATGCCGGTGCCCGGGGTGCCGGAGGGCAGGGAGTCCGGGTACCAGTAACTGGCGTACGGCTGCACGGTGTTGGCGGCGGCCTGCGCGGCGGCGAGGGCAGGCGTGGGCAGTTGGGGCAGCAGGGTGGCCGCCGCGCCGGCGAGCAGGACGGTGCGTCTGGTGGGACCTTGGGCGGTCACGAGCTGGTGCCTCCTTGTGGGGTGGGGAGTACCTGTTCGGGAGTGACGACTTCGGTGATGCCGCGCGCGGCGAGGTGTTCCTTGTCGTCCGCGCGTACGTCGAGGACGGTCGCCGGGCGGGCTCCGTCGGCGACGAGCCGGAAGTAGGCGGCGAAGACCGGCCCGCCGGGACCGCAGACCGAGCGGACCGCCGGATCGGCGGGCACGACGAGTGCCGTGGTGCGGACGGCGGGTTCGTACGTCGGCTCGCGGGCCGCCTCCGCCAACACCAGTGCGATGTCCTTGGGTTGGCGGTCGTTGGTCAACAGGCCCAGCCCGTATTCGAGTTCGGGAAAGTCCGCGAGGTCACGGGACACGTCGTGCGAGCACCACCAGGTGATGCCCCAGAGGTCGGGGCAGTCAAGGGCGTTGGCGATCGTCGCGGAGGCGAAGTCGGCCGCGTGCTCGGTGGGGACGAGCGGTTGGGGCGCGCCGACCTCCTGGAGCCAGACGGGCCGGTGCGGTTCCTCGGCCCATGCCTTGCTCAGCTCGATCAGGTAGGCGGCGTGGTGCTCGGAGGGGACCGAACTACGGCCGTGGCGTTGGGCGGTGCCGTTGAAGACCCAGGAGTGCACGGCCGTCATCGCGCCGTGCCGGGCGGCCTGGGCCGGGGTGAACGGCATGTCGTCCTGGTACCAGGTCGCGTCGTACTCGGCGTGCAGATGCGGCTTGCCGGGCGCGCCCTCCGAACAGGCCGCGAGCATCCGCGCCAGCCAGGCGTCGATCTGGTCCTCGGTCGCCCGGTCGGGGTCCGGATGCGGGCCGGCCGAGAACTGGTTGACCTCGTTGCCGAGGGTCATGCCGATGAAGTTGGGGCGGTCGGCGAGGGCGGCGGCGAGCGTGCGCAGGTAGGCGGCCTGGCCGTCGAGGACGTCGGGGTCGGTGAAGAGGTTGCGCCGATGCCAGGTCCGGGTCCACGCGGGGAGGTAGTCGAAACTGCTCAAGTGCCCTTGCAGACCGTCCACGTTGACGTCGAGCCCGCGTTCACCGGCCGCGTCGACGAGCTGAACCAGCTGTTCCACGGCCCTGGTTCGGATCAGGGTCCGGTTGGGCTGGAAGTACGGCCACAGCGGGAAGACACGGACGTGGTCGAGGCCCAGCTCGGCGATCGAGTCGAGGTCGGCGCGTACGGAGTCGAGGTCGAAGTCGAGCCAGTGGTGGAACCACCCTTGGCTGGGCGTGTAGTTGACGCCGAAGCGCACGGCAGAAGACATCGGGATCCTGGTTCTGTAGTGCGTACGTGGGGGAAGTCGGCGCGCGTAGGTCTCAGCCCTTGACGGCACCGTCGCCGACGCCCCGGAAGAAGTACCGCTGGAGGCAGGCGAAGAGGGCGATCAGCGGTGCCACGGCGATGACCGTGCCGGCGGCCACCAGGCGTTCGTCGTTGGCGAAGGTGCCGTGCAGATAGTTGAGGCCGATGGTGAGCGTGAACCTGGACGGGTCGCTGAGCACGATGAGCGGCCACAGGAAGTCGTCCCAGGCGCCCATGAAGGCGAAGATCGCGACGACCGCGATGGTCCCCTTCACGGACGGCAGCGCGATCCGCAGGAACCGCTGCCACACGTTGGCGCCGTCGACGAAGGCCGCTTCCTCTATCTCGTACGGCAGGTTGAGGAAGGCGTTGCGCATCAGCAGCACGTTCATCGCGCCGACGCAGCCCGGGAGGACCACGCCGATCAGGGTGTTGTTGAGGCCCAGCTCCCGCATGGTGGTGAACTGGGCGATGATGATGCCCTCCACCGGCACGAGCATCGCGAGGATGAAGACGAGGGTGGCCACGCGTCGGCCCCGGTAGCGCAGCCGGGCCAGGGCGTACCCGGCGAGGGCCGAACCGACGCAGTTCGTCACGACGTTGGCGGTGGCGACCTTCAGTGAGTTGAAGGCGTAGTCCCAGACGGGGATGGTGTCGGCGACCCGCTTGTAGTTGTGCAGCGTGGGGTGTTCGGGCAGGAAGGTCGGCGGTGAGCTGTAGATGTCCTCGGTCGGGCCCTTGAGCGAGGTGGAGAGCTGCCACACGAAGGGGCCGATCGTGATGGCGAGGACGATGAGCAACAGCGTGTAGCGCAGCGCGAGTTCCCAGACGCGGATGCGGCGGCCGTGCTCGTCGGTGATGCGGGGTTCGCGAACCGCCGTCTCCTGGACGGGCCTTGTGCGCTCGATGACGCTCAAGCGTCCTCCTTCCGGTCGGCCCGCAGCACGAGCAGCATCAGGGCGACGGTGACCACGAAGACGACGACCGAGAGCGCGGAGGCGTATCCGACGCGGCCGGTCAGTCCCGTACCCGTGCGCTGGACGAGCATCACGAGGGTGGTGTCCTCGCCGGCCGGTCCGCCGCTCGGGCCCGCCATCAGGTAGACCTCGGAGAACACCTTGAAGGCGGCGACCGAGGACAGCGCGCCCACCAGCACCATCGTGGAGCGGACGGCGGGCACGGTCACCGTGAAGAAGCGGCGCACCGCGCCCGCGCCGTCGACCGACGCGGCCTCGTGCAGTTCGCGCGGCACGCTGGCGAGCGCGGCCAGATAAATGATCATGTAGTAGCCGAGGCCCTTCCAGACCGTGACGGCCATGGCGCTCAGCAGGAGCAGCCACTGGTCGCTGAGGAAGCCGATCTGTCCGACGCCGATCGTCTCCAACAGCGAGTTGACCAGGCCCCGTTCGTCCAGCAGCCACACCCAGATCAGTCCGACCACGACGATGGACGCGACGACCGGCGTGTAGAACGCGGATCGGAAGAAGGTGATGCCGGGGATGTTCTTCTGTACCAACAGGGCGAGCAGCAGCGGGAGTACGACGAGTGCGGGCACCACTCCGACGATGTACAGGGTGCTGTTGCGCAGGCCGGTCCAGAACATGTCGTCGTGCCACAGCTCGCGGAAGTTGGCGAAGCCGACGAAGTGGCCCGGGATCAGGGTGCGCCGGTCCGTGAAGGAGTTGATCACGGTGGAGCCGAAGGGGTAGAGCACGAAGGCGCCGACGACGAGCAGCCCGGGGGCGGCGAACAGCCAGGGACTGGTGGGCAGTTGGCGCCGCACGCGGGACACGTCGGCCATGGGGACTCTCAGCCTTCCTGCTGGAGCAGCGTGTCGCACTGCTTGACAGCGTTGTCGAGAGCCGTCTTGGGGCTCTCCTTGCCCTGGAGCGCCTTGGCGACCTCGTTGCGCAGGGCGGTCTTCATCTGCTCGCTGAACAGCACCGGGGTGTAATTGACCGCGTTCTTCAGGGACTTGGCGGCGGCGATCCGCACCCGCGTCTCGTCGGTGCCGTCCTCCTTGGTGAAGTACGGGTCGTCGAGGGAACCGGCGGTGCTCGGGAAGATGGCGACCTTCTTCGCGAACGACATCTGCTGCTGGGCGTCGGTGACGTAGTGCGCGAAGGCCACGGACGCGGGGGTGTGCTTGGTCTTGGAGTTGACCATCACGCCCATCACGTACATGTTGACGTGCCCGGTGCTGGTGATCTGGTCGGTGATGCCGATGTTCTTGTACAGGCTGGGCGCCTGCTTCTTGAAGTTGTCGAGGTCCAGGGCGCTGCCCGGGTTCATCGCCACGGCGCCGGTGAGGAACTTCTTGCCGGACGACTCGGGGGTGGCGGTGAGCGCCTGTGAGTCGAGGGCCTTCGCGTCGTACAACTCCTTGTACTTGGTGAGGAGTTCGATGCCCTTCGCGTCGTTGAAGGCGAAGGCGGTGCCCGCCTTGTTCATGAGCTCGACGCCGTAGCGGCCGAAGTCCTCGACGGTGGGGACGTTGGCGAGGGTGGCGACCTTGCCGTCGGTCTTCTTCGCCAACTGGAGTGCCTGGGCGAAGAGTTCGTCGTACGTCTTCGGCGGCTGGTCGGCGTTGAGTCCGGCCTGCTCGAAGAGGGACTTGTTGTAGAAGAGCGGGCCGGTGTTGAGGTACCAGGGGAAGGCGTAGGTGCCGGTCATGCCCGGTATCTCGTGGCTGGCCCAAGCACCCGGCAGGTACTCGCTCTTGTACTTCGCGGCCGACTTGTCGAGGTCGAGCGCGAGGCCCGCCTTGGCGAGCGGGGCGACGAGGTCCGGGGAGACGTTGACGACGTCGGGCAGGGTGCCGCCGGCGGCGTCCGCGCTGATCTTGTCGGCGTAGCCCTCGGCGGGCTGGTCGATCCACTTCACGTGGGTGCCGGGGTACTTCTTCTCGAAGCCGGAGATGACGCCCTCGAAGTACGACTTGAAGTTGGCGCGGAGGTTCCAGGTCTGGAAGGTGATGTCGCCCTCGACCTTGCCCGAGGCGTCGGTCGATCCGCCGTCGTCTCCCCCGGAACCGCAGGCGCTCAGCGGCATGAGGACGACGGCGGCGGCTGCTGCGGCGAAGACTCTGCGGGAGATGCGCACGGCGAGTGGCTCCTTTGCAGTGGGGGTTGGCCAATCGTGCCGGGGCAGACCTTGCACGCTCTCCGGCGGGCGAGTCAATGGATTCCGCTCAGCTAAATTCATTAGTTGGCCGGTTCTGGACAACTGCACTGGTCAGCGAGGTGTGTTCGCATTCTTGCGTGGATCACTAATGCGCTTTAGGGTGTGCG
Organism: Streptomyces sp. NBC_01288; assembly: GCF_035982055.1. Classification (NCBI taxonomy): domain Bacteria; kingdom Bacillati; phylum Actinomycetota; class Actinomycetes; order Kitasatosporales; family Streptomycetaceae; genus Streptomyces; species Streptomyces sp. NBC_01288. Next base: position 1,056,303 of record NZ_CP108427.1, read on the forward strand.
GACTCAAGCGCATTAGTGCGCGGCACCTGCGGAATGGAGAGCGGGCTTGTCAGGCAAGCGGTCGCCCGCGCGTCGGCCGACGATGAAGGACATCGCGCAGCGCGCCGGCGTGTCCGAGAGCGCGGTCTCCTTCGCGCTCAACGGCCGGCCCGGCGTCTCCGAGATCACCCGCGACCGGGTCCGCCGGGTCGCGGAGCAACTGGGCTGGCGGCCCAGCACGGCGGCGCGGGCACTGTCCGGGGAGGGCGCGGCGACGGTCGGTTTCGTCCTCGCCCGGCCCGCGGACACCCTCGGCGTCGACTCCTTCTTCCTCCAACTCGTCTCCGGCATCCAGGAAGTGCTGGCCGAACGGCATCTCGGTCTGCTGTTCCAGATGGCCGAGGACGTCGACGACGAGTGCGCGGTGTACCGGCGCTGGTGGGCCGAACACCGCGTGGACGGCGTCCTGGTGGCCGACCCGCGCACCGCCGACCCGCGGCCCGACCTCCTCGACGAACTCGGCCTGCCCGCCGTGGTGATCGGCGGCGCACCCGACGAACGGCACCCCGGCCTGTCGACGGTGTGGGCCGACGACGCGGGCGCGATGGCCTCCGTCGTGGACGAGTTGTCCGCGCGCGGCCACCGTCGCATCGTGCACATCGCCGGCCTGCCCGGCCTCGCGCACACCGAGCGCCGTATCCGCGCCCTGCGCGCCGAGGCCGCCCGCCGCGGACTGACCGAGGTGCACTCGGTGACCACCGACTACTCGGACGCGGCCGGCGCCGCCGTCACCCGCCGGGTCCTCGAAGTCCCCGCTCCCCCAACGGCGTTGATCTACGACAACGACGTGATGGCCGTCGCCGGGGTGGCCGCCGCGACCGAACTCGGCTTCTCCGTACCGGCGGACGTGTCGGTGGTCGCCTGGGAGGACTCCGCACTGTGCCGCATGGTCCGGCCGTGGCTGTCGGCGTTGTCCCGGGACAGTGTGGAGTTCGGCCGTACGGCCGCCCGGGAGTTGACCGCTCTGCTGGACGGCGGACCGGCGCGCACGGTACGGGTGCCGGTGCCGCGGCTCATCGAACGGGACAGCACCGGAGCGGCACGGGCATGAAAGGGGGTGTGTCCCCCGTTTCGAGTCCGAATCACCGGACACCGCCCGGTACTTCGTGTGAGGCTTTGCCCATGACCTCCGAAGACCCGCTGGCCGACCGGCTTCAGCTCGACCGGCCGCACTCTGCCCGTGTGTGGAACTTCCTCCTGGGCGGCAAGGACAACTACGCCGCCGACCGCGAGGCCGGCGAGATGATCGTCCAGATGTTCCCGGACATCGCCCTGCTCGCCCGCCTCCAACGGCGCTTCCTGGTAAGGGCGGTGCGCTATCTCACCGAAGAGGCGGGCATCCGCCAGTTCCTCGACATCGGGACCGGCCTGCCCACCGTCGACAACACGCACGAGGTCGCGCAGCGCATCGCGCCCGAGAGCCGCATCGTGTACGTCGACAACGACCCGCTGGTGCTGGTGCACGCCCAGGCGCTGCTCACCAGCACCCCGGAAGGCGCCTGCGCCTACCTCGAAGCGGATGTGCGCGACCCCGAGCGGATCCTGGAAGTCGCCGCGCAGACACTGGACTTCAGCAAGCCGATCGCGCTGACGATGCTGGGCATCCTGGGCCAGATCCCGGACTCGGACGAGCCCGAGTCCGTCGTGGGCCGTTTCCTGGACGCCCTGCCCCCGGGCAGCTACCTCGCGCTGAGCGACGGCACGGACACCAACTCGGCGCTGAACCAGGCGATTTCGGTGTACAACGCCAACTCGGCCAGCTCGTACCACCTGCGCGGCCCCGAGCGGATCGAGGCGTTCTTCACGGGCCTGGAGGTCATCGAGCCCGGCATCGTGCCCACCTCACAGTGGCACCCGGAGCCGGTCGACGTGGGCCGCGACCCGTCCGACGTGGACGCGATCTGCGGCATCGGCCGCAAGGTCTGAGCACCAACACCGAAGGGGGCACCGGAGTTACCGGTGCCCCTCCTTCTTTCCCCATGCCGCTCTCGCCAGAGGCGTGTGTGTCCCGGGTCAGATCCGGAAGAGCGCCCAGACCGTCTTCCCGCCGCCAGCCCGCAGGTTCCAGCCCCACGACTCGCTCAGTGCGGAGACCACCTGGAGACCGCGCCCGGACTCGGCGAACTCGTCGGGGTGCCCCTCCACGGGTATGCGATCGCTGTCGTCGGTGACCGCGCACACCGCGTACGGCAGCCGGTCCCACACCGCGAGCCACAGTGAAGGCTGCGGCTCCGCACCGGAGTTGGGCGCCCGGCCGTAGCGCAGCGCGTTGCTCACCAGTTCCGACACGGTGACCGTCACATCGTCGACGACTTCGTCCCCGACCCGGTCGGCGAGCGCCGCGCGGGTGAAGTCCCGTGCCACCTGGGCCGATTGAGGCATCGGCGGCACGACCAGGACGGAACAGAGAGCGGGGTCGCGCCCGTCGCCGACGGCGGGGAGCAGGGTGACGGTCTGCCCCGGCTCGGGCGGGCCCACCTGGTCGACGGCCCGGCACAGCCACTCCCAAGTCCCCTCGATCCGCAGGGTGTCGACCGGTCGTACGACTTGCTCTGCGGACATCGCGACCCCTGAGACCCCTGGGAGAGAACAACTGCGCGGACTACACCCGTCCGGAGCATCGTCCTCCGCCTGCCCCTGCGAACGCAAGTGCATCGGCAATTACCGCTGCAATTGCAGACGATCTTGCGAGCGGCCCGGCCGAGGGCTATCGTCCTGCACATCACCAATGGATGCAATTGAAGCTGCAATTGCATTCGATCTTCCGGGGGAGCGATGAGGCCTCACATAGAGCACGCGAACGGCATGTCGGCGACCCTGCTGAGCGACGCGCAGTGGCGCAAGAGCCACCACAGCAACCCTGAGGGAAACTGCGTCGAGTTGGCCGCGCTCTCCGACGGTCAGGTCGCCGTACGCAACTCGCGCCACCCCGAAGGTCCGGCGCTCGTCTACACCAGCGCCGAGATCTCCGCGTTCGTCCGCGGTGTGAAGGACGGCGACTTCGACGGCCTACTCCCCGGCCGCTGAGGTCAGGCAAACCCGCGGATCGGCCGGAAGGCGCCGGAACACAGGCCGGCACCTTCCGGCTCCTTCACTCCCCGCAGTTATCCGGAACCTCGGTGCTACGATCCTCTTTTGAGTCCCGAAAACTTGCGGACGGTATCGGCGCGACCGCCGAGGGGATGAACATGACTTCAGCTCAACCGGAATACGCTCCCTCGGGTTCGGACGTGCTGAGCCTTCAGCGCGGCGGTCCGACGGTCCAGCGCATCATGCTGGGCACGCGCCTGCGCCGCCTGCGCGAGTCCCTCAACATCACCCGGGACACGGCCGCATCGGCGATACGCGCCTCGGACGCCAAGCTCTGCCGCATGGAGCTGGGCCGCGTCGGCTTCAAGGAGCGCGATGTGGCCGACCTGTTGACCCTGTACGGCCTCCAAGAGCCGGATGTACGTGAGGAGTTCCTGACCTCCGCCCGCCGCGCCAACGAACCCGGCTGGTGGCGCGCGTACGGCGACGCCTTCCCGACCTGGTTCGAGCAGCACCTGGGTCTGGAAGAGGCCACCTCCCTCATCCGCACGTATGAAGTGCAGTTCATCCCGGGCCTGTTGCAGACCGCCGGGTACGCCGAGTCCGTCATCCGGCTCGGCCGTCCCGTCGACACCCCGGACGCGATCCAGCGCCGCGTCGAACTCCGCATGACCCGCCAGGAGTTGCTCACCAGGCCCGGCGCTCCGAAACTGTGGGTCGTGGTGGACGAGGCCGCGCTGCGTCGTCCGCTCGGCGGAGCGGACGTGATGCGCGAGCAGCTGCGGCACCTCATCGAGACGGCCGCCCTGCCGAACGTCACCCTCCAGGTGCTGCCGTTCCACGTGGGCGGCCACGCCGCCGCCGGCGGTCCGATCACCGTGCTGCGCTTCCCGGTTCCGGACCTGCCGGACATCGTCTACCTCGAACAGCTCACCAGCGCCCTCTACTTGGACAAGCCCGAAGAGGTCGACCGCTATCTCGCGGTCATGGACCGGCTGAGCATGGTGGCCTCACCGGCCCCCGAGTCGGTGACCTTCCTGGAGAAGCTCCTCAGCGAGATGTGAGCGCAGGCGGTTTCCGACCGCCGCTCAGACCCGCGACCGGTACAGCCCGAACTCCGCGATCTTCACAGCGTCCCGGGCCGCCGTCACGCGAACTCGCCACCGCCGGGCGCGTACAGGCGCGACCAGCGACAGGATGCGGCTCGCGCCGATCGTTCCGGCGCGGGTGACCTCCGTCCAGGCCCCGTCGACGTACGCCTCGACCACGAAGGCCTCGACCTGCTGGCCGTGGCGCGCTGTGTCCTCCGCCAACCGGACGCGGTCGACGGCCTGTTCGGTGCCGAGGTCGACGGTGACCCGGCCCGGTGAGACGGCCGTCCGGGCCCCGCGCGTCAGGTCCTCCGGCAGTTCCCGGTCCACGCGCTCGCGGAACTCGCGCAGGCGTGCCACGTCCGGGGCCGCCAGCAGGCCGTCCGTGTCCGGCGGCACGTTGAGCAGCAGGACCGCGTTGCGGCCGACCGAGCCGAAGTAGATGTCGATCAACTCGTCGACGGTCTTGGGGACTTGGTCCGGGTGGTAGAACCAGCCGTCGTGGATCGACACATCGCACTCGGCGGGCCACCACTGGAGGTAGTCGGTGTTCGGCTGCGCCGAGACGAGGGCGCCACGGCTGCCCTCGTCGGGGGTGTCGTACGACAACGCCCAGTCCGTGCGCCCGTATTGCTCCTCCTTGACCGGGAGAACGCTCCACTCGTCCTCGCGCGCGATGCCGCCCTCGTTGCCGACCCACCGCACGTCCGGCCCTGTCACGGCGATCGCCGCGTCCGGGGCCAGCGACCTGACCAGCGTGTACCAGCTGTCCCAGTCGTAGTCCTCGACGTGGCCCGGCGGGATGCGGCCCTGGGCGCCGTCGAACCAGACCTCGTCGATCGGGCCGTACTCGGTCAGTACTTCGTAGAGGGTGTTGAGCATGTGGGCGCCGTAGTCGGTGGCGTCCAGCGGGTAGAAGGCGTCCGGGGTGCGGTCGTCGCCGTCGACGAGTGTCGGGATCGTGCGCGTGACACGTGCGCTGCCGTTGGCGTAGACGCCGTGGAGGTACTGGTTCTCGTCGGCGGGCGAGAGGTAGACGCCGGCCTTGAGGCCGTACCGTCGCATGGAGTCGGCGAAAGAGCGCAGTACGTCGCCCTGGCCCGCACGCCAACTGCTGTACGCGACCGTGTGGTCGGTGTAGCGGGAGGGGTACAGGACGAAGCCGTCGTGATGCTTGACGGTGAGGATGGCGAGCTTGAAACCGCCGTCGCGCAGGGCGCGGGCCCACTGGTCGGTGTCGAGGCCGGTCGGCTGGAACACGTTCGGGTCCTCGTCACCGGTCCCCCACTCCAGACCGGTGAAGGTGTTCACGCCGAAATGCAGGAACGCCGTCCGCTCCAGCTTCTGCCAGGCCACCTGCCGTGCGGTGGGCCGGACTTGGGAGGCCTTGCGGACCAGCTCGGCCTCCGTGTCGTCGGGACTGACGGGGATGCGGGAGCGGGAGCCGGACGGGGTCGGGGTAGCCGCGAGAGCGGATGCCGTGGCGGTGCCGGCGGTCGCGGCGAGCGCGGTGGCCGAGAGGACGAAGAGGCGTCTGGAGAGGGCCATGGGGTGGGACTCCTCTGGTTGCTCAGTGGGCGGTCAAGTGCCAGGTGACGGGCTGGTGTTGGTCCGGCGGGTACTGCACGAGCCGACCGTCGTCCGCGACGCTCAGCGCCATCTGCGTGATCGCGTTGACGAGTCGGTAGCCGCCCGCTGTGGGCACCAACTCCCAGCGCTGCATGGTGTTCGTGGCATTGCAGGGCTGCGGGGTCGCCGACATCCCGGGCTGGAGCGGCACGTTGAGGGTCAGCTTGCCGCCCTGCACCTCAAGGCAGCCGTCGGCGGTCCGCACCGTCACGTAGCCGTCCGGCGTGCGCTGCACCTCGGCGTCGATGGAGGCGGAAGGGGTGGTGGCAGCGGAAGTCCCGCCCGACGTCCGGAAGGTGTACGTCCCGTCAGCCACCGGCACCCGTGTCAGGTCCCGCCAGCCAGGAGCGTGCCCAACTGCCGTGCCCCGCGCACTGAATTCGGCATACGTGGCGTCAGGGTGCGGATCGCCCCAGGTCGCCTGGGCGAGGTGTCGTAGCGCGGGCTCGGTGTCGACCGCGACCTCGTTCTCGGTCTCGCCACGTCCGTTGTCGGGCCAGAGGCTGATCTTCGCGCCGGTGATGCCGCCGCTGGAGGTGAGCTTCTCGCCCTCGAAGCTGCGCGGGTCCCAACTCTGGTCGTACAGGCCCTCGGTGTCGCTGTGGAAGCCGCCGCGGACGAGGTAGAGGGAGTAGGCCGCGTTCATCAAGGGGTAGCCCTCGGCAATGAGTTGGCTCGGCTTCTCGGTGACGTTCAGCCAGTGCTCGACCGTCGTGCCCGCCGCCACCGGCACGGTGTTGGCGCCGGTGAGTCCGTCGTTCCAGATGCGCAGCTTCTTGCCCTTGCTCGCGGCGTACGCCTGGACGCGGTTGATGAAGTCGATGTACGCGTCCTGCGGGGTGGCGTTCGCACCGTACTTCTCCTGAGCGTAGCGCAGCATCTGCGGGTACTTGGAGTAGTCGGAGCCGAGCATGTACTCGTCGGCGCCCATGTGCCAGGACGTCGCGGTGAAGACCTGCGCGTACTCGTCCATCAGGCTCGTGTAGTAGTCGAACGCGGCCTGCTGGGTGACGTCGAGCCGGGCGGGCTGCTTGTTGCCGTCGCTGTCGGTGAGTTGGAGATCGGGGCGGTTCTCTATCCACGGGTCCATGTGGCCCGGGGAGTTGATCTCCGGAATGATCTCGACGTGGTACTTGTCGCCGAGCACGACGAGGCGGCGCATCTCGTCCGGGGTGTAGTAGCCCCAGGTGTTCGCCTCCGGGTGCGCGGCGCTCTTCACCTTGAGTTCCAGGAGCAGTTGATTGAGCTTGTGGTACGCCATCTCGCGCACCAGGTTCTCCAGCCAGGGCAGGGAGATGTGGATGTAGCAGGCGCAGACACCGACCCCACGCTCCTTGTAGCGCGGCACGTCGACCGTGCGTCCGGCCGGTATGTGGTCGCCCTGCGCGAGGAGTTGGAGGAGGGTCCGGGTGCCGTAGAAGGCGCCGGTCTCGGTCGCGCCGGTCACCGACAGCCGTTTGCCTACCTGGAGTTCATAGCCCTCCGTACCCAACGAGCCCTTGCCCGGCCGGACTTCGATCACGATGTCGCCGGCCCGGGCGGCACCACCCCGCGCTACGGGCACTGTTCCGTGACCGGCCGCCTTGAGGTCGTCGGCGAGAGTGTCGGCGACCTCGCGTTCACTCTTGCTGTCGGCCACAAGTCGGGTCCCGGGCCCGAAGTCGTAACTCCCGGGTTGAGGCGCCCAGTTGGACAGCGCGGGCACGGTCACCGGCACCGCCCGCCCCTGCTGGACCGCGACCGCCGGCACCGTGGGTGCGGCGAGCAGTGCGAACACCGCCGCGAAGCCGACGAACCGGAACCGTCTCTTCCTGCGCTCAGACATGCCACTCCACCGGTCGCGATTGATCGGACGGCTGATGATTGAACCGCGCTCAGGGGCTGTCAATGGGCGCCGGGAAGGGTCAAGTTAGGCCATTGATCGGATGACCAGCAGGTCAGGCGACACCAGCCCGGTCCCGCCCCGCGAAAAGTCCAACAAGACGGGCCCGAATGTCCAAGAACGGCAACCCATTGCTACCCACAACCAGCAGCCCCGGTTTTCCACGACGGCAGCCTCTCGACGCACCGCCCCGGCCGAGGCACAGTTCTCCCTACATACTCGCGAGTAGTGAGAAGGAGCGCGCCCGTGACCAGCTGGGTCGGCCGTACCGCCGTCGAGATCGCCACCGCCGTACGCGAGAAGCGGGTCACGCCCCGCGAGGTGGTGGCCGAGCATCTCGCCCGGATCGAGCGGCTCGACGGGCGGATCGGCGCGTTCCGGGTGGTGCGGGCGGAGGCTGCGCTCGCGGAGGCCGACGAGGTGGGCACGCGGGCCGATCTGGCCGAACTCCCCCTCGCGGGCGTGCCGTTGGCCATCAAGGACAACCTCCCGGTGACCGGCGAGTCCAACCGGGTCGGCTCCGCCGCGACCCCGGACACCCCCGCCGACCACGACCACATCACCGTGGCCCGGCTACGGGCGGCGGGCGCGGTGGTCGTCGGACTCACGAACGTGCCCGAGTTGTGCATCTTCGGTACGACCGAGGGCGTCCACGGCACCTCCCGCAACCCCTGGGACACGACCCGCACGGCGGGCGGTTCATCGGGCGGGAGTGCGGCCGCCGTAGCCGCCGGCATGGTGCCGATCGCCCTCGGCAACGACGGCATGGGCTCGCTGCGCATCCCCGCGGCCAACTGCGGCCTGGTCACCATCAAGCCGGGGTTCGGGGTCGTCCCGGCCGGAATCGGCGACGGCGACTGGTTCGGAATGTCCGAGAACGGACCCCTGGCGACGACCGTCGAGGACGCCCGGCTGATGTTTTCGGTCATCGCGGACATCGAGGTCGTACGCCCCGACGAGCCGACCCCTCGGAAAGTCGCCGCCTCTGTGCGCAGCCCGCTCGCCGGAGTGGCCATCAGCAAGCCGTATACGACCGCCGTACGGGAGGCGGCCGGACTGCTGAACGGGGCGGGCCACACCGTGCAGCGCGCCGATCCGCCGTATCCGCTGTCGCTGAGCACCACCTCGCTCGCGCACTGGACGGCCGGCACCTCGGTGGACGCGGCGGGGCTCGACCCGCGGAAGCTGACGCGGCGGACCCGGGTGCACGCGGCGATCGGAAGGCGATTCGTGAAGAGCGTCCGTACCGGCAAGGGTCGGGAGCGGCTGCGGGAGCGCCTCGCGCCGTTCTTCGCCGAGCACGACATCCTGCTGACGGCGGCGCTGGCCCGCCGCTCCCCCAAGGCCGGGCCGTGGCACGAGCGGGGCTGGCTGCGCAATGTGCTGGCGAACACCAACTACTCGCCGCTGACGCCCCCTTGGAACCTCACCGGCTGGCCCGCGATGTCGGTCCCGTTCGGCACCCTGCCCTCCGGCGCGCCCTGCGCCGTACAGCTGGTGGGGCGGCCGGGGTCGGAGGCGGCGCTGCTGGAGCTGGCGGAGGAGTTGGAGAAACTGCGCCCGTGGGTGCGGACGGCGCCGCTCGACTGAACGATCCCTCTACCCGGCCAAAGGTTCCTTCTAGAGGGCGCGGTACATGACGTGCAGGCCCACGCGTCCGTCCCGGGGATGCTCGAACGCGTCCGGCACCGTACCCAGGATCGTGAAGCCGAGGGAGAGCCAGAGCTTGACGGCGGGGTTGGTCTCGACGACGGCGTTGAACACCATGCCTCGGAAGCCCTGGTCGCGGGCGGTGGTGAGGATGTGTTCGGCGAGGGCGCGGCCGATGCCGCGGCCGCCGTGGTCGGGGTCGACCATGAAGCCGGCGTTGGCGATGCGGTCGGCGGGGCCGCCGTAGTTCGGGGTGACGAAGGCCGAGCCGACGACGGTTCCGGTCTCGTCCTCGGCGATGTACACGCGCTTCGGCGGGGACGTCCACAGGGCCCGGGCCGCCTCTTCGGAGGTGTCCCGGGCCCAGGTGTAGGTGTCGCCGGCGGCGACGATCCGGTGCCAGAAAGGCCAGATCCGCGGCCAGTCGTCGGCCGCGGCTTCTCTGATCAGCATGGGCGTGATTTTCGCACGCCCATGCTGTCGGCGATCGCGAAGGGTCCCTGCGGGGGTCAGTCCACGCTGGGCAGGATGTGGGGCTCGGCGAGGTCGTCCTCGTAGCCCGCGAGACGGATGGGGGCGGACCGTGCCCACACGGCCAGGCTGCCGAGCTCGTCGGACCGGTGGCCCGCACGCTCCGCGTGTTCCTCGGGGCGTTGCTCGCGATTCGTCTTCTCCGGTGTCACCGCGCACTCCTTATGTGTCGGGTAACCCTCGGGGCACAACCGGCCGTCTCCGGTCCGGTACCTGGCCCGCTCGGGCGTGGGTTGAAGGCAGTTCGGACGCGGTGGCGCCGGTTACTCGTGTGAGAGCAGGCCGTTGTGACCGGCTTGCCCCGGGACGGACCATGGGTGTGGGTGGGACCCCTTGTCGCTGTCCGTCTGCCTCAGGTTAACCAAATGAGCGACCCGCCGCTCGATGGGGCTGAAAACATGGGGTAAAGATTAGTGACATGCAGCCACCGGGTCCGGCCTGCCCCCGCCCGCTCCCCCGGCAACGCGCGCGAGCGGTTGCCTTCGACTCCTGAAGCCGCCGCGCGAGGTCCGCGACCGGCGTCAAAGCCCGTCGACGGGACGACAGCACCTCCAGTCTGCCGCCGCCGTAGCAGAACCGCAGCTCAGCGGGACGCCACCGCGCTCGACCGATCGCCGGAGAGCGCTCCACAGCCCGGCGGAACTTGGTTCGGACCTTTTTCGGAACTCCATAGAGCGTCGCCAGGAGACCCACTCCTCAACCGATCACGTTGAAGCCATTGACGCATGCAGAGCCGCGCCGGACACTCCTGCATTGAAACGGCGATTTCCGCCCGGTGAGCAGCCAACTCGGGCCCGTCCCACACGACATGGCGGATCGTCCGTGTTCGGCCGCGCGCACCGGGCTCCACAGTGCGGCGGCGCCGACGCAGAGGAGGACAACGAGAAAAACGCGGACCCATGATCACCCTGAGAGCGCTCTCAAAGACGTCAGCAGACCATGTCGCCAGACGACGGAGACGACCTGCTCCCCCGTCCCACCAGGAGGCAGGCCCCGGCAGCACTCCCATCCCGCATGCTCGACAGGGAGAACCACAACGATGACAACCTCCCCACCGCCCGCCGGTGTTCCGGCCGGCCGACAGAGAACCGTCCCCCTCGTCCTGGGCAGCGCTCTGGTGCTGCTCATCGGCGCGCTCGCGGGCCTGATCGGCAGCGGCGGCAGCGCCTCGGCGGCCGTACCGGGCGCTCCGACCGGCTGGACCACCCTCTTCTCCGACGACTTCAACGGCGCGTCCGGCAGCGCGCTGAACCGGACCAACTGGCTGTACGACCTGGGCACCGGTTACGCCGGAGGTGCCGCCAACTGGGGAACGGGCGAAGTCGAATCGGCCACCGACTCCACCAACAACGTCTACCAGGACGGCCAGGGACACCTGGTCATCAAGGCTCTCCGCGACGGGTCCGGCCACTGGACCTCGGGACGCATCGAGACCCAGCGCACCGACTTCGCCGCCCCGGCCGGCGGACAGCTCCAGATGAGCGCGTCCATCCTCCAGCCCAACCCGGCCAGCGGACTGGGCTATTGGCCCGCGTTCTGGGCGATGGGCGGCGCGGCCCGCCCGGTCGGCGCGACGAACTGGCCGAGCATCGGCGAGTTCGACATCATGGAGGACGTCAACGCGCTGAGCCAGCACTCCACCACCTTCCACTGCGGCGTGTGGGCGGGCGAGTGCCACGACCCCGACGGCATCACCAGCAACCTTCAGCCGTGCGCGGGCTGCCAGACCGGCTACCACACGTACTCCGCGATCATCGACCGCACGAACACCGCCGCGGAGCAGCTCCGTTTCTACCTCGACGGCAATCTGACCTTCACCGTCAATGAGAACCAGGTGTCGGTCGCGACGTGGCAGGCGGCCGTCGACCACGGGTTCATGGCCATCTTCGACCTGGCGATCGCCGGTTCCTACCCCGACAAGGTCTGCGGGTGCAGTTCGGCCGCACAGGCGGGCAGCATCACGTCGGGTGCCGCGATGAGCGTCGACTGGTTCGCCGTCTACCAGCAGAGCCCGAGCGGGACCACCACCGGCGGCACGACGACCGGCGGCACCACAGGCAGTACGACGGGCGGAACCACCGGCGGGAACACGACGACGCCGGACTACACCGCCGGGGTGACCCACGTGAGCGCCAGTCAGGCGCAGATCACGTTCGTTCCGACCACACCCGCGGCGTACGTCGATGTGCACTACCTGATCAACGGCGCCGGCCAGCAGAACTTCCGGATGACCAACAGCGGCGGCACGTGGACACAGAACGTCACACTCGCCACCGGTTCCACCCTGACCTACTGGTTCACCTACGAGAAGAACGGGCCTCAGTACGACAGCCCGCACTACACCTACACCCAGTGAGCCCTCCCGGGCCGGCCCGACAGGACCGGCCCGGGAACTCCTTGCGCGGCCGGGGTTCAGGGAGCGATCCCCACGCCGTCGATCCGGCTCCACGCCCGTTCCTGACCCGCGGTCATGGCGGGCCAGGCGAGCCCTCCCGGCCGGGGCCGGATCCGGGAGGCGTACGGCGCGGGGTGGAACGTCGGGTCGTAGAAGCACCCGCTGCCGTACTTCCGGTCGAAGGCCGCGCACGAGGCCGCGACCGAGCGCGCGGTCGGCCTGCGTCCATGACGCACCCAAGTGTCCAGCGCCGCAATGGAGTTGGCGTACTCGGAGTCGCTCAGGGCGCTGTGCTCGGTCTCCTTCGTGAAGGTCTGGACGAGGTTGCCGCCCCGGCCGGCGCCCTGAAGCGTGGCGCGGTAGGCCGCCTCGTGCTCGACGAAGGCCGTCGGATCGTCGATCGCGTGCATCGTGAGGACCGGGATGGAGACCTTGCCCGTCAGGTCGCTGTCGTAGGAGAGGTCACGGCGTGCGGTGGGGTCGGCCGAGAAGCGTTCGACGCCCGCGTTGAGTGCCTTGTCGTCGTGTGAACCCGAGTACCGCACACCCTTGTTGGTGAAGGGATTGCGGCCGCCGAGGCGGGTCGACACGATGTCCCGGAACGTGAAGGTGGCGAACCGCAGATGTGATTCGAGCGAGCGCTCCGGGATGCGGGTGACCGCGAGGATGTCGTCGAGGTTGCGCTGCTGGAGCGCGGTCCGGTCCGCGGGGGCGGAGGAGAATCCGGTGCACTCCTGTAGGCGGGCGCGGAGCCCGGCGCTCGTCATGGTGGAGTCCGCGCGCAGGCCCTGCCACAGCGGGTACTGCGGCTCGGTCGGGCGGGGGTGGTTGTGGCAGTAGTACTGGTAGACCACCCGTAGGTCGACCCGGTAGTCGTAGCCGCGCGAACCGCCGCCCAGGACACCGCTCGTGAGCAGTACGCCGTCGTAGGCGCCGGGGTGTCTGCCGTAGGTCTCCGCGACCTTGGCGGCGACGTCGCCGCCCCAGGACTGGCCGTGCACATAGGTCCGCTTCGGCTTGCCGAACTCGGCGACGAACAGCTTGCGTACGTTCTCGGTGTCGGCGGCCGCCATCCGGGTGCCGTAGCCACCGCGACGGTAGGACGAGCCGGCCCAGGCGTAGCCCTCGTCGACCATGACCGCCCACCGGTTCAGGTCGTCGGTGCTGCGCGCCGGGTCCGAGGAGTCGCCGAGGTCGGGTCCGCCGTGCGCGTGCACGACGAGGGATCCGTTCCAGCGGGTCGGAACGGCCATCGCGTAGTACGCCCCGTTGGTGTCCCGGCCGGTGTAACACGTCGCCTTACCAAGCAGGTTGGGCGGGCAGGCGGCCACCGCGGGCCGCTCGGCCTGTGCCTGGGGCACGGGAGCGTTGCCGAGCGTGCCGAGGAGTGCCGCGGCCACGCCGGCGGCCAGTACCGCCCGTCGGTGGCGAGGGGCCGGGAGTCTCCGGCGTAGCGGTACGGGCGGGTCGAGTGTCGTCACGGGAGCGGCTCCTATGCATTCGCTGTGCGAAGTTGCCCTGCGAACCGTGATGTTAGGAACCGCCGCTGGTGGGGACTACCCGTCGATCATTGCGTTCATAGTGTTCGCCCGTCCTGCGACGGGGTGACGGTGACGAGTTGGTGTTTCATCAGGGGCTGGTCGCTCTGCCTGCTGTAGTCGTCGAGCCCGCAGAGGATGTTGAGTTCGGGCATGTAGCCCGCGACGCTCGCGGGCGGGATGTCGTAGGCGATGACGCGGTAGCCGTAGACCGAGCGTGTGCTGCCGTCGCGTGCGTGGCTCGTGATGTCGATCAGGTCGAACTCGGCCAGGCCCCGTTCGGCCATGTCCTTGGGGTTCATGAAGAGCAGGGTGCGCAGGTTCTTGACCCCGCGGTAGCGGTCGTCGTCGAAGTACACGGTGGTGTTCCACTGGTCGTGCGAGCGCATCGTGGAGAGGACGAGCATGCCCTGGGGCGGGGTCACGTCGGGGAGTTCGCCCGGGTGGAACTCGGCGCGGCCGGAGGCGGTGCGGAACGCGCGCTCGCGGGCGGGCTGGGTGATGCGGAAGCCGAGCGGTTCGCGCACCCGGCGGTTGAAGTCCTCGAAGCCCGGGAGGACTTGGGCCATGGTGTCGCGGATCCGGTCGTAGTCCTCGACGTACCACTCCCACGGTGTTGTCGAGTCGGGCAGTGTCGCCCGTGCCATCCCGGCCACGATCGCGCACTCGGACCTGAGGGTCTCGGCGGGCGGCCTGCGCATACCGAAGGAGAGGTGCACCTCGCTCATCGCGTCCTCGACGCTCACGCCCTGCTCCCCCGTCGTCCGGGTGTCCTTCTCGGTGCGGCCGAGGCACGGGAGGATGAGGGCCTGGCGGCCGTGGACGAGATGGCTGCGGTTGAGTTTGGTGCTCACCTGCACGGTCAGTTCGGTGGTGCGCAGTGCGGCCGTGGTCGCGTCGGTGTCGGGGGCGGCGAGGACGAAGTTGCCGCCCATCGCGACGAACACCTTCACCCGGCCGTCCCGCATCGCCTTGATGGTGCCGACGGTGTCAAGACCGTGCGCACGGGGCGCGGCGCCCCAGCCCGCCGAGGGTGCCGTGTCGTCCTCCTGGGAGATGTCACCGGGGCGATTGGGCCCACGGCCGCGCGCCGGGACACCCGGTGCTCCACGCCCCAGGTCGCCGCCGGGACGGCCTTCGGAATCCGAGCGGTCCATGGTGGTGTCCTTCGCTGTCACGACGTCGATCATCGAAATACGTGCGCTGACGTTGCCCACACCTGTCCGGTATGAACGGATTTTACAGCCCGGTGGGACCGACGCACATGGCGAGGTCCGAGGAGCGGGCGGGCGTCACGCAGTTCAGGTCCCGTTGGCCGATCCGCAAGCTCGCCATGATCTCCTGGCGTTCCGCACGGGCTGTCTCGCGGGAGGACTGACGCATGGAGTTGCGCAGCGTCGAGGAGCTGATGGATCTGCTGTACGCCTGTCGGGGCGCCTGGGACACCCCCGACCGGAGCGGCGATCCGGTCGATCTGCACGACCACGCGCTACAGACCGCCGCGCTGCTGCGCCGAAGTCGCCCCGCCGACAAGGAACTTCAGCTCGCCGGCCTGGTCCACGACATCGGCCATCTCCTTCAGTCGGGCGACGACGCCGGGCACGCCGACCACGCGGCGGACGCCGTCCGCGCCCTGCTCGGCGAGCGGGTCGCCCACCTCGTCCGCCTGCACGTCCCCGCGAAGCGCTACCTCGCGACCTCCTCCCCCGGCCGCGCCCTGTCCGCACAGAGCGCACTGACCCTCCGCACCCAGGGCGGCCCCATGTCCCCCGCCGAGGCCGCCGCCTTCGAGCGCGACCCCCTCGCCGACGACGCGATCACCCTGCGCCAGGCCGACGACGCGGCCAAGGTCGTCGGCCTCGACGCCGGGGTCCTGGAGGACTGGCGCACGGTACTGGGCATCGTGGCCGCCCGGAACTCCCGACTTCCCAACTCCCGCCTGGGGGCTGTCGACTGACGGTCCGTCATGAGACTGTACGGCGATGACGTCGTCGTACGGTCTACGGGGCCGGGCCGCTCTGATCACCGGCGGCACGCGCGGGATCGGGCGCGCGGTCGCCGAGGCGTTCGCCGAGGCCGGGGCGCTGGTGTGCGTGAGCGCGCGGGACGCCGACGAAGTGCGGCGCACCGCCGAGGAGTTGGGCGGGGTCGGTCTGGCCGGTGATGTCGCCGACCCCCAACACCTGCGCGAGCTGACCGAGTTGGCGTTGCGCGCGTTCGGGCGGATCGACGTGGTCGTCAACAACGCGGCGACGAACCAGCCGTACGGCCCGCTCATGGACGCCGATCCGGACGCGTGGCGGACGGCGTTCACCGTGAACGTCGAGGCGCCGCTGCGGCTGGTGCAGTGTGCCTGGCGGGCGTGGATGCGGGAGCACGGCGGCGCGGTGGTCAACGTGTGCACGGAGGGCGCCGGGCATGTCGGCCCGAACGTGGGGGCGTACGGCACCAGCAAGGCGGCCCTGCTGCATCTGACCGCACAGCTCGCGGGCGAACTCGCCCCGAAGGTGCGGGTCAACTCCGTCTCCCCCGGACTCGTCCGCACCGACATGGCGCGGTTCGTGTGGGAACCCGGCGAGGCGGAGGTCGCCGCCGGCCTGCCGCTCGGCCGCATCGGCGAACCGGCCGACATCGCCCGGGCCGTCCTGTGGCTGGCCTCCGACCAGGCCGAG
Source organism: Streptomyces sp. NBC_01288 (assembly GCF_035982055.1). Taxonomy (NCBI): domain Bacteria; kingdom Bacillati; phylum Actinomycetota; class Actinomycetes; order Kitasatosporales; family Streptomycetaceae; genus Streptomyces; species Streptomyces sp. NBC_01288. The sequence continues at coordinate 1,072,760 of NZ_CP108427.1, forward strand.
TGGATCACCGGGGCGGATCTGCTGGTGGACGGCGGGACCCGGGTGCGGCCGGCGTACACGTCGGGCGGGTACGCGGTCCACGACCGGCTGAGGTCGGCCAGGCCGCGCAGCCCAGGTACCGCGACCAGCTGAGTAACTGTCCTGGTGGGTTTGGTGGCCGAGCCGTACCTGTGCGAGCCTGCGGGCACTCCTCCGAAAAGGCTGGCCCTGATGCTCGGCATGGTTGTCTGGGACGTCCGCTCTCGCGCTTCGACGCGAGGGCGGTAACGGCCGACTCCCCCCAACACACACGTCTGTCCGATGGACGGGCGTGGGTCCAGCCTGCTCCCCGTCGAAGTGCTCTTCGTGACCCCTGCACGTTCGACCACGAGGAGTTCATGGTGTCCACCATCCACTGGACCACCGGCGAGACTCAGCGGTCCGTCCGCTGGCATTCCGAGAACGCCGCACCTCTTCCACAGCGCACCCTCGTCGCCGACGACCGGACGAAGGCCGCCGATGCCTACCGTCAGGCCTGCGAGGGAACGGCCCTGCTCTGGCAGGGCGACTTCCACAACGCCCGGCAACTCCTGCGGGCGATGGGCCGCCGCATCGACCGCAAAGAGCCGAGGTCCGGCACTTCCCCGAGCGAGTCCTTCCGCCTGCACCGGCGCGGCAGCGGTCACCGTGCCCGTGTGCTCGGAAAACTCCTGGTGCTGCTGGACGACGACTACACCCTGGCGCTGCGCCGGGCCCCCGAGGTCCGCCAGGCGTGCCTGGACGCCTACGGCCCCTCGAAGGGCCCCACGGTGGTCTCCCTCAGGGAACTGCTGGGCGTGATCGGCGCTCACCAGTGGCGCGCGAAGGGAGTCGACGTGCCGGCGCTCGGCACCCGCGTCCATCCTCACTACGGCGTGTTCGCGCCGGTCAGGGGCGAGTACGTCGACCTGGTCGCCCAGGCACCGCTCCCCCCGGCGGTCCTGCGCGGCCCCGCCACCGGTACGGCGTTCGATCTCGGCACCGGAACCGGTGTCCTCGCCGCGGTCCTGGCCCGCCGGGGTGTCCACCGGGTCGTGGCCACCGACATCAGCCCGCGCGCCTTGGTCTGCGCCCGGGAGAACGTCCAACGGCTGGGGCTGACCGACCGTATCGAGGTGTCGGGCCCCGGCCTGTTCCCTGAGGGCCGGGCCGATCTCGTCGTGTGCAACCCGCCCTGGCTCCCCGCCCGTCCGACCAGCCCCATCGAGCAGGGCGTCTACGACCCGGACAGCGCCATGCTCAACGGCTTCCTCACCGGGCTGTCCGCCCGTCTCCGGCCGGGTGGTGAGGGCTGGCTCGTCCTGTCCGACCTGGCCGAGCACCTCGGACTCCGGACGCGCCGGCAGCTCCTCGACGCCATCCAGGCAGCACAGCTCCGCGTGGTGGACAGGATCGACACCAGGCCCCGGCACCCGCGCTCCGAGGACGCCGGCGACCCGCTCCACGCGGCACGGAGCGCCGAGATCACGTCCCTCTGGCGGCTGACGCCATGACCGGCACCGCGTGACGACAGCGCCCGGTCACCACTTGCCGGGCGCGTAGTCCTTCAGGAAGACGCCGTACAGGTCCTCGCCCTGTTCGCCGAGGACGATCGGGTCGTAGACGCGGGCGGCTCCGTCGACCAGGTCGAGGGGGGCGTGGAAACCCTCCTCGGCGAGGCGGAGCTTGTCGTAGTGGGGGCGTTCGTCGGTGATCCAGCCGGTGTCGACCGAGGTCATGAGGATGCCGTCGCTCTGGAACATCTCCTGGCCGCTGGTGCGGGTCACCATATTCATCGCGGCCTTGGCGGCGTTGGTGTTGGGGTGTCCGGCGCCCTTGTAGCCGCGGCCGAAGACGCCTTCCATCGCGGAGACGTTGACGATGTACGCGCGTCCGCTCCTCGCGGCCTTCGCGGCGGCGGCCATGGCCGGGCGGAGCTTGCTGATCAGGATGAACGGGGCTGTGTAGTTGCAGAGTTGGGTTTCGAGAAGCTCCACGGGGGAGATCTGCTCGATGGTCTGCACCCAGGTGTTCGTGTCGACCACGTCGGGGACCAGGCCGCCGGCGTCGATCGCCGTGCCGTCGAGGTGGCGGGCGACGCTGGCGTTGCCCGCGACCAGGGCGAGGTCGGCGACCTGCTGGGCGTCGAGGCCGCTGATGCCTACGGGCAGCGCGGCCAGGCCGTCGACCGCGCCGGAGCCGAAGGCGCCGATGACGTGGTGGGCGGGGAGTTCACCGGCGGGCAGCGGGGCGCTCTCGCCGTCGACGAGCGCGGCATAGGCGGAGGGCAGCCGGCGTACGGTCTGGGTCGCGTTGTTGATCAGGATGTCGAGGGGGCCCGCCTCGGCGAGTTGGTCGGCGAGGGCCACGACCTGCGCCGGGTCACGCAGGTCGGTGCCGACGACCTCCAGGCGGTGCAGCCAGTCCGCCGAGTCGTCCATGGCCTTGAAGCGGCGGATGGCGTCCTTCGGGAACCGTGTGGTGATCGTCGTGTGGGCGCCGTCGCGCAGCAGCCGCAGCGCGATGTACATGCCGATCTTGGCGCGGCCACCGGTGAGCAGGGCGCGCTTGCCGGTGAGGTCGGCGTGGTCGTCGCGCTTCTCGCGGTTCAGGCGGGCGCAGTCGGGACAGAGCTGGTGGTAGAAGTAGTCGACTTCCACGTACCGGGTCTTGCAGGTGTAGCAGGAGCGCGGTCGCTGGAGTATCCCGGCGATCCGGCCCTCCTCCGTCACCGACGACGGGAGAAGGCCCTCGGTCTCGTCGTCGATGCGCTGGGCGGAGCCGGTCGCGGTGGACTCGGTGACGGCCTTGTCGTGCGCGGTCTTCGCGGCCCGGCGGTCCTGGCGGCGGCGCTGCTTGACGCTGCGGTAGATGCCCGCGGTGGCGCGGCGGACGGTGATCGCGTCGGGGTGGTCGACGTCGATCTTCTCCAGCTCGTCGAGCACGCTGAGGCAGACGGCCAGCCGCTCGGGGTCGATGCCGGGCCCGTACACGACCTCGTCCGGGGTCGTGGCGCCGTTCTCTGTCACCGTCATCGCGCTGCCGTTTCCTTGGGTCATCCGCGGCGGCGCTCGATCGCGCACACCGTCGAACCGGGAATTTTACGGAGCGCCGGGCCGCAGCACCAAACCCGCGCCGGGTCACGACCCGCAGGCGGTGATGAGTGTCTCCACCTCCTCGGTCAGCGCGCGGGCGAACACATCGAGATCCGGTACGGCCTCGGCGTCCGCGACCAGGCCGTAGTGGACCTGTCCCCGGTACGTCGAGACGGCGACCGCGAGGGACTGGCCGCGGGCCAGCGGGGCGAACGGGAAGACCGCGGTGACCGGGTTGCCGCCGAGCTTGAGGCCGATGCCGGGCAGCGGGACGCTGGTGACGAGGATGTCGAACCAGAGCCGGGCGGCCTGGGCCGCGAGGGGTCCGCCGAGCCGGTGGCCGAGGGCGGGGACGTGGTCGGCGAGCAGGGCGACGGCGCCGGCGCCCCGGTTGGGTCCGGCGTCCTTGTTGCGGTCCATGGCGGCGCGCACGGAGTCGAGCCGGGCGAGGGGGTCCGGGTCGTCGACGGGCAGCCGTATCAGGTAGCCGGAGAGCCGGTTGCCCTGTGGCTGCGCGCTGCGCGGGCGTCGTTTGGAGACGGGGATCAGGGCGCGGGGCGCGACGCCCTCGCTGCCGTCGCCGCGTTCGTCGAGCCAGCTGCGCAGGGCGCCCGCGACGACCGCGATCAGCACGTCGTTGACAGTGCCGCCGACGGTCTTGCGGATGCGGTGCACGTCGTCGAGGTCGACGACGACTCCGGCGGTACGGCGGGTGCCCGAGGGTTCGGAGGTCAGCGCCGACGACGAGCGGACGTCCAGGGTGGAGCGGGCGACGGACGCCCCGATGTCGAGGGCCCGGCCCACGTCGGACAGGGCGCCGCGGACCAGTTCGGGCAGTCTGCGCACGTCGGGGACGAGCCCGCGCGCGGGTTCGGCACGGCGCGGGCGACGCTCGGGCATGTCCATCGGGTCGAGGATGGCGGCCGCGAGGGTCAGCGCCCGCAGTCCGTCGGCCAGGGCGTGGTGGAACTTGAACAGCACCGCGAACGAGACACCGTCCTCACCGGGCAGCACATGCGCTTCCCACGGCGGCCGGCCGCGCTCCAGCGGGCGTTCCATGAGCCGGCCCGCCTCCGCCTGGAAGTCGGCGGTCGGAGCGTGCAGCCGGACGTGGTGCAGCGGGTCGAAGTCGGGGTCCTCCTCGCGGGTGGCGCTCCCGAAGGACAGGGACAGCGGCTGCCACACGTCCCGGATACGCATCCGCAGCCCGGGGACGGCGGCGGCACGGGCGGCGAGGAGGTCGGCGGCGTGGGCTCCCGCGGTCGGCGAGTGTGCCGAGAAGACGCCGAGTGCGCCCAGGTGCATCGGGTTCCGGTCGGACTCGATGTTCCAGAACGCAAGGTCGAGAGGAGCGAGCAGGTCAGAAGTCAATTGCTTGCCTCGCGTCGACTAGGGGTGAGCCAGCAGTCAAGCGCTGACAAGCGATTACGGTCAAGTACGATCAAGCTACGCACAGTTAACAGCAGATTACATCCGGCCCCGATCCCGCCCCTCTGGGAGGGGCGGGACTCTAGAGGCGCACGGGATCACTTCAGCGCAGGTGGCGCCGCCCGGGGTGATGTACCCCACTCCGACGGGTGCGGGCCGACCGTGAAGTCGAGCGACCGTACGGAGCGGAGATCGCCGGTCGTCAGGTACGTCCGGTCGTACGACGTCCCGTCCGTCCGGGCCGCCTGGATGTAGCGGTCGGCGGCGGAGGTGCCGGGCGCCTTGATGGTCAGGGCGCCGTGCGGGTAGTAGCGGCGGTCCAGGGTCAGGTCGACCCGGTCGAAGACGGGCGTGGACAGGCCCCAGGTGTCGTAGCCGGGCTGGACCGGGAAGATCCCGATCGACGACAGCACGTTCCAGGCGGACATGGTGCCGAGGTCGTCGTTGCCGGTCATGCCGGTCGGGCCGTCCGTGAAGAGGGTGAGCGCGGCGTGGACGACGTCGGTCGTCTTCCAGGGCTGCCCGGTCGAGAGGTAGGTGTACGGGGCGATCAGGTCGGGCTCGTTCTGCGGGTTGTACTTGTCCGCGTTGTAGTAGTCGTACGGCCCGTTGACCCACACCTCGCGCGCGGTCTTCGCCGGGTCGGCCAGCAACTGGTCGTAGGCGAAGAAGGCGTCGAGCCGGTCGTTGGCCGCCTGCCGGCCGCCGATGAGGTCGACCATGCCGGGCAGGTCCTGCGGGACGAGCCACTGGTACTGCCACGACGTGCCCTCGTGGAAGCCCTCGCTCTGCGCCGGATCGGCAGGTCCGACGAAGGCGCCGGAGGCGTCACGGGCACGGAAGAAGCCGGTCGAGGGGTCGAAGATGTTCCGGTAGCTCTGGGCGCGGGCGGCATAGCGCGCGGCGTCGGCACCGTGCCCGAGGTCGCGGGCCATCTGCGCGAGCATCGCGTCCGAGAGGGCGTACTCCAGGGTGGCCGAGGCTCCGTGGTCGTAGTCGGAGTCGCCGGGCTTCGCGTGCGGGCGGTCCTTGATGTACGGCGCGAACCCGTTCGCGAGGTACTCCTTGTTCGCCTCCCGGCCCACGGCCGCCGAGTCGGTGGGCGGTACGCCGTCGGCGTTCTGCTTCAGCGCCCGGTAGGCGCGCTCCTCGTAGCCCTTGAGCAAGCCCTGCTGGTAGGCGTTGGTGAGGAACGGGGTGACCGGGTCGCCGGTCATGATGTTCGTCTCGACCGTGCCGTAGCCCCACTTGGGCAGCCATCCGCTCTCCTCGTCGATCTTGATCACCGAGATCGCCATGTCCCGGGCCTCACGGGGTGCGAGCAGGGCGAGGAGTTGGGACTGGGTGCGGTAGGTGTCCCACAGGGACCAGTTCTGGTAGTACGTGAAGTCCCTTGCGCGGTGGATCTGTTGGTCCCATCCGGTGTAGCGGCCGTCGGCGTCGCTGCCGATGTTGGGCGCGAGGAAGGACCGGTACAGGGAGGAGTAGAAGGTCCGGCGCAGGCTGTCGGAACCGCCCTGTGCTCGGACGTCGTCCAGCCGGTCCTCCCAGGCCCGTTGGGCGCGGTGGCGTACCGCGTCGAACGAACTCCCGCCCTCCGCACGGAGGTTGACGGCCGCGCCGTGCGCGTCGACGTACGAGAGAGCCGTGGTCGCCTCGACCGTACGGTCCTTCGACGTGTCGAAGCGGACGTACGCGCCGCCGCTCCCGGTCCGCGAACCGGCGGTCACCGTTGGACCGTTCCACGTGCCGTACGTGGTGAAGGGCCGGTCGAAGTGGGTGACCGTGTAGACGGTGTACGGCTTGGTGTCCTGGCAGAAGCCGCGGCCGGTGATGGAGGTGCGGACGGTCCGGTTGTCGAGGATCTCGACCTTCGAGGTGACCCCGGAGTGGAGTGACTGGGTCGCGTTCAGCAGGACGTTGGCCTTGTCGGTGGCCGGGAAGGTGTAGCGCTGGACACCGGTGCGCGCGGTCGCCGTCAGCTCGGCCTCGATGCCTGTTTTCAGGCCGACTTGGTAGTAGCCGGGGCTCGCGTGCTCGTCGTCGTGGCTGAACTCGGCCGCGTACTGGGCGTAGTCCGTCTGTGTCACCTCGCCGGTCGTGGGCAGTACGGGCAGGTCGCCGCCCAGCCCGCAGCCGACGCCGGAGAGGTGCACGAGGGAGAAGCCGCGGATGTGGTTCTGGGAGTAGTCGTATCCGGTGTTGTGGCCGGTGTCCGGCGAGAACTGCACCATGCCGAAAGGCACGGCGGCGCCGGGATAGGTGTTGCCGTCGTTCTCGGTACCGATGAACGGGTTGACCAGGTCGGTGAGTTGACCATGGCCGGATGCTTCGGCTGCGGCGGGGACGGCGAACAGCGCGGACGCTGCCACCGCCCCCGCCATGCCCAGGCGCAGGCGCCGGGTCCATCTCATGCGGGTGTGCCTCCGGTCGGCGAAAGGGGTCAGGTGGTGGGGCAGTTCGCGGGCGTCGCCTGCGAGGCGTCGCGGATCAGGGCCTGCTGAGCGGCCCTCACCCTCTGCGCGTCGGGCTTGAGCACGCGCCGGTCGTACGTCATGAGCCCGTTCAACTCGCCCTCGACGTCGGATATTTGGGTGTAGACCGCGCCGTTGCTCCCCTGACAGGTCAGGGCGTGCACCTCGGCGAGCTTGGCGAGGTAGTCGTCGGTGTAGGCGGCGGGGTCGACGTCGACGTACGACTGCTGGACCGACCACGCGTGTCCCGGCACCGCGAGCCCGAGGCCGCCGTACTCCCCACTCACCAGGGCGCGTTGACCGTCCGGGTGAGGTGGCAGGGCGGGGCTGGGATAGCCGTGTTCGTCGATGATGTCGCCGGTGCCGCCGTCCACGCCGAGGTTGATGCCGGACATGCTGTTGACGAGGCGGGTCGGGTCCCAGGCCTTCGCCTGGTCGGCGATGCGGGCCTCGTCGTACTGGCCCCAACCCTCGTTGAACGTCACCCACATGACGACCGACGGGCTGCTGATGTGCTCGTCGATCATCTGCTTCATCTCGCGCTCGTACTCGGCACGTGCGGCGGCGGACGGGTTCACCCCGGCGGTCATCGCCGGCATGTCCTGCCACACCATGAGGCCGAGCCTGTCGGCCCAGTAGAACCAGCGGTCGGGTTCGACCTTGATGTGCTTGCGCACGGCGTTGAAGCCCAACTCCTTGTGGATCTTGAGGTCATGGGCGAGTGCCTCGTCGGTCGGGGCCGTGTAGAGACCGTCCGGCCAGAAGCCCTGGTCGAGGGTGGCCATCATGAAGACGGGCTTGCCGTTGAGGACCGTGCGCGGGACGCCGTCGACCTTCTCGACGGCGATCGAGCGCATCCCGAAGTAGCTGCCGACGCGGTCCTTGCCGACGGTGACCTTCAGGTCGTAGAGGAACGGGTCGTCGGGTGACCAGAGGCGGGGGTTCTTGACGGTCAGGGTGAGCGGGCTGCCGGTGCGGCCGTTCACGGTGGCGACCTGCCGCTTTCCGTCGTACGCCGTCGCCGTGATCGGTACGCCGTCCCGGACTCCCTTTGCCTCGACGGTGAGTTGGCTCTTGGTGACGTCGGGGGTGAGTTTGAGGGAGTCGACGTGGTCGGGGGCGACCGGTTCCATCCAGACCGTCTGCCAGATGCCCGAGGTCGGGGTGTACCAGATGCCGCTCGGGTCGAGGCGCTGCTTGCCGATCGGGGGGTTCTCGCCGTTCGCCGCGTCGGTGGGGTCGTAGACGCCGACGATCAGCTCCTGGGTGCGGCCGGGCTTCAGGGCGTCGGTCACGTCGGCGCTGAACTTGTCGTAGCCGCCCTGGTGTTCGGTGACCTTCGTGCCGTTGACGTAGACCTCGGCCCGCCAGTCGACGGCGCCGAAGTTGAGCATCAGCCGCTTGCCCGAGCCGACCTTCCAGTCGGCGGGGACGGTGAAGGTGCGGCGGTACCACATGCGGTCCTCGTGCCGTTCCAGGCCCGAGAGCTGGGACTCGACGGGGTACGGGACGAGGATGCGCTCGGCGAGGTTCTTGCCGACCGGCGGCTGCTCCCCCGCCGTGGCTGCGGCGAACTGCCAACTCCCGTTCAGGTTGCGCCAGTCGGTGCGGGTCAGTTGCGGGCGCGGGTACTCGGGGAGGGCGTTGTGCGGGCCCACCTGGTCGGCCCACTGGGTGCGGAGCTCGTAGGTGGAGCGGTTCGGGCCGGTGCTCCAGAAGCCGTTGATAACGTTGCCATCCGCTGACGCGAGACCGGCTTCACCGTCGTAGCGGATGTCCGCGGTGCCGGGTGCGGTGCCCGTCTTGTTGCCTACTACGGGTTCCGCGAGCGGGACGAGCAGCGTGCGCGGGTCCTTCAGGTCCAACTTGGCTGCTCCCAGGGGCCACTTGGCGCCGCCGATCACCGCTTCGAGGTGGTCGGTCAGGTCGGCCGGGGGTGTGGCGAGGGGCTGGGCGAAGTCGAGCTTCAGGGTGCGGCCGGTGCTGGTGACGGTGGCGGCGATGGCGCCGTCGTAGTCGTAGCCGTCGGGGAGCCGGAAGGCCGACTGCGGGATGGCCGTCTTCGTGCCGCCGGGCTCGGTCCAGCGGACGTGGAGGTTGGAGCCGCCGTAGTGCTCGAAGTACTCGACCTTGATGTCGTAGGCCGTGCCGGCGGTCAACTCGACGGGGGTGGAGGTCTGTTCGCGGTCCCAGTCGTCGACCCAGTGGTCGATGACGAGTTGTCCGCCGATCCAGAGGCGGAAGCCGTTGTCGCCGATGATCGAGAAGGTGTGGGGGCCGGTCTTCGCCGGGACGAGCTTGCCGGTCCAGCGGACACTCACGTCGTCCGACCGGCCGGTGGTGAAGGCGAGTCGGGGTTCGAGGTTGTCGAAGTCGAGGTTCGGATCGAAGCCGGTGGCCTTGAGGTCGGCGAAGTCGAAGGCGCCGGGGGCGGACTGGGTGTAGTACTCGCCCTTCAGGCCGTGGATCTCGACGGGGTCGTCGGCGGCGGTGGCGCTCGCGGTGGGGACGGCGGCCAGCCCGGCGATGCCGAGGGCCAGGGCGAGCAGGAGCGCGAGTCGGTCTCTGAGTCGTCTGATGCGCACGGAACCTCCATAACAACGTTGTCATAGGCGGCAGTTGGCATGACAACACGGATTCCGCCTTCCGTCCAGGGACATGACAAGCGCGGGCGGGGCCGGGGCGGGAAGGGGGCACGGCAGGCACCCGGACAGCGCGAAGCCCCGGTGCGGCCGAAAAGCACCGGGGCCCCGGATCGCCAAGACGTGGCGTTACGTGACCAGTTGGCCCTTCCCGAGTGCGATGACGCCACCCTTGGAGACCGTGTACAGGTCGGCGTCCCGTTCCGGGTTGACGCCGATCGTCGCGCCCGGCGGTACCTCGACGTTCTTGTCCAGGACCGCGCCCCGGACCACCGCGCCCCGCCCGATGTGGACGTTGTCGTGCAGGATCGAGCCCTGGACGACGGCTCCGGGGTCGACCACCACGCCCGGGGACAGCACCGAGCGCGTGACCTGGCCGCGGATGAGGCAGCCGGAGCTGATGATCGACTCGCTGGCCATGCCGCCGGCGTTGAAGCGGGCCGGGGAGAGCTGGCCGGAGTGCGTGTAGATGGGCCAGTTGCGGTTGTAGAGGTTGAAGGCGGGGCGCTCGGCGATGAGGTCCATGTGGGCGTCGTAGTACGCGTCCAGGGAGCCGACGTCGCGCCAGTAGCCCTGGTCACGGGTGGTCTCGCCGGGGACGTGGTTGGCGCTGAAGTCGTAGAGCGCGGCCTCGCCCCGTTCGGTGAGCGCGGGCAGGATCGAACCGCCCATGTCGTGCACGGAGCCGAGGTCCTCCGCGTCGCGCTGGAGAGCCTCTATCAACGCCTTGGTGGTGAAGATGTAGTTGCCCATCGAGGCGTAGACGCACTCCGGGTCGTCCACCAGGCCGGGCGGGTCGGCGGGCTTCTCCAGGAAGTTCTCCACCGTCTGGCCGTCCGAGCCCGGGGTGATCACGCCGAACTGCGAGGACTCCGCGCGCGGGACGCGGATTCCGGCCACGGTGACGCCCGCGCCGCTCTCGATGTGCTGGGCGAGCATCTGGCGCGGGTCCATGCGGTACACGTGGTCGGCGCCGAACACCGCGACGTACTCGGGGCGCTCGTCGTAGATCAGGTTCAGCGACTGGAGGATCGCGTCCGCGCTGCCGAGGTACCAGCGCGGGCCGAGGCGCTGCTGGGCCGGGACGGGTGTGACGTAGTTGCCGAGCAGGCTGGACATGCGCCAGGTGGTGGTGATGTGGCGGTCCAGCGAATGCGATTTGTACTGCGTGAGCACGCAGATGCGGAGGATGTCCGCGTTGACGAGATTGGACAGCACGAAGTCCACGAGGCGGTACGTTCCGCCGAAGGTGACCGCGGGTTTGGCCCGGTCGGCGGTCAGGGGCATCAGCCGCTTGCCCTCACCGCCCGCCAGTACGATCCCGAGCACCGAAGGTCCGCCACGACGCATGGCCGCTCCCCTCACCCTGGTTGACCCCAGCCTGCCCCTGAGCAGCGCACACTAAGCCTGTTTGGCGATCTCCCCGTAGAGCCGCGCGGTACGCAGCGCCACGGCGTCCCAGCCGAACTCGCCGACCGCGCGCTCCCGCCCGGCCTCGCCCATCCGTTTCGCAGTCTCCGGGTCGGCGAGCACGGAGTCGAGAGCCAGCGCGAGGTTGGCCTCGAAGTCGTCGTCGACGGACACCAGCAGCCCCGTCTCCCCATGTGCCACCACTTCCGGGATGCCCCCGACACGCGAGGCGACCACGGCCGTACCGCAGGCCATCGCCTCCAGGTTCACGATCCCCAGGGGCTCGTACACCGAGGGGCAGGCGAACACGGTGGCGTGGGTGAGGAGCTGGATCACTTCCGGCCGCGGCAGCATCTGCGGGATCCAGTGGACGCCCGCGCGGACGCTGCTCAGCTCCTGGAAGAGCTCGCGGAACTCCCGGTCGATCTCGGGGGTGTCCGGCGCGCCCGCGCACAGCACGACCTGGGCGGCCGGGTCGATGTCCCGCACGGCGCGCAGCAGGTGTGGCACGCCCTTCTGGCGGGTGATCCGGCCGACGAACAGCACGTAGGGGCGGTCGGGGTCGATGCCGAGCCGGGTGAGGACGTCGGTGCCGTGGTCGGGCTGGTAGAGCGTGGTGTCGATGCCGTTGTGGACCACCTGCACCTTGGCCGGGTCCAGCGTCGGGTAGCAGGTGAGGATGTCCTCGCGCATGGCTCCCGATACGGCGATCACGCCGTCGGCGGCCTCGATCGCGGTGCGCTCGGCCCAGCTGGAGAGGGCGTATCCGCCGCCGAGCTGCTCGGCCTTCCAGGGGCGCAGCGGCTCCAGGGAGTGGGCGGTCATCACGTGCGGGATGCCGTAGAGGAGCTTGGCGAAGTGGCCGGCGAGGTTGGCGTACCAGGTGTGGGAGTGGACGAGCTCGCGGCCTTCGAGGGCGGCGGCCATGGAGAGGTCCACGGAGAAGGTGCGCAGGGCGTCGTTGGCGCCGTCGAGGGTGGGCCAGGAGCGGTGGCGTACGACGCCCTCCGTGCGGCCCTCGCCCCAGCAGTGCACGTCGAGATCGACCAGGGGCCTCAACTCCCGGGCGAGGAACTCCACATGGACGCCCGCGCCGCCGTACACATCCGGCGGGTACTCCCGGGTCAGCAGTCCCACTCGCACCCGAAACCCCTTGTTCTCGGCGGCTGATTGCCCTCATGGTCACCCAGAAGCGGCGTTTCGGGAAGAGCCAGGCGGCTGTGTGAAGCAGCAGTCCCCGCACACGCCGCCACCAGGGACCCGATAGTAGAGGCAGCAGCTGCGGCGCCGGAAGGAGCTGCCGGTGAACGTTCCGGTGCCGGCGAGGAGCGGGTGGGCGAAGAGCTCCGCGGTGAGCGCACGCGCGCGCGTGGCCACTTCCGTGCGGCCACGCGTGCGTGCCCAGCGGTCCAGTTCCCGTGCGGCGCCCGCGAGCGCGGAGGCCGCGTTGCCCCACAGGAGCCCGGTAGCCGTGCGGTGGCGGGCTGCCAGAGCCGCGTTCAGGGGTTCGAGGTGGGCGTGGAGGACGGTGTCCGCGAGGTCTGTGGCGTCGCCGGGCAACGGGCGGACCTCGGCCAGCCACAGGTCGTCCGGGGCGCTGCGGTCGGCGTCCCAGTGCAGCAGCCGGGGATCGAGGTCGGGGATACGGCCGTACAGGGCGGCGCAGCCGAGCGCCACGGACCACAGCCGGGCCGCGAGCGCCTGCTGGGCGATCGAGGCGGCGACGCGCAGTTCAGGGGCCTGGAGACGCTCCGCGACGATCTGGACACGAAAAGTCAGGGAATTTCCGTAAACCTCCGACGCCGGGTTTTCGTAGGTCCGCGCGAGCGTCGGCAGCGGGCCGTACGGGGCTGCGCCCGTGCGTAGTACGAAGAAGCCGCCGAGAGGGCGGAGCGCGGCGAGTTCGGGGTCGAGGTCCACGAAGAGCAGTAGTACCAAGGCTCTTAGGGGTTTCCCCCAGGGGGTGTCGCCCGGTGTCACCCACCTTGGGGAGGACAAGGTGCCTTTCGTACTCCATCGGCAGTACTACCCAATCGGTGCTCAGGTACGACGACGGGAAGAACATCGAGCGGCATCGTGTTCTGTATGAAAGCCGACCGTTCGCCGCGTGGTGCCAGAGGTACCCGCCTGACGCAGAGGAGCTGCCGATGAGCGCCCTCGCGTTGTCCATCCTGCTGTCGCTCGTCTCCGCCGTGGCCTACGCCGGCGGAGCGATCGTGCAGGAGCGCGTCGCGGTGTCCTCCCCCGACCAGGAGTACGCGCCGCTGCGCCGCCCGAGCTGGTGGGCGGCGGTCGCGTTGAACGGTACGGGCGGTCTGCTGCACGTGGTCGCGCTGGCCTACGGCCCGCTGAGCCTGGTGCAGCCGCTGGGCGCGCTGACGATCGTGTTCGCGCTGCCGATGGCGGCCCTGTTCGTCGGCCGCAAGGCCGGCTCCACCGCCTGGCGCGGCGCCATCATGGCGACGATCGGTCTCGCGGGTCTGCTGTCCCTGGTGGGTACGTCCGACGGTCAGTCGCTGAGCACCGCCCAGCGGGTGTCCGTGGCCGTGTTCACCGGCGCGGTGGTCGTGACCCTGATGATCGCGGGCCGCGCGGCACACCGGCACCCGGTGGTGCGCAGCGTGCTGCTGGCGACCGCGTCCGGCATAGCGTTCGGCATGTCCTCGGTGTTCACGAAGACGGTGACGGTCGACTGGGACAACGGCGCGGTCTCCGCGACCGACATCCCGTTCCTCGGCGTGATCGCGGTGTTCGCCGTCGCCGGTCTGATGCTCTCGCAGGCGTCCTACCGGGGCGCGGGCCTGGCGGCTCCGCTGGCGGTCCTCACGGTCGTGAACCCGGTGGTGGCGGCCGCGGTCGGCATCACGATGTTCGGTGAGACCTTCCGCTACGGCACGACGGGCACCCTCCTCGCCCTGTCCGCCGGAGTGGTCGCCGCGGGCGGCCTGATCCTGCTGACCACGGAGCGGCTGGGCAGCGAGAGCGTACCGGCCGACACCACCGCACCTCCTGTGGTGCCCTCGCCCGTCGAGGAGTTGCTGGACGCCCTCCCTGGACAGCCCGTCGGCGTGAGCGCGAACGTCGACGTGCCGGCCGCGGACATCACGGCCGGCACACCGGGCGACGCGATCCTCGTCCCGGCCCAGGCGGCGATCCCGGCCGGCGAGGGTTACGAGACCCTGGAGCCGGCCGGACCCGCTGAACCGGTCGGCTACTTCGGTCCGTTCCACGCCGGGCTGTACGTGATGATGCCGGTCCACGACCGGCGCCGTACCCGAGTCAAATCCTGACGCCGCCGGCCCGCAGATAGGCGAGCGGGTCGATGTCGGAACCGAAGCCGGGCCCCGTCCGCACCTCGAAGTGCAGATGCGGGCCCGTGGTGTTCCCGGTGGACCCCGACCGCCCGATGCGCTGCCCCTCGCCCACCGACTGGCCGTCCCGCACGGAGATCGCGGACAGGTGCGCGTACTGCGAGTACCGCCCGTCGGCGTGCCGGATCACCACCTGGTAGCCGTAGGACCCGGCCCACCCCGCGCTGACGACCGTCCCCTTCTCGATGGCCTTCACCGAAGTACCGGTGGGGACGAGGAAGTCGACGCCGGTGTGGTAGCCCTTCGACCAGGAGGAGCCCGTCGCGTGGTACGCGGTGCCGATGGGGGCGTTCACCGGGGCGACGAGGGAGTGACTCGTCGTCTTCTTGTGGGTGACCTTCTCGGTGGTCTCCGAAGAGGCCTTCTTCTTCGGAGACTTGGTGGTCGACGACTTGGTGGCCGGTTTCGTCGTCGTGTGGGCCGCGGGGGCCGCCTTGCCGTGCAGGCTGAGCCGCTGGCCCGGCAGGATCAGGTCGGGATCGTCCCCTACGGTGGTGCGGTTCGCGGCGTAGAGCCCGTGCCAGCCGCCGTCCACGCGCTCGGTGTCGGCGATCCCGGAGAGGGTGTCTCCGCGCACGACCGTGTACATCTCGACGGTGCCCGCACGGGACTGCGGTGTGGTCTGCGGCTGGACGTCCTTCACGGACCGCTTCACCACGGTCTGCGTCCTGGCGTCCTTGGCCTTGGCCTTGTGCGCCGCGGTGCTCTCGGTCCTGCTGCCGCCGACGTGGATGTCGGGGGTGCCGCCGCCCCGGGTGAGTCCGGCGCGCACCGAGCACACCGGCCAGGCGCCGGGTCCCTGGCCCTTGAGCACCTTCTCCGCTACGGCGATCTGCTGGTCCCGGGTGGCGAGGTCGGCGCGGTGCGCGTACGCCGTGCCGCCGTAGGCCTCCCAGGTGGACTGGGTGAACTGCAACCCGCCGTAGAACCCGTTGCCGGTGTTGATGCTCCAGTCGCCGCTGGACTCACAGGCGGCGACCTTGTTCCAGGTGCTCACATCGGCCGCCTGGGCGGTGCCCGCGCCGACGGTCGCGAGCGGGATCGCGATGCCCGCGCCGCCCGCCGTGACCGTGAGCAGCGAGGCCCGGTTGATCCTGCTCGGCTGATACCGGCGGTGCCGGCCGCGTACGGCCATGGGGAATCCCCCTCCACATGCGTCAGGAGGGCCAAAAATAAGCGCCCCGAACAGGCCATGACAAGACGGCAACCGGCCTCCCTGTGGCTCAAGTGACCGGTATTCCCTGCCTGTTGGGAAACGGGTGGGGCTGGTGGGGTTGGGGTTGCGTTTCCGCGGAAGGAGCGCAGGTGGAACACCGACCGAAGGCGGACAACTTCGCACGGCCAGCACGTGCGGTCGGGGTACCGGCGGGCCAGGATGGTCAGTGGGGCAATACTGGCGAGCACGACCGGTACCACCGATGTCAGGACCTTCCTGATCTTTAGGAGCCAACCGAATGAGCACTTCAGCGCAGATCGGCGTCACGGGTCTCGCGGTCATGGGCCGCAACCTCGCCCGCAACTTCGCGCGCAACGGCTATACGGTCGCCGTGCACAACCGGACCGCGTCCCGCACGCGCGACCTGGTGGCGGAGTTCGGCGGTGAGGGCGACTTCATCGCGGCGGAGACCGCCAAGGACTTCGTGGCGGCGCTGGAGCGGCCGCGCCGCCTGGTCGTCATGGTGAAGGCCGGTGACCCGACGGACGCGGTGATCCAGGAGTTCGCCCCGCTCCTCGAACCGGGCGACATGATCATCGACGGTGGCAACGCGCACTTCGCCGACACCCGGCGCCGGGAGCGCGACCTGCGCGAACAGGGCATCCACTTCGTCGGCATGGGCGTCTCCGGCGGCGAGGAGGGCGCGCTGCACGGGCCGAGCATCATGCCGGGTGGCCCGAAGGAGTCGTACGACTCGCTCGGTCCGATGCTGGAGAAGATCTCCGCGAAGGCGAAGGACGGGGCGCCCTGTGTGACCCACGTGGGTCCCGACGGCGCCGGGCACTTCGTGAAGATGGTCCACAACGGCATCGAGTACGCCGACATGCAACTGATCGGCGAGGCGTACCAGCTGCTGCGCGATGTCGCCGGGTACTCCCCCGCGCAGATCGCGGACATCTTCCGCACCTGGAACACGGGCCGGCTGGACTCGTACCTGATCGAGATCACCGCCGAGGTGCTGTCCCACGTGGACGCGGCCACCGGCAAGCCGTTCGTTGACGTGGTCGTCGACCAGGCGGAGCAGAAGGGCACCGGCCGCTGGACGGTCCAGATCGCCCTCGACCTCGGCGTCCCGGTCTCGGGCATCGCCGAGGCGGTCTTCGCCCGCTCCCTCTCCGGTCACGCGGCGCTGCGCGAGGCCTCCCGGGGTCTGGTCGGTCCCACGGCCTCACCCCTGAGCGAGTCCGAGGCCGGGGCCTTCGCGGACCGGGTTGAGCAGGCGCTGTACGCGTCGAAGATCGTGTCGTACACGCAGGGCTTCCACGAGATCGCGGCAGGCAGCGAGGAGTACGACTGGAACGTCGACCTCGGCGCCATCTCCTCGATCTGGCGCGGCGGTTGCATCATCCGCGCGGCCTTCCTCGACCGCATCCGCGCCGCGTACGACGCCCGCGCGGACCTGCCGAGCCTGCTGTCCGACGAGACGTTCGCGCAGGAGATCGCGGCGGCGCAGGACGACTGGCGCGAGGTCGTCGTCGCGGCCACCCGCCAGGGCGTCCCGACGCCCGGTTTCTCGGCGGCCCTCGCGTACTACGACGCGTTGCGCGCCGAGCGGCTGCCCGCGGCGCTCACGCAGGGGCAGCGGGACTTCTTCGGGGCGCACACGTATCGCCGGGTGGACCGGGACGGGGCGTTCCACACGCTGTGGGGTGGGGACCGGTCGGAGGTCACGGCCTAGGGAAACCCCGGACGGGGGGCGCAGGGACACGGCGGGCGGGCTGCCACAGCTCGTCCGCCGTCCTGCCGGAAGGCCACGGGCCGGGGGGCTGCCACGGCTCGCCCACCGGAAGGTCACGGGCCGGGGGCTGGCACGGCTCGGCCGCCGGAAGGCCACGGGCCTGGCTGGCTGGCTGGCTGGCTGGCTGGCTGGCTGGCTGGCTGGCACAGCTTGCCTGCCGGAAGGCCACGGGTCAGGCGGGCTGCCACAGTTCGACGCGGTTGCCCTCGGGGTCGGTGACCCAACCGAAGCGGCCGACGCCCTCCATGTCCTGCGTCTCCTCCGCCACGTCCGCGCCCTTGGCGCGCAGTTGCGCGAGCATCGCGTCGAGGTCGCGGACGCGGAAGTTGAGCATGGTCTGCTGGGTCCGGGACCCGAAGTAGTCGGTCCCGGACTCGAACGCCGCGAACACCGTCGGCCCCGCTTCCTGACCCCACAGACCGTGCTCGTCGGCGTCCAGTCCGAGGCAGTCCCGGTACCACGCGCTCAGGGTCCCCGGGTCGGTGGCCCGCAGGAAGTATCCGCCGATTCCCAGCACTCGTTCCATACGGCCATCCTGCCAGGACAGCGTCCACGGCGCCGGTCCCGGGCGACCGGTCTCAGGTGAGCGGCGGCCCCGGCTCGGGGCTCGGTACGGGCTCGGGGCCCGGCGGGATCGGGGACGGCGACGGCCCCGGGGTGGGGCCGGGTCCCGGCGGCGGCGCGGGCAGCGGTACCGGGGGCTCCGGGTCCGGCACGGGTACGGGACCGGGTCCGGGCACCGGGTCCGGCGTGGGACCGGGGCCCGGGGTGGGTGCCGGGGGTACGGGGTCGGGGTACGGGTGGGTCATCGTGTCCTCCAGTCAGTGGTGAATGTCGGCTACGTCGGCCCTGGACTACTCCCCCGCGTACCCGTGACCGGCGCGGACACTCACCCGGGTGGACTCACCCGACGCAAGCCGGCCGCGAACCGCGACCAGCCGGGCGCAGCCCTCGGTGGATGGGAACGGTGCGTGGGTTGCGAACGGTTCGTGAGACCTGCGGCCGATGCGCCGCCCCTCTTCCTCGACCAGCGTCACGGTCGGCTCCAGGGCGCTCTCCAGCGCCGCCGCCATCGGGCGGTCACCGCGCAACCCTGGTACGGGAGTTGAAGCCGCCCTTGGAGCCGACCTCACATCGAGCCGAGACCAGCCCCCGCATCACCCGCGGGTGTCCTAGAACCGCCCCGGATGCGCCCCCAGCCACTCCGTCGCCGCCCGCTGCAACTCCGGGTCCGCGGCCGGTGCCTCGTCAGGATGCCGCTCCGCCCACTTGACGACGTACGGGCACAGCGGGGCGACGACGATGCCCTCGCGGGCCGCGATGCCGTACAGCTCGCGGGCCAGGGAACCCGCGATGCCCTTTCCCTCGTGGGCCGGTTCCACGAGCGTGTGGACCGGGACGAGGGCGCGCGCGGGGGATTCGAGGACGAAGTACTCGATGTGGCCCACGACTTCACCGCCGGCGATCGCCTCCAGTCGGCCCGCCGCCCGGTCGTCGCGGATCTCGATCTCGCTCATGGGCTTCCTCCAGATGCGATGGTCAGGCCGTGAGGTCGGCGGAGTCCACACCCGAGCGTAACGGATGGTGATCACCAGGTCTCCGGGATGTATCGGGCAGGCGGCCGGACGCGCCTTTTGTATGGACCAGGTAAAGACCGTGGTTCACAGTTTCGGTTGCGGTTGCCGGTTCCCGTGCGGGGGATGAATGTGGCCACACAGGCCGGATCAGCACCCTGGAGACGCCGTGACCACCACATCAGAGCCCCGGGTGTCCGGGCTGGAGATACGTTCCATCGACTATGTCCCCCTGAACGAGCGCCACGGCAAGCTGTGGCACCTGGGCCCCCTGTGGTTCATGTCGAACGCGCAGATCGCCACCCTCGCCGTCGGCCTGATCAGCATCACCGAGGGCGGCAACCTCATCTGGTCGCTCATCGCGATCGTCGCGGGCACCCTGCTCGGCACCTTCTTCATGGCCTTCCACTCCGCCCAGGGCCCCCAGCTGGGGCTGCCGCAGATGATCCAGTCGCGGCCCCAATTCGGTTACGTGGGCGCCCTGTTGGTGTGGCTGTTCGCCTATGTGCAGTACGCGGGCTTCAACGTCTTCAACACGATCCTCGCCGGTGAGGCCCTGCACACCACGGTGCACGGCGGCACCAAGATGTGGGTGGCCGTGGTCACCGTGGTCGGGTTCGTGATCGCGCTGGTGGGCTACGACGTGATCCACAAAGCGGAGCAGTTCCTGACGTACACCTTCCTGGTCGTCTTCGGGATCTTCACCGTGGGCGTGCTGGCGACCCTGCACTACCCGGCCGGCTCCTTCGACCTCGGCGGCTTCTCCTGGACGCCGTTCCTCGCGCAGTTCGGCGTGGTCGCGGGCTACCAGATCAGCTGGGCGATCTACGTCTCGGACTACTCGCGCTACCTCCCGCCGGACGTGACCGTCCGCAAGACCTTCTACTGGACCTACTTCGGCTCGGCGCTCGGCGGGGTCTGGCTGATGACGCTCGGCGCGCTGCTCGCCGCCTGGGCGGGCAAGGACTTCGACACGATCCGCTCGATCAACGCGGCGGGCGACAAGGTGTTCAGCGGCTTCGGCGCGATCGTGCTCCTCTTCGCCACCCTGGGCCTGGTCTCCGTGACCGCGCTGAACATGTACGGCGGTTCACTGACCCTGATCAGCGCGATCGACTCGTTCAAGAAGGTCCAACCGACCGTGTCCGTAAGGGCGTTGACGATCGGGCTGACCGCCGCGCTCTCCCTGGCCGGTGCGATGGCCGCGACCGCGAACTTCCTCACGAACTTCAACAACTTCCTGCTGCTGGTGCTCTATCTGTTCATCCCGTGGACCGCGGTCAACCTGATGGACTACTACGTGGTGCGCCGCGGCCACTACGCGATCGCCGAGATCTTCAACCCCCATGGCATC
Organism: Streptomyces sp. NBC_01288; assembly: GCF_035982055.1. Taxonomy (NCBI): domain Bacteria; kingdom Bacillati; phylum Actinomycetota; class Actinomycetes; order Kitasatosporales; family Streptomycetaceae; genus Streptomyces; species Streptomyces sp. NBC_01288. Next base: position 1,093,059 of record NZ_CP108427.1, read on the forward strand.
TACGGCCGTTGGGGCTGGCACGGGATCATCTCCTACCTGGTGGGCTTCGGTGTCATGGTGCCGTTCTTCTCCGTCGGCACCCTCTACGTCGGCCCGATCGCGCACGCCATGGACGGCGCCGATCTCTCCCTGTTCGTCGGACTGCCGGTCGCCGGGCTGCTGTACTGGTGGCTGAGCCGCTCGATCGATGTGGAGGCCGAGATCCGGGTGGCCGAGGCCGAGGCCGAGGAGTTGGAGAACGCGGCGCACGAACACCGCGAGCCCTGACGCCCGTTACGCCGCTCGGCCGTCACACCACCGCTTCCTGGACCGGTCCAATCTCCGGCTGCTTCTCGAACTGCGTCCGGTACAGCTCCGCGTACCGCCCGTCGGTGGCGAGGAGTTGGTCGTGCGTGCCGCGTTCCACGATGCGGCCCGCCTCGACGACGAGGATCTGGTCGGCGGAGCGCACGGTGGACAGCCGGTGGGCGATCACCACCGCCGTACGGCCCTGCAACGCCTCGGCGAGTGCCTCCTGGACGGCCGCTTCCGAGGTGTTGTCCAGGTGGGCGGTGGCCTCGTCGAGGATGACGACGCGCTGGCCGGCCAGCAACAGCCTGGCGATGGTGAGGCGTTGGCGCTCGCCGCCGGAGAGCCGGTAGCCGCGTTCGCCGACGACCGTGTCCAGGCCGTCGGGCAGCGACCGTACGAGATCGTCGAGGCGGGAGCGGCGCAGCGCGTCCCACAACTCGTCCTCGGTGGCGGTGGGTTGGGCCAGCAGGAGGTTGGCGCGCACCGAGTCGTGGAAGAGGTGGCCGTCCTGGGTGACCATGCCGAGGGTGGCCCGCAGGGAGGCGGCGGTGAGGTCGCGGACATCGACGCCGCCGACGCGTACGGCGCCTTCGTCGACGTCGTAGAGACGGGGCAGGAGTTGGGCGACCGTCGACTTGCCGGCGCCGGAGGAGCCGACGAGGGCGATGGTCTGGCCGGGTTCGGCGCGGAAGGAGATGCCGTGCAGGACCTCGGCGCCGCCGCGGGTGTCGAGGGAGGCGACCTCTTCCAGTGAGGCGAGGGAGACCTTGTCGGCGGACGGGTAGGCGAAGCGGACCTCGTCGAACTCGACCGCGACCGGACCCTCGGGGACCTCACGGGCGTCGGGTTTGTCCTCGATCAGCGGTTTCAGATCCAGCACCTCGAAGACGCGCTCGAAGCTGACGAGGGCGCTCATCACCTCGACGCGGGCACCGGCGAGCGCGGTGAGCGGGGCGTAGAGGCGGGTCAGGAGCAGGGCCAGCGACACGACCGCGCCCGGCTCCAGGGTGCCGTGCAGGGCGAACCAGCCGCCGAGGCCGTAGACGAGGGCGAGGGCCAGGGCGGAGACCAGGGTCAGTGAGGTGATGAACACCGACTGGGCGGTGGCCGAGCGGACGCCGATGTCGCGGACCCGGCTCGCGCGGTCCGCGAACTCCACGGACTCCTCGTCGGGGCGGCCGAAGAGTTTGACGAGGGTCGCGCCGGGCGCGGAGAAGCGTTCGGTCATACGGGTGCTCATCGCGGCGTTGAGCGTGGCCGCCTCGCGCTGCATGCCGGCCATCCGGCTGCCCATCCGGCGGGCCGGGATCACGAACACCGGCAGCAGGACGAGCGCGAGCAGGGTGATCTGCCAGGACAGGGTGAGCATGACGACCAGCGTGAGCAGCAGGGTGACGAAGTTGCTCACCACTCCGGACAGGGTGTTGCTGAACGCGCGTTGGGCGCCGATCACGTCGTTGTTGAGTCGGGAGACGAGCGCGCCCGTACGGGTACGTGTGAAGAACGCGACCGGCATGCGCTGCACATGATCGAACACAGCCGTCCGCAGATCGAGGATGAGCCCCTCCCCGAGCGCGGCGGAGAGCCGCCGACCGAGAATCCCGAGGGCCGCCTCGGCGACCGCGATCAGGGCGATGAGCAGGGCGAGGCGTACGACGGTCCCGTCGTCGCCGCCCGACACGATCGCGTCGACGACATGTCCGGCCAGTACGGGGGTCGCGACGGCGAGCAGCGCGGTCACCACCCCGAGCAGGACGAACCGCGCGATCGGGCGGCGGTGCGGCCGAGCGAACTCCGCGATGCGGCGCAGCGTGGCGCGGGCGAACGGGCGGCGTTCCTGTTCTGCGGTCATGACGGTGTGCAATTGGGTCCAGGCCGTGCTCTCCATGCTCATGGGAGAGACCGTAGGACCTCAAGCGTCGTTGAGGTCAACGGATTCGTCGCATCCGCGCCTACGGACTCGCGCGAGGACACGTGTAAGGGCGCGCGTAAGGAGCTGTCCCCGCTGCCGCAACCCGCAGTTGTCGTGGCGCGGAAACCCTCCAGTGATGTGAGACACGTCCGCGTCCGGCAGATCCTGTGCCTGCTCCCGCTGCTCCTGGTCACCGTCGTCGCCGTCCAGCACCGGTCCGTTCTCGTCGAGGGCTTCGGCCAGCTGCGGGCCGCGGAGTGGCCCTGGCTGGTGGCGGCGGCCGGTGCCACCTGTCTGACCTGGGTCGCCGCCGCCTTCACCCGGCAGGGTGCCGTGGTCGAACGACTGCCCGCGCGGCGGCTGTTGGCCACCCAGTTCGCGGCGGGCGCGGCAAACCACCTGCTGCCTACGGGACTTGGCGCGGGCGCGGTCAACCTGCGCTTCCTGACGGTGTGCGGGCTGCCGCTGGCCCGTTCGTCCGCCGCGCTGGCCCTGTTCCTCCTCGCGGAGTCGATAGCCCGGCTGACGCTGCTCACCGGTCTACTGATCGCCTTCCCCGACGCCCTGCGCCTCGGAACTCTCCTTCCGACAGGGGCACTTGGCCCGCTGCTCGCCAGCATCGGCGCCGTGCTGGGCGCGGCGGTCCTGGTCCTCGTTCTGGTACGACGGCTGCGGACGGCGATCCTGTCGTTCCTCCGTACGGCGTTCAGCGAGGCCCGCTCTGTGCACACGCGGCCGGCTCGGGCGCTCGCGCTGTGGGGCGGTTCGCTGGCGTTCCCCGCGCTCCAGGCGGCCGGACTCGTCGCGGTGGGGCAGGCGTTGAACCTGCCGGTGCCGCCCGCGCAGATGGCGCTCGCCTATCTGGCGGCGACGGTCGCGGTCGCGCTGGTGCCGACGCCGGGCGGGATCGGCTCGGTGGAGGCCGCGTTGATCGTGGCGCTGGTCGCGGCGGGCGGCCCGGTCGCGGTGGCCACGGCGGTGGTGCTGGCGTACCGGATCATCACGGTCTGGATCCCCATCATTCCGGGCGCGTTGACACTCGGCGCCCTCGTCCGGCTGAGAGTCATCTGATTCCCGGGTCCGGTGAGCGAGCCGCGCAGGTCGCCGCGCCACCAGGGTGCGGCGAGGGCGGCGAGGGCGGGCACCAAGATGGCGCCCCGCTGTCGGACACGGCGCCGCCCACCCGGTCCAGGTCGGCGGCACCGCAGATGACGCCGAGGCCGGCGAGCCACCGTACGGCCGAAGCGGCCGTGTACACCTGCCCGTCGAGGCAGCGACTGGCCCGCCCGCCGAGCCGCCACACCACACAGCTCACCGGTCCCTGGTCGCCGCGCCGGGGTGAGTCGCCGGTGTGCGCGAGGAGGAACGCCCCTGTTCCGTAGGTGCACTTGGCGCCGCCGGGTGCGGTGAGGCGAGCAGGGCCGCCTGCTGGTCCACCACGAGGCCGGTGAGGGGTCTCTCCGTGCCGAACGCCGTGGTCGTACCGATGAGTTCGGCTCAGTCGACGACACCCGGGAGGCGTTCTCCGGCCGAACTCGTCGAGGGAATCGGCTGAAAGCCGTGCTCACAGCCCCGGGCGAGGTACGAACTCCCCGTCCGGATACGGCAGGATGAGCGGTCGCGCCGGTGCGGGGGAATCGTTCCGGCCGGTGCGACGGCAGTTCCGGCAATGCCCGTACTTCGAGCAGGTGGACAACGTGACGACTCTTCACATCCGGCCGTCGGGGGCGCCCTTCGCCACCGTTTCTCTCCCCGGAGGTGACCGGTGAACCGCACGCCGACCCTGGACGACTTCATGCTCGCCGGAATAGCGCTGGCCTCGGGCCTGTTGGCGGCGTTCCTGCTGCGGATACTGCTGCGCTGGCTGGGCAAGCACGCCGACCGCACCCGCTGGAGCGGCGACGACGTGATGGTCGACGCACTGCGGACCGTGCTGCCGTGGTCGGCGATCACCGGTGGCGCGGCGATCGCGGGGGCCGTGCTGCCGCTGACGCACACGGTCCAGCACCAGGTCAACCAGACTCTCAAGGTGCTGATCATCCTGGCCGTGACGGTGGCGGCGGCGCGGGTGATAGCGGGACTGGTCCGTGCCGTCACCAACTCCCGCTCCGGGGTCGCCGGTTCGGCCACGATCTTCGTCAACATCACCCGGATACTGGTCCTGGCGATCGGCTTCCTGGTGATGCTCCAGACGCTGGGCATCTCGATAGCGCCGATGCTGACCGCCCTGGGCGTCGGCGGTCTCGCCGTCGCGCTCGCCCTTCAGGACACCCTCGCCAACCTGTTCGCGGGCATCCACATCCTCGCCTCCAAGACCGTGCAGCCCGGCGACTACATCAAGTTGAGCAGCGGCGAGGAGGGGTACGTCGAGGACATCAACTGGCGTCAGACGACGGTACGGGCGCTCTCCAACAACCTCGTCGTGATACCGAACGGCCAGCTCGCCAAGACGAACATGACCAACTTCATGCGTCCCGAGCAGGAGTTGACGATCCTGGTCCAGGTGGGCGTCGGCTACGACAGCGACCTGGAGCATGTCGAGGAGGTGACCATGGAGGTCATCGCCGAGGTCATGACCGACATCACCGGCGCGCTCCCGGAGCACGAACCGGCCATCCGCTTCCACACGTTCGGCGATTCCCGGATCGGCTTCACGGTGATCCTGGGGGTCGGGGAGTTCAGCGACCAGTTCCGGATCAAGCACGAGTTCATCAAGCGCCTGCACAAGCGGTACCGCGCCGAGGGCATCCGCATCCCGGCACCGACCCGCACGGTGGCGCTCCATCAGGGGGCGCTCCATCAGGGGGCGCTCCCACAAGGGACGATCGCGCAGGGGGCGGTCGCCATACCGCAACAGCGGATCCCCGAGGACGAGCCGGGCGAAGTCCCCTCCACCCGGCTCGACTGACCTGATCTGATCTGACCGGTCAACTCCCTCAGAGCGTCGCGGAGTTGTCGCGGTAGTGCCCGTCGGTCCGGTTCTGCGGGACGGTGAGGGACGGGTTCACCGGCGTCACCGTCCAGTCCGGATGACCGGGCATGCGCGGCGTCGCCGTACCGTAGAGCCAGTCCCGCAGGAAGCCGGACAGGTCCTGGCGGGAGACCTTCGAGGCGACGGCGATGTAGTCCTCCGTCGTCGCCGAGGAGTCGCGGTACCGGGCCAGGAAGGCGCGTTCGACGGCGTGGAAGGTGTCCTCGCCGATGAACTCCCGCAGGGCGTACAGGACCAGGACGCCGCCCAAGTAGCGCTGGTCGTCGAAGAGGTCGACCGCGTTCGGGGCGGCGACCGGTCCCGAGTCGTGGCGCCACTGGTCGCCGCGTGCGTAGGTGTCCTTCATGCGGGCTTCCATCGTGGTCAGGCCGAGGGAGTCGGGCCAGCCGCGCTCGTAGCGGTAGAGGAGTCCGTAGAAGTCGGCGTGGCCCTCGTTCAGCCAGAGGTCGGCCCAGGTGGCGGGGCTGACGCTGTTGCCGAACCAGGAGTGGACCAGCTCGTGCATCATGTGCGAGCCGATCTTGCTCTCCGCCTGGAGCAGGAAGTTCGGTTTGTAGAGGGTGAGGGTCTGGGTCTCAAGTCCCGTGAAGTCAAAGGCGTTCGGGGCGTCGGAGTTGCACGGCAGCAGTCCGTACGTCTCGAACGGGTAGGCCCCCAGGCGCTGTTCGAGCCAGTCGACGAGGCCGGGGGTCAGCGCGAGCGCCGGTTCGAGGGCGGCGGCGCGCGCGGTCGGCACGACATCCCGCAGCGGCAGCCCGTGCGGGCCGCGCCGCTCCTTGACCACGTAGTCGCCGACCGTGATCTGCACCAGCTCGGTCGCCATCGGTGAACGGGAGCGGTAACCGAACGCGGTCCGGGCGCCGTCCAGACGCTCGGTGCACACGAGTTGACCGTTCGCGACCCCGCGCAGCCCGTCCGGGACGGTGATCCGGAACGTGAAGTCGGCCTTGTCGCTGGGGTGGTCGTTGCAGGGGAAGACGGTGTGCGCCAGGTTCGGCTGACCGCACACCGCGAAACCGTCGGGGGTGACGACCCAGCCGCCGGTCGGCGCGGCGGCACGGCTCGGGTCGACGGAGTACTCCACGCACACGGTGACCCGGGCCCTCGCCGGGAGCGTCCTGGCGGGCGTGATCCGCAGCTTCTCGCCGGCCTGCTCGACATCGGCCCTACGGCCCTGCACGCGCACCGTGCGGATGTCAAGGCCCAGGGCGTCGAGGGAGAAGCGGGTCAGGGCTTCGGTCGTGCGGAGTTCCAGTGTCGCCGTGCCGTCGACGAGCCGGGTCGTCGGGTCGTAGGCGAGGTCGAGGTCGTAGGACAGGACGCGGTAGCCGTCGTTGCCGAGGGTCGGGAAGACCGGGTCGCCGAGGGTCTCGGCGCCCTCGTCGCCATGTCCCCGTCCGGTTGTCTCGTCGCCGTGCCCCCGTCCGGCCGCGAAGGCCGGGGAACCCGCGGTCAGTGCCGTGGCCGTACCGATCAGGGCGGCCACCGGGGCCGTCACTCTGCTGCGATATCTCATGATCCGCTTTCGCTCGGGCGGCCGGGTGGTCGGCTCCGGCCGTCGGTCGGTGAAGGTGATCCACCCCTTACCGACTACGGGGTGGGGCGATGGGTTGCCCTTGATCCACGCACGCGTGTTCGCGCAGTGCGGACAGACCGCTGTCGAGTGGGACCGGATCAGGAGATATCTTGATGTCGAGCAATGTTGCAGACGTGGAGCGGAGCACCGGTGACTGACTCGACCATCATCTATACGCACACTGACGAGGCCCCGGCCCTGGCGACGTATTCCTTCCTGCCGGTGGTCCAGGCGTACGCCTCCCAGGCGGGTGTCGCCGTGACCACGCGGGACATCTCGCTGGCCGGGCGCATCATCTCCGTGTTCCCGGAGTACCTCACCGAGGACCAGCGGATCCCGGACGCCCTGCACGAGCTGGGCGAACTGGCGAAGACGCCCGAGGCCAACATCATCAAGCTGCCGAACATCTCGGCGTCCATCCCGCAGCTCAAGGCCGCCGTGGCCGAGTTGCAGGAGCAGGGTTACGCGCTGCCGAGCTACCCGGACGACCCGAAGACCGACGAGGAGCGGGACATCCAGTCCCGTTACGACAAGATCAAGGGCTCGGCGGTCAACCCGGTCCTGCGTGAGGGCAACTCCGACCGGCGTGCCCCCGCCTCGGTCAAGAAGTACGCCAAGACCCACCCGCACCGCATGGGTGCCTGGTCGGCGGACTCGAAGACCAATGTCGCCACCATGGGCGAGAACGACTTCCGCTCCACCGAGAAGTCCGTGACGATCGCCGAGGCCGGCGCGCTGAGGATCGAGCTGGTCGCCGCGGACGGCACCACGACCGTGCTGCGCGAGTCCGTACCCGTCCTGAAGGACGAGGTCGTCGACGCCTCCGTGCTGCACGTCGCCGAGCTGCGTGAGTTCCTCACCGCGCAGATCGCCCGGGCCAAGGCCGAGGACATCCTGTTCTCCGTGCACCTCAAGGCCACGATGATGAAGGTCTCCGACCCGATCATCTTCGGCCACGTGGTCCGCGCGTTCTTCCCGAAGACCTTCGAGCAGTACGGCGCCACGCTCGCCGCCGCCGGTCTCTCCGCGAACGACGGTCTCGGCGGCATCCTCAAGGGCCTGGCCGCGCTGCCCGAGGGCGACGCGATCAAGGCGTCCTTCGACGCGGAGATCGCCGAGGGCCCCGCGCTCGCGATGGTCGACTCCGACAAGGGCATCACCAACCTGCACGTGCCGTCCGACGTCATCGTCGACGCCTCGATGCCGGCCATGATCCGCACCTCGGGTCACATGTGGGGCCCGGACGGCGCGGAGGCGGACACCCTCGCGGTGCTCCCGGACTCCTCCTACTCCGGCGTCTACCAGGCCGTACTCGACGACTGCCGCGCCCATGGCGCGTACGACCCGTCCACCATGGGGTCGGTGCCGAACGTCGGTCTGATGGCGCAGAAGGCCGAGGAGTACGGCTCGCACGACAAGACCTTCGAGGTCCCGGCGGCCGGTACGGTCCGCCTCGTCGACCAGGCCGGCAACGTCGTCCTGGAGCAGTCGGTCGCCAAGGGTGACATCTTCCGGGCCTGCCAGACCAAGGACGCCCCGATCAAGGACTGGGTGAAGCTCGCGGTCACCCGCGCCCGCGCCACCGGCAACCCGGCGGTGTTCTGGCTGGACGAGACCCGCGCGCACGACGCACAGCTGATCGCCAAGATCAACGCGTACCTGCCGGAGCACGACACCGAGGGCCTGGACATCCGGATCCTCGCCCCGGTCGAGGCGACCCAGCTGTCGGTGGAGCGCATCCGCCGCGGCGAGGACACGATCTCGGTGACCGGCAACGTGCTGCGTGACTACCTGACCGACCTCTTCCCCATCCTGGAGCTGGGCACCAGCGCCAAGATGCTGTCGGTCGTCCCGCTGATGGCGGGCGGCGGCCTCTTCGAGACGGGCGCCGGCGGCTCCGCGCCGAAGCACGTGCAGCAGTTGGTCAAGGAGAACTACCTGCGCTGGGACTCGCTCGGTGAGTTCTTCGCGCTGGTCCCCTCCCTGGAGCAGTACGCGACGTTCACCGGCAACGCCCGCGCGCAGGTCCTCGCGGACACCCTCGACCGCGCGACGGCGACCTTCCTCAACGAGGACAAGTCCCCGACCCGTCGCGTCGGCGGCATCGACAACCGCGGCAGCCACTTCTTCCTGTCCCTGTACTGGGCGCAGGAGCTGGCCGCGCAGACCGACGACGCGGACCTCGCGAAGGCGTTCGCGTCGCTCGCCGAGACCCTCGCGGGCGCACAGGAGAAGATCGTCGAGGAACTCGGCGCGGTCCAGGGCAACCCGGCCGACATCGGCGGCTACTACCAGCCCGACCCGGCCAAGGCCGCGAAGATCATGCGTCCGTCGACGACGTGGAACGAGGCGCTGGCTTCCCTGAGCTGACGCACGAAGCCTGTAGGGCTCTTGTCCCTCCGCCCCGGCCGGGATCTTCTCCGGCCGGGGCGGAGGCGTTTCGTGGGGCGGGCGGGTGCTGAGGGCTTGGCAGGAGACGGCACGTCACGCGCCGGCACTGCGGAAAACGGGCAGCCACTCACCCACCCCGGGAATCGGGACGCCAGGCGCCTGTGCGGGCAACCGGCCACCGCTCTGTCGCGTCGGAGAGCGAGCCGCCGCTCAGCCGTGCTGGAGAACGGCCCGCCATTCCACCGCGCCGGGCACCGGGCCGCCACGCGTCTGCGTCCGGAACCGGCACGCCGGTTCCCCACCCTCTCCTCGGTCCTCCCCTACGGCCGCCACTCAGCCGCCCCTGGACGCGAGGCCGTGCCGAGCCTCGGCTCGGCGCCCGCCCGTGCCCGAACGGTCTGCCGACCACCCGCACCCGACCGGCTCGCAGGCCACCCGCGCGAGAACCACTGACCGCCGCCCGTTCCGGCCAGGACTACGACCCGCCGCGCTCACCGATCCCCGGGCACTATCCCCACCGGCCCGCACCCACTCGCGTCACCAGTCCCGCACCGCGATCAGCTCCTCCACATCCGCGTCCGTGAAGCCGTACGCGTCGGCCACGAAGCCGAATTCCTCGGCTATCTCCTCGCGGGCCACGGTCTCGATCTCGCTGTCGGCGGCCTCGAAGTCGGCCTGTAGGGCGTTGAATTCCTCGGTGGCGACCTCCGTGAGGGCGTACAGCGCGGGCAGGTCGGCGGGGTGTTCGGTCTCGATGCGCTCGCACAGGCGCAGCAGGATGGCCTTGCCGAGGTCCAGGACGTGGTCGGGGTAGTAGTCGTCCCGGTACAGCGCGGGCAGGAACGCGTGCTCGGTGATCTGCTGGTTACTGACGGGCATGGTGGTGCTCCCCCGGTCCGTGATCGTCTGTGCGGATACCTTGATCCTGCACCACGCCACTGACAACGCCTCCGGGAGCCACCTGTGTCCCCCATTGCGCCGGCCTCCGGGCCGTCCTTCGAGCTGCTGCCCGGCGCCGCCGGCTCGCCCGTGATCCTCCATGTGCCGCACTCCGCGCGGGAGATACCGGCCGACGTCCGCGCGGACATCCTGCTGGACGACCCTGCGCTGGAACGCGAGCTGGACCACATCACCGACAGCCACACCGCGCGGATCGCCGCCGAGGCGGCACGCGCGTGTGCCGTCACCCCGTGGCGGTTCGTGAACCGTCTGTCGCGTCTGGTCGTCGATCCGGAACGCTTCCCTGACGAGCGCGAGGAGATGCTCGCCGTCGGCATGGGCGCGGTCTACACCCGCACGACCCACCACGCCGACCTGCGGCCCGCCGACCACGACCCCGAGCCGTTGATCGAGCGCTACTTCCGCCCGTACGCCCGCGCGATGACGGAGGCCGTCGCCGACCGGCTGGCCGCGACGGGCCGGGCCGTCGTCATCGACCTGCACTCCTATCCCACCGCCCCGCTCCCCTACGAACTCCACGGCACCGACCCCCGCCCCGCCGTCTGCCTGGGCACCGACACCCTCCACACCCCGCCCGCACTGCTGTCGGCGGCCCGCGAGGCGTTCGCGGGGTGCGGGGAGATCGGGCTCGACAGCCCGTTCATCGGTACGTACGTGCCGCTGGAGTTCTACGGCAAGGAGCCCGCGGTCGGCGCCCTGATGGTGGAGATCCGCCGGGACACGTACATGACGGAGCCCGGTGGCCCACCCGACGGCCCTGGGGTCGCCCGGCTCGCCTCCGCACTGACGACGCTCGTGAACGCCGTATCCGCGTAACCTCCCGCCCTCCGGCCCTCCGGCTGGAGCACTCCCGCAGGACAGGCGACCGGGGGCGTACGAGGGTGGACGCATGACCGAGGAGACCACCACGCTGACCGGCCAGGCCCCGCCCCCCGTCCGGGACTGGCCCCCGCTCGACCTGACCGGGACGGAGTTCGACCCGGTCCTCGCGGAGCTGATGCGCGAGGGCCCGCTGACCCGGATCCGGCTGCCGCACGGCGAGGGCTGGGCGTGGCTGGCCACCCGCTACGACGACGTGAAGATGATCACCAACGATCCACGGTTCGGCCGCGCGGAGGTGACGACACGTCAAGTGACGCGCATGGCCCCGCATTTCAAGCCCCGACCGGGGTCACTGGCCTTCGCCGACCAGCCGGACCACAACCGGCTGCGCAAGGCGATCGCGGGTGCGTTCACCGTCGGCGCGATGAAGCGGCTGCGGCCCCGGGCGCAGTCACTGCTCGACGCGCTGGTCGACGGGGTCGTGGCGGACGGGCCTCCGGCCGATCTGATGGAGCGGGTTCTCGAACCCTTCCCGCTCGCCGTCGTCAGCGAGGTCATGGGGGTACCCGACGAGGACCGGGAGCAGGTGCACGCCTGGACGCGGCAGATCATCTCCACGTCCGGCGGCGCCGAGGCCGCCGACCGCGCCAAGCAGGGCATGTACGCGTGGATCACGGACACGATCCGCGCCCGCGCCGAGAGCGACGGCACCGACGTGTACTCGCTGCTGGGCGGCGCCGTGGCCCGCGGCGAGATCAGCGAGGAGGAGGCGTCCGGTGTGGCGGGTCCGCTCCAGATCGGCGGGGAGGCTGTCACCCACAACTGCGGCCAGATGCTGTACCTGATGCTCACCCGCCCCGACCTGCTGGAGCGCCTGCGTGCCCAACCCGAGTGCAGGGAGGCCGCGTTGGACGAGCTCCTGCGGTTCATCCCGCACCGCTCCTCGGTCGGTCTGGCCCGGATCGCCCTGGAGGACGTCGAGTTGCACGGCCTGCGCATCAGCGCGGGCGATCCGGTCTACGTCTCCTACCTCGCCGCCAACCGCGACCCGGCCGTCTTCCCGGACCCGGACCGCATCGACGTCGACCGCGATCCCAACCCGCACCTGGCCCTCGGCAACGGCTCGCACTACTGCACCGGCGCCGTGCTGGCCCGTCTCCAGACCGAACTCCTCGTCGACACGCTGTTGGACCGCCTCCCAGGTCTCCAACTCGCCGTTCCCGCCGAGGAGATCGTCTGGCGCCGGAAGACGATGATCCGGGGGCCGCAGACGTTGCCTGTCACCTGGTAGGCCACTTGTGCGCGAGGACGGGGGTGTCCCCGACTCCGCCCTCGCGCACCGGCGTTCACGCCCGCAGCCACTCCGTGACGACGACCTCCCCGCCGGCCCGCAGCCGTAGCGCGAAGGGGCCGCTCGGGGGTGCGTCGCTGGTGAAGCGGCCCATGGCGTCGGCCGTGAGGGTGGTGGGGCGCAGGGCCTGGGGGCCGTTCAGGACCTCGATGCCGGCCGGTTGGGGTGGCATCACCTGGCCCATCAGGCCCTCGCTCGTCACCTCCACGTCGATGCTGAGGTCGCCCGCGGTGAAGGTCAGCATGCGGGGCGCGACCGTGGCCCCTCTGACCGGGATCGCGTCGACCAGGGAGTCGAAGGTCAGCTCCGCGAGTCGGGCGTCCATGTCGTACAACGCGTAGGCGTCCATGGCGAGTTGGCGCAGTTCGGCGGGGACCGGGTCCAGGATGGCGGCGGCCTGCCGCAGCTCCTCCTCCAGGAGGCTGTCGTCGAACTCCCCGCCGTCGGCGTCCTGTTCGTCGCCCTGGTCGTCGAACTCCTCGTCGTCGAAGGGGTCCTGACCGAAGGCGCCGAACGCGTCGAGACCGTCGTCGTGCATGCCGTTCACACCGCCCCCCGGGCGTCGAGTCGGGCCCGCAGCCGGCGCAGGCAGCGCTGGCGCATCGGGCCGATACTGCCGACGGCGATCCCCAGACCGGCGGACACCTCCTGATAGCTGGGCGGCGGCGAGGCCATCAGCACCCGCAGCAACTGCCTACAGCGCTCGCCCAGTTCCTCGAACTCCTGCCACAGCCGCCGGATGCGCTCGGCGTCGGAGGCCGCCTCCTCCGAGTCGATCAGCGACTGCTCGGGGGTGCGCTCCTCGCTGATGCGGTCGAGGAGTTGGGGATCGTCCGTCGGCATGAGCCGCCGTAGCGACTTGATCACCTTCAGGCACTCGTTGCGCGCGGTGCTCGCGAGCCAGGAGCCGGCCTTCTCGGGTTCGCGGATGCGCCGCAGGTGCTGGGCGAAGCGGAACCACACGGTCTGGTAGACCTCGTGGCCGTCGGCGTCGGAGAGCCGGTGGGCGCGCACCACTGACCAGACCAGTGGGCTCAACCCCTCCACGAGCGCCTTCCAGGCCGCCGCGTCGCCGTCGACGGCGGACTGGACGAGCGCGCCGACTTCTGCACGTTCCACGGTGCCACCCCTCGTGTACGGCATGTCATCGTACGCCGTGGAGGGGATGGTTCCGGCCCTCATGCCGGAGGGGAGAGCGGTACGACGGGGACCGGGCGCCAGGTGGGTGGGCGCAGCGCCGGTACGTGCGCCCCGCGCACTTCGGCGTACTCGGTGTTCCCCGTGAGGAGTTGGGTGCGGGCGGCGCGCGCGTCGGTCTCCTTGTTGGCCGTCATGAAGGCGGCGACCATGCCGGCGGCGACGGGTGCGGCGAACGATGTCCCGCTCCAGCGCGCGAGCCCCTCGAACGTCGCCTGGTCCGGGCTGCCCGGCTCGGTGTCCCCGGTCTGGCTCAACACGCCCTTGTGGGTGGGTGATTGGCAGGTGCAGGAGTAGGTGAAGCCGAAGCGGCAGGCGTCGTAGGTGGTGTGCTGGTAGGCGTACGGGGTGGGTGCGCCGAAGCCGGTGAGCGGGCCGATGAGCCGCTCGCCGGGGGCGTAGGCCTTGACCCACGCGCCGTGGTTGCTGAAGCAGGCGCCGAACTCGCCGTCGCTGCGCAGCGCTCCGACCGAGAGGACGACGTCCTGGTAGTCGGGCAGGTCGGCGTAGGCGGCGGGCCAGAACGGGGTGGCGCTGGCGTTGTTGCCGGCCGCGGCCACCAACAGGGTGCGTTGGCCCCGCAGTTCCTGCATGAAGCCCTCGACGCCGAGGAGTCCGTCGGTGCGGCCGTTCGAGGTGCCGGCGGAGAGGCTGATGACGTCGGGCCAGCCGTTCTGGTCGACGGCGGCGAACAGCGCCTCGCCGAAGTCGGATTCGAGGATGGCGCCCGCGTCGTTGAGGGTGTTGCGGACCGTGACCTCGGTGTTGGGCGAGACGGCCGCGACGAGCCCGGCGATGAACGTGCCGTGTCCTACGTACTGTTGGAGCACTCCCGCGTCGTCGGTCTCCCGGATCTGCGCGTCGCCCTGGACGTGGGCCAGCAGCGGGTACGACCGGTAGTCGTGCATGAGGCCGGTGTCGATGACGAGGACGCCCACGGCGGTGTCGGCGTCGTAACCGGCTTCCGCGGGCGCCGGGTTGGAGCCTTCGGTGAGCGGGGCGGGCACGGGCTCGTCGCCCGGGCAGGCGTTCACCGCGATCGACACCACGTGGTTGCGGCTGACCAGTCGGCGTCCGGCGCGGCCCTCCGGCTCGCGCAGGGCGCGCAGCGCGTTCGCCACGGCGTGGTCGCCGCGCCGGTCGCCGACGCCCGGGTCGCCGACCTGGATGCGGGTGATGCCGGACCGGTTGGTCTCGGGGCCCGCCCGGCGCACGGAGTCCGCGCTGAGGCCGGTGGCCGCGGTGAAGTGCGTGCGGACGGTGTCCTCGACGACGCGGGCCTCCTCGCCGTCACGGGCGAGCACGACGCCCTTCTCGTAGAAGAACTCGGCGGTGTCGTCCGGCCCCATCGCCAGGGGGACGTCGGGCATCGAGCGCTGGATCTGGTCGAACTGCTCGTGGAATCGCTGTGGTGCCATGGCGTGTTCCTCCCACTGCGGCGGCGGTCGTCAATCAGAGCCGCCGGGCCGCTCCTTGATACAGCCCCAAACCTGTGTGGTCTGCACCTGGGACCACTAGCATGGGAGAAGTGACAGCGGGAAGCGACTCGATTCTCGAACTGCTGCCGATGGTGTTCGCGGCCCCGAACGAGGCGCTGGCCGGTGCGCGGGAGGTTCTCGACGGCGATCCGACGCCGTTCCGGGCCTCCGTGGCGCACCACGCGATCGGCATGTGGCAGCGGGACTTCGGCGATCTACGGCTCGCCCTGCACCATCTGCGGCGGGCCCGCGACCTGGCGGCACGCGCGGATTCGGCGGACCGCGAGGCGGACGTACTCGGCACGCTGGGCGTGGCGTTGGTGCACGCGGGCCGCACCCGACAGGGCCTGGATGCCTTCGAGCGGGGCATCGCCCGCGGCACGGGACAGACCCGGGCGCGGGTGCTGTACCGGCGGGCGTACGTCTGGTGGGTGCTGGGCCGGCACCGCGAGGCGCTGGAGGACGTACGGCGGGCAATCGCCGTGCTGCGGCAGGCGGATGACGTGATCTGGATCGCGCGGGCGATCACCCTGCGCGCGACCGTGCATCTCGCGCTGGGCGCGGTGGACCGGGCCGACGCCGACTTCACGGCGGCCGAGCGGCTGTGGGAGACCACCGGCCAGGAGCACGACAAGGCGGACGTGGTGGAGAGCCGGGGGCTGGCCGCGTTCCGGTCGGGCGACATCCCGGTGGCGCTCCAACTCCTCGACGAGGCGAAGGAGATGTACGCCAAACTCGCCATCCCGACGTTCATGCTCACCATCCGCCGCTGCGAGGTGCTGATGAGTGCCGGACTCGCGTCCGAGGCACTGACCCACGCGGACACGGCGGTCGGGCTGCTCGACGGCATCGGCGGACAGTCCACCCGCAAGGCGGAGTTGCTGCTCGTGGCCGCCCGTGCGGCACGGCTCGCGGACGATCCGCACACGGCGATCGCGCGGGCCGCCGTGGCGGTACGGCTGTTCGCCGCGCAGCGGCGCACCTGGTGGGAGACGCATGCCCAACTGGTCCTGATCGAGGCCCGGTTGGCGGCCGGGCGCGCGTCGGGACGGCTGGTGGCGGACGCCGCCGCGGTGGCCGACCGACTGACCACGTTCGGCTCACCGTCCGCACCCGAGGCCTCACTCCTCGCGGGCCGTATCGCGCTCACCCTCGGCTGGACGGCGGACGCGGAACGGCACTTGGCGGTGGCCGCCCGCAGCAGACGTGGCGGCCCGCCGCTGGCCCGGATGACGGGCTGGGCGGCGCAGGCGCTGCGCGCGCAGGCCGCGGGCTCCGGGCGAGGTGTGCTGGAGGCGTGCCGGCGCGGGCTCGACGTCCTCGACGATCACCGTACGACCCTGGGTGCCTCGGAGTTGAGGGCGCGGGCGACCGCGCAGGGCGCGGAACTGGCGGCGCTGGCCCAGAGCGCGAGCCTGGTGTCCGGCGGCCCGCGACGCCTCCTGGTGTGGAGCGAACGCTGGCGGGCGACCGCCCTGTCCACCCCACCCGCCCGGCCACCGGCCGATCCGGCCCTTCTCAGCGACTTGACGGCGTTCCGCGTGATCGCCGCCCGCGCGGAGGAAGCCCGCAGCAAGGGCCGACCGCTGCCGCCCCTGGAACGCGAACAGCGGCGCCTGGAGCGGGAGATCCGCTCCCGCACCCTCCGTATGCGGGGCGACGCCCCCGGCGGGGGCGACCGCTTCGACCCGACTCGCCTGCTGGCGCGCCTCGGTGGGACACGGCTGGTCGAACTGGCCGTGGTGGACGGCCAGGTGCACGCCCTGCTCTGCGGGGAGGGAAGGGTACGCCGCTTCGAGGCAGGCCTCCTCGCGGAGGCGATGGCCGAGGCGGAACACGTACAGGCAGGTCTACGACGCCTGGCGCACCCCGGAGCGGAAGCGAGGCTCCCGGTGGTGGAGGCGGCGGGCCGCCGTCTGGAGGAACTCCTCCTCGGCGAGGCGGCTCAACACCTGGGCTCCGGGCCGGTGGTGGTGGTCCCGCCGGGCCGACTCCACCGCGTGCCCTGGGCGTTGCTGCCGTCGCTGCGCGAGCGCGTGCTCAGTGTGTCGCCGTCGGCGGGCAGTTGGCTGCGCGCCCTGGACACCGAACCGCCGTCCGGCGGCCGGCACGTCCTGGTGCGCGGCCCGGGCCTCGCGACCGGCGGCGCCGAGGTCCCGGACCTCGCCGACCGTTATGTCAGGCCCACGGTCCTGGAGCACGACGACGCCGAAGTACCCCGCGTGCTGGCCGAGTTGGACGGCGCGACCCTGGCCCACATCGCGGCCCACGGCACGTTCCGTGCGGACAGCCCCCTGTTCTCGTCCCTACGCATGGCCGACGGCCCGCTCATCGTCCACGACTTCGAACGCCTCGCCCGCAGCCCGTACCGCATCATCCTCTCCAGCTGCGACACGGCACGCCTCGCCTCGGTCGGCGCGGACGAACTCCTCGGCCTGGTCACGGCGTTGCTCCCCCTGGGCACGGCAGGCGTGATCGCGAGCAGCGCCCCGGTCAACGACGCGGCGGTCGTCCCCCTGATGCTCGCCGTGCACAAGGGCCTGCGCGCCGGCCTGTCTCTGGCGGAGGCGCTGCGCGATGCCCGGGCGTCGTTGCCGGGTGACGCGGTGCATCAGGCGACGGGGTGGGCGTTCTCGGCGTTCGGGGCGGCTTGAGGGGTCGAGGGGGAAGAGGGATGGTGGGGTGGTCGGCGGAGGGCGGGTAGGGGGCCGTCGACGAAGCCCGGGGGCTGGGCGGTTGGCGGAGCCCGGGTGGTTCGGCGGTGGGGCCCGGCCGCGCCGCGAGCTGTGCCGCGCGCCTGCCTGGCCTCGCTCGGACTGATCCGCGCCTCGCCCCGAGCGCCTGCCGGTTCGGCCCGACCAGCCCCCTCGACGGGTCAGGCCGAACCGGCAGATCCTCCCCCGGGCCGCCCCGTCTCGCCCGGTCGGCGGTGAAGCGCATCGAGCAACTGCCCCACCCAGAACGGCAATTACGTGCCGCCGGACCGAGCCGGAGCCGTGCCGATCACCAGTCAGTCCCAGCCCCGCCGGTCCCCCTCACGCCGACTGCGCCGCAGGCAGTTCCACCAGCCACGGCAACGCCCCGCGGTCGCTCGCGCCGAGGCGGGCGTAGGCGCTGTAGAGGTGGTTGCCGACGGTGCGGATGGAGAGGGTGAGGCGGTCGGCGATCTGGCGGTTGCTGAGGCCCGCGGCGGCGAGGGTGACGATCTGGCGTTGGCGGGCGGTGAGTTCGCCCAGGACCAGGCCGGACAGGGCGGGGGTGCGGGCGCCCTGGCAGCGGCGGGCCAGGGCTACCGCTCGGGTGCGGGACATGCGGGCGGCGCGGGGGTCGCGGTGGGCGCGGACCGCCTGGGCGTGTGCCTCGGCCGCGAAGAGCAGGAAGCCGCGTTGTTCCAGCTCCCCCGCCACCTTGTCCAGTGCGGGGCCGTCTCCCTCGACCAGGGCCTCCGCGTGCCTCGCGAGGACGGCCGGTCCGTCGCCGGGCAGTTCGGCGAGGCGGCCGGCGACGCGTTCGGGGGCGCCGAGGCGTACGGCGTCGTAGAGGACGTACGCGGCTGGCCTGGCGTCCTCGGCGGTGAGGCCGCGGGGCTCCTCGCCCTCTCGCCACCTGTCGTCGGCGATCTCGCGGGCCGCCTCCACGTCGCCGCGTGCCGCCGCCAGCCAGCTGCCCGCATCGTCGGACTCGGGGCGCTGGGCGAGGGCCTCGTCGGTGGCCGGTACGTCGCCCGACTGGGCGGCGGCCAGGGCGAGTTCGGCGGCGCAGTCGCGGCTGCCCGATGCCTCCCGCAACCCTTCCCGCGCCCAGGCCGCCGCCTCGCGCAGCTCCCCCCGGAGTCGCGCGAACCGTGCGCGGACGGCGGCGTACCCGGCCGGTACCGGCGCGCCCTCCGCCACCAGCCACTCCCCCACGGGCGTCGGCAGCGGACGTACGTCGGTGCGGTCGATGCGGTCGGTCAGCGCGGACCGCTCGGCCGCGAGGGCCGGGACGCACTGGTCCGGAGTGCGGGCCAGTCGGCGGGCCCGGAGCCGGCCGGCCGCGGCGCGCAGCGCGGGGCCGTGCAGCGGGTGGGCGAGGCGGACGGCGCCCTCGTCGTCGACGTGGATCAGGGTCTCGGTCTCCAGGCGTTCGAGGACGTCGAGGTCGAAGTCGTCCAGCGAGGACGCCAACGGCTCGGCGAAGGCGAGGCGTTCGAGGCTCTCGCGGTCCTCGGGGCCGGTGTGGGCGAGGACTTGCGCGGTGCGTTCGCGGACCGTCGCGGTGACCGGCACCGGGCCGCGCCACGCCCACTCGTCGGAGTCGGTCGCCCGGGTCAGCAGCCCGCGTTCGCGCACCGCGCCGAACAGGTCGCGCAGCAGCCGCAGATCACCTTGGCAGAGGCCGTACAGGCGGTTCACGGTGAGGGGTTCCAGCGGCCCCCCGGCGCCCAGCGCCAGCAACTGGGCCGTCTCCTCCCGGGGCAGCGGCTCCAGCGCGAGGCGCGGCAGCAGCTCGCCCGTCCACAGGCGCGACACCGCACCCGGCACCGGGTGGCCGTCGGCCACCACGACCACCAGCCGGGTCCGGCCGTGGACGGCGAGTTGGTGGACGAGCGCGGCCGAGGAGTCGTCGAGCAGATGGGCGTCGTCCACGAGCAACAGCCGGACACCGGACAGGAGTTGGACAGCGCGGTGCAGGGTGACGCTCTCGGGGAGCAGGTGTGCGAACGCGGCGAAGGGCAGCGAGCGGGTCTCGGGCGTCCCGGTGACCTTGGCGCAGTCGCCGCCCCGGACGGCCTCGGTCACCAGCCGGGTCTTGCCCCGACCGGCCGGACCGGTCACCACGATGCCGTGCCGCCCGGCCGTCAACGAACCGCGGATCAGCTCCAGTTCGTCCTCCCGGCCGGTGAACGGCCAGGGCAGTTCCAGGGTCTTCGCGTCCTGTTCGAAAGTCGTCACACAGATAGGAGCCCGGCTACTCACCCCTGATACAGGGTGACTTGAGTAGCCCTCGACTCAGGCGCCCGGGAACGGTCACCGGCAGTCTGGTCGCATGACCACCCGCTACTGCTCCCTCGCGCAGCGGTCGGCCCCGGAGTTCGCACCGGGACTGACCGCCGAGCGACGCGGTGCGCTCATCGGCGGAAGCCGCATGTGGGTCAACGGAACAGTCCTGCACTACTACTTGTTCGACGCCGACAACGCGGCCGCCACCGACACCTCCGTCATCCCGGTCCCCGGGACGGGCGAGATGCGGCGGGTGCCGTGGGCCGGCGCCAAGGAGCAGCAGGACGTCGTACGCGAGTGCTTCCGTGAGTGGCGGGGCCTCGGCATCGGTGTCGACTTCGCCGAGGTGGGCGACCGTTCGGAGGCGGAGCTGCGCATCGGTTTCCAGCCCGGTGACGGCTCCTGGTCGGCGGTGGGCCGTGACGCGCTCACCGTCGGTCTGTCCGACCGCACCATGAACTTCGGCTGGGACCTGACCGCACCCGGACAGCGCGGTACGGCCCTGCACGAGATCGGGCACGTACTGGGGCTGCTGCACGAGCACCAGAGCCCGTTCGCGGGCATCCACTGGGACGACGAGGCCGTCTACGCCGAGCTGGCGGGCCCGCCGAACTTCTGGAGCCGGGACAGGACCCGCTGCAACATCCTGCACAAGCTGGACCCGGACGAGGTCAACGGCTCCGTCTGGGACCCGCAGTCGGTCATGGAGTTCCCGTTCGCGTCGGGACTGATCCTGGAGCCGGAGGAGTACCGCACGGGTCTGCACCCGCACGGCAGCCTCTCCCCCTCCGACAAGGAGTTCGTCCTGCGCTGGTACCCGCCCGCCGGCCCTCCCCGGCCGGCCGAGCTGGTGCCGTTCCGGTCGGCGCCGTTGCGCCTGGCACCGGGCGAGCAGGCCGACTTCGCGATCGAGCCGACGCAGACGCGCGAGTACGCCGTCGGGGCCTTCGGGGACAGCGACACGGTCGTCGTGGTCTTCGAGGAACGGGACGGCGAACCGCGCTTCCTCGCCGGGCAGGACGACGGGGGCACACCGCACAACGCAACACTCAAGGTTCGGCTCGTCAAGGGCCGCCGCTACTTCGTCCGTGTGCGCCTGTACTCCACGTGGGGGTCGGGGGACACCGCGGTGATGTGCTGGTAACAGCATGGGTACAGCCGCACGCGGACGGATGAACCACTGTCCGGCGCCGGGGGAAGCGGCCGAGGTTCGTAGCCTTCGGGGGAGGGATACGAACCTCGGCCACGCCGCCGTTCTCGGCGTTCGACCGCCCAACTCGTCGCATTGTGACGGGTCTTGTACCGACTGATCACCGCGCATAGGGTCCCTCCATGCACGATGAGATCACGGCGAGGTTCGGCTTGAGTTCTACTCGTTCGACGGCCGGATCCTGGAGATCTTCGGCGGCCACCCCAACCGCTTCCACATCAGGAATCTGCGCCTGCGTGTCACCGGCCCCGATCGGAAGGGGCGGCGGACCGTGACGATCGTCCACGCTCCGCCGGGATCCTCGGGTCACAGTCTCAGCTGGCAGGCCACGGCCGCGGAATGGGAGCAGTCCTCCGACCTGGTCGCGCTGCTCGAAGCGGTACAGGCGAGCATCGGACAGGAGTCGGCCTAGGACCCCAACTCCATAGGCCGCGCAGGGTCCTTGGACCACTCCTCCAGCGAACCGTCGTAGACGGACACATCCGTACGGCCGAGCAGGGTGAGCGCGAGTGCCGCGCCCGCCGCCGAGATGCCGCCGCCGCAGTACAGGACGACCGGTGAGTCGTCACCGTCGAGGACCGCGTCGACCCGTGCCGCGAGTTCCTCGGCGGGCAGCACATGTCCGGACGCGTCGAGGAGGCCCCGGCCCGGGAGGCTGCGGCTGGCGGGGATGTGGCCGCGGCGGCTGTAGCGCGTCGGGGCCGAGCCGTCGTAGCCGCCGCTGGGAAGGGCGCACACGAGGGTGCCGGGGCGTTCGCCGCGGCTGATGGCGGCCACGTCCTCGATACCGGCCCACAGGTCCGGACGTACGACGGGTGTCACGGGCCGGACGGCGGGAACCGGTCCGGGAGCCCCGGCCGGAGCGGCGGACGCATCGATCGGATCGACCGACCCGGTGGACCCGCCGGACGGACCAGCGGACCCGGCGACCGAAGGCCCCGCCTGCCCAGCCGTCGCCGGGTCGGTGTCGTCCCCGGAGGCGAGCGGACGGCCGGCCGTCTCCCACGCTTCGAGACCGCCGTCCAGTACCGCCGCCGGTACCCCGATCGCCCGCAGCATCCACCACAGCCGGGCCGCCCAGATGCCGCCGCCGCTGTCGTAGGAGACGACCTCGCTGCCCTCCCCCACGCCCAACCGGGCCAGTGCGGCGGCGAGGGCCTCGGGGGACGGCACGGCGAAGTGGTACGGCGCCTCGTGATCGGAGAGCTCGCCGGTCAGGTCGGCGTGTCGCGATCCGGGCAGGTGCCGTTCGGCCCAGGTCCCGTGCCCGCTCGCGGAGCGGTGGTCACCGTCCTCGCGGGGTGAGGGCAGGAGCGCGGTGGCGTCGAGGACGACCAGCCGGGGGTCGTCGAGATGCGCGGCGAGCCAGGTGTCGTCGACCAGTGGGCCGGGCAGCAGGGAGGTGGTCATGGCGGCCGATCGTACGCCCGCGAACTGGGCGTCTCACGCCTCGGGCACGACCGTCTCATATCTCGGACCCCGCTTGCACAGAATCCGGGTAGTGCGGTTATCGTTCGGCCATCTACGCGGGAGCCCCTACCCGGTTGGGCTGAGAGGGCGTCTGGGACCGGCTCGTCGAGAGTCCGGCCCCCATGGGGACGCCGACCGCACCACTCGCGCCTCAGCGCCCGCGTAGGAGTTCACGTGTCTACAACAGTCGAGCCCATGCCTCCGGTGGTCAACACCCCGGCGCGCCGCTCCTGTTGTCGTCGCACGCACTGATCCACCGCCTCCGCGCACCCCTCCTCCGTCTCCTCCCTTCAGGCGCCGTCACGCCTGCGCACATTCCGGAGTACCCCCATGCCGCACATACGGGTCATGCTCGACTATTTCCACCCCTGGCCGAATTCGGCCGGTCTGTACGTCGCCCGCGCCCGCCGCTGGTACGCCGAGGCCGGTCTGGATGTCGAGCTGGTGGTCCAGGATCCGGGACGCGGGGACACGCTGGAGTACCTGGCCCGGGGCGAGGTGGACTTCGGCATCTTCCCGCCGAACCGGCTGCTCGCCCGGCGCGCGGAGCACGGCCAGCCGCTGATCGCCGTGTCCGCGATCAACCACCGGGGTCTGGAGGCGATCCAGACCACCACGTCGACCGGGATCACGCGTCCCCGGGACCTGGCCGGCCGCCGTATCGCCTACAACCCGACCCCGCGCGGCCGGGCCATGGTGCGTCACTTGGTGGCGGCCGACGGCGGTGACCCGGACGCCGTGATCAGCCTGGACGCGGGCAGCCGTGAGCTGACCGTGGACGACATCGCGGCGGGCGAGGCGGACGCGACCTTCGGAAACTACTGGTCCTGGGACGCGCTGCGCGGCGATCTGCCCGAGGAGGAGCGGCTGACCTGGCCGGTCGACGAGATCGGCGCCCCGCGCTACCACAGCTACCTGCTCGGCACGAACGAGGACCTGCTCACCCAACACCCTTCTCTTGTACGGGACTTCCTCGCCGTCACCGCTCGCGGCTACGTGGCCGCCGCCCAGGAGCCGGACGCCACCCTGGAGTTGCTGGAGCAGGTCATCCCGTACTTCCCCCGCCCGCTGATCGCCCGCTCCCTCGCACTCATCGCGCCCACCTGGACGGACACGGACGGCCGTTGGGGCGTGATCGACGAGGGCCGGATGGGCCCGTACGCGCACTGGCTCGCCGAGAACGGCGCGATCCCGGACGACCGCGACTGGGCGAAGTCCTTCACCAACGGCCTGCTGGACGTGGCCACATGAGAGCCCTGGCCTGCCAGGCGCGGACGCTGACCCGGCGTCTCGCCGTCGACTTCATGCGGGTGGGCAGCGCGCTGTGTCGGCCCTGACCGGACCGACCCACCAGCCCTCCCACCCCTCGAAGGACCCGACATGCATCGCCGTACCGCCCTCTCCGCCATAGCCGCGGCCGCCGCCCTCGCCACCATCACCGTCACCGGCTGCTCCGCCGACTCCACGGCCGCCGCGAAGGACGGCACCACGACCGTCACGCTCGCCCTGGACTGGACGCCCAACACCAACCACACCGGGATCTACGTCGCCCAGGCCAAGGGCTGGTTCAAGGCCGCCGGGATCAACGTCAAGATCGTGCCGTACGGTTCGACCGCGCCCGAGACGCTGATCGCCAACCACAAGGCGGACTTCGGAATTTCGTACCAGGAGGGCATCACCACCGCGCGCGCGGCGGGCCAGGACATCACCTCCGTCTACGCCGTGACGCAGAAGACGGACGTGACGATCGCCGTGCGCGCCGACCGCGACGACATCACCACGCCGAAGGACCTGGACGGGAAGACGTACGCCGGTTTCGGCGCGCCGTACGAGAAGCCGCTGCTTCAGAAGGTGATCCAGAACGCGGGCGGCAAGGGCGACTTCAAGCAGGTCACCCTCAACACCTCGGCGTACGCGGCGCTTTACGCGGGCCAGGCGGACTTCGCGATGCCGATGCCGACCTGGGAAGGGCTGGAGGCGAAGCTGAGCGGCAAGCCGCTGAAGAACTTCCAGCTCTCCGACTACGGCTTCCCGGCGATCTACTCGACCCTCGTCGCGTCCTCGGACCAGTTCCTGAAGAAGAACCCGGAGGTCGCGAAGAAGTTCCTCGCCGCCGTCGACAAGGGCTACCGCTACGCCGCCGAACACCCGTCCCAGGCAGCCGACTTGCTCATCTCCGCGAACAAGAGCGTCCTCACCAACACCAAGCTGGTGAAGGAGAGCGAGGCGCTGCTGGCCAAGGAGTACTACAAGGGCACGGACGGTTCGATCGGCACGCAGAGCGCCGCACGCTGGCAGGCCTTCGCGGACTTCGAGTACAAGGCGGGCCTGCTGGTCGACGAGAACGGCAAGAAGCTGACGTCCGCCCCGAAGGCGTCGACCTTCTTCACCAACGCGTACCTCCCGGACGCCAAGTGAGGCCGCTCCTGCGGTCGTTGTGGCCGCCGCTCCTCGTCCTCACGGTGGTCCTCGGCGGCTGGCAGCTCTACGTCACCGCCGCCGGTGTCGATCCCACGACGCTCCCCTCCCCCGCCCGGGTGGTGGAGCAGGGCTGGCTGAACCGCCAGGACCTGTGGGACCAGACGCTCCCCACCCTCCAGGAGACGCTGCTCGGCTTCGCGTTGTCGTTCGCGGCGGCCTGGCTGGTCGCCGTGCTCCTCGACTTCTCCTCGGCGGCCCGCCGGGGCCTGTACCCGCTGCTCGTCGCCTCGCAGACCATCCCGATCGTGGCCGTGGCACCGCTGTTGATCATCTGGTTCGGCTTCGGACTGCTGCCGAAGATGCTGGTGGTGACCCTGACGACGTTCTTCCCGCTCGCCGCGAACCTCGCGGCTGGCTTCGCGGCTACCGACCGCGAGGCGATGCGGTTGCTGCGCTCGCTCGGCGCGGGCCGCTGGCGGACGTTCCGCCTGGTGCGGGTGCCGAGCGCGATGCCGTACTTCTTCGCCGGGCTGCGCGTGAGCATCACCTACGCCGTCGTCGGCGCCGTGTTCGCCGAGTACGCGGGCGCCGAGGCGGGCCTCGGGATCTATATGCAGGCACAGAAGAGCGCGTTCCGCACGGACTTGGTGTTCGCGGCGGTCGCCGTGACGGCCGCGCTGAGCATCGCCCTGTTCGGAGCGACCTATCTGCTGCAACGGCTGGTACTCCCGTGGGAGCGGGCGTTGAAGGAGGACACGTCGTCATGAGCAGTCTGCGTATCGAGGGCGTCGGCAAGTCCTTCGGGCAGTTGGAGGTTCTCCGGGATCTCGAACTCGCCGTGGAGCTAGGTGAGTTCGCGGCGGTGATCGGCCCGAGCGGCAGCGGCAAGAGCACCCTGTTCAACCTGGTCTCCGGACTGGACCGCCCCACGACCGGCCGCGTCCTGGTGGAGGGCGAACTGGCCGGGGTGGAGTCGGGCAAGGTCGCCTACATGCCGCAGAAAGACCTCCTCTTCCCGTGGCGGACCGTCCTCGACAACACGGCACTGGGCCTTGAGGCACAGGGAGTTGGGAAGAAGGAGGCACGGCGCCGGGCCGACGCCCTGTTCGTGGACTTCGGCCTGGACGGCTTCCAGAAGGCGTACCCGTCCCAACTCAGCGGCGGTATGCGGCAACGAGCGGCCCTGCTCCGTACGGTGGTTCTGGAGCGACCGGTCCTGCTGCTCGACGAACCGTTCGGCGCGCTCGACTCCCTCACCCGGACCGAGATGCAGCTGTGGCTGGCGGGCATGTGGCAGCGCCACCGCTGGACCGTGGTCCTGGTCACCCACGACATCCGCGAGGCGGTCCTGCTGGCGGACACCGTGCACGTCCTGTCCCCCCGCCCGGCCACGATCGTGGACCGCGTCGAGGTCCCGTTGGCCCGCCCGCGCGGCGCCGACGACTTCACGAACCCCGACTTCGCCACGACCGAGCGCCGCGTCCTGGACGCTCTGCGCGGCACAACGGCGGTGCGGACAGCATGAGTTCACACCTCGCCCACGGCCTGGGCACCGACCCGGTCGAACCCGACTGGCCACCGCTGACGGACACCGAGGTCACGGACATCGTGGGCCCGGCCAAGGTGATCTGGCGCAGCCCACGCCCCCTGTCGGCGGCAGCCGTCGTGGAACGGTCCAACCGCCGCCTCTTCGTGAAGCGCCACCACACCTCCGTCCGCACGGTGGAGGGTCTGGCCGAGGAACACGCCTTCCTACGACACCTGCGGCTGCGCGGTGCCCCGGTCGTCGAGGTGTTGGACGCGGCGACGCGCGGCGAGTGGACGTACGAGGTGCACTCGGCCGGAGTCGGCACGGACTTCTACCGCGACGCCCTGTCCTGGTCCCCGTTCCGCTCCCCCGCCCACGCGAGGGCGGCCGGCGAGGCGCTGGCCCGTCTGCACCTGGCGGCGGAGGGCTTCGACGCACCGCGCCGTCAAGTACAGCCGCTGGTCGCGTCGTTCACGGTGTTCGCCTCGGACGATCCGGAAGCGGAGCTGGAGCGGTACGTGGAGGAGCGCCCCCAACTGGCAAAGGGGCTCGCGGACTTCCCCTGGCGGGAGGACACGCGCCGCGCCCTGCTCCCGCTGTACGAGGAACTGGCCCCGCACCTCCCGGGCCTCACCCCGCTCTGGACCCACAACGACTGGCACGCCTCCAACCTCCTCTGGAACGAGGACGGTTCGGTCGCGACGGCCCTCGACTTCGGCATGAGTGACCGCACGACGGCCGTGCACGACCTGGCCACGGCCATCGAACGCAACACCGTCCAGTGGCTCCAGCCCGGTTTCCCGGTCCGCGAGGCGGACGCCCTCGCGCTCCTGGACGGCTATCAGTCCGTACGCCCGCTCAGCCCCACCGAGTCGAAGGCGCTCCCGGCTCTACTCCCCCTGGTCCACGCCGAGTTCGCGCTCTCCGAGCTGGGCTACTTCCACGGCGTGACGCGGTCGGCGGAGAACACCCGGCTGGCGTACGAGTACTACGTGGGGCACGCGGAGTGGTTCGCCGGGGAGAGCGGACGGCGCCTGCTGGACCTGTGCGGTGCTAGCGGGGCATCAGCTCACGGGTGAAGACGACACGTGGCCTGCCCGGGCCGTCGTAGTCCTCCACGGTGCGCGCCTCGAAACCGAGCGTGCGGTGGAAGGCGATCGAACCCTCGTTGGTGACCGAGGTGATGGCCTTGAGGCGGACCGCGCCCTGCCGTCCGGCGGCCTCGATGAAGGCCGAGTAGAGGCTGCGACCGAGGCCGGTGCCGCGCGCGTCGTCCCGGGTCGCCACCAGGTGTACGTAACCGGTGTGGTCGGGGGTGACGAACCCGAAGAGGTATCCACGGATACCGTCGTCGGCACGCGCGACCAGGCAGGTGGACCCGAACTCCTGCACCAGCGCGGTGAGATGGAGGGCGCGAAGGTCACGCTCTCCCCAGTAGCGTGCGTGGTCCTCCAGGACCTGGTGGAGGTCGGTGACATCGGCGGGTTCGATACGGACGTCCATGGCATCGATCATGGCAGAGAGCCGGTCGGCTCCCGTACGGTCCGATCGTGAAGGCGCTCGCCGACCCGTTTGAGCCGGCCACGCGGCGGCAGCCGCATATCGATGCAGCCGGTATCGGCGCGGCCATGCAGTCGGCCGCGCCGAAGCGGTCGTGTACGGGCGGTCGGTGGGGACTCCGGAGCATCAGCTCGACTGGGAGGAGTGACCCCGGCGGCTCCATTCCTGGGCGAGGAGTTCGTACGAGCGCACCCGGTCCCTGTGGTCGTGGGTGATGGTCGTGATGAGCAACTCGTCGGCACCTGTGGCCTCTTGGAGTTGTTCCAGCTGGTCGGCGACGCGGCCGGGCGAGCCGACGAACTGGGTGTCGACGCGGTCCTGGACCAGCTCGCGGTCCTCGTCGGTCCAGACGTGGGCGCGGGCTTCCTGCGGCGTCGGGAACTGGATGGCGCCCTCTGCCGTACGGATGGAGCGCACCCACAGGCCGTAGCCGGTGGCGAGTTCGCGTGCCGTGGCGTCGTCCTCCGCGACCACGATGTCGGCGGAGACGGTGACGTACGGCTTGTCGAGGGCGTCGGACGGCTGGAACGCGGCGCGGTAACCGTCCGCCGCCTCAAGGACGGTGGCCGGGCTGACGTGGTAATTCGCCGCGAAGCGGAGGCCGTTGCGGCCTGCGACCTCGGCGCTCGTGCCGCCGCTGCTGCCCAGGATCCACACTTCGACATCGGCGCCCTCGCCCGGTACTACGTGCGCCTCGATGCCCTCCGGTGAACGGTAGGTGCCGGCCAGCAGGGCGAGGACGTCGTCGATCTGCTCGGCGTAGTCCTGGGACTTGGCGTCGGGCAGCAGGAGCAGCTTGCGCTGGAGGGCGATTCTGGGTGAGCCGAGGAGGCGCTCGAAGGAGAAACGGGGCGGGATGCGCAGGCCGTTGGGGGCCCGGCCGTCGACGATCGGGGTCGCCGTCGGCAGCGGGGGCGACGGACGGCCGCCGGAGCGGCCCAGGCCCAGGTCGAAGCGGCCGGGGTGCAGCGCGTCGATCAGGCCGAACTCCTCGACCGTGGACAGGGCGGTGCGGTGGCCGAGTTGTACGGCGCCGGAGCCGAGCCGGATCGTGGAGGTGGCGGAAGCCGTCAGGGCCAGGACCACCGCGGGGGACGTGCCCGCGACGCCCGGGTTGAGGTGGTGCTCGGCGAACCAGTAGCGGGTGTACCCGAACTCCTCGGCCCTGCGCGCGAGTTCGATGGAGTTGCGCAGGGCCTCGGGCGCGGTGGAGCCGGAGGAGATCGGGACCAGGTCGAGGACGCCGAGGGGGATGCCGGGAGACATGTGATCGCTCATTCCTCAATGGTCGGCGGGTACGGGCTCGGGCAGGACCGGTCCCCAGGCGAACGGCGGGTCCGGGATGTCCTTGCGCAGCACGGGAGTCACGGCCGACTGGAAGAGTTCGAGCGAGTCCTTGTGCTGATGGTCCGTCAAGCCGCTTGCGTCCGCGTGGAGATGGAGCACCGTGTGGCCGAACTGCTCGTGGTAGCGGTGCACCTTGTCGATGACCTGCTGCGGGCTGCCGATCAGTGCGGAGCTGCGCTCGACGTAGTCCTCCAGGGTCTCGAAGACGATGGGCAGGCCCACCTGTTTCTGGAAGGCGAGGTTGCTCTCGAAGATCGGCCGGTAGACGGCCAGCGCCTCCTGGGTCGTGGGGGCGATGTAGAGGCCGGCCGTGCCCGCGCCCACCGCGATGTCCGCCGGGTCGTGGCCGTAGTGCTCCCAGCGTTCCCGGTAGTAGCGGATCAACTCGGCATAGGGCTCAATGGGGTTGGTGACGTTCGCGGAGAACAGCGGGTCGCCGTAGCGGGCGGCGAGGTCGACGCTCTCCTTGCTCGTCGCGCTGCCGTGCCAGACCCGGATGGGCTGCTGGTACGGCTTCGGCCACACCTCCGCGTCCTTCAGTTCCGGCCGGAAGCGCGTCTTCGCCGTCACCTTGTCCTGCCGCCAGAGCTGGCGGAACACCTCGTAGCTCTCGGCGTTGCGCTCCCACTGGTCCTCGGGGGTGACGTGGAACAGCTCGCGCTGGGCGGTGCCGTTGCCCTTGCCGATGATCAAGTCGAGGCGTCCGCCGGAGAGATGGTCGAGCGTGGCGTAGTCCTCGTAGGCGCGGACCGGGTCAAGGAGGCTCAGGGTGGTGACCGCCGTGAAGAGGCGGATGCGGCGGGTCAGTGCGGCGATGTGGCTGAGGACCACCGTCGGCGAGGAGGATATGAAGGGGCGCTCGTGCCGCTCCCCCACGCCGAAGCCGTCGAAGCCCAACTCCTCGGCCAGCAGGGCGTTGTCGAGGACTTCGCGGAAGCGTTCGTGCGTCGACTTCCGTATGCCGGTCGTCGGGTCAGGGCGGTGGACGATGAGGGTGATCGCGAGGAACTTCACGAGGCCACCCGTTCCTCGCGCACGTCGTCGGGGTGGGTGAGGCCGAGGTGGTCGCGCAGGGTCGGGCCCTCGTACTCGGTGCGGAAGACGCCCTGTTCCTGGAGCAGCGGGACGACCTTGTCGGCGAACGGGTCGAGTCCGGTCGGCGTGATGTGCGGGACGAGGATGAAGCCGTCGCTGGCGTCGGCCTGCACGAAGTCGTTGATGGTCTTCGCGACCGTGGACGGGGAGCCGATGAAGGCCTGCCGGTTGCCGGTCTCGATGACCAGGTCGCGGATGGACCAGCCGTTCGCCTCCGCCCGCTCACGCCATTCACTGGCGGTCGCCAACGGGTCGCGGTACATGCGGACTTGGGCGCGCCCCTTGGAGATGTGGTTCTCGCTGACGTCCGGGTCGATGTCAGGCAGCGGGCCGTCCGGGTCGTAGGACGACAGGTCCCGGTTCCAGACGAACTCCAGGTGCTTGATGGCCGTGGCGCCGCTGACCTGCTGGCGGCGAACTTCCTTGGCCAGGTCCTCGGCCTCGGCGTCGGTGTCGCCGAGCACGAAGGTCGCGGCGGGCAGGATCAGCAACTGATCAGACCTGCGGCCGTACTTGGCGAGGCGGGACTTGACGTCGGTGTAGAAGGCCTGCCCCTGGTCGAGGGTGCTGTAGCGGCTGAAGATGGCGTCCGCGCTGGACGCGGCGAACTCGCGGCCCTCGTCGGAGTCGCCGGCCTGGAAGATCACCGGGCGGCCCTGCGGGGAGCGCGGGACGTTGAACTGGCCCTGGATGTCGAAGTGTTGGCCCTGGTGGACGAAGGCACCGGCCTTGGCGTCACTCAGGAACGTGCCGCTCGCCCGGTCGGCGACGATCTCGTCGCCGTGCCAGGAGTCGAAGAGCTCCTGGGTGGTGGCGAGGAACTCCTTGGCACGGGAGTAGCGCTCGTCCTGCGGCAGGAAGCCGCCGCGGCGGAAGTTCTCGCCGGTGAACGCGTCCCAGGAGGTGACGACGTTCCAGGCCGCGCGACCGTCGGAGAGGTGGTCGAGGCTGGCGAACTGGCGGGCCACCTCGTACGGCTCGTTGAACGTAGAGTTGATGGTGCCGGTCAGACCGAGGTGTTCGGTGACGGCGGCGAGCGCGGCGAGGATGGTGAAGGTGTCGGGGCGGCCGACGACGTCCAAGTCGTAGATCTTGCCGCCCTGTTCGCGCAGCCTGAGCCCCTCGGCGAGGAACAGGAAGTCGAACTTGGCGCGCTCGGCGGTGCGGGCGAACTTCGCGAAGGAGCTGAACTCGATGTGGCTGCCGGCCGCGGGGTCACTCCACACGGTGGTGTTGTTGACACCGGGGAAGTGGGCGGCCAGGTGGATCTGCTTCAGGGGCTTGCTCATGTCGTACGGTCCCTCCGGCTCAGGCGGTGGCTGCGGCAGCGGCGTAGCGGTTGGCGGGGCGTGCGAGCCCCAGCAGTCCGCGCAGGGTGTCGGCCTCGTAGGCCTGGCGGAAGGCGCCCCGGCGCTGGAGTTCGGGGACCAGCTTCTGTGTGATCGCCGGGAGGTCGTGTCCGGCGACGGCGGGCCGCAGCCGGAAACCGGTCAGGCCTGCCCCCTGCAACTCCTGGAGCAGGTCGGCGAGTTGGGCGGGGGTACCGGTGAAGATGCGGGCGTCACTGGTGTACGGCTCCCCCGCGAGGGCGTCGAGGCGCTCGCGCCGCGCGATCGCCGTGGCCTCGTCGTCGTCGAGGAAGACCACCAAGTCGCCGAAGATGTGCAGGAGTTCACCGGCGCGGCCCGCGGTCTGCTGCTCGGCGCGGATCTCCGCGACGATCGCCCGCGCGTCGTCGGTGTCGTGCGGAGTGACGTAGCCGACGTCGGTGGCGCGGGCGACCAGCCGGTACGGGATCGTCTGGTGGGCGAGGGAGCTGACGATCGGCTGGCCCTGCGGCGGCCGGGGCGTGATGGAGGGGCCCTTGACGCTGAAGTGCCGGCCCTCGAAGTCGATGTAGTGCAGCTTGTCGCGGTCGACGAAACGGCCTGTGGCGACGTCCCGGATCTCGGCGTCGTCCTCCCAGCTGTCCCAGAGGCGGCGGACGACCTCGATGTAGTCGGCGGCCTCGTCGAAGTGCTCGGCGAGCCGCTCCTGTCCGGCTTCGGTCCGCAGGCTCTCCAGGCTGATCGGCGGGAAGGTGCGGCGGCCGAAGTGGTCGGCCTCGTGCGGGCGGGCGGAGAGCTGCACACGCAGGCCCGCGCGGCCGGTGCTGACGTAGTCGAGGGTGGCGATCGCCTTGGATATGTGGAACGGCTCCGTGTGCGTGGACACCACGGTCGGGACCAGGCCTATGTGGCTGGTGAGCGGTGCGATGCGGGCCGCGATGAGTACGGCGTCGAGGCGGCCGCGGACCTGGTCGGTGCGGCCGTCCAGCTCGGCGTAGTGCGAGGACTGGAGGCCGAGGCCGTCCTCGAAGGTCACGAAGTCGAGCAGGCCGCGCTCCGCCTCGGCGACGAGGTCGGCCCAGTACGCGGCGGTGAACAGGTCCCGGGGCCGGGCCACCGGCTCACGCCAGGAGGCCGGGTGCCAGCCGGTTCCGTCGAGGGCGACGGCGAGGTGGAGGGGGGAAACGGGGGTCGAGGACACGAGGGTGCCTTCCTGGAGGTCCGTACGAGATCGCCGGCCCTCGGAAACGGGCGCACGGCGGCTGGGGCAACGGGTCAGGGGCGACAGAGCGCGCCGGCGACACGCAGCAGATCTATGTGCTGCCGCGTGGTGAGTCGCACGTGGAGGACGGATGCGCCACACATGTGCTCCACCTCCACGGATTCCGGCTTCATAAGGGGCAACGGCACAGCTATGCCGTTTCTTCCGGATCGGGGGCGGCAATCGGGCCGGTGCGCCGGACGAGCGAGAAGACGGTGCGGGCGCGCAGCGTGAAGCCGATCGACTCGTACAGCCGGATCGCGCCGGTGTTGGTGGCCGCGGCGTGCAGGAAGGGGTGCTCGCCGCGTTCCTTGATGCCGGCGGCGACCGCGCGGACCAGGCGGGTGGCCAGGCCCCGGCCGCGGTGGTCGGGGTCGGTGCAGACGGCGCTGATCTCGGTCCAGCCGGGCGGGTGGAGGCGTTCGCCGGCCAGGGCGATCAGGCGGCCGTCGTGGCGGATGCCGAGGTAGGTGCCCAGTTCGACGGTGCGGGGCAGGTAGGGGCCGGGTTCCGTGCGGGCGACCAGGTCGAGGATCTCGGGTACGTCGCCGGGGCCGAGGCGTACGGCCTCGGGGTCGGGCTCGGCCCGCAGCCCGGTGTCCACGAGTTGGACACCCTGTCCACTGCGGACGATCTCCCAGCCTTCGGGGACCTCGCTCACCCCGCGTACGGCCGCGGTGCCGCCTTGGCCGACGAGGGTGGCCAGGTCCGCCCAGGCGCGCGGGTCGTCGTTGTCGGTGATGGCGTTGAAGCCGGCCACGTCGACGGGGTAGCGGGCGGCGCGGCCGACGCGCTCGGCGAAGTGGGCGTGCGGGCCGGTGAGCGCGGCCCAGGCCGGGTTGTCCAGAACGTGGGACGTGGATGTGGTGGTTTCGATACTGGCGGTGGAAGACATCGGGTGACGGCTCCAGTACTGGTCGCGCGGGTGGGGACCCCGCCGTGACGTGGCGGGGTCCCCTGGCCGAGAGGGTGGGTCAGGAGTCGCTGAGCGGCAGTCCGGGCGGGTTGACCTCGGACTTGGCGACGGCCTCGTTGGAGAGGTTCCAGGCGGCCAGCCACTTGGCGTACTGCCCGTTCTTGATCAGGTAGTTGATGGCGTCCGCGAGGGGCTTGGCGAGGCCGCTGTCCTTCTTCGCGGTGGCCGCGATCAGGCCCTGGAGGGAGGATCCGGCGCCGGAGTAGGTGCCCGCGTTGCGGACGGCCTTCGCCGTGCCCGTGGTCGAGGACACCTGGTAGGCGACCGACGGGTTCGGGGCGAGGTAGGCGTCGATCTTCCCGGAGGCCAGCGCGAGATACGTGCTGTTGTTGTCCTGGAAGTACTTGACGGTGAGCGCCTTCTTGCCTTCGGCGGCCAGCTTCTTCTTCCACTCCAGGAGGATCCGCTCCTGGTTGGTGCCCGCGCCCACGGCGACGGTCTTGCCGGCGAGGTTCTCGTAACTGCCGTCGAAGTTCCAGGAGTTGCTCGCCTTCACCGCGAAGCCGAGGTTGTCCTCGCGGTAGGAGGCGAACTCGTACTTCGCCTTGCGCTCCTCGGTGTCGGTGACGTTGGAGAAGGCGACGTCGACCTTGCCGCTGTCCAGACCGATGAAGAGGTTCTCCCAAGTGGAGTTCTTCAGCTCGGGCTTGAGACCGAGAACGGCCGCGACCAGGCGGGCGATGTCGGTCTCCGAACCGGTGAGGGTCTTCTGGTCCGAGCCGACGTAGCCGAGCGGCGGGGATCCTGCGGGCAGGAAGCCGACGCCGATCTCCAACGTGCCGCTCTTCGCCACGGACTTGGGCAACTCGGCGCTGATCGACTTCACTTCGGCGACCTTGAGTGTCGTCTCCTTGGCGGCGCCGTTGGAGAGAGCGCCCACGGTGACCGTGCCGGAGGCGGCGCTGCCGGACGTGGTGGCCGCGTCACTGTCGCCGCCGCAGGCCGCGAGACCGCCGGCGAGGGAGGCGAGGACGGTTCCCGCGGTGAGTCCGCGAGTGAGTCTGCTGCGAAGGCTGGGCGTAGACATGGCTGTTCCTAGGCTCGGTGTTGAGGGCTGCTGAAGGTGGAAGTGCGGGGCTGCTGAAGGGGGACGTGCGGGTGGGGTCAGAGGACCTTGCTGAGGAAGTCCCTGGTCCGTTCGTGCTGTGGCTTGTCGAGGACCTCGTGGGGCGGGCCCTGTTCGACGATCTTTCCGCCGTCGATGAAGACGACCCGGTCGGCGACCTCGCGGGCGAAGCCGATCTCGTGGGTGACGATGACGAGGGTGGTGCCGCTGGTCGCCAAGTCCTTGATGACGGCGAGGACTTCGCCGACGAGCTCGGGGTCGAGGGCGGAGGTCGGTTCGTCGAAGAGGATGACGCCGGGGCGCAGGGCGAGGGCGCGTGCGATGGCCACGCGCTGCTGCTGACCGCCGGAGAGCTGCCTCGGGTAGGCGCCGGTCTTCTCGGCGAGTCCGACGCGGCCGAGCAACTCCCTTGCCAGTTCCAGGGCTTCGGGCTTGCTGAGCCTGCCGGTGGCGACCGGGGCGGCGGCCACGTTGTCCAGCACGGTCAGATGCGGGAAGAGGTTGAAGTTCTGGAAGACGAACCCGATCCGGCTGCGCTGCGCGAGGATGGCCCGTTCGCTCAACTCCTTGAGCCTGCCGCCCTGTTGCCGCACTCCGATCAGCTCGCCGTTGACGCTGACGTAGCCGATCTCGGGCTTCTCCAGGTGGTTGATGACCCGCAGCAGCGTGGACTTGCCGGAGCCGGACGGGCCGAGGATCACGGTGACCTCGCCGGGCCGCACGGTCAGGTCGACGCCGTCCAACACCCGGTGCGCGCCGTACCACTTGTGCACGTCGTGCACCTCCACGGCGGCGGGTGTGATGTCCGCCAGCGGTTCGACGGTGTTCGTGGTCATACGGCGGCCTCCCTGCGGATGCGGGCCCGCAGGTCGGTGACACCGGTGCGGAGTTTCTGGATCGGGGTCGGCGGCAGGGAGCGGGTGGCGCCCCGGGCGTAGTGCCGCTCGACGTAGAACTGGATGACGGACACGACGCTGGTGAGGATGAGGTACCAGACGGTGACGACCAGGAGCAGCGGCACGATGTCGCCGGGGTAGGTGGAGCCCATCGTCTGCGCGGAGCCGAACAGGTCGAGCAGCGAGACGTAGAAGACCAGGGAGGTGCTCTTGATCAGGCCGATCAGCTGGTTGACGTAGTTCGGGGTGATCGAGCGCAGCGCCTGCGGGAAGACGATCTTGCGGAACTGGTAGCCCTTGGGCAGCCCGAGGGCGGAGGCCGCCTCGTGCTGGCCCTGGTCGACGGAGAGGATGCCGCCGCGGACCACTTCCGCCGCGTAGGCCGCCTCGTTGAGGCTGAGGCCGACGACGGCGACGGCCATGTCGGTGGCCAGTTTCGACTCGTCGAAGGAGAAGAAGGCGGGGCCGAAGGGGACGCCGATGCTGAGGGTCTGGTACAGGGCGCTGAAGTTGTAGAGGAAGATCAGCACCACGATGAGCGGGATCGAGCGCAGGGCCCATACATAGGTCCAGCTCGCCGCGCGCAGTACCGGGCTCTTGGAGAGTCGGGCCAGGGCGAGCAGGATGCCGCCGAGGAGGCCCAACACCGCGCTCAGTGCGGCCACTTCGAGGGTGATGACGAGTCCGTCGAGGATCGTCGGGCGCAGGAACCAGTAGCCGAAGCGGTCCCACTGATAGAAGGAGTTGGTGACCAGTCCGTGGACGAACTGGGCGACGAGCACCAGCACGACCAGGGTGACGATCCACCGGCCGGGCCGGCGCAGCGGCTGAACTCGCTGTGCGGTCAGGGGTTTTGACGGGGCATCAGTCGACGGGGCGTCGGCCAGGGACACGGTGGTGCCTGGGGGTTCACTCATGGTGGGCTCCGGCAGGTTCACAGACCCCGGTCCGTGGCAGTGGACGCGCGACGGCGGACGGTACGCGCGGGTGCACGGGACCGGGGGCGGGGAGGGGGCAGGCACACCGACGGGATCGGGTGTGCGTCAGAGGCGCGTCGGCCGACTGGTCGTCAGGCCCGACAGCGGGCGCGGCCCGAGGCGGTACACAGTGCGCTGCTGACCCGGAGCAGATCGACAGCGCGGTCGGCGACGAACAGGTTGGCGTACGACCGTACGCAGCCCTGCGGGCGGCATGTGGCCGTCCTGGGAGCTGCGTACATGGCGTCACCTGTCACTGTTCCGGCCCCGCGGGGCCTCGCGCTTACCGAACGTCATCCGGTCCGGTCGTCACCTGGGGCACCCCACCGCGTGCGAGGGTTGCCGGTCAGCAAGCCAGGGCTTGTCGCTGACACTCATGACCGTTCTGGGTCGCAAGTTAAGACAAATGTCCGAACGTATGTCAATGGCCGTCCACCAACTGGACGGCCCGGACGGCCCTCAGCTGCGGCAAGCTCCCGTTTCGTCCGCCGCGTGGGCAGCCCAGTCCAGGATCTGGACGGCCGCGCCGGCGGCCTCCAGGCCCCGGCAATGGGCGTGGTGACGGCGGGCGATGCCGTCGAGGTCGAGGTGGGTGCCGAAGGCCGGGTGGGCGGCCAGGCGGCGGGCGTAGGCCCACAGGTGGGGGTGGTCGGCGATGCGCTGCACGGCGGCGGCATCCAGGTGGTTGCGATGCACGGTGTCGAGTTGGACCAGTGACACCCACAACTCGACGTCGGCTGCGGTGAGTTCGTCGCGAATCATGTGCTCGCGGCCGTCCAGCCACCGGTCCAGCGAGCCGAGCGTCTCCAGCAACCGGCCCAACGCCTCGTCACGCTCGTCCTGTTCGACACCGGCCGCGCCGGCGCGCTGCGCGGCGTCCTCGATGCCTTCGGCGCACAGCCGCTCGACGGCCTCGATCTCAGACTCGGCGCCGCACGGGTACAACTGGGGTCCGCCCTCGCCGAAGTGCCGGGCGAGGTCGCGCGTGATGTCGGGGGCGTGGGTGCTGACGATCCGGCCGGACCAGTCGTCGCTGAGCACCGGCGCGGCGGCCGGTCCGGAGTAGCGGTGCGCGCTCGCCTCGTAGAGCGGGCGCAGCGCGGAGTGTCCACCACTCGGACAGTCGGGCACGGCGGACAGGAACACGGCCGGACAGCTCTCGTCGAGGCCGAGCAGGCTGTGCGTGACGGCGATGCGGAGGCCGTCGGCGCAGGCGGTGGACAGATGCAGGCGGTAGCGGCGCGGCACGGCGTAGTGCCCGCTGCGCGCGTCGCGTCCGATCCGGCCCCGGAACACGGGGGCGGTACGGGGTGAGGGGATGGCGGCGAGAGGCGTGCTGGACATGGGACTCCCCGGGTACGGGCGCGTGGACGTACGCGCGGCGGAAGCGTCGTCGAGCGGAGGACAGGGCTCAGCGCGGGGGGTTCAGCGCGCTGCAGACCCGCAGCAGGTCGATGTGACGGCGGGAGGTCAGAAGAGGCGAACGGTCCACGCGGCTGGTGGTGACCGACTCAAGGCGCCCCATTGTTTCCCTACCTGTTCACTAGGATTCCCTACTGGAGTGTCGATCCGCCGTCGCCCGGGGTCAAGAGGGCGTCCACGGGTCGGGCACCGATGCCCGACCCGTGGACATCCCGGGCCGCTACTTCGCGTACATCAGGGTGCCGAAGCCGAGCTGGTCGTAGCCGCCGCTGTCGGAGCCGTAGTCACCTCCCCCGCCCTCGGGTGCGACGAGGTCGTAGTACATGGCCGAGATGTACTTGTCGTCGAGGCCGATCCGCCGGTTGTAGTGGAAGTGGAGCATCGCCCACACCGGGCGGATCTGGCCGCGCGAGGCGGAGGAGACCACCGTCTGGGACGACTGGGCGCAGCTCTGTCCGGTACCCCAGGTGTAGGTGGTGAAGGGCACGTCGCTGCCGCTGTTGTACTTCGCGACGTACTGGGCGGCCTTCATGAAGCGACGGCTGTCGTACGAATAGAGGTCGTCGCCCTGGTTCCAGGCCATCTCACAGATCGCGCCCATCTGGCCCATGCCCAGGACGGTGTGGCCCTGGTCGCGGCCGGATTCCTGCCACTGGCCGAGCGCGTAGCCGTCCGAGTCGGTGTACAGATACGGCACGGCGTGCGCGATGGAGCCGTTGCCCGCACCGGACTTGAAGTAGGTGACGGCCTGGTCGTACTTGGCGGAGTCCTCGTTGAGGATGCCGATGGCCAGGATCGAGGCCATGTTGCACAGGTCCCAGTTGGCCCAGTAGTTGGTGATGCAGGCGTCGTTGTGGTTGGTCAGGAAGCTGTTGTTGAGCGGGTAGAAGACGTTGGCCAGCATCTGCTGGGCGGCGGCGAGATGGAACCCGCTGTAGTCCCGCATCAGTTCGCAGGCGTTGGCGAACTGCCAGCCGTAGAGGCCGGCCGCGAGGAACCGGTCGGCGTTGCCGGTGACCGAAGTCAGCGTCGACGACCAGGCGTTGAGGATGTTCGCGGCGCACACGGCGTTCGCCTCGGTGCCGCCGACCTTCCAGCGCAGGGCGTTCTGGTAGGCGGCGGCGATGTCGTTGTAGAGCAGGCTGTAGTTCTGGCCGTCGCCGCCGCGGATGATCGTGGCGGTGGCCCGGTTCGTCCAGGTCGACTGCGAGTGGGAGTTGGCGGTCAGCCTGTTCCAGCCGGACAGCCAGGGGTCGGTTCCCGCCGCGACCCTGACCTTGGCCCGGTTGATGTCTCCGGCGTTGTGCAGCATGCCGGGGTGGGTGAAGGTGGCCGGGGCCGCGTGCGCGGTCGTGGCCACCGTGGCGCCGCCGAGGGCGACGGCCGCGGTGAGTCCACCGGCGGTCTTCAACAGACCGCGGCGGCTCAACTCTGTTCTGCGGAGGTGCTCGTGGGGGGACGTGCGGCTCATTGCGGTGCATCTCCAATCCATGACGGATCAGGTGGGCGTGATGCTCACCTCGTCGAACTCGGTGGTGCAGCGGACCGGTTGGCTGCGCGAGCAGACCACCAGCCCGACGTAGTAGGGGGCGTCACCGAAGCCGGGGATCTCTCCGTCGGCGAAGGGGGTCCAGGTGACACCGTCATCGGTGGACAGGGCTGCGCTGAAGGCGGTCCCGACGCGCTTCAGCCGCAGCAGGGCGGGGAGGGTGACGGCAGCTCCGCCGGTGAAGGCGGAGGCACCGGCCACGGTCTTGCGGAGCATGAGCTGGGCAGTGGTCCCGCCGGTGACGATCGCTCCGGCGGCCTGGTCGAACGGCGACAGCGACTTCGCCATGAGCAGCCCGACCCTGTCGGTGCTCACGCCACTGCGGGAGACGATCCGGGCGACGACCTCACAGTCACCGCTTACGGGCCGCCGTACGAACTGCCCTGTCATTCCTTGGCCGTTGGCATTGAGATCGACACCCGCGCCCCGCACGGTGAAGGCGCCGCCGTCGTACGACGTGCTCCCGGGCGTGGTGATCGCCACCACGCCCAGCGTCCCGAAGGCACGGTCGTCGAGCACGGTGTCGCCGAGATCGCCGTACGTCCACGGCACGGGCGGCGCGGTGCCGACCGTGAGGGCGAGGGTCCCGATCGCGGTTCCGGAGGCGTTGGCGGCGGTCGTCGCGAGCGTGAACTCCCCTGCCTCCGTAGGGATTCCGGAGATCAGGCCGGTGCGCCGGTCGATGCGCAGCCCGGCGGGCAGCCCGTCCGCCGTGAACCGTACGGGCTCGTGCGAGGCGCCCAACAGATACCGGAAGGCGGCGCCCTGGTTCGTGAACACGGCTGAGGCGGAGGTGAGTTGGGGCTGTGTCGGACTCGGCATCACGGCCTGCGCCGGTGTCGAACGCGGCCCGCGTCCACCGGCGTTGGTCTTCGCGACCGTGTAGTGGTACGTCGTTCCCGGCGCCCCCGTCGCGTCGATGTAGCGGATGCGGGTACCGAAGCCGACCGAGCCGACGTGGGTGGCGAGGGTCTCGTACGGTCCGCTCGTCCGGGTGGCGCGCAGCACCGTGTACTCGGCGGAGAGGTCCGGGTCGGTCCAGGCCAACTCGACTGCGTCGGTGCCGGTTTGGGCCCGCAGGTCGGTCGCGGTACGGGCGGGGCGGGGTACGCACCACACCGTGCCGGACGAGGAGGTCACGCTGACGTTGTCGAAGGCGCCGGTGCCGGTCTCGGCGTAGTCCTCGTCGACGCCGAGGCAGGAGGTGAGGGCGAGCCCGGCGTAGGCGGTGCGGCCCAACTCGACCTCGGTGGAGCCGACTTCGGTCCAGTGGATGCCGTCCGGGGAGACGGCGCCGATGCAGCGTGCACCCTTGCGGGTCACTCGTACCCAGTAGGGCTTCCGCAGCCGGTAACCGTCGCCCGCGCCCTCGACGTACGGCGCCTCCAGTGGGGTCGCCGACTCGGGCAGCGTGCCGAGGCTGGAGATCGGAAAGGCGGCGTTAACCGTGATCGCCTGCTGCTGGGAGGGCGGTACCGGTGTGCTGCCGGTCGCGGAGATCTCCGCACCGGTCGACGGGCGTGCCGTCCACACCCCGCTCCACGTGTGCAGCGGCAGCCCCTGGATCAGCATCGAGGCGTGCGCCGCGTCCGCGTCGAGCGAGGCCCGGACGGTGACGCCGATCTTGGAGTACTGGGAGCTGAGCGGCCACACGACCCGTGCGGTGACCGTGCCGTCGCCGCGCAGTGGGAGGTGGACGAGACGGTAGGTGTCGGCCGTGCCGCTCGCCTCCAGGACGAAGCGCTCGCCGTCGAAGGCGGCGGAACCGGGGACCTTCACGTCTCCCACGTCCCGGGTCGACCAGGCCGAGGGGAGACCGGCAGAGGCGGCCGCCCAAGCCGAACTGCCGCTCACACCAAGGGCATTCGAGGCTGTGACCGTGTAGTAATACGTCCGTCCTGCGTGCACCTTCCGGTCGGTGTACGTCGGCCTGTGGACACCGGACGCGATCTTCTCGTAGTGGCCGTCTACGTCGGTCGCCCGCAGGACCGTGTAGGTGTCGGCCCACGTCGACGGCAGCCAACTCACCGTCACGGAACGGTCGTTGCCGATCGCCGTGACGCCGGCCGGTGGTGTCGGCACGGTCGGTGAGAGGGCGGTGGCGCCGGCGTAGGCGAAGGTGCCCCAGCTCGGCAGGTCGTCGTTGCTGCCCTCGACGACGCGGGTGCCGCCGGTGCCGCGGAAGACGGCGTTCTTCGTGTATGGGGTGTCCCGGCCGCGCACACCGGCGTAGTGCGCGTACGCCATCTCGTAGATGGGCGGCAGGCTGCCGCGTGAAGTGGGCGAGACGGTCAGCTTGATGTACTTGCCGGTGCGGTCGAGGTCGGGGACGAAGGGGACGTCGCCGCCGAGGTTGTAGCGGGCGGCGTACTCGACGTTCGCGAGGATGCGGTTGTCGTCGAAGCCCCAGAGGTCGACGCCCTGGTTCCAGGCGACCTGCGCGGCGTCCGCCAACAGGCCGACCGCGAGCTGTTCATGGCCCTGGTCGCGGCCGCTCTCCTGGCCCTGGCCGGCGTCGGTGACGATGCGATGGAGGACGCTGCCGTTGCCGGCGCCGGCAACGGCGAAGCGGAGCGCGTCGTAGAAGAGGGTGGGTTCCTCGCAGAACACGCCTATGGCCAGGAGGGATTGAAGGGACGTCAGGTCCCAGTTGCCGTTGGCGTAGAGCATGTAGCAGGACAGGGCCGGGTACCAGACGCGGAGGAAGGACTCCTCGCAGCGGGCGATGTCGGCCGCGTTCCAGCCGTCGTAGCCGGTGTGACGGAGCAGCTCGGCGGCGTTGACGAACTTGAAGGCCTGGAGGCCCGCGCCGAGGGGGCCGTCGGCTCCCGTGATGGTGGTGAGGGAGGCGGACCAGGCGTTGAGGATGTCGCGTGCCTTGTCGGCGTGTGCGGTGTCTCCGGTGACGGACCAGATGAGGGCGTTCTGGTAGGCGGCGGCCGAGTCGGCGACGGCCTGGTTCTGATAGTTGGCGGGGCCGCGGCCCCAAGTGGTGATCTGGCCGGTGTTCTGCACGGCGTACGACGACGAGGAGCGGGCATGGGCCGCGAGCGCCAAGTAGCCGTCGTAGACCGGGGATTGCTTGGTGACGACCGCTGTCTTCATACGGGCGAGGTCGTCGGCGGTATGCAGCAGGCCGGGGTGGGAGAAGGTCACCTCGGAGTCGTTGCCGGACGCCGCCGCCCGGCCGGGCACGAGCAGTCCGCTCGCGCCCGAGGCCAACAGCAGGGCCGCAGCACCGCCGAGGAAGCCCCGGCGACCGAGCGAACCCGACGTGGTCAACTGCGGCTCGGCAGCAGCGCCCCAAAGGGGCGCGGGGAACGGCGCGACCAGCCACGAAGGAGCCGCAGCCAACCGACGGCCCCTCCTCGCCCTTCCAGCGGAGCGCTTCGTCATGACGCGGCAGCCGCCTCGGCCTCGGCGGTCGTGAGGAACTTCAGGTTCGTCACGTGCTCGTTGTAGAACCACTGGATCTCGTCCGTGGTGTAGTACCAGGTCGGCTTCTTCATCGAGTCCGCGACGACCAGCCCGTTGATCACCAGGTTCTCGAACGTGACGTTGTCGATGGCGTGTTCGGCGTCGTAGCCGAGGAAGAGGGACGGGTTGGCGCGGGTGCCCGTGTAGCTGAGGTTCTTGACGTACACGTCCTCGATGCCGCGGCCGACCGAGGTGTTGTACTTCGTGTTGTACATGACCTTCATGTAGATGACCTGGCCCCAGCGGAAGTCCTCGATCCGGACGTCCTCGATGCGGACGTTCTTGATGAGGTTGGAGTCGCCGGGGTTGAGGGCGATGCAGCCCTGGTAGTTCATCTGGGGTTCGCGGTGGTCGAGGATGTCGATGTTCTTGATGACGAGGTTCTCGATCGTCTCGGGGGCGTCCGTGTTGCCGTGCGTGCCGACGTTGATGGGGTGGGCGACGTCGGCCCACAGGGTGCAGTTCTTGACGGTGATGTCGCGGGTGTCGCCGTAGTAGTCCCAGCGGTGGCAGTAAATGGCGATGCAGTCGTCGGAGTTGCGCATGAAGCAGCCGTCGAAGGTGATCCCGGTCGAGGAGAAGACGTCGAAGCCGTCGCCGTTGCCCTTCGAGCTGAACGCGCGTGCCTTGGTGATGTGGACGTTCTCGCTCTCGCCGAACGTGCCCGCGTATCCGGCCGGGTTGAGGATGATGACGTCCTCGACGCGGATGTTCTTGCTGCCTTCGCAGAGGATGGCGCCGCCGGGGTTGTTGTAGAGCACGCCGCGCCCGATCAGGCGGGACCGTTCCACGTCCTTGAAGTAGACCTGCGCGGTGAGGACGGCGCCGCCCGCGAGGTAGACGGTCTTGCCGCTGGGGACGGTGAGGATGTTGCCGGTGACAGCGTGGACGCCGGGGCCGAAGTAGAGGACGTTCGGGTCGTCGGCGGCCGGCGCGTGGTGCTCGACGCGGTTGGTGATGAGGTGCAGGGCGTCGAAGGTCTCGTCGTTGATCTGTACGACGATGTCCTTGGGCTCGTCGAGGGTGAACCGCAGGGTGTCGCCGAGGAGTTCGGGCGTGATGCCGTACGAGTCGGGTCTCACCCGGGCCTTGGTGGTGCCGCCCTTGAGGTAGGTGACCTCGATCTCGACCGAGCCGTTGAAGTCGAAGTACGCCATCGACGAGTTGTAGACCTTGCCCGATCCGGTGGAGGCGTTGATCTCCTCGA
Source organism: Streptomyces sp. NBC_01288 (assembly GCF_035982055.1). Classification (NCBI taxonomy): domain Bacteria; kingdom Bacillati; phylum Actinomycetota; class Actinomycetes; order Kitasatosporales; family Streptomycetaceae; genus Streptomyces; species Streptomyces sp. NBC_01288. The sequence continues at coordinate 1,137,801 of NZ_CP108427.1, forward strand.
ACTGCGGCCGGTAGATGTCGAGGGTCTGCCAGGTGCCGTCGGGGGCGGTGCGCACCCGCACCTGGAAGCTGGTGTTGGTCGGCATGGTCGTCGGTCGGGGATAAGTGACCAGCTTGGGGCGGGAGTTGTGGCCGCCGGACGCGTGGGCCGCCGTCGCGGTCAGTCCGGAGAGGCCGGCGGCGAGCGCGGTGGCACCGGCCGCCTGGAGGGCCGTACGACGGGACAGGGGTGTGTTCATGGTGCGACTCCTTGCAACAGGTGGAGAAGAAGGCTTACTTGAGGCCGTCTGTCGGGCCTATTTGAGGCCGCTCGTCGACATCCCGGCGACGAACCCGCGTTGGGCGACGAGGAAGATCAGCAGGATGGGGACGACGTACATCACGGAGGCGGCGGCCTGGAGGTCGGCGACCGGGGTGCCCGCCGAGGTGACGTACGTGGACATGACGGCGACCGCGAGGGTGGTGCGGTCGGTGGACAGCAGGAGCTGCGGGGCGATGTAGTCGCCCCAGGTCCAGGTGAAGGCGATCACGAAGCTCGCGCTGAGGACCGGCCAGGACTGTGGCAGGAAGATCCGCCAGAAGATGGTGGCCCAGCCGCAGCCGTCGATGATCGCGGCCTCCTCCAACTCCCTTGGCAGGCCCGCGAAGAACTGCCGGAAGAGGAAGACGAGATACGGCGTGGCGGCCAGTCCCCACAGCACCCACGGCCAGTAGGTGTCGACCATGCCGAGCTTGGCGAAGATCAGGTAGGTCGGCAGCAGGGTGACCATCTGGGGCAGCATCATCGAGCCGAGCAGGATGCCGAAGAGGGTCTTCTTGCCGGGGGCGGAGAGGCGGGCGAAGCCGAAGCCCACCCAGGCGGAGCTGAGGGTGACGAGGGTGGCGTAAATGGTCGCGATGATCAGGGAGTTGCGGGCGTAGCCGAGGAAGTCGATGAGCCGATAGGCGTCGGTGAAGTTGTGCCACTGGATGTGCTGGGGCAGCCAGTGCACCGGTGAGGCGGCGAGTTCGGCCGGGGTCTTCAGACCGGCGAGGACGAGCCAGCCGAAGGGGCCGAGGAACAGGCCCGTGATGGCGACGAGGACGGTGTAGAGAACCAGGCGGTTGACCCGCAGGCGGACCGGGGGCTTGGCGAACGGGCTGGCGGCGCTCACTTGTTGGCCTCCGGGTCGACGTTGTAGAAGACCACGCCGGACGTGAACCTGAAGATGAGTCCGGTCACGACGAGGATCAGGACGAAGAGCACCCACAGCAGCGCCGAGGCGTAGCCGTAGCGGCCGAGCGCGAAGTACTCCGCGAACACGTGCATCATGTAGAGGTAGTTGGACTGCGGGATCGCGGTGACGCCGCCCGTGGTGCCGTCGGGTGCGAGCAGCAGCGGCATGATGGTCTGCACGGAGGCGATCACACCGGTCACGGTCTGGAAGAGCAGCACCGGGGACAGCAGTGGCACGGTGATGCTGCGGAAGGTCCGCCAGGCGCTCGCGCCGTCGATGCGGGCCGCCTCGTGGAGTTCGCGGGGTACGTCCTGGAGCCCCGCCAGTGAGATGATCATGACGTTTCCGGCGGTCCACAGCACGCTCATCAGCAGCACGTAGCGGGCGTACGGATCGGCCAGCCAGCCCAGGGCGTTGACGCCGAAGATGTTCAACACCCCGTTCGCGGCACCGGAGTTCTGGTCGAAGAGCTGCTTGAAGGCGATGCCCGCGCCGACCGGCGGTACCACGGCGGGCAGATAGAGCAGGGTGCGGAACAACCCGCGTGCTTTCAGCGGTCTGTTGACCAGGACCGCGAGCCCGAGCCCGGCCGCGATCGACAACGGCACGGAGGTCACCGCGAACAGGCCCGTGCGGCCCAGCGCGTGCCAGGTCACCGCGTCGGAGAACAGCTCGCGGTAGTTGCCGAGGCCGACGTAGCGCCAGTGCGGGGAGATGCCGTCGAACGTGGTGAAGCTCAGCCACAGCGCGTACGCCATGGGGAGGACGGTCAGCAGCAGGAAGCCGATGATCCAGGGCGAGGTGAACATGTAGAACGCTCGGTGTCTGCGTCCGGTCGCGGTGGGCCTCGGCTGTCGTACCGCCCGCGCCCGCTCGCCGCTCGCGGTCGAGCCGGGGCGGCCCGTGACCGTGTTGATCTGATCGACCGTCATCCCACTTGCTCCTTACCGCGCTTGAGCTGCTCGTTCATGGACGAGTTCAGCCGGCCCGCGAGGGTGTCGACGGAGATCCCGCCCGACATGGCGGCGGGGGCGGCCTGGTTGAAGAGGGCGGCGAGCGCGTCGGCGGAGGCGTAGGGCGTGAAGGCGGTCACCGAGAAGTGCTTCAGCTCGGCCTCCTGCACTCTCAACACCCTTTTCTGGTACGGCTCCTGAGCAGGCATCAGCGGCCGCAGGGACTTTAGGCTCGGGATGCCCCAGCCGCTCGACGCACGCGCTTTGGCCGGTGCCTCGCCGAAGAACCACTCGAAGACCCGCCACGCGGCGTCCTTGTTGGGGGCCTGCTTCGGCATCCACAGGCCGGTGCCGCCCTGGCAGGGGCTCAGGCGCGGGCCGCCCGCGAAGACCGGGGCGGGGGCGAGCCGGGACACCTGGGCCAGTTTCCTGTCGGTGTCGATCATGCCGCCGAGCCAGTAGCCGCTGCCCGTCATGGCCATCCGGCCGGCCTGATAGGTGGGCCCGTCCCAGCCGTTGGGGTCGGGCTGGATCAGGCTCGGGCCGACCTTGGCCCGGCAGTAGTCGATGTACCAGGCCAGCGCCCTGCGGGCCTCGGGAGTGGTGAAGTCGACGCGGGAGAAGTCGCCGCTGAACAGGCTGCCTCCGGCGGCGGCCGTCAACCCGGCCAGCAGACCTGGGGCGTTGAGGCCGTTGTAGCTGCCGCCGAAGACCGTCGTCTGGCCGTTCTTGCGCTGGGTGAGCCGCTTGGCGTCCTCCAACCACTGTTGGTAGGTGACCGGTTGGGTCTCCGGCGGGTAGGCGACGCCCGCCTTGTCGAAGTGCGCGGTGTTGTACCAGTACATGGAGTCCTGGGAGAAGTCCTTCGCCATGCCGTAGCGCGGGCCCCTGCCCTGGGTGTGGCCGTCGTAGCGCCACAGGTCGTTGACCGGATCGAGGTCGTCGGTCTTGAGGACGGTGCTCGCCGCGAAGTAGGGGTCGAGGTTCTCGGCGACGTCCCGGGCGACGAAGTACGGGGCGTCCACGGCGCCGACGCCGCGCACCAGGTCCGGCGGTGCGCCGGTGGTCATCATCGCGATCAGCTTGGTGAGGTCGTAGCGCACCAGGTGGATCTTGATGCCGAGGTCCTTGTGGGCCTGCGTGATCTGGTCGGTGGTGATGTCGCCGTCCTTGACCATCACCGTGACGGTCTCGCCCGCACCGCTCACCCCGGTCGACACCTGGAGGGCGCAACCGTTGAGCGCCGCCGCGCCGGCCGCCGCACCCGTCGCCGAGAGGGCGAGAAATCGTCGGCGGCTCAGGGGCGCACCAGCACGTGGGTGCATGACCGCACCACCTCCAATAGAAACCGGTTGTCACGCGTTGGGGCAGAGCTTCTTCCGGCTCGGAAACGGCGTCAAGACCTTGGGCGAACTTTCGAAAAGACTGGGTAACCTCGGCGAGACGGCGCTGGAACACGCTCGGCTAGAAACCGGTTGTCCACCTGGCACGGGCAGAGCCCCGGGAATCCGATGGGTGAAGTCCCGTGATTCCGGCCGCTGTTCGGGCTGTCAGTGCAGGTCGGCGGCCTGTTCGGGGCTCTCGTCGAGGAAGCCGCCCGACTGGTGCTGCCACAGCTTCGCGTAGGCGCCCTCGGTCGCCAACAGCTCCTGGTGGGTGCCCTGTTCGACGATCCGGCCGCGGTCCAGGACGACGAGCCGGTCCATGCCGGCGACGGTGCTCAGCCGGTGGGCGACGACGAGTGCGGTCCGGCCCTCCATGAGCCGCCACAGCGCTTCCTGGACGAGGATCTCGCTCTCGGAGTCGAGGGCGCTGGTGGCCTCGTCGAGCAGCAGGATCGGGGCGTCGCGCAGGATCGCCCGGGCGAGGGCGACGCGTTGGCGCTGGCCGCCGGAGAGCTTGATCCCGCGCTCCCCCACCATCGTCTCGAAGCCGTCCGGCAGCGCGTCGGCGAACTCGGTGACGTGCGCGGCCTCGGCGGCCCGGCGGACCTCGGCGTCGGTGGCGTCGGGCCGGGCGAAGGTGAGGTTCTCGCGCAGGGTGCGGTGGAACATGGCCGGGTCCTGCGGGACGTAGGCGATCAGGCTGCGGAGGTCGGCCTGGCGGAGCCTGCTGATGTCCTGGCCGCCGATCAGGATGCGGCCTGCGTCGATGTCCGTCATCCGCAGCAGCAGTCGGCTGAGGGTGGTCTTGCCGCCGCCGGACCTGCCGACGAGGCCGATCTTCGTGCCGCTGGGCACGGTCAGGTCGAGTCCGTCGAAGAGGGTGTCGGCGCCCGCGTGGGCGAAGGTCACGTTCTCGAAGCGGACGTCGGTGGCGCGTGACCGCAGCGGCTCGGGCGAGGCCGGGTCGACCACGGTGGGCGGTGCCATCAACAGCTCGGTGAACTGGGCGGCTTCGGTCATCGAGCTTTCCAGGCGCCGGTAGATCTGGTTGAACTCGAACATGATCCGCGTCGCGTTCGTGTAGTACGTGAAGGCGACCACGACCGCCTCGACGCCGTGTTCGCCGCCACCGAGAGCCACCGCGAGGAGCAGGCCCAGCGCGTTGGTGAGTACGGAGAGTGGCGCGACCAGGGTGTCGATGCGCAGGTTGCCGTAGTCCCAGGAGCGCAGCGTGAGGCGCCTCGACTGGGCGACGCGGGAGCGGTGTTCGGCGGCCTCGCGTTCCTCGGCGGCGAACGCGCGGACCGTGTCCATGTTCATCAGGCTGTCGGCGACATGGCCGGACACCCGGGCGATGGCCTCCTCGCGCAGGTCCACGAGTGCCTGGCGGCGCCGGATGAGGGGCGCGACGACCAGGCCGGTGAGGGCGATCATCGCCAACAGGCCCACGACGAGCAGCGGTTCGTAGCGCCACAGCACGACCGAGCCGAACAGCAGCGGGACCAGGCTGCCCACCACCTGGAACGTCATCGTGTCGACGAACTCCTCGAAGCGGGAGGCGAAGCTCAGCACCCGCTTGGTGAGGGACCCGGCGAAGTTGTCGTGGAAGAACGCGGCGTCCTTGGCGAAGAGTTCGTCCATGCCGATCACATAGAGGTGCTCGATGCCGAGCGCGTCCAGCCGGTTCAGACAGTGCAGTCCGAGGCGCCAGAACACCTCGGCGAACAGCAGCACTCCGGCGAACCCGAGGACGTACGGCAGTGCCGTCCGGACGCTGATGCCCGCGTCGCCGGCGATGCGGCCGACCAGCTTGGCGACGATCAGCGGCGCGATGTAGTTGATGCCGATGTTGCCCACCGCGGGCAGCAGTGTGGCGGGCGCGGTCCAGCGGCGGAGCCGGGCCAACTCCCGTCCGTAGTACCGAAGTGCGAGTGACACCGAGCCTTTGCGCGGCCCGACGTCGCGCGATTCAGGCGATCCCATTCCCACCCCGTGGAGTCGACGGCAGCCCGGTGAAGGGGCAGGCCGGAAGTGGCAGTGTCCCGCGCCGGCACCCGTGCGGTCCAAGCGTTTTTCCCTCAATAGCTGTGATGCGCACGGGGTTTGCGGGCTCTACGGTGACACCATGGCGACCGATCCCGTGGGCGAGCCGATGCGGCTTCCCGACATGCCGTTGCACGATCCGTTCGTCGTCGCCGACGACACGACCCGCACCTATCACCTCTACACGTCCAACGACCCGTCCGTGTCGGGTGTGGAGGGCGTCGGCACGATGGTCTACCGCAGTGATGACCTGCGCGACTGGACGCGTCCCGCGGTGGTGTTCCTGGCGGCGGAGCAGCCCGATCTCTGGGCGGGCGACGGCGGTTGGGCGCCGGAGGTGCACGCCTGGGACGGCAGGTACTACCTGTTCACCACACTGCACGACGAGGGCAGTCCGCTTCCCGTACCCCCAACCGGCCGCTGGGGCACGCCGTTTCAGCTCGCGAACCACCGGCGGGGCACGATCACGGCCGTGTCCGAATCCCTGCTGGGCCCCTTCACTTCGGTCGATCCCGCGCGCCCCACCCCGCCCGAACACCTCATGACCCTGGACGGCACGCTGTACGTCGACCCGTCCGGGCAGCCGTGGATGGTGTACGCGCACGAGTGGTTGCAGACCGTCGACGGCACGATGGAGGCGATCCGGCTGGCCCCGGACCTGACCGGGACGATGGGCGACCCGGTCTTCCTCTTCAAGGCCTCGGACGCGCCCTGGATCGGCGAGGAGATCCCGGCCGGCGCACCGCATCAACTTCCGCCTTACGTCACGGACGGCCCGCAGTTGTACCGCACCCCCGACGGGTCACTGCTCATGCTGTGGTCGACGTACGAGAAGAACGTGCTCGGCGCGGACGGCACCCTCACCGGGGGTTACGTGCAGACCTACGCCGTCTCCAAGTCCGGTGTGATCAACGGGCCTTGGGAGCAGCGGCGGCCTCTGGTGCGGGAGGACAGCGGGCACGGGATGCTGTTCCGGACGTTCGAGGGCCGGTTGATGATGATCCTGCACCGGCCGTTCGAGAACGCGCGGGGGAAGGTGTACGAGATGGAGGTCGTCGGTGACGAACTGCGGGTGTTGCGGCAGCGCACCGACCTCGACGGCGGCGGATGACCGGCGGTCGCCGCTCTCAACTCCTCGACGGCCGACCCTCGTTACTGCTTGACCGCGCCCGCCAGCCCGTTGATGAAGAACCGCTGGAGCACGATGAAGATCAGGACGATGGGCAGCAGCGTGATGACCGAGCCCGCGCACACCAGGGTCCACGCGGTGGAGTTCTGGCCGATGAAGTTGAACATGCCCACGGACAGGGTGTGGAGTTCGGGGCGGGAGAGGGTGAAGACCAGCGGGATGAAGAAGCTGTTCCAGGCGTTGATGCAGGCGAACAGGCCGACGGTCGCCAGCATCGGTCCGGACAGCGGGAGCATGATCCGCCAGAAGATCTGGTGGAAGTTGGCCCCGTCCACGCGGGCCGCGTCCTCCAACCCCCGGTCGATCGTCGTGAAGTAGCCCATGAAGAGGAAGGTGCCGAAGACCATCCCGCCCGCCGACTGGACGATGACCACCGACCAGAGGGTGTTGAGGAGATGGAGGCGCTGGATCAGGTCGAAGACCGGGATGATCGTGTAGCCGTGCGGCAGGAAGAGTGTCACCCCGACCAGGCCGAGCCAGATCTTCTTGCCGGGGAAGTCGGTGCGGGCCAGGACGTAGCCGGCCATGGAGGTGGCGAGCAGGGTGACGATGACCGTGCCGGTCGCGAACAGGACCGTGTTGACGAAGAACTTGCTGAAATCCGCCTGTGTCCAGGCCTCGCTGTAGTTGGACCAGTGGAACTCGGACGGGATCGGGTTGAGGCCGCCGGAGAAGAAGCCGTCGGTGCTCTTGAGTGAACTGCCGAGCGCCCACAGGAACGGGTAGAGCCAGATGAGGCCGCCGCCGAGCAGCGCGAGATAGAGCAGACCTCGTCGGCCTTGGCGCAAGCTCAACTGCCTACGCGGGCGCGGGCGTTGGGACAGTGTGGACATCGACGTGACCCTTTGCTGGTTGGCGGCCGTTGAGTGGCCGGCTTATCGGTCGGCGGCGGCGCGCCGGCGGCTGATCCCGCGCAGGGCGAGGACCTGGAGCGCGGAGAACACGATGAGGAGCAGTCCGTAGAGGAACGAGGCGGCGGAGGCCAGGCCGATGTCGGGCTGGGCGGCGGCGCCGGCCGAGCCGCCGAAGGCCAGGTGGTAGATGTAGGTGTTGACGACCTCGGTGGCGAAGTACGGGCCGCCGCCGGTGAGGACCTGCACCAGGTCGAAGACCTGGAAGCTGCCGATGAACGCCAACACCACGATGACGACGCCGACTTGGCGCAGCATCGGGATGGTGATGCGGAAGAAGGATTGGACCGGTCCACAGCCGTCGAGCTTCGCCGCCTCGTACAACTCGGCCGGGATGGTCTGGAGTCCGGCGAGGAAGTAGACGAGGTTGTAGCCGAGGGTGTGCCAGATGCCGATCGCGATGATCACGGCCAGCGCGGTGTGCGGGTCGCCGAGCCAGTCGATGTGCCCGTTGGTCATCCCGGTCTTGGCGAGCAGACTCCCCGCCGAATCACCGAAGTTGGCGAGCATGAGCTGGATGACGACGCCGACGACCGCGGCCGAGGTGACGACGGGGATGAAGTACACGGTCCGGAAGAACAGCGCGAACTTGAGCTTCGGGTTGTTCAGCACGAGCGCGAGCGCCAACGCCAGCAGGAGTTGCACCGGGACGAGGACGAAGGCGTAGACGAAGGTGTGCTCGACCGCGCCCCAGAAGATGCTGTCGCCGAGGATCTGCCGGAAGTTGGCGAGGCCCACGTAGTTGCCGGGGGCGCCGATGCCGTTCCAGCGGTAGAAGGTGTAGCCGAAGGACGCGAAGATCGGGTAGACCACAAAGGCCAGTAGCAGTACGGCCATGGGGGCCAGGTAGAGGTACGACCACTTGGCGGCGCGGATACGGCGGCCGAGTCCGGGGTGGGCGGCGGCGGGTGGTGGGGTCGGGGACGCTCGCTTGCGCTCGCGGGTGTCAAGAAGTGACATGGTGACGGCTCACGCCTTCTTCTTCGTGGTGTACGGCTTGGTGGGGTCCCAGTCCGCGAAGACGTAGTCGGACGTGCTGACCTTCTTGCCCTGCTTGGCCACTGCGGCGACCGCGTCGGACAGGAGCTGGAACTTCTTGTCGGCCAGGCTGCTCAACGCGCCCTGCACGTCCTTGATCTGACCCGTGTAGACGCCGGTGACCACATCGCCGATGTCCGGCTTGGGGACGCCGGGCGCGACACCGGCCAGTTCCGGGTTGCGCACAAGGGGCACCGGGCCGCGCAGTACCTGCTCGGTCATGCCGATGAAGGCGGCGAAGGGCTTGGAGTCGATGCCGTCCGGGTCGTTGTCCGTGGGGTGGGCCGAGACGCCGTTGAGGTCCTCGACCCAGCGGCGCCCGGCGGCGGGGGACGTCAGCGCGTCGAGCCACTGGAACCCCTCGTGTGCCTTCTTGCTCTTGGCGGAGACCGCGGCGAAGGTGCCGTTGCCGACCGGGTCGGCGTAGTAGAAGCCCTTCGGTGTCGCGGTCGGCGAGGGCAGGGTGACCAGGCTGTAGTCGGTGAACTTGTGCTGGGTCCACTCGGGTTGGTTCCACACGCCGCCGACGGTCATGCCGAACTTGCCGCGCTCGAAGAACGCGCGGGCGGCTTCGTCGGACAGGCTCACGGAGTTGGGGTGGAAGAAGCCGCGCTTCTTCCACTCGACGAACAGTTCCAGGAAGTCGGCGTACGCCCGGTCGGTGCCGAACGTCCACTTGCCGACGCGGTAGTCCATGCCGGTGCCGGGCACGGTGGGCGCGCCGCCGGGTGCGCCGGCGCCGCGGACGAACAGGTCCAGCCACCAGGCGAGGACGCCGATGCCGTCGGCGTTGCCGAAGCCGAAGCCGTACGACTTGCCGCCGCTCTTCTTGGTGATCGTCTGGGCGGCGCTGGTGACCTCGTCCCAGGTCCTGGGGATCTTGACGCTGCCGTCGGGGTTCGTCAGGCCGGCGGACTTGAAGACGCCGTGGTGGATGTAGAGCTGGAGTTGGGGGCCGGAGCCCTTCAGCGGGGCCGAATAGACCTTGCCGTCGAAGACGTTGGCGCCTTCCAGGAAGGTGCCCTCGGGGAAGCGTGACTGCCATGCCGGGGTCGCCCACTCGTCGAGCGGGTGCAGCCAGCCCTTGGCGACCTGCTCGGCGACGCTGGGGACCTGCGGGATCATGAAGACGTCCGGCGGGTTGCCGCTGCGGTTGGCGAGCGCGACCAAGTCCGGGTACTTGGCGTTCTGTTGGGTGGTCTTCTTGACGCTGACGCCGCTGTGGCCCTTCTCGAAGAGCTCGATCTCCTTGTCCACCCAGGGGGCTTGGGTGACGTACCAGTCCCAGTAGGTGAGCGCGTCCGCCGCCGAGGAGGGGGAGCCGGAGCCGCACGCGCTCAGGCCGCCGCCCAGGGCGAGGGTGCCGGCGCCGAGTGCGGCGGTGCGCAGGAGGCCGCGTCTGGAGACGTTCGACGAAGTCATCTGGTGTTCCTCCGAGGCGGAGAAGAGGGATGCAGTGGGGTGCAGTGGGATGCCGACGGCTACCGAGCGGCATGTAACGTTCACTGAACCGTTTACAGTAACCGGGACGTTAAGGGCAGGTCTCACAGCCGTCAAGAGGTTCGGCGATCCTGGACAAGTTCCAACAGGTACCTGCACCCGGGCCGTAGAGAAACCCTCGCCAGTTGTGTAACTTTTTCATCGGTGTTACTTACATCGGCTGTTCACCGGGGCGAGGAGAAGCAGAGCATGGCTCAAGGTCGGGGTTCCGCAGGCCGGGCGACGATCCGTGACGTGGCATCGCGCGCGGGCGTGTCCGTCGCGACCGTCTCGCGGATTCTCAGCGGGGCGTACACCGCTCCCCCGGCGACGCACGAACGGGTCATGCAGGCCGTGCACGACCTCGACTACGTGGTCAACGCCAACGCCCGTTCCCTGAACACGGCTTCGGGGATGGTGGCGATGGTGGTCAACGACATCACCTCGCCGTTCTTCATGAACGTCGCCTCCGGAGTGGAGGAACAGGCCGTCGCCGACGGCCGGGTCTGCCTGGTCTGTTCCACCCAGGGTGTCCCGGAACGCGAGTTGTCGGTGATCGAGCTGATGCGTCAGCGGGGTGCGGAGGCCGTCATCCTGGTCGGCGGCATGGCCGAGACCGAGGAGCATCTCGCCCAACTCACGGTCGCCGCCGAGGGGTTGGACCGGGCCGGTGCCCGTCTGGTGCTCTGCGCCCGGCCGTGGAAGGGCGGCGCGAAGGCGCCGGTGGACGTGGTGGAGTGCGACATGGAGAGCGGCGCCTTCGCCGCCACCAGTCATCTGCTGTCCGCCGGTCACACCCGGGTGGCCCATCTGGCGGGCCCGCACGAGTTCAGCGTGGCGGGCCAGCGCCTCGAAGGGTACGAACGGGCGCTGCGCGCACACGGCGTCAAGCCCGACCCGGCGCTCGTCGCCGAGAGCGACATGACCCGCGAGTCCGGCTACGAGGCGGCCTGCCGCCTGCTGACCGACACCGATGCCACGGCGATCTTCTGCGCGAGCGACATGAGCGCGGCCGGTACCATCGCCGCCGCCCGTGACCTGGGCCGCTCGGTCCCCGACGACCTCTCCGTGGTCGGCTTCGACGACATCCCGCTCGCCGAGGACCTCTACCCCCGGCTGACCACCGTGCACGTCCCGCAGCAGGAGCTCGGCCGCTCCGCGACCCGCCTCGCCCTGCACCGCCGTCCCATGGACCCGCCGAGCCGCCGTGTGGTGCTCGGCTCGCACGTCGTCGTACGCCAGTCGGTGGCGCCCCCGGCCCGCCTCAACACCGCTGGAAAGGTGGACAGTTGATACCGGAGGACCGTCTCCTCTCCCCGCACACCGGCTGGACGCGAACGCACTGGGAGGCGCTGGCCGACGCCCAACTGACCGCCGTCCGCCCGTACGCCACCGACCGGCACGCCCTGCTCCATCTGCCGGGCCCCGCCAGCCGCAACGGCCGGCACAGCGACGGCCTCGAAGGCTTCGCCCGCACCTTCCTCCTCGCCGGCTTCCGCCTGGCCCACTCCGGCGACAACGACCCGCACGACCACACCAGTTGGTACGCCGAGGGCCTGACCGCCGGGACGGACCCGCACTCGCCGGACCACTGGCCGAGCATGCGCGAGTGCGGGCAGGCCAAGGTGGAGTGCGCGTCGGTGGCGATCGCGCTGCACGAGACCCGGCGCTGGATCTGGGACCGGCTGGACGACGGCGTACGGCAGCGGATCGTCGCCTGGATGACGGACCTGCTCGGCAGCGAGGTCCCCGACAACAACTGGGTCTGGTTCAGGGCGATCACGTCGGCGTTCCTGCGCTCGGTCGGTGCCCCGTGGAGCGCGCCCGACATCGACCACGCGATCGCGCGCACGGAGGCCTGGTACGCGGGCGAGGGCTGGTACGCCGACGGGGGCGGCACCGGCGGCCCGCTGCGCCACTTCGACTACTACTCGGGCTGGGCCATGCACTACTACCCGCTCTGGTACTGCCGCATCTCCGGCGCCGACGCGGACCCCGCCCTGCTCCCCCGCTACCGGGCCCGGCTGCGCCGCTACTTGGACGACGCCCAGCACCTGGTGGGGGCGGACGGCGCCCCGCTGTACCAGGGCCGCTCCCTGACGTACCGCTACGCGATGCTGTGCCCGCTGTGGGCGGGCGCCGTCTTCGACGCCACTCCCCTGCCGGCGGGCCGTACCCGCCGCCTCGCGAGCGGAGTCCTACGGCACTTCACCGAGGCCGGCTGCTTCGACGGGCGCGGGCTCCAACCGCTGGGCTGGCACGGGGAGTTTACGGCCATCCGGCAGCCGTACTCGGGGCCCGGCTCGCCGTACTGGTCGAGCAAGGGCTTCGCCGGGCTGGTGCTGTCGGCGGACCACCCGGTGTGGGCGGAGAAGGAGGAGGCGCTGCCGATCGTGACCCGGGACGTGCGGCGGACGTTGACCGCCCCGGGGTGGCTCGTCTCCGGTACGGCGGCGGACGGTGTCGTCCGCGTCGTCAACCACGGCAGCGACCACGCCTTCGGTGACGGCACCGCCCCCGAGGCGGACGATCCGGTCTACAGCCGCCTCGCCTACGCCTCTCACGTCGCCCCCGACAGCACGGAGTCGAGCCTGAACGACCCGGTCGACTCGCACATCGCGCTGCTCGACGCCGAGGAACGGCCGTCCCACCGGCGCCCGTTGACCCGCCTGCACCTGGGTGTACGCACGGCCGTCTCCCGCCATCAAGCACACTGGCCGGTCGGCCCGGTGCCCGCCCCGTACGCCCACGATCCCGCGCCCAGGTTCCGTACGGGTCCGTGGATCACGACGGCGTCCGTGCTGAACGGGCCGCTGGAGGTGCGGCTCGCGCGCGTCGATGGACCGGTCCAGGAACCGCTGCGGCTGCGCCTCGGCGGCTACTGCCTGGCCGACGTCGAACCGCCGGGCATGCACCTGGAGTCACAGCCGGCCGCCTGGGCACGCCGCCCGACCGGCCTGTCCAGCACGGTGATCGGGCTGCGCGGTTTCGACGAGGCGGGCATCGCCACCGCGCGCGACGCCAACGCCTTCGGGCCGCACTCGGCGACACCCTGGCTCGCCACCACGTCGGAGGTCCAACCGGGCACGGTGTACGCCGCGTTGGTCTGTCTCTCCGGGGTGGTCGCGGGTCCGGGCGCCGCCGAAGCCGTACGGCTGGAGGTCTGTTACGACGGTGACGGCAGCGCCCTCGCCTCCGTCACGTGGCCCGACGGGACGTCGGACAACGTCCGCCTGGAACCACCGAGTTGATGAGCGGGACGATGTGGGACGCGGGCTGTCAGGGGCCCGCGCCCCACCCCGGGATCACGTGCCGTCGATGAGCCTGACGGCGAGATCGGGACTGAACTGCCCTGCGGGCACGGTCGGTGCGACGCCGCACTGCCCGTCGGAGTTGCCCGGTGTCTTGACCCACAGCAGCAGGTCCTCGGCACCGCCCACCCGTGGGGTGACGCCGAGTTTCCGTCCGGCGGGGTTGCACCATTCGCCGTTGGAGCCGTTGCCGTTGCGGCTGGTGTCGACGACGAAGTGGGAGCCGCCGCCGAGCGCCGAGTTGATCGAGTTGCCGTAGGTCTCCGAGGACGGGGTGGTGTAGAAGTTCGAGACGTTCAGGGAGAAGCCGCGGATGTTGGCGACGCCGGCTGACCTCAGGCGGCTCGCCATGGTCGCCGGGGCGACCCAGTTGGTGTGTCCGGCGTCGAGGTAGGCCCAGGTGTTGGGCGCCTTCTGCTGGAACATCTGGGTGGCGTAGGAGAGCATCGCGAGGCGGTCGCTGATCTGGGCGCTGGTCAGGCAGCTGAAGTCCGACAACGCGTCCGGCTCGATGACGACGACGGCGGGGTGGGTGCCGACGGCCGCCGCGAAGGTGGAGATCCAGGTGCGGTAGGCGGCCACGCTGCCCGCGCCGCCGGAGGACTCGCCGCCGCACGCGTCCCGGCCCGGGATGTTGTACGCGACCAGGACCGGCAGTTTGTCGTGGCTGTCGGCGGCGCCGACGTAGCCGGACACGGCCGGTCCGATGCCCGCGCTCTCGTTGGCGAACCAGCGGGCGATCGGCTGGGACGCGATGGCCGACTGGATGCGTGCGGCGCGGGAGTCGGAAGGGTTGTTGCGGACCCAGACGGCCGGGCCGGAGTCGGGGTTGGAGTAGAAGCCGCTCGTCAGGGAGACCGGGCTGGCGGCGGACGCCGAACCGGTCGCCACGAGCGACAGCGGCGCAACGAGCAGACAGATCAGGGCAGTTCTGAATGAAACGGTCTTCAGCGAGTCGGTTGTGAGCAGGGCTTTCCAACGCATGGCGCGTCCCTATCTCTCGGGGCGGGGCTGCCGCGGGCCCCTCGGCTCGGCTCCGGCCGCGCTCGTCCAAGCGCGGCCGGGGCCACGGCGGTTGGTGCGTTCAGGCCGCGGCGTTCAGCGCGCGGAGTCGGCGGCGAAGGTCGCCACCCAGGCGAGCGCGGAGTTCCAGTTGATGGCGATCTCGTTGGTCGAGTACGAGTAGATGTCGTCGATGTAGCAGGTGGCGGGGGCGCAACCGACCAGGTTCTGTTGCGCGACCGGGTCCTGGAGGGCCGAGTCGGGGCCGCCGGCCAGTGAACCGGGCGGCGGGCTCGGCAGGTTGGCGTCGATCTGGTGGGCCCAGATGCGGTTGTGCTGGTTGTGGCTGGCCTGGGTGCCGTAGCCGGTGACGAAGGACTGGTTCAGGGCGTTGCGGCCGAGGAGGTAGTCCAGCGACTCCAGGACGGCGCTGCGGTAGCCGTCCCGGTGGGTGAGGTCGTAGGCGGTCGCGATGACCATGGCGTTGTTCGCGGTGACGCTGTTGGAGCCCCAGACGTAGGCGCCGTCGGTGGGCAGGTTGGGGTTCGGGTAGCCCTGTGACCGTTCATCCCGTACGAACCCGTCGGCGACGGCGAGGACCCGCTTGCGGGCGGCGGCGACCATGCGGGCGGGGAAGCGGCTCGGCAGCCGGACGACGGTGAGGTCGGCCAGCGCGCCGGTGTCCCGCCAGGAGAACCCGGCCGGGGTGATCTCCGTGTCGATGCGGGACAGGTAGGCGCGGTCGTGCGTGGTGGCGTACAACTCCGTTGCGGCCCAGGAGAATTCGTCGCTCACGTCGGTGTCGGCGTACGCTCCGCCGCCGACGCTGTCGCTGCTCGGGGCGTACACGTCGGGGTGGGCGAGCGCGGCCTTCCAGGCGGTCTCGGCGGCGGTCAGGCACGTGTGCGCGAAGGCGGCGTCGTAGCGGGCCCAGACCCGGGCGCACTGGGCGCCCGCGGCAGCCAGGTTGAGGGTCGCGGCCGTGGACGGGGCGTGCAGGTAACGGGGTTGGGAGTCCTGGTCGGGCCGGGTGGGCAGGGCGGTCCAGGCCAGGTCGTGGACCTTGTGGTGGACCATTCCGGCCAGCGGTTCGCCCGCCGGGACCTGCATGCTCAGCAGGAACTCCGTCTCCCAGCGGGACTCGTCGAGGACGTCCGGGACGCCGTTGTGGTTCTCGGGGATGCTCAGCAGTCCGTCGCGCAGCCCGGCGGTGTCGCCCTCGGCGCGCGAGCGCTCGTAGGAATCCATCAACTGCCAGTCCGCAAGGGCCCCGTTGACGACGTACTTGCCCTGGTCGCCCGCGTCGTACCAACCGCCCTGGACGTCCAGGGAGTAGTCGCAAGTGCCGGGCAGGCAGGGCACGTTGGTGTCGCCCTTGTTGGGCGCCACGCCGACATGTCCCGCGGGCCGGGCGTAGGCGTCACCGGCGTACTGCGCCTCGATGGGCGTGCCGCTGCGGACGTCGTAGAAGTAGCCGAGTGCGTCCTTGCGCAGGGACGTGTACGGGTTGTCCGCGATGGCGAACGGGTAGCTGGTCGCGTCGCCGACCACGAGTGTGTATCCCGTTCCGGCCTTGCGCACCGAGCTGAAGTCGGCGATGTGCACATGGTCGCCGGAGGCGGCGTCCGTGCCCTGGACGTCGGTGCGGCCCGACTTCACGAGCTCACCCGAGGCGTCGAGCAGACGCCAACGCACGGGCTTCGTCGAGGAGTTGACGATCGACGCCTTCTTGGGACCGTGGACCGCGTAGCCGTACTGGTTCGTCCGCACCGGGGAGCCGAAGTCGCGTCCGCCGCCGGGTGGTATCGCGCCGCCGGTGAGGGAGACGTCGTCGAGGCAGAGGGTGAACGGCTGGGCGGCGCCGCCCTGTTGGAAGGAGAGTTGGGCGTGCAGGTTGGCGGCGGTGGAGTTGCCGGTGAACTGGAAGGTCTTGGGTGTGGTGGTGACGGCGGCGGTCTTGTTGAGGGTGGTCGTGAACGGGGCGGCGGGCAGCTGTAGTACGGCGTGGATCGACACGTCCCGGGTGGCGGAGGCCGTGAAGCGCAGCGTGTAGGGCTGGCCGGCCTCCAGCGGGATGTCGTTCTGGCCGATCATCGAGTCCCAGACGTTGACGGTCCCGCCGGGGACGTCGGCGCACAGGCGGCCCAGGCTGACGGTGGAGGGCGTGTTGCCGCTGCTCCACCAGGAGGTCTTGCCGTTGTCGAACGTGCCGTTGAGCACCCGTTCGTAGGGGGCGTCGGCGGCGTGCGCGGACGTCACGGGAAGCACGGGGGTCGCGGCCAGTGTGGCGACGGTCAGGGCGGGCGCGAGAAAGACCACGGCCCATCTGGTCCTGCGGAATCTGGTCTTACGGAAGCTGGTCCTGCGGAACATACCGAGCCCTTCTCGGTGACAGGGTCGGCTCGGTGCGGCGTCAGTGCCAGATGGTGGGTGGAGGCGGCAAAGCTGTCAAGACTTCACACACAGGAGCCTTCTCCACAGTCTTTCCGCGTCCTGACCCTTCACAGACTGAACGTCGCACTCCTACTCTGCGACTGTTAGCGCTTCCAGTTTCTTTCGGAGGCATCGCACAGGAACCGGCCGAGCTGTGGCGTCAACCCAGTTCCATACCAGTTCAGTACCGACACGCACGTCGAGGACGAGGGCACTCCGATTGTCACCGCTCTCAGTTTCGCCGAAGACGGAGGTTCAACTCAGTGAGCACGTTCGATCCCGGCTTCCTGTGGGGCGCCGCCACGTCGAGCTATCAGATCGAGGGCGCGGTCACGGAGGACGGCCGGGGGCCCTCCATCTGGGACACCTTCGCGACAACTCCGGGCGCAGTCCGGGGCGGTGACACCGGAGCCGTCGCGGCCGACCACTACCACCGCTTCCCCGGGGACATCGCACTGATGGGCCAACTCGGCCTGCGCGCCTACCGGTTCTCCCTCGCCTGGCCCCGGATCCAGCCCACCGGTTCCGGCCCGGCGAACCAGCGCGGCCTCGACTTCTACCGCCGCCTCACGGACACCCTCCTCGACCACGGCATCCAGCCCTGGCCCACCCTCTACCACTGGGACCTGCCCCAGCCGCTGGAGGACGCCGGCGGCTGGCCGGTGCGGGACACGGCCGAGCGGTTCGCCGAGTACGCCGCCCTCGCGCACGAGGCGCTGGGCGACCGCATCGCCCACTGGACCACCCTCAACGAGCCCTGGTGCTCGGCCTTCCTCGGCTACGCCACGGGCCGCCACGCCCCCGGCCGCCACGAACCCGCCGCCGCCGTACGCGCCGCCCACCATCTGCTACTCGCCCACGGGTTGGCGACGGAGGCGATACGGAACGGCGACTCGCACATCGGCATCACGCTCAACCTCACCCATGTCACCCCGCTCGGCACCGAGCCCGCCGACCTGGACGCGGCCCGCCGTGTCGACGGCATGCAGAACCGCCTCTTCCTCGACCCGCTGCTGCGCGGGGCGTACCCCGACGACGTGCTCGGCGACCTCCGTGAGGTGACCGACACCGGCCACATCCGTGACGGCGACCTGAAGCGGATCGGGGCTCCGCTGGACCACCTGGGCATCAACTACTACGCGCCGATGCTGGTCGCGGGCAGCGCGACACCGGTCCCATCCGCCTACGTGGGCTCGCCGTTGGCCCGTGTAGCCGACGGCGGCCGGCCGAAGACGGCGATGGGCTGGGAGATCGACGAGCGGGGACTCCTGGACCTCCTCCTGCGGCTCAAGGCCGACTATCCGGCCGTACCCCTGTACATCACGGAGAACGGGGCCGCCTTCGACGACATCGTGGAGGCCGACGGTGTGCACGACGCGGACCGGATCGCCTACCTGGACGGCCATCTCCGTTCCTGCGCACGGGCGATCGACCGCGGCGTGCCGCTCAAGGGCTACTTCGTCTGGTCGTTCCTCGACAACTTCGAGTGGTCCTTCGGCTACGGGCCCCGCTTCGGCATCGTGCACGTCGACTACGCGACCCAGCGCCGTACGCCGAAGGACAGCGCCCGCTGGTACGCGGAGGTCATCCGGCGCGGCGGCCTGTGAGGCCGTCAGCGCTTACAGTGCTGCTACCGACCGCCCCCGGTACCGCCCGCCGCCCCTCCGTACGAACTGGAGTCGCCCCCGATGACCACACGGCCGCCGACGCTCGACGAGGTGGCGCTGCGCGCCGGAGTGTCCGTCGGAACCGTCTCGCGTGTGATCAACAACCGTCGGCACGTCAGCCAGAAGGCGCGGCAGGCGGTGGAGAGTGCCGTGGCGGAACTGGGCTACGTGCCCAATGTGGCCGCCCGTTCGCTCGCCTCGCAGCGGCGCGGCGCGGTGGTGCTGGCGATCTCCAGCGACGATCCGGCACTGTTCGCCAACCTCTTCTTCGCTGAGGTCATCACCGGTGTGAACGCGGTCGTGGAGGAGACCGACCTCGAACTCCTGCTGATCCTGGCCGCGGGCGAGCGGGGCCGGGACCGGCTGACCCGCGTCCTTCAGTCCCGGGGTGCGGACGGCGTCATGCTGCTGGCCCTGCGCGAGAACGATCCGCTGGCGAAGGTCGCCGAGGCGGGGAACGTCCCGGTCGTCCACGGGGGCCGCTCGCTCGAACGGCCTCCGCGCTGGTACGTCGACGCCGACAACCGGGGTGGCGCCCGCGAGGCCGTGGAGTACCTGATCGCGACGGGCCGCCGGGCCATCGGCACCGTCACCGGCCCGCTCGACATGCACGCCGGTGTCTCCCGCTACCTGGGCTTCCGCGAGGCGGTCGCGCTGGCCGGCCTGGCGGACCACCGGGTGGCGCACGCGGACTTCAGCGAGCTGGGCGGGGCCACGGCGACCGCCCGTCTCCTCGACGAACACCCGGACCTGGACGCGGTGTTCGTCGCCTCGGACGCCATGGCGGCGGGCGCCCTGCACGTCCTGCGCGAGCGCGGCCGGTCCGTCCCCGGGGACGTCGCGGTCGTCGGCTTCAACGACATCCTCACGGCCCGGCACACCCACCCCGCCCTGACGACGATCCGCCAGCCCATCGTGGCCCTCGGCAGCGAGATGACCCGGATGCTCGTGCGCATCCTGGCGGGCGAGGAGCCGACGCCGCTCATCCTGCCGACGGAGCTGGTGATCAGGGAATCCGCGTGACGCGGCGACCTCGCCCGTCCGACCCCTCGCACATTCGGTAAGGCGCACACCAAGAGTCGTACAACCAATCCCCAACAACAAGTGTCCCGTAGGACAACGACACTTGTCCCGGGGGGGATATTTTGATCAAGGTAAGCGTTGTCGTACCCGTCTACAACGCCGGTTCCTACATTGACCGTTGTGCGCCGTCACTGGTCAACCAGAGCCTGGGGGCCGACGCGTACGAGGTCGTGTACGTCGACGACGGGTCGACGGACGACTCCGCCGAACGACTCGAACGACTGGCCGAGGCGCATGAGCACGTCCGGGTGTTCCGGCAGGAGAACTCCGGCTGGCCGGGCAAGCCGCGGAACGTGGGGGTGGACCGGGCCCAGGGGAAGTACGTCCAATTCGTCGACCAGGACGACGAGTTGTCGTACGAGGCGCTGGAGCGGCTGTACGCGATGGCGGAGCGCAACGGGTCGGACATCGTGCTGGGCAAGGTGCACGGGACGATGCAGGGGCCCAGCAATGTGTTCAAGCGGACGGTCGAGCGGTGCACCGCCGCCGACGCCCCGCTCTTCGAGAGCCTGACGCCGCACAAGATGTTCCGCCGGGACTTCCTGCGCGAACACGGGATCCGCTTCCCGGAAGGGCGCGTCAGGCTGGAGGACCAGCTGTTCATGGCGCGCACCTACGTACGGGCCAAGACGGTGTCGATACTCGGCAACTACCCCTGCTACCGGTGGAATCGGCGCGAGGACGGCGGCAACAACAGCAGCCGCCGGATCACCGCCGACGACTACTACGGCCACCTGGACAAGGTCGTGGAGGCGATCAAGGAGGGCACCCCTCCCGGCGACCTCCAGGACCGGCTGCTGCGCCGCTCGTACCGCGTGGAGCTGCTGCGGCCGGTGAGCGAACCGCGCGTACTGCGGCGCACCGGCAAGGACTTAGAGGAGTACTTCACCACCGTCCGCCGGATGGCGATGACCAGCTATCCGCCAGGGGTGAGCGAAGGCCTCCCGGCGATCAGCCGCCTGCGGGCCGAACTGCTCGTGCAGGACCGGCTGGACTCCCTGGTCGAACTCGCCCGCCGCACCGAGCAGATCAGGGCGCAGGTCGACGTCGACGACATGCGCTGGCGCAACGACAAGCTGGTGATCCGGACCCGCGTCGGCATGGTCCGGGCCGACGGCGAGCCGCTGACCGTGGTGGAGCGCGGCGGCCGGATGCTCCTCGACCCCCAACTCCTGGACGGCATAAGGGGAGCGGAGAACTGGGAGGTTCCCGATCCCTTCTCGCACGCGTACGGGGAACTCATCGTGCACGACACCGCCGACAACCACTGGTGGTACCCCGACGGCGAGTTGACGCCGACCCTGGAACCGCTCGGCGGAGACCGCCACCGGGTCGTGGTCACCGGCGAGACGGTCATCGACCCGCTGACCCTCACCGGTGACGCCCCGATGAATCCCGGTGCCTATCAAGTCTGGGCCAGCGCACAGCTGTTGGGCGTCGGCCGACGCCCCCGGCTGGCAGCCGCCCCGGGCAGCGCGCGCATCCTCCTCGGCACGGTCGCCGTCGGCACGCCACCGCGCCTGGTCTCCCCCACCTGGGCGGGCCCCGGCGGCCAACTCCGGCTCGCCGTCGGCGAACCCGGCCGGATCGGCACCACCCGCCGCGTCCTGCTCCGCACCACCGCCGACCACCGCCTCCGGCACGGCGTCCGCGAGGTGCTGCGCCGCCTGCCGCCCGGCGTACGCAAGAACATCCGCGCCACGGCACGGCGGGCGGAGGGGTGGATGCTGGGGTAGCGGGGGGCTCGGGTCCCCGGCCGGTCACCGGGGAACGGTCAAGGGCCGCCTCGGATTGATCTGGAGCGCGAGCTGCTCCGCGCTCTGCGGGAGCAGCCCTGTGGTCTGACCAGGACCGTTCTGACCACGGGTTCGCGGTCCAGCATCCCGGCCCGGGACAGTTCCTCGGCCAGGCGGGTCAGTACGGCGGCCACCGGCGCGGAGATCAGGCCGGGGGCAGTGAGGCGGTGCAGGACCAGGGTCTCGAACGTGCCCGGTACCGGCACCGGGAGCAGGGTCAGCCCGGGGGTGCGCGAGGCGACCGAGCCTGGCAGCACGACCGCGCCCAGACTGGCGCGTACCATCGCCGCCGCCGCGGACCAGTTGGTCGCCCGATGGGCGGTCGGCCGGTCCGGCAGCGACACTCACCCTCCTCGTCGCGGCCGACGACTGACGCCGCCGCGGTCAGCACCACCGACACTTCAGGAGGGCGTCATTCAGGCAGTTCGCAACGACTGTCCCCACCTGCTGACACTGGTCGAAGCAGGCTGATCCCCACCTGGTCCCAACAATGACCAAGGGGCGGCTTCGGATTCCTCCGAAACCGCCCCTGACCAACGACTCCATAGAGTCGGGACGACAGGATTTGAACCTGCGACCCCTTGACCCCCAGTCAAGTGCGCTACCAAGCTGCGCCACGTCCCGCTCGCGCCACACCCGGTCCCGCCGGGTGAACGCGCAGGTGAACCCTACCGCATGTACCGGGTCACTTCGGCGGTGTCGGGGTGTCGTGGGTGCGGTACATCGCCTGGATGTCCAACTCCAGCTGGACGGTGGGGCCTACGACGGCGATGCCCCGGGCCAGCATGCTTCGCCAGTTCAAGGTGTAGTCCTCGCGGTGCAGTTCGACCGTGGCCAGGGCGGCGCAGCGGAGTTCCTCGGCGTAGCCGCCGTTGACCGTGCCCAGGTAGGTGGTGTCCAGGTTCACCGAGCGGCTCACGCCGTGCATCGTCAGCGAACCCTGTAGCGTCCACTTGCTGCCGCCCCGGTAGGCGAACCGGGTGCTGGCGAAGTCGATGTACGGGTACCGCTCGACGTCGAGGAAGTCACCGGAGCGCAGGTGGTTGTCCCGCGTGGAGTTGCCCGTGGTGATGCTGGACGCGTCGATGCGGACGTGGACCCGGGAGTCGGTCATCTCCTGGGCGATCTGGATACCGCCCTGGAACCGCTCGAACCGGCCGTGCACATGGGCCATGCCGACATGCTTGGCGATGAAGCGGATCGCGGTGTGCGGCGGGTCGAAGAGCCAGGTGCCGGGCGGCGGGAGTTCCTGGGCGCGGCCGGGCTGGAGCCAGACGCGTTCCGCGGGCTCGGCGATGCCCGCGACGATCTCGACCGTCTCCTGGTGCGGCTGGAGTCCCTGGGCCGAGACGAGGAGGCCGTAGCGGCCGGGCGGCAGGGCCGCGAGGAAGAAGCCGTACGGGTCGGTCGTACCGGAGGCGGCGACGCGGTGGGAGTCCAGGGCCGTCACCGTCACGTCGGCGGCCGGCATGGGAGAACCCATCGGGTCGACGATCTCACGACCGAGGCCGCCCGCGCCGAGCGGGAGGGGGAGCGAGAGGCCCGCCGCCGTGGCGCGGCCGCCTTGGGGCAACCAGCGCCTGAGCAGTGCGAGGGCCATGGTGATCACCTTTCTTCACAGCAGTCGTACTCTGCCGATCCTGAAGGCTTCGGCCGTGAAACGGGTGTCTCATATCGAGACACCCGTTACGCCCGTTCCGCGCCGCCCGATGTCTCGTGGCGGCGGACGATCGGCTCCAGGTAGTCCGCGTGCGGGCCCACCAGGAGCGGGAGTTGGGCCGTCGAGTGGATCAGGGCGATGTCGTCCAGCTCCGGTTCGCGGCCCTGGGCCCGCTCCGCCGCCGCCATGGCCTCGTACCTCTCGCGCAGTCGCGCCTCCGGGAGGGAGGGGGCACGGAACAGGACACCGATGCCGCCGTTTCCGGCACGGGTCACGTTCCAGAAGGTGAGGTCGTCGGGCGGGGTGTCGATGCCGGTCTCCTCGATCAACTCCCGTGCGGCGTGCCGGCGGAGGGCCGTCATGTCGAGCGGCTCGTCCCCCTCGGGCGGTTCGAGCGAGCCGCCCGGCAACTGCCAACGTCCCGGTGCCGCCGTCGAGTTCGACATACGGCCCACCAACAGGCGCCCGTCGTCGGCCGGTTGGAGGACGGAGACGAAGAACGACGGCAGCCACGAGGTCGAGAACGGGACGCGGCGGAGGGCGAAGTGGCGGTACGTCGTCCTCACCCAGGAGACGGTGAGGTCGTCCGGTCCCTCCCGCCGGGTGCCCGCGCACACCAGGACCGGCCCGTCGAAGAAACTCGGGTTGTCCCGTACCTTCGCGTCCCACACCTGGTCCATCGCCAGCCGCTCCTCGGGCGTGAGCCGAGGAGCGGCGGTCTCGACGAACCGGAGCCGCCGTACGTCCAGGAGTTCCCCGCCGGAACCCCGTGCGCTCTTTTCGATCATCACCTCATGCTGGCATACCGGCCACGTCAGTTGAGGGCGCCGGGAGCCATCACCGACGCCTCCTCCTCCGCCTTCAGGAGCGCCGACCCGGAGCCGCCGACGGTCGTTCCTCCGCTACGGCCGGACCGGCGCGGCACCAGGAGCGCGGCCAGCGCGGCGCCGAGGAGCAGCACCGCCAGCAGCGTGAACCCGTGGGTGTACCCGGAGTCGTAGGGCAGGCCGGACGGCTGGAGGTGGCCGGTGACCAGGACGCTGGTGACCGCGGCGCCGATCGAGCCGCCGATGGTGCGGATGTTGGCGTTCATGCCGGTGGCGGCGCCGGTCTGCTCGGGCGGGACGCTGCCGACGATGAGGTTGGCCATGGAGGCGAAGGCGAGTCCGATGCCGAGGCCGAAGATGCCTGCCACCAGGGCGATCTGCCACTGCTGGTCGTGCCAGAGGGCGAGGATCGCGCAGGCGACCGCGCCCAGGGCTGCGCCGGTGGTGAGCAGGGCCTTGGCGCCGACGATCGGCTCCAGGCGGCCGCTGAGCACGCCCGAGACGAACATCGCGAGCAGCATCGGGAGCATGAGGAGTCCGGACGCGGTGACGCTGGCGCCGAAGCCGTAGCCGGCGGACGAGGGGGTCTGGACGAAGCCGGGCAGGAAGGACCAGATCGCGTACATGCCCGCGCCGAACAGCAGCGCGGCGGTGTTGGTGGTCCACACGGACGGCAGGCGCATCACCTTCAGGTCGATGAGCGGGCTGCGGGAGCGGGCCTCCGAGAGCAGCCAGGCCGCGAAGAGGACGACGGCGGCGGCGAACAGGCCGACGACCCGCACGGAGCCCCAGCCCCAGATGCTCGCCTGGCTCAGCGGGAGCAGCAGGGCGACCAGCCAGCCCGAGAGGAGTACGGCGCCGAGCCAATTGACGTGTCCCTGGGCGCGGTTGGGCGACTCGGGGACGTAGCGCACGGCGATGAGGGTGGTGACGGCGACGATGCCGACGGGGAACCAGAACAGCCAGCGGTAGTCGAGCGCGGTCACGATGGGACCGGCGGCCACCATGCCGACGCCACCGCCCGCGGCGATCACGGCGGACAGGTTGCTGATGCTGCCGGGGACCCGGGACGCGTCGAACTCGTCCCGGATGATGCCGAAGGACAGCGGGAACAGCGCGCCGCCGATGCCCTGGACGACCCGGGCGATGATCAGGACGCCGATGTTGGGGGCGAGCGCGGCGACCAGACAGCCGGCCAGCACCGCCAGGAGGACGGCGACGAGGGTGCGCTTCTTGCCGACCAGGTCGCCGACGCGGCCGAGTATCGGGGTGAAGACCGAGGCGGACAGCAGATAGGCCGTCATCACCCAGGTCGCGGTGGACTGGGAGGTGTGGAGCGCGTGCTGGACGGTCGGCAGGGCCGGCGCGATCAGCGACTGAAGCATGGAGAACACGCCCGCACCGGTCGCGAGGACCGCGAAGGTGAGGCGGGAGGACTTGCGGGGCATCGAGAGCCTCTCCGGAACAAGCGAACGGGGGTGCGCCCGCGCATGGCACTACGGCGGAACGCGCCCACACTGCTAAAGTGGAGGTACCCCTCCACCATAACGGAGGCACACCTCCGGTTCAACCGGGCCCACCCCAGGGAGGCACCCGTGACGGCCCAGCCGTTCCCCGTCGGCGAGATCGTCGCGGCCCAGAGACCCCACCGCAAGGACGCCGCCCGCAACTACGACGCCCTGCTGACCGCGGCCCGCGAGGCCTTCGCGGAGCACGGCTCGGAGGCCTCGCTGGAGGACATCGCGCGGCGCGCGGGCGTCGGCATCGGCACGCTGTACCGCAACTTCCCGACCCGCCGGGCCCTCTTCGAGAGCGTCTACGCGAGCGAGGTGAACGCCCTGTGCCAGTTCGCCCTGGACGTCGCCGACCGGGAGCCGTGGGAGGCGCTGACCGCGTGGCTCAACCGTTTCGCGGGCTACGTGACGACCAAGCAGGCGGTGCGCCAGGCGCTGGAGAACGACTCGGAGATCTTCGGGACCTGCCGTGATTCGATGTTCTCCGCGGGCGGCCCGCTGTTCGAGCGCGCGCAGAAGGCGGGCGTGGCCCGCACGGACATGGACTTCAACGACCTGCTGCGCATGGCCGCCGGGATCACCGGCACGACGTTCGTGGACGACGCCCAGCGCGACCGCGTCCTGGCCATCGCACTGGACGGCGTCCGCACGAACCACTGACCGCGCGCACCACCGAAAGGCCGTTCACACGGGGGGAGTTCCCTCGTACGCCGCGTACAGCAGCGCGAGCACCCCGTCCTCCGTGACCGGCCGGGGGTTGGCGTACGCCTGGCTCACCGCCTGTGCGGCGGCCGTCGCCAAGTCGCTCTCCTCCAGGCCGAGTTCGGCGAGCGAGCGCGGTGCGCCGAGCCGCCTCGCCAGGTCCCACAGAGCGCGCGGTGCGTCGTCGGCGTCCAGCGCGCGGGCCACGACGGAGGCCGTCAGCGGTACGGCGGGCGCGTTGTACGCCAGCACGTACGGCAGCACCACCGTGTGCGTCTCCGCGTGCGGCAGGCCGAAGGTGCCGCCGAGCACATGGCACAGCTTGTGGTGCAGGCCCATGGTCGTGGCGCCGAGGCAGGAACCGCACAGCCACGCCCCGTACAGGGCCCGGCTCCGGGCCTCCAACGACCGTGGCTCGGCGGCCAGTTCGGGCAGCGCGCCCGCCAGCGCCCCTACGCCCTCCTCCGCCATGAGGGCGATCACGGGCGAGGTGTCCGGGGCGTACAGGGCCTCCACGGCATGCGCGATGGCGTTGATGCCGCTGGTCACCGTGAGCGGTACGGGGAGTTCCAGGGTGAGTTCGGGGTCGTAGACGACGCTCCGGGGCAGGACGGCGGGGTCGCGGCCGGTGCGTTTGGCGCCGTTCTCGGTGAGGCCCCAGACCGGGGTCATCTCGGAGCCGGCGTAGGTGGAGGGGACGGCGATCAGTGGGAGGCCGGTGCGCAGGGCGATCGCTTTGCCGAGGCCGACCGCCGAGCCGCCGCCGACCGCGACGCAGCCGTCGGCGCCCAGCGTGCGCGCCAACTCGACCGCGCGGTCCGCGACTTCGACCGGAACGTGCATCTTCGCCTCGGCGTGCACCCCGACGCACACCTCCCCCAGCGAGTCGGCGACCGCCTGCGCGGTGTCGGCACCCCGCGCGCCGGAGAGCACCAACACCCGCCGCAGGCCGAGCCGTTCGGCCTCCCCGGCGGTCGCGGTCAGCGCGGCGCCGGGGCGGAACACGACGCGCATGGGCTGGGCGTCGTAGGCGAAGTCCAGGAAGTTCTTCACGCGCGGTCCAGGACGAGGTCGAAGCGAGCGTGGCGGAAGGGGTTGGCGATGCCGAACTCCCTTGCCAGGGACGAGTCGTCGGTCGGGGTGAAGTCCTCGACGAGGCTCTGTTTGACGGCGAAGACGGCGTCGGAGTCGAGGTAGTCGCTGCCCGCCACGAAAATGTGCGTGGTGACCGGGGAGTGGCCCTCGGCCGAGGCGATGAAGTGGATGTGGGCAGGGCGGTAGGGGTGGCGGCCGGTCGCCTTGAGGAGTTCGCCGACCGGGCCGTCCGTGGGGATGGGGTACGGGCTCGGTACGCAGGTGCGGAACCAGAAGCGGCCCTCGGCGTCCGCGGTGAACAACCCCCGTCCGTTGCCCGGGGGTTGGAGGTCGGGGCGCTGCACGTCGTAGAAGCCGTTGCCGTCGGCCTGCCACACGTCGAGGACCGCGCCGGGGAGCGGAGTGCCGTCTCCGGACACGATCCGGCCGCTGACCACGCACGGCTCGCCGCCGCCCACCAGGTCGATGTTCGCGCCGAGTTCGCGGACCGGGGACTCGGTCATGTGGAAGGGGCCCAGCACCGTCGACTCGGTGGAACCGGCGGCCCTGTCGCCGTTGATCGTCTCGACCAGCATCGACAGGCCGAGCACGTCGGAGAGGAGGATGAACTCCTGCCGGGTGTCCGTGCACATCTTCCCGGTCTCCGTCAGGAAGCCGATCGCCCGCTCCCACTCCGCCTGGGTCAGGCCGGTCTCCCGCGCGAACGCGTGGAGATGCCGGATCAGGCCGGTCAGCAGTTCACGCAGGCGGGGATCGGCCGTCCCCTCCAGACTGGCGACGGCCTCGTCCGTGACGGTGACGTCAGTGGTCATTGCGGCTCCCTATCCTGCGCGAACTGCCCCTGTGTGAAATGTCAGCCGTGCCCGAGGATGCGTCGCAACGCGTCCGTGAGCAACTGTTCGGCGTTCTCGGCCGCGTCGGCGTGGCGGAATGCGACATAGCCGTCGGGGCGGACGAGGAGGGCGCCCCCGTCGGACACCTCGCTCAGGCGGGCCCAGTCGCCGTACGGGTCGTCGTACTCCTGGCCGGGGCCGATCACGACCGTGCCGATGTCCAGGGACTGCGCCTGCGCCGCGCGCACCCACTCCTCGCCGCCGATGCCGGTGAGGAGGGTGAAGCGGCCCTTGCCCACCGTGTCGAGGGTCGAGACGGTGCGGGTGCCGGCGGTGATCCAGGCGTGCGGGAGCTTGGCGCCGGGGCGGGAGCTGGGCTGGTGGTACAGCTCGCGGTCGCGTTCGAACCCGGGGTCGGGCGTGCCGTCGGGCACCACCGCGGTCGAACTCTCCGCGGAATAGCGCTGGTTGAGGTCGACGCCGTGCGCGTTGAACTCGTACACCTTGAACGCGATCGCCTCGCGCAACGCGGCCCGCTGCTTGGCCGCCGCCTCCGTGGCGTCCTTGCGGGCCTCGATGTTGGCCCACAACTGCTCGGGCGTCTGCGGGGAAAGGCCGTCCAGCGCCTCGAAGATGGGGGCGGTCTCGCCGATAGACTTGTTGGCGCGGGTGACGATCTGCTTGCCGACCGGGGCGCGTTCGGCGTCGTAGGTGTCGAGCAGCTTCGGCGTGGCGGTGCCGTCGAGGACCAGCTTCAGTTTCCACGCCAAGTTGTAGGCGTCCTGGATCGACGTGTTGGAGCCGAGCCCGTTCGACGGCGGGTGGCGGTGCACGGCGTCACCGGCGCACAGGACCCGGCCGTTGACGTAGGTCTCGGCGTACAACTCGTTGACCGTCCACGCCGAGGACGACTTGATGGTCACCGGGATCTCGTCGTCGCCGACCAACTGCCGTACGACGGACAGCGCGTACTCCTCGGTGAGGTCGGGGGCGCCGGCGCTCACGTCGTAACCCCACACGATCAGCCACTCGTTCCACGGCTTGACGCAGCGCACCAGGCCCGCGCCGATGCCGCCGACGGTGGCGCCGGGGGCGAGCACCCAGTAGAGGGTGGAGGGGCGGTGCGCGGTGTATTTCGACAGGTCCGCGTCGAAGACGATGTTGATGCTGCCCGCGACCCCCATCTGACCGCCCATCGGCAGCCCGGCGTCCTCCGCGACCTGCGAGCGTCCGCCGTCGGCGCCGATCAGGTACTTGGCGCGGATCCGGTACTCGTCGCCGCGCAGCCGGTCCTCGACGGTGACCGTGACGCCGTCCTCGTCCTGGACGAAGGACTTGTAGACCGTGCTGAAGCGGACGTTGGAGCCGCGCGCGAGCGCCGCGTCGATGAGCACCGGTTCCATCAGGTGCTGCGGCATGTCGCACATGCGGGTCGGGCTGGCCAGTTCGTGGGCTGCCTGGACGAGCGGGTCGTTGCCCCAGGAGCGGATCCGGCCCAGCTCCTCACCGGCCAGGCTGGTGCAGAACGTGGTGTTGCCCATCAGGTTCTGCGGTGTCGCCTGGGCCAGCACCTCGTCCTCGACGCCGAGGTCGCGCAGGACCTCCATGGTGCGCTGGTTGGTGATGTGCGCGCGGGGCGTCCGGGTGAGGCGCGAATAGCGCGTGACGACGATGTGGGGCACGCCGTAGGTGCTCAGCGCCAGCGCGGCGGACGCTCCGGCCGGGCCGCTGCCCACGATCAGTACGTCGGTCTCGACAACGTGCACGGCGGGACGCTCCAGGGGTGAGGCAGGGGTGCGACGGAGGTGGGGCAGGTTGGGACAGGGTGAGGCAGAGGTGAGGCAGAGGTGAGAAAGGCACCGACTCTTCACGATCATGATGCGGGCCGGACCTGCGCGGGTGTCTCATTACGAGACAGTTACAGCCCCTCGGCGGCCGCCGCCACGGGCCCGATACGGTGAGAGGCGTCATGACCACCCTGGATCACACCCCCGCCCTCGCCCCGCTGCGCCAGGCGCGCGAGCGGTTCCTGAGCGGCCGCCCGCTGCCCGACGACGTCCCCGACGAGGTCCTCGCGGCCTGGCGCCGCGCCCGCTTCTTCGGCGTACGGCATGACCTCGATGGACCGGTCCACGAACCCGAACCGCCCGCCGAATCCCCCCTGTTGGAGGCGGCGCGACCCGTGCTGGACCGCATCGCGCCGGCGCTCGGCCACTCGGCGATGCTCCTCACGGACGAGCGTCTGCGGGTGCTGTGGACCACGGGCGAGGTGCCCGGCGACGACCGGTGCCGGGATCTGTCCGAGCCGGAGGTGGGTCACAACAGCGCGGCCCTCGCCCTGCGCACCCGGCGCCGGGCCGAGGTGCACGGCCCCGAGCACTTCCTTGACGTGTGGCAGGACGTGTCCGCCGTGAGCGTGCCCCTGCTCGCCCCGGATTCCGGGCAGGTACTGGGCACGGTGACCGTCGCGTCCGCCCTGTGCGCCGGCTGCGGCCCGCACCCCGGAGCCGCCCTCGCCGAGGCGACGGCCACAGCGGTCGAAGCGGAACTGCTCGCCCGCTCCCGCACCGCCGAACGGGTGCTCCTCGACGCCTACACCCGGGCGGCCGCCCACACCCCGGCCCGCGCGGTCGTCGCCCTCGACGGCCGCAACCGCATCGTCAGCGAGGCCGCGGTACGGCTCGCGACACCTCAGGTACTGGCCGCGCTGGAACGGTCCGGCACTAGCGAGCGAGCCTCCGGCGCACGACCGCCCCACGGCTCACGGCGGCCTCAGGACACCGGGCGCGGTCCGGTGGTGGAACGGTCCAACGACGCCGGGGGCGGTCCGGTCGTGGAACGGTCCAAGGACGCCGGGGGCGGTCCGAGCCGGGAGGGGCCGGCCGACGCCGGGTGCGGTCCCGTCGTGGAACGGTCCTACGACACCGGGCGCGGTCCCAGCCCGGAGCGGCCGACCGACGCCGGGCGCGGTCCCGCCGTGGAACGGTCCCACGCCCCCGGAAGCCGCCCGGTGCAGGAGCAGTCCTACGACCTGACGCTCCCCGACGGTGCCGGGTGCACCGCGGAGATCACTCCCGTACGGCATGAGGGCCGCGTCCTCGGGATCGTCGCCGTACTCGAAGCGCGCCCTGCCGAGGCGCCCGTGCCGCGTCTCGTGCCGCACCCCGCGCTGGCGCTCGCGGGTGGTTCGGTGCCCTGGCGGCACGCGGTCGCCCGGGCGGTGGAGCTGGCCCGGGTTCCCGAGCCGCTGCTGCTGACCGGCGAGCGCGGCAGCGGCAAGACCGCGCTCGCCCGTGAACTGCTCGGCGGGACCGTGCCGCTGGTCGCCGATGCCGCCGAGTCGCCCGAACTAGGCGTCAAGTACAGCGAGTTGGCCGACGGCCGCCCGCTCCTCCTGCGGCACGCCGAGCGGCTGGCCCAGCCGGACGTCGCCGCGCTCAACTCCCTGCTCGACGAACACCCCGACGTGTATTTGCTGGTCACCTATACGCCCGGCACTCCCCCGGGCCCGTGTTTCCAGCGACTGCTGGACACCCTGGCGGCCCGGTCGGTGACCGTGCCCGCGTTGCGTGAACGCCCCGAGGACGTACGGGAGTTGCTGCCGGTGCTCGCGCCCCGCCCGGCCGTGGGGCAGCCGCCGCTCACCTGGACCCTGGACGCGCTCAGGGCCCTGGAGGAGCATCCCTGGCCCGGGAACGTGACAGAACTCGCCCATGTCGTCAGGGCGTTGGCGGAACACCGGCGGGTCACCGGCCCCGTGCGGCGGGCCGAGCTGCCCGATCCCGTGCGGGAGGGTCCCTCGGCCCGGCGGCTCAGCCCGATGGAGCACGCCGAACGCACGACGATCCTGGCGGCGCTGCGCCGGCACGGGGGCAACAAGGCGCGGGCGGCTGCCGCGTTGGGGATCGGGCGGGCGACGCTGTACCGCAAGCTGCGCGGTTACCAAGGCATCTCGTAGGCAGGCCGAACGGCGTTATTTGATCAGGGCGTTGGCCACGACGACCACCACCCCGAGCAGCGCGTCCACCGCCCCGATGGCCACGGCCGCCGCCCAACTCCGCGCCGACCAGCGGGCCGTGACCAGCCCCAGGCAGAACAGCAGCGCGATGTTGAGGACGAACGCCGCGTACTCGACGCCGTTCGCGGGCCACCAGCCCCAGCCGGCCCCGGCGAGCAGCAGAACGGTCGGCAGCGCGGCGGCGACCAGGGGCCACTCGTCGCGCAGGGTGCGCAGGGCGTCCCAGCGGCGGTGCGGGGCACGCTCGGCGATGTAGTGGGCGTACCCGTGGGCGAGTGCCGAGGCGGCGGCGGTCACCAGCAGCCACAGGGCGTCGTAGCGGCGGCTGCCCCTGTCGGTGTGGCCGTACTGGGTGAGCGCGGCGACCATCGAGCAGGCGAGGACGGAGCCGTAGACGCCCCCGAAGAGGATGTTCTCCCGGGTTGCGTGCGGGTGCGGCTGTGGGTGTGGTTCGGGGACGGCTGCCGTGGTCTGCGCCATGCCCTCCACGATCACCCGGCGTCGTCCTGGCCGCCACTCCGCGACGAAGTGTCCTCCGACCTGGGCCGATACCTCACACAGTGTCCACGCCTGGACCGGTCCATCCCGGCTAGGGTCGCGGCATGACGCACAGTTTCGTAGTCCGCATCCCCGACGCCGAACTCGAACCCGAGCCGCTCGATCCGGCGCAGATCGTGTCCGGTACGCCCGAGGTCACCGGGAAGGTCGTGTGGGAGTCCGAGGACGGCAAGCGGGTCCGCGGGATCTGGCAGATCACGCCGGGTGTGGTCACCGACACGGAGGCGGACGAGCTGTTCGTCGTGATCAGCGGTTCGGCCACGATCGAGGTCGAGGGCGGCCAGACGCTGACGGTCGGTCCCGGGGACATGGCCGTGCTGCGCGAGGGCGACCGTACGACGTGGACCGTGCACGAGACGCTGCGCAAGGCGTACGCGATCAACCTGTAGACGGGGTCAACGCGGCGGTGTCGTAGGCAGGTTGTAGGGCGTGACGACCTGGATCGCGGACGGCAGGGTCGGGCCCGCGGGCGGCAGCGCGTCGTGGGCGCGCATCACGATGCGGCAGGCCTCGCGGACGTCCTGGCGCAGGTCGTGGTGGAGGACGGCGGACAGCCGCTGTTCGTGCAGCAACCGGGTGTTGTCGTGGTCGAGGTCGTGCGCGACGAACACGGCGCACTCGCGGCCCAGGTCGGCGAAGGCGCGCAGGGTCGCGATGTTGCCGCCGCCGATCGAGTAGACCGCGCGGATGTCCGGGTCGCGCTTGAGGGCGGCCCGGACGAGTTCGTACTGGGTGGCGTCCAGGCCTTGGCCCTCGGTGATCTCCACCAGCACGCGTTCCGGGTAGCGGGCGCGCATGGTGCTGCGGAAGCCCATCTCGCGTTCTTCCTCGTTGCGGAAGAAACCGCTGCTCAGGCTGGTGAGGATGTTGCCGGCGCGGTCGCCGAGCCACTGGCCCATGAGGTAGGCGGCGGTCGCGCCCGCCGCCCGGTTGTCTATGCCGACGTAGGCCAGGCGGGCGCTCGCGGGCAGGTCGGTGACCAGGGTGACGACGGGGATGCCTGCGGCGACGAGCCGGCCGACGGCGGCGGTGATCTCGGGGACGTCCGGCGCCTTGAGGATCACGCCCTGTGAACCGCGCCGCACGATCCTGTCCAGGGTCCCGACCAGCTCCTTCACCGGCGCGGTCTCGCGGAAGTGGAAGCGCGAGCGCACGACGGCCGGGTGCAGGTCGGGCAGCTCGGCCTCCAGCGCGTTCCGTACGGCGGTGGAGAAGCGCTCCGGCGTCTGCATCACGATGTCGATCATGAACGTACGGCCGACGAGCCTGACCTGGGTGCGCTGCCGGTCGAGATCGGCGATGGCCTGGCGCACCTCACGCTGCGTGCTCTCGCGGACCCCGCCCCTGCCGTTCAGGACACGGTCCACGGTGGCCTCGCTGAGACCCGCCTGACGTGCGATTTCCCGGATCGGGAAGGGGTGTCCCACCGGTCGTCTCCTTGAGGGGTTTTTGATGGTCGGCTGCTGGTTGTTCGATGGGTTTGTACTGACAAGAATGACAGGACCGCACCGCTCCGTGACCCGAGGGGACGACGATGTCCTTCACATCAGCAGAATCCCGCGCCTGGCTCACCGAGCAGGACTGCGACCTCGACGCCTTCCGCACCCTCGTCGAGCAGCCGACCGACCTCGCCGACTTCCCGTACGCGTCCTCGGTCGAGCGGAACGTCCTCGTCTACGACAGCGACCGGCTCCGCAAGTCCGTGGCGGCCGGCGAGCGCCGCGAGGTGCAGGCCGAGCTGGTGCGGGCGTTCGCCGAGGGGCCCGGCATCGTGGTCCTTCAGGGCGCCTTCCCGGATCTGTCGGTGGTGGACCGTTCCACCGGGGTCTTCGAGGCTCTGATCGCCGAGCAGCGCGCCTCGGGTGCGGGCGCCGGGGACCACTTCGCGAAGCCCGGGGCCAACGACCGGGTGTGGAACGCGCTGGAGAAGGCCGCGCTCTACGACCCCGAGGTGTTCGCCGACTACTACGCGAACGACATGCTGGCCCTGGTGTCCGTCGCCTGGCTCGGTCCCGGCTACCAGGTCACCTCGCAGATCAACGTGGTCCACCCGAGCGGCGAGGCACAGACCGTGCACCGCGACTACCACCTCGGGTTCCTCACGAACGCGGTCGCCGCCGAGTACCCGGCGCACGTGCACCGTCTCTCCCCCGTGCTCACGCTCCAAGGGGCGGTCGCGCACTGCGACATGCCGGTCGAGTCGGGGCCGACGATGTACCTGCCGCACTCCCAGAAGTTCGGGCCGGGCTATCTGGCGTGGCGACTCCCGGAATTCCAGGCCTACTTCGAGTCGCACTACATCCAACTCCCGCTCGCCAAGGGCGATGCCGCGTTCTTCAACCCGGCGCTCTTCCACGCGGCCGGCACCAACCGCACGGCGGACGTGCGGCGCATGGCCAACCTGCTCCAGGTGTCGTCCGCGTTCGGGCGGGCCATGGAGACGGTGGACCGCGAGGCCGTCACCAACGCCGTCTTCCCGGTCCTGCTCAAGCGGAAGGCCGAGGGCGTGGGCGAGGAGTGGCTGGACACGGTCGTCGCGGCGAGTGCCGAGGGCTACCCGTTCCCGACCAACCTCGACAACGACCCGCCGGTCGAGGGGCTGGCCCCGCCCTCGCAGGCCGACCTCGTACGCCGCGCGGTGCGTGAGGGGTGGGCCCCGCAGGCGCTGCGCGGGGAACTGCGGGCCGGTGCCGAGCGGCGCGAGAGCTGAAGGACACCATGGGATCCACGGAACGTACAGGGCTCACGGGGCTCCTCGACGGCAAGGTCGTCCTCGTCAACGGCGGCAGCCAGGGCATCGGCGCCGCGATCGTCCGGGCGGCGGTGCGTGAGGGGGCGGTGGTGACGTTCACCGGTCGCCGTGCCGAGCCCGGTGATGCCCTGGTGGCCGAACTCGCCGAGGCGGGCGCCAAGGCGACCTTCGTCCGGGCCGACCTGTCCGACCCCGAGCAGGCGAAGGGTGCGGTGGCCGAGGTGATCGCCTCGCACGGCCGCGTCGACTGCCTGGTGAACTCCGCCGGACTCACCTCGCGGGGCTCGCTGTTGGACACCACACCGGAGCTGTTCGACCAGCACATGGCGATCAACCTGAAGGCACCGTTCTTCGCGATGCAGGCCGCGGTCGCCGACATGACCGCCCGCGAAGCACCGGGCACCGTCGTCAACATCGGCTCCAACTGCGCCCACGGCGGGCCGCCGTTCCTCGCTCCGTACTCCGCGGCCAAGGCCGGACTGGCAGGGCTCACCCGCAACGCCGCCCACGCGCACCGCTTCGACCGGATCCGGATCAACACCGTCAACATCGGCTGGACGGCGACCGAGGGCGAGGACGCCGTCCAGCGGGCCTTCCACGGCGCCGGGGACGACTGGGTCGCGCAGGCCGCGTCCCGGCTGCCGATGGGCAAGCTCGGCCAACCGGACGAGATCGCCGACTTCGTCGTGTTCCTGCTCTCCGACCGGTCCGGAGTCGTCACCGGTTCGGTGATCGACTGGGACCAGAACGTCCTCGGCGCCCTCGACTGACCTTCGACACAAGCGACACACCCGCACCTCTCAAGAAAGCAAGAGCCCTCATGCGCATCGGAATCCTCGGCCTCGGCCGCATCGGCGCCTTCCACGCCGAGACCCTGTCCGGACTCGACGTCGTCGAGTCCCTCGTCGTGGCCGACCCGTTCACGGAGGCCGCGAAGAAGGCCGCCGAGCGGTTCGGCGCCGAGGTCGCGGACTCCCCCGAGGCCGTACTGGCCGCCGGGGTCGACGGTGTCGTGATCGCCGCGGCGACCGACGCCCACCCGGGCCTGATCCTGGCCGCCGTCGAGGCGGGCATCCCCGTCTTCTGCGAGAAGCCCGTCGCCAAGACGATGGCCGAGGGTGTCAAGGTCCTCAAGGCCGTCGAGGGCAGCAGCGTGCCGATCCAGATCGGCTACAACCGCCGCTTCGACGCCGGCTTCGTCAACGCGCGCGCCGCCGTGCGGTCCGGCGAGCTGGGCAAGCTGCACACCGTGCGCTCCACCACGCTGGACCCGGCGCCGCCGCCGGCCGCGTACATCGCCGCGTCCGGGGGCATCTTCCGGGACTGTTCCGTGCACGACTTCGACATCATCCGCTGGGTGACGGGCCGCGAGGTCACCGAGGTGTACGCGGTCGGCGGCAACCGGGGTGCCGAGTACATCAAGGAAGCGGGCGACGCCGACACCACCGGCGCGATCCTGACCCTCGACGACGGCACCATCGCGGTGGTGTCCAACTCCCGCCACAACGCCCGGGGTTACGACGTCCGCATGGAGATCCACGGCTTCACGGACTCCATCGCGGTGGGCCTGGAGGACAAGCTGCCGCTGCGCTCGGTCGAGCCGGGCGTGACATTCCCGGCGGGCGTACCGCACGACTTCTTCATGGACCGCTTCACGGCCGCCTACCGTGCCGAACTCACCGCGTTCACGGAGGTCGTGGCCGGCACCCGCACCTCGCCGTGCACGGTCGCGGACGCCCTGGAGGCCGGCTGGATCGCCGACGCCTGCACCCTGTCGCTGCACGAGCACCGCCCCGTCACCATCCAGGAGGTACGCGAAGCATGAGCGGTCCGGGCCGGGAACCACTGCGCATCGGAGTACTGGGAGCGGCTCGGATCACCGAGAACTCCCTGATCGGTCCCGCCCGGACGACCGGCCACCGCATTGTCGCGGTGGCCGCGCGCGACCGGTCCCGGGCCGAGGCGTACGCCGCCGCGCACCGCGTCGAACGGGTGGCGGACTCGTACGCCGACCTGATCGCCGACCCGGAGGTGGAGGTCGTCTACAACCCGCTCGCCAACGGCCTGCACGGACCGTGGAACCTCGCCGCGCTCGCGGCGGGCAAGCACGTGCTGTCGGAGAAGCCGTCGGCGAGCAACGCGGAGGAGGCCGTCGAGGTGAGGGAGGCCGCCGCCAAAGCCGGAACGGTCTTCATGGAGGCCTTCCACTACCTCTTCCACCCGGTCACCCGGCGCCTGCACGAGCTGCTGGCCTCCGGTGAACTCGGCGAACTCCGGCACGTCGAGACGCTCGTCGCGATCCCGGCCCCGTCGGACACCGACCCGCGCTGGTCCCTGGACCTGGCCGGCGGCGCCACGATGGACCTGGGCTGCTACAGCCTGCACGCCCAGCGGATGCTGGCCCCCTGGGCGGGCGGCGCACCCCGTCTCGCCTCGGCCCGCGGCGGCGAACGCGCGGGCGCCCCGGGCGTCGACGAGTGGCTGGACGCCAACCTCGTCTTCCCCAGCGGCGCCACGGGCTCCGCCCGTTCCCACATGGCGTACGACGAACTGGTCATGAGTTGCCGGATCACCGGCAGCCGCGGCGAGGCCTTCGCGCCGAACTTCGTCCTCCCCCAGCTGGACGACCGGATCGTCATCCGCACCACGGACGGCGAACGCACGGAACGGCTCGGCAGACGGTCGTCGTACACCTACCAACTGGAGGCGTTCGCCGCCCGGTTGAGGGAGGGCGCGCCTCTCCCGCTGGGTCCGGACGACGCGGTCGCGACGATGACGTTGATCGACGAGGCCTATCGCGCGGCGGGGTTCGCGCCCCGGCCGCGGGTGTCGATTCTGCGGTAGACGAAGGTCGGGTACGGCTCCCCGACCGTCTGCTCCCACGCCCGGACGATGTCGTCCGGGCGTTCCGCATGCGCCTGGGCGAACGTGATGACGCAGCGGGCGACCGCGCGGTTGGTTGCAGGGGCACCGCCTCGCCGGAGCGGCTACCGATAGAACTCGGGCCGCTCCACCAACTCCACTTCCACCCGAACCCCGTCCTCCAACGCCCGTACCCCCGCCTCGCACACGGCCGCCGCCGCGTACCCGTCCCACACGCTCGGCCCGGTCACCTCGCCGCGGCGGGTGGCGTCGACCCAGGTCTGGACCTCGCGGTCGTAGGCGTCGGCGAAGCGTTCGACGTAGTCCTGGGCGATGGTGCCGCCCCAGCGGCCGGCCATATTGGTGACCATGGCGTGGCCGTCGCCGATGCGGGCGGTGCCGCGTTCGCAGACGATCTCGGCCTGGACCTGGTAGCCGAAGCCACAGTTGACGAACATCTCGACGTCGACGATCGCGCCGCCGTCGGTCTCGAAGACGACGAACTGCGGGTCCTGGAGGTCGTCCGGGGCGCTTGCCGTGGGGCGTGGGCGCAGCACCGTCACCGCGGTGATCTCGTGGCCGAGCAGCCAGCGCGTCGCGTCGGTCTCGTGGGCCACGGAGTCGCTGATGAGCATGGAACTGGTGAAGAAGGGCGGGCTGGCGGCGTTGCGGTGCCGGTTGTGGAGCATGAGCGGTCTGCCCAACTGGCCTGTACCCAGGAGGGACTTGAGTTTCATGTATTCGGCGTCGTAGCGCCGCATGAAGCCGACCTGCACCCGGCGGTGGCCGAGGCGCAGCTCCGCCTCCATCACGCGCAGCGCTGAGGCCGCGTCCGGTGTGAGCGGCTTCTCGCACAGGACCGGGAGGTCGTGCTCGAAGGCCGTCAGCAGGGCCGCCTCGTGGGCCGGGCCCGGTGAGGCGATCAGGACGGCGTCGACGTCGGCCGCCGCCATCGCCGCGGCCGGGTCGGTGTACGCCGTGCAGCCGTCGACACCGGACGCGATGCGTTTGGCGCGCTCGGCGTCGACGTCCACGACGGCACTCACCCGGGCGCCGTTGACCACGTCCTGGATTCTGCGGACGTGGTCGGCCCCCATCTTTCCGGTTCCGACGACTGCCACTCCGAGCGGGTCGCGCGGGTTCACGGCCATCGGCCGTCCTTTCGGGTCGTCAGGCAGCGCGGGAATCGTCAGGCACCGCAGGAACGGAGGAACTTGCGGGTGCGCTCCGCGATGGGGAGGGGCTTGTCCGGCTCGCAGGGATACATGTCCTGCTCGACGATCGCGAACAGCTCCACGCCCAGGCGTTGCGCCGCGATCAGCACCGGCTCCAACTCCGGTACGCCGGACGGCGGTTCGCACATCACTCCGCGCGCCACGGCCGGTCCGAACGGCACCTCGTTCCTGACGACGTCGGCGAGGATCTCCGGGTCGACCTGCTTGAGGTGCAGATAGCCGATGCGTTCGCCGTACGCCTCGATCAGCTTGACGCTGTCGCCGCCGCAGTAGGCGTAATGCCCGGTGTCCAGACAGAGGTTGACCAGTTCGGAGTCGGTCG
The DNA here is from genome assembly GCF_035982055.1 of Streptomyces sp. NBC_01288. Lineage (NCBI taxonomy): Bacteria > Bacillati > Actinomycetota > Actinomycetes > Kitasatosporales > Streptomycetaceae > Streptomyces > Streptomyces sp. NBC_01288. The sequence goes on from NZ_CP108427.1 coordinate 1,177,685, forward strand.
AGTCGAGGAAGCGCTCGACGTGGTCCTCGGTGTCGAGATGGGTGTCGGCGTGCGGGTGGACGACGATGTCGAGCCCGTACGCCTCCTTCACCTCGTGCCCGAGTCGCTCCATGCCCTTGGTGAGGTGGGCCCACTGCTCGCCGGTCAGCTCCGGCGGCTCCAGGATCTCGGCGGTCTTGTCGTCCCGCCAGAAGGAGGGGATGACGACCAGGTGCCGCGCGCCCATCTCCTGGGTGAGCGCGGCGACTTGGCCGACGTGCTCCCATGTCTCGTCCCAGACCGAGGGACCCCGGTGCAGGCCGGTGAAGACCGTGCCCGCCGAGACCTTCAGGTCACGTCGGGCGATCTCGTCCGTGAGCCGGGCCGGGTCGGTCGGCAGATAGCCGTACGGTCCCAGCTCGATCCAGGAGTAGCCGGCCTGCGCGACCTCGTCCAGGAACCGTTCCCACGGCACCTGTTGGGGGTCGTCCGGGAACCACACGCCCCACGAGTCGGGTGCGGAGCCGACCCGGATGCGGTCCAGGAAGGGACGGTCCGACATGTCAGGCGGCCCCTTCGGGAGACGCGGCCACCGGCGCCTTCAGGGACTTCGCGTCGGGGAGCTCCTCGACGTCGACACCGCGCACCTGCGACAACTCGTGCTTGAGCGCGGCGAGTTCGGTGCCGCCGGCCATGTGGTTCGTGAGCTCTTCGAGGGTGATCTCGCTGCGCTCCGCCGACAACTCCATCGTGCCCAGGCGCAGGACGCTGAAGTGGTCGCCGACCATGTAGGCGTGGTGCGGGTTGTGGGTGATGAAGATGACGCCGAGACCGCGTTCCCGCGCCGCGGCCACGTACTTCAGCACCACACCGGACTGCTTGACACCCAGCGCGGCGGTCGGCTCGTCCAGGATCAGGACGCGGGCGCCGAAGTAGACGGCGCGGGCGATGGCCACACACTGGCGCTGGCCGCCGGAGAGGGTGCCGATGGGCTGGTCCAGGTTGTCCAGGACGATGCCCATGTTGCGCAGTTCTTCGTCCGCGGTCTTCTTCATCCGCTCGATGTCGAGACGGCGGACCGGCCAGGGGCCCTTCGTCATCTCCGAGCCGAGGAAGAAGTTGCGCCACACCGGCATCAGCGGCACGACGGCCAGGTCCTGGTAGACGGTCGCGATGCCGCGGTCCAGAGCCTGCCGCGGGGTGGTGAAGTGCACCGCCCCGCCGTCGACGAGGAACTCGCCCTCCGTGTGCTGGTGCAGCCCGGAGATGATCTTGATCAGGGTCGACTTGCCCGCGCCGTTGTCACCCAGCACACAGGTGACCTGGCCCGGGCGGACCGCGAGGTCGACGCCGTGCAGGGCGCGGACGTTGCCGTACGCCTTGCCCGCGTTGCGCAGTTGGACGATCGGCGCGTCCGCGTCGCTCGGCGCCTTGTCTTCGAGGATGGCGCCGTGAGTGCCGGATTCGTTGCTTGCCATGAAGGTCACCTCCGGGTCGCGGTGCGCTGGACCCACAGATTGATGAGGACGGCGCCGAGCAGCATCACGCCGAGGAACGCCTTGAACCAGTCGGGGTTCCAGCCGGCGTAGACGATGCCCTGCTGCACCATGCCGAACATGAACGCGCCGAAGACGGGGCCGATCGCCGAGCCGGCGCCGCCGGTCAGCAGACAGCCGCCGATGACGGCCGCGGAGATGTAGATCAGCTCCTGGCCGACACCCTCGCCGGACTGCACGGTGTTGAAGGTGAACAGCTGGTGCATGCCCACGAACCAGGCACCCAGGCCGACCAGCATGAACAGGGAGATCTTCGTGAACGCCACGGGCACACCCACGGCCCGCGCGGAGTCCTTGTTGCCGCCGACCGCGAAGATCCAGTTGCCGTACTTCGTGCGCAGCAGCACCCAGGAGGCGATCGCCGCGAACACCAGCCAGTAGAAGATCGTGATCTTCACATCGACGCCGCCGATGTCGAACGACGCCGCGAAGATCTTCTTGGCCTGGCCGAAGCCGTCCATGTTGCTGATGTCGTCGGTCGCCACGTTCCCGGTGACCAGCTTCGTCACCGCGAGGTTCACGCCCTGGAGGATCAGGAAGCTGCCCAGCGTGATCAGGAAGCTCGGCAGTCCGGTCTTGACGACCATCCAGCCGTTGAGGAAGCCGATCCCCAGCGACACCAGCAGCGCGACGACCACACCGACCCACACGTTCATGGTGAGTTGGTAGCTGAGCATGCTCGCGGTCAGCGCCGAGGTGATGACCGCGACACCGGCGGAGAGGTCGAACTCCCCGCCGATCATCAGCAGGGCGACCGGCAGCGCCATGATGCCGATCGTCGACGAGCTGTAGAGGATGTTCGCCATCGCGGCGCCCTCGCGCACCGGCGGGGCGGCGATCAGGAAGAACACGTACACCGCGGCGGCGCCGAGGAAGACACCCACCTCGGGACGGGCCAACAGCCGTAGTGCCAGGGGCCGTTCAGCGGTCCGGCCGTCGGTTTCCTTGGGGCCGGGGGCCGGCGGTGAGGTCACCGCCGGCTCGGCGTGCTGGGTCATACTCATCACCGGGTTCCGTTGGCGGCGTACTTCGCGACGGCGTCGACGTTGGTCTTGTCGACGAAGGCCGGGCCGGTCAGTACGGGCTGCTCACCGCCGCCGCTGTAGTTGCCGTTGTTCTTGTAGAGCCACAGGGAGTCGACCGCCAAGTAGCCCTGGAGGTACGGCTGCTGATCCACCGCGAACTGGACGGTGCCCTTCTTGATGGCACCCGTCAGCGTGCTGTTCAGGTCGAAGGTGGCGACCTTGGCCTTGCTGCCCGCGTCGGCCAGCGACTGCACGGCCGTCATGGCGAACGGGGCGCCCAGGGTGACGACGTAGTCGATGGACTTGTCCTGGGTGAGCTTGGCCGTGATCGTCGACTTCACCGACGGCATGTCCGTGCCGTTGACGTTGAGGACCTCGGTCGTGCCGGTGAAGGTCTTCTTCACACCGGCGCAGCGCTGGGTCAGGCCGATGTTGCCCTGCTCCTGGATGACACAGACGGCCTTCTTGGCGCCTTCCGCGTTCAGCCGCTTGCCGAGCGCCTCGCCGGCCACCGTCTCGTCCTGGCCGAAGAACTCCAGCAGTCCGAGCTTCTTCCAGTCGCTGAGACCGGAGTTGAGGCCCACGACGGGTATGTTCGCGGACTTCGCCTTGCCGATGACGTCCTTCAGGGCGTCGGGCTTGGCGAGGGTGACCGCGATGCCGTCGACCTTCTGGTCGATCGCGTTCTGCACCAGGTTGGACTGGTTGCCCGCGTTCGGGTCGGCCGAGTAGACGAGCTTGATGTTGTCCTTGTCGGCGGCGGCCTGGGCGCCCTTGCGGACGATGTCCCAGAACGTGTCGCCGGGCGCCTGGTGCGTGACCAGGGCGACGGTCATACGAGGGGTGCTCGCCTTGCCCGCGGAGGCGCCGGAGCTGTCCTCCGTGGCCTTCTTTCCGCCCGAGCTGCTGGAGCAGCCGGCGAGGGTCAGGGCCGCTGCCGCGGCAACCGCCACGAAGGGGGCCATTCTGCGCGAGCGGGAGTAAGTGGAACGGTCCATCTTTCCTGCACCTCACTGTGCTTCAGGGGAAAGGGAGTCATGATCGCAGAAATCCGGGCTCGGGGCCTGTCGACCCCGGGTCGTTTGCCGCGAAACACGGCTGTTGCGCTGGGACGGAATCAAATCCCCGGTCGCGTCCGCTGTCAATACTTTGTTAAGACATCATTTCACGAGCAGGTCCGAATGTAAGTACAAACTATTGACACGAGGCCCCTCCGAGACCTACACCTGGGAGGCGGCAGGCCCCTGGGACCCGCCCACCCCCAGCAGCTCAGAGGAGTGTCGCGCATGGCCGAGTCAGCCCAGTCCTTCGATCTGATCACCATGGGCCGCATCGGGGTCGATCTCTACCCGTTGCAGTCTGGCGTACCGCTGGCCCGTGTGGAGACGTTCGGCAAGTTCCTCGGGGGTTCCGCGAGCAATGTGGCGGTAGCGGCCGCCCGGCTCGGCCGGACCGCCGCGGTGATCACCCGCACAGGCGACGATCCCTTCGGGACGTATCTGCACGAGGCCCTCAAGGACTTCGGGGTCGACGACCGCTGGGTCACGCCCGTCGCGGAGTACCCGACCCCGGTCACGTTCTGCGAGATCTTCCCGCCGGACGACTTCCCGCTGTACTTCTACCGGCAGCCCAAGGCGCCCGACCTGGAGATCCGCACCGAGGAGCTGGACTACTTCGCGATCCGCCAGGCCCGCGTCTTCTGGATCACCGGCACCGGCCTGAGCGAGGAGCCCAGCCGCTCCGCCACCCTCGCCGCCCTCAAGGCGCGCGACAAGGCGGGCACCACGGTCTTCGACCTCGACTGGCGCCCGATGTTCTGGAAGGACCCCGAGGAAGCCCGCCCGTACTACGCCGAGGCCCTGCGCCACGCGACGGTCGCGGTCGGCAACCTCGACGAGTGCGAGATCGCCACCGGCGTCCGCGAGCCCCGCGCCTGCGCCCAGGCGCTGCTCGACGCGGGCGTGGAACTCGCCGTCGTCAAGCAGGGCCCCAAGGGCGTCCTGGCCGTGCACCGCGACGGCACGACCGCCGAGGTGCCACCGGTCCCGGTCGAGGTGCTCAACGGCCTCGGCGCGGGCGACGCCTTCGGCGGCTCGCTGTGCCACGGGCTGCTGTCCGGCTGGGACCTGGAACGGTCCATGCGGTTCGCCAACGCGGCCGGCGCCCTCGTCGCCTCCCGTCTCGCCTGCTCCACCGCGATGCCCACCGAGTCCGAGGTCGAGGACCTCCTCGCCGGCGCGCGCGTGGGCGGCTGACCCCATGGCCGCCCGAGCCTTCCCTGAACGGAGCTTCTCTTGAGCATCAGCATTCCCGACCTGGTCACGGTCAGAGCCCGGCACCCGGAGGCGATCGCCGAGGCGGCCGCCCGCCGGGTGCGCCGCCCGCTGCTGGGCGACAACGGCCGCCTGATGATCGTGGCCGCCGACCACCCGGCCCGCGGCGCGCTCGGCGTCGGCGACCGCCGCACGGCCATGGCGAACCGCGCCGACCTGCTGGAACGCCTCTGCATCGCGCTCTCCCGGCCCGGCGTCGACGGGGTGCTCGCCACCGCCGACATCCTGGAGGACCTGCTCCTCCTCGGCGTCCTGGACGGCAAGGTCGTGATGGGCTCGATGAACCGCGGCGGCCTGTCCGGCGCCGCCTTCGAGATGGACGACCGGTTCACCGGCCACCGCGCCGAGGACATCGCCCGGCTCCGCTTCGACGCGGGCAAGCTGCTGCTCCGCATCGACTACGACGACCCGGGCTCGCTGACCACCCTGGAGTCCACCGCCCGCGCCATCGACGACATGGCGGCGCGCCAACTCCCGCTGTTCGTCGAGCCGTTCATATCCCGCCGCGTCGACGGCAAGGTCCGCAACGACCTGTCCGCCGAGGCCGTGACCCGCTCGATCGCGATCTCCTCGGGCCTGGGCGGCACCTCCGCCTACACCTGGCTGAAACTGCCCGTCACCGACGACCCGGACGACATGGCCGAGGTCCTGGAGACGTCGACCCTGCCCGTCGTCCTGCTCGGCGGCGAGGTCGGCGACGACCAGGAGGGCGCGTACGAGAAGTGGCGCAAGACGCTGCGCCTGCCCACCGTCCAGGGCCTGGTCGTGGGCCGCTCCCTGCTCTACCCCGCCGACGGCGGCGTGGAGACGGCGGTGGACACCGCCGTAGGTCTGTTGTGAACCGGAGGCACACCATGACGAGCGCGTACCACCTTCCCGCGGGCAAGGCACTCGGCGGCCCCTACGTCGTGGACGTCACCCCCGAGTCGGCGGCCTGGGGCTACTCCAGCCTGCGGGTCCTGGAGCTGCCGCCGGGCGGCACCCACACCTTCGACACCGACGACAGCGAGTGGATCGTCGTCCCGCTCAGCGGCGCCTGCACGGTCTCCGCCGCCGACGACTTCGGCCACGACACCTTCGAACTCCACGGCCGCGAGAGCGTGTTCACCGCCGTGAGCGACTTCGCGTACGTGCCCCGCGACTCCCGTACGACGATCCTGTCGCCCGGCGGTGGCCGCTTCGCGCTGACCGGCGCCCGCTGCACCCGCCGGCTGCCCGCCCGCTACGGCCCGGCCTCGTCGGTGCCGGTGGAGCTGCGCGGCACCGGCAACAGCTCGCGCCAGGTCAACAACTTCGGCGCGGCCGGCGTCTTCGAGTGCGACAAGCTCATCGCCGTAGAGGTGATCACGCCCGGCGGGAACTGGTCCTCCTTCCCGCCGCACAAGCACGACGAGCACCGGCCCGGCGAGGAGTCCGTCCTCGAAGAGGTCTACTACTTCGAGTTCGCCGACCACGAGGGCACCCCCGGTCTCGGCTACCAGCGCGTCTCCCCGTCCGGACAGGGCCGCAACACGGACGTCCTGGCCGAAGTCCGGGGCGGAGACGTCGTGTTGATCCCGGACGGCTGGCACGGGCCCTCGATGGCGGTGCCCGGCCACCACATGTACTACCTCAACGTCATGGCGGGTCCCGAGGACGACCGCTCCTGGCTGATCTGCGACCACCCCGATCACGCCTGGGTCCGCGGCACCTGGCCCGAGCAGCCCGTCGACCCCCGCCTCCCCCTCTACACGGCACCGGAGAAGTCCTGATGAGCACCCCCACCCGCCGCCTGACCGTCGCCCAGGCCCTGGTGCAGTTCCTGTCGGTCCAGTACACCGAGCGCGACGGCGTACGGCACCGGCTGATCGCCGGCACCTGGGGCATCTTCGGCCATGGCAACGTTGCCGGACTCGGACAGGCGCTGCTCGAAGCCGGCGAGGACACGATGCCGTTCCACCAGGGCCGCAACGAACAGGCCATGGTGCACGCGGCAGTCGGCTACGCCCGCCAGCTGGACCGGCTCTCCGCGCAGGCCGTCACGACGTCGATCGGACCGGGCGCCACCAACCTGGTCACGGGCGCCGCCCTGGCCACGATCAACCGGCTGCCGGTCCTGCTCCTCCCCGGCGACTTCTTCGCGACCCGCGCCGCCGACCCGCTGCTCCAGCAGCTGGAGCACCCGGTCGAGGGCGACCTCTCGGTCAACGACACCCTGCGCCCGGTCTCCCGCTACTTCGACCGCGTCATGCGCCCCGAGGCCCTGATCCCGGCCGCACTGAACGCGATGCGCGTGCTGGCCGACCCGGTGGAGACGGGAGCGGTGACTCTCGCTCTGCCGCAGGACGTTCAGGCCGAGGCGTACGACTGGCCGGAGGAGTTCTTCGCCGACCGCGTGTGGCACGTACGGCGTCCCGCGGCCGATCCCTTCGAGCTGACGGAGGCGGTCGCGGCGATCCGGGCCGCCGAGCGTCCGGTGATCGTCGCGGGCGGCGGCATCCACCACAGCCAGGCCGAGGACGCGCTCAAGGCGCTCGTCGACGCGACCGGCATCCCGGTCGCCTCCACCCAGGCGGGCAAGGGCTCGCTCCGCTACGACCACCCGGCCGACCTGGGCGGCGTCGGCCACACCGGCACGGCGGTCAGCGACGACATCGCGCGCACGGCGGACCTGGTGATCGGCGTCGGCACCCGCTACACGGACTTCACGACGGCCTCCCACACCCTGTTCCAGAACCCGGCCGTCCGGTTCGTCAACCTCAACATCACCGCGTTCGACGCCCACAAGCTCGCGGCGCGCACCCTGGTGTGCGACGCGCGGGCCGGGCTCACCGCGTTGACCGAGGCACTCGCCGATCACCGTGTGAACTCGGTTTACGAGGCCGAATACCGCGAGGGCAAGGAGCGGTGGGAACAGGTTGTTGACGCCGCGTTCACCGCCCCCGACGAGAACGCCGTACCCACCCAGACCCAACTCCTCGGCGCCCTCGACGCGGTCGTGGGCGACGACGACGTGGTCATCAACGCGGCCGGTTCCCTCCCCGGCGACCTGCACAAGCTGTGGCGAGCCCGCAGCCCGCGCCAGTACCACCTCGAATACGGCTTCTCCTGCATGGGCTACGAGATCCCGGCCGGCATCGGCGTCCAGCAGGCCGCCCCCGACACCCCCGTCTGGTCACTGGTCGGCGACGGCACCTACCTGATGATGCCGACCGAGATCGTCACTGCGGTCCAGGAAGGCCTCCCGGTCAACCTGGTCCTGATCCAGAACCACGGCTACGCCTCCATCGGCGGCCTCTCCGAGTCCGTCGGCGGCGAGCGCTTCGGCACCGCCTACCGCTACCGCGCGGCCGACGGCACCTTCTCCGGCGCCCCGCTCCCGGTCGACCTCGCCGCCAACGCGGCCAGCCTCGGCATGGACGTCCTGCGCGCCAAGACGGTGCGCGAACTGCACGAGGCGCTCGCCACGGCCCGCGCCTCCGACCGGCCGACCTGCGTCTACGTCGAGACCGACACCGCCACCCCGACCGCTCCCCCGGCCGCGGCCTGGTGGGACGTGCCGGTCGCCGAGACCGCCTCGCGCGCATCCGCCGTACAGGCCCGCGAGGAGTACGACCGCCAGGTCGCCGACCGTCGCCGTCACCTCTGAACTCCCCTCCCCCGAAAGGCCCTTGCACCATGAAGACGATCACCCACTGGATCGACGGCAAGCCCGTCGAGAGCACCTCGGGCCGTTTCGGTCCCGTCTACAACCCGGCGACCGGCGCGCAGGAGAAGCAGGTCGGCTTCGCGACCGTCGACGAGGTGGACGCCGCGGTCGCCTCCGCGAAGGCCGCGTTCGAGAGCTGGGGCGTCGCCTCGCTCGCCAAGCGCACCGCGATCCTGTTCAAGTACCGCGAGCTGCTGGACGCGCACCGCGACGAGATCGCCGAGCTGATCACCGCCGAGCACGGCAAGGTCCACTCGGACGCGCTCGGCGAGGTCGCGCGCGGCATGGAGATCGTCGAACTCGCCTGCGGCATCAGCGTGCAGCTCAAGGGCGAACTGTCGACGCAGGTCTCCACGCGCGTCGACGTGGCGTCAATTCGCCAGCCGCTGGGGGTAGTTGCGGGCATCACGCCCTTCAACTTCCCGGCCATGGTGCCGATGTGGATGTTCCCGATCGCCATCGCGACCGGCAACACCTTCATCCTCAAGCCGAGCGAGAAGGACCCCTCGGCCTCCTTCCGCCTGGCCGAACTCGCCTCCGAGGCGGGCCTGCCGCAGGGCGTGCTGAACGTCGTGCAGGGCGACAAGCTGGCCGTCGACCGCCTCCTGGAGCACCCGGACATCGAGGCCGTCTCCTTCGTCGGCTCGACGCCGATCGCCAAGTACATCCAGCTCAAGGCAGTTGAGCACGGCAAGCGCGTGCAGGCCCTCGGCGGCGCCAAGAACCACATGCTCGTCCTGCCGGACGCGGACCTCGACTTCGCGGCAGACCAGGCGATCAACGCGGCATACGGCTCGGCCGGCGAGCGCTGCATGGCCGTCTCCGTCGTGGTCGCGGTCGGCGACACCGGCGACGAACTGGTCGGCAAGATCGCCGAGCGCGCCGGCAAGCTGCGCATCGGCCCCGGCAACGACCCGGCGTCCGAGATGGGCCCGCTCATCACCCGCGAGCACCGCGACAAGGTCGCCTCGTACGTCGCGTCGGCCGCCGCGCAGGGTGCCGAGGTCGTCGTGGACGGCACCGGCCTCTCGGTCGAGGGCCACGAGGACGGCTTCTTCCTCGGCGTCTCCCTCCTCGACAAGGTGCCGCTGACGGCGGACGCGTACAAGGACGAGATCTTCGGCCCGGTCCTGGTCGTCGTCCGCGCGGAGTCGTACGACGAGGCCATCACCCTGATCAACAGCTCCCGTTGGGGCAACGGCACCGCGATCTTCACCCGGGACGGCGGCGCCGCCCGCCGCTTCCAGATGGAGGTCAAGGCGGGCATGGTCGGCGTGAACGTGCCGATCCCGGTGCCCGTCGGCTACCACTCCTTCGGCGGCTGGAAGGACTCCCTCTTCGGGGACCTCCACGTCTACGGCAACGACGGCGTCGCCTTCTACACGCAGGGCAAGGTGATCACCACCCGCTGGCCTGACCCGGCCGACGGTGGCATCAACCTCGGCTTCCCCAGCAACTCCTGACTGTCCGTCACGATCCGTGAGGAGGTGCCCCTGTGGCGAAGACCGGTGACTTCGCGCGTGCCGCGAACGGGTCCCCGCTCGATGCCCTGCATTTCGCCCTGGACCGCAACAGTCCGGTGCCGCTGTACTACCAGCTCGCACAGCAGCTGGAGGCGGCGATCGAGCACGGGACGCTGGCGCCGGGCAACCTCCTGGGCAACGAGATAGACCTGTCCGTACGCCTCGGCCTGTCCCGCCCCACCGTCCGCCAGGCCATCCAATCCCTGGTGGACAAGGGGCTGTTGGTGCGGCGGCGCGGGGTCGGCACGCAGGTGGTGCACAGCCAGGTCAAGAGACCGCTGGAACTCAGCAGCCTCTACGACGACCTGGAGTCGGCCGGACAGGGCCCGACCACGGAGGTGCTGCGCAACGAGGGCGTGCCCGCGACCGCGGATGTCGCGGCCGCCCTCGGTGTCCCGGAGGGCAGCGAGGTCACCCTGCTGGAACGGCTGCGCTCCACGCACGGCCAGCCGGTGGCGTTCCTCTGCAACTACCTCCCGGCGAACCTGCTCCAACTCGACACCGCCCGGCTGGAGTCGACGGGCCTGTACCGGATGCTGCGCACCGCCGGCATCACCCTGCACAGCGCCCGCCAGACGATAGGCGCCCGCTCGGCCACCCCCGCGGAGGCCACCCGCCTCGACGAGAAGGAGGGCGCGGCACTGCTCACCATGCAGCGCACGGCGTACGACGACACGGGGCGGGCGGTCGAGTACGGGACGCACATCTACCGGGCGTCGCGGTACGCGTTCGACTTCCAGCTGCTGGTCAGGCCCTGAACTACACGGCGGAGTCGAGGAGTTGCCGCTGCTCCGCCGTCAACTCCAGGTCCACGGCGGCGAGGTTCTCCTCCAACTGGGCCACCGACGACGCCCCCGCGAGCGGGACGATCGGCAGCGTCCCGCCCAACTGCCACGCCAGTACGACCTGGTTGACGCTCGCCCCAGTCTCCTTCGCCACCTCCCGCAGCGCGGCGAGGCGGGCCGGGGTGCCCGGGTGGTCGTAGTCGGCGGGCAGCGGTTTGTCCTCGCGGGTGTAGGCGCCGGCCAGCAGCGGTGAGTAGGCGACCAGGGTGAGGGCGGGCTCGGCGCGCAGGTAGCCGAGCAGGTCCGGGCCGGCGCTGCCGAGGCTGCCGTCGGGGAAGAGGTCGGACGGTACGTCGGTCCGGGGGCGCAGATAGCTGTGCTGGTACTGGAGGACCTCGTAGCCGGGCAGTCCGGCCGCGGCGGCGAGCGCGCGGGACCGTTCCACCCGCCAGGCGGAGTGGTTACTGACGCCCAGGAGACCGACGGTGCCCTCGGCCACCAACTCGGCGAATCCTTCGACGGTTTCCTGTAGTGGAACGCTCTGGTCCTCGATGTGCGCGTACAGCAGATCGAGCTTGTCCACGCCGAGGCGTTCGCGGCTGCGCTCGGCCGATTCGCGGATGACCTTCGCCGACAGGCCTTCCGGGTTGTCGACGAACCCCGTGCCGGGTGCCAGCGGGCGGGCGCCGAGCTTGGTGGCGATCACGATCTCGTCGCCGATGCCGCGGCTGCGCCGCCACCGGCCGAGCAGCTTCTCGCTCTGGCCGCCCTGGCTGCCGTCGGTCCAGAAGGCGTAGTTGTCGGACGTGTCGATGAAGTTCCCGCCGGCCTCGACATAGCGGTCGAGCACGGCGAAGGAGGTCTTCTCGTCGGTGCGGGAGCCGAACAGCATCGCGCCGAGCGCGAGCACGCTCACCTCACGGCGATGCGCCGGATCTGCGCCTATCGTGCGGTACTTCATGGTGGTCCCTCCCGTTCGCACCCGGTCCTCCGGGCACGAACGGGAGTCTTCCTCTTGAAGCGCACTTCAAGTCAAGGCCCCGCGCGGCTACTTGGCGAACGGCCCGTCCAGCGCGGCCCATTGGAGCAGCATGATGGTCTTGGCGTCGGCGATCTCGCCGCTGCGGATCATCTCCAGGGCTCTGCGGAAGGGCAGTTCGAGGATCTCGATGTCCTCGCCCTCCTCCTGGAGGCCGCCGCCCTCGTGGGTGCGGGTCGAGGGGCCGTAGGACGCGGCGTAGAAACCGATGCGTTCGGTGACCGAGCCGGGGCTCATGTAGACGTCGAAGACGTGCTCGACCTCGCCGACGGTGTGGCCGGTCTCCTCCACCACCTCGCGCCGTACGGCCTCCTCCGGGTGCTCGTCCTCGTCGTCGAGGAGGCCGCCCGGGGTCTCGACGAGCATGCCGTCGGGGTGGCCGTTGACGTACACGGGGAAGCGGAACTGGCGGGTGAGCAGGACCGTTTCGCGCTCGGCGTCGTAGAGGAGCAGGGTCGCGCCGTTGCCGCGGTCGTGGGTCTCGCGTTCCTGGGTGGTCCAGGTGCCGTCGCCGTGCCGGAAGTCGAAGGTCGTGGTCCGCTCGACGTACCAGTGGCTGGACAGCAGGGTCACGTCGCGGACCTTGACGCCCGGGTTTCCGGTCAGGTCGAGGCCGGTGCGGTGCAGGCCGGTGCGACCCCGGCGGTCGGGGGTGTCGGCGCCCGCGGTCATCGGACACCGGCCGGACGGGAGGAAACGATCGAGTTGTTCATGAACGACGTCTATCACCCCGGGGGGCGGAACACCTGGCCGGAACCCGTGCCCCGCGAGTTCAACTGGTGTGCCGGTTGCGTTGATTCGTCGCGTACCGTCCCTCGCTCCGGGCATGCTGGATGCATGTCTGAGCACGGTGATCAGGTACCCGGATACCGGATGATCAGGATGGAAGCCCAGCCGGACGCCCCGGCGGCTGCCCTCGCGGACGTGGAGGCGTGGCAGGCCCGCAAGGCCTATCCGGACGTCCTCGGTGGTGGTGGCGCGATATTCGGTGTGGCCGAGGAGATCGAGACCGGCGGCTGGAAGATCGTCTCCCTCTTCTCCACCCCCTACCCGCAGGGCGCCCGCGACACCATGGCCATGACCTTCCGCGAACAGGCGCGGGCCGCCGAGGACGCGGGCGACACGGAGACGCAGCGGGAATGGCTGCGGAACGCGGAGCGGCTGGACTGGGAGGCGCTGGACGAACTCACGGTGCTGGGGCGCCGGTTCAGGATCGTGCGGTCCGACCAGTTCATCCGGATGGGACCGACGGGACCGGAGCCGCCCCGGCCGTCCGACCCCGACCCGGCGAAGGTCGGACAGGGCCACGAATACCGCGGCCGTACCAAGGGATTCGTGATCGACCCCTTCACCCCGACGGGAATGTCCGAGGGCATCCTGCGCATGGAACTCCTCTCCCTGGTCCACGCCAAGGGCACCGCTCCCTCCGCCGTACGCAAGGACTCGTTGCGCGCCCTGGAGACGCATCCCGGGGGTGTACTGCTGCCCGCCGAGTTCACCGCGGCCGAGTTCTCGGACGGCCACTGGGCGCCGACGCAGATGACGAACGCGAGCCCACAGGGGTCGCGGGACACGCTCACCACCTATCTGCGGGTGATGGCGCCGGTCATGGAGCAGCTCGACGAGGAGACCAAGGCGGAGTACGGGCGGCTGGCCGACCGGATCGACGCCGAGCGCTGCGACGAGATCGTGATCGACGGCTGCCGGACGCGGATCGTGCGCGTGGAACGCCTCGTGCGCGTCGGCCCCGACGGTCCCGAGGGCCCGCGCCCCTCCGACCCCGACCCCGAACTCCCCACCGCCGTCCAGGAGAAACAGCTCCGCGAGGAGGGCGTCTTCGACGAGTACCGGGTCCTGAACGAGGAGGAGACCGAGCAGCGCCGCGTGGCGGAGGAGCAGGCGAAGGAGTTCCTGCGGCTGTTCGAGGAGCAGAAGCGACGGCGAGAAGCCGCCGACGAGGCCTGAGTCGACGATGAGGGCGGGGCCGACCGGTCCCGCCCTCATCGTCGGTGGTGGTGTCAGCTCTTGCCGAGCATCTTGTCCATCTGCTTGATCTCGGCGCTCTGAGCCGTGATCACGCCGGCCGCCAGCTCGGTGGCCGGGGCGTAACTCCCGTCCGCCTTCTCGGTCTTGGCCATGTCGACGGCACCCTCGTGGTGCTCGACCATCATGGTGAGGAACATGGTGTCGAAGTCGGCGCCGGATGCCTTCTCCAGCTTGCCCATGTCGGCGTCGCTCATCATCCCGGGCGTGGCGGACGACGACATGTCGTGGTTCATGCCGGAGTCCATACCGGACATGTCCTTCGGGACCTGCTCGCCCCACGAGGTGAGCCAGCCGGACATGGTCCTGATCTCCGGCGCCTGGGCGCCCTCGATCTTCGTGGCGAGGCTCTTGACCTGCGCGGAGGAGGCGTGGCCTGCGGCCAGTCCGGCCATCTCCACGGCCTGGCGGTGGTGCTGGATCATCTCCTTGGAGAAGGAGACGTCCGCGGCGTTGTGGCCACCGGTCGCGGTGGCGGACGCGGTCCCGCCGCTCGCCTTGCCGTCGCCGTCGCTGCCGCACGCGGCGAGCGTGAGGGCGGCCACCGAGGCGGTGACGGCGAGAACGGTACGACGGACGAACCTGCGCTGTGCGGTCATGGTGGAACTCCTGGTGTGTGGATCCGTTCAGGGCATGCCGGTGCGCGCACGGTGACGTGTCGCGCGGGCCGCTCTAGATCCGCAGGAGTTGGAGTTCGGAGAGGGAGGGCGGGGCCCGGCCCCCGTCGGGACCGCTGCCCGTCCCGGACGTACGACCGTCCGGCGCCTCGGCGCAGGCCGCCACATCGGGTTGCAGCACCGGAACCACGGCCGGGGCCCCGGCGACGGACGCGGAGGCGCAGGTCGCGTCGGCGTGTGCCATGTGGCTTCCGCCGCAGTCGCCCGCGTCGTGATCACAGGGGTCCGGCGTCGACGCCTTCTCGCCCGTCGCTACGGTCGTCACCGTCATGGTGTGCCCCTGAGCGGGCTCGGCCATGGGAACGGGCCCGAGCCCGTGCATCCCGAGCAGGCCGAACAGCAGGGCGGCGACGAGCAGCCCGGTGGACCGCACGCGAGAGTGCGGTCCACCGGGCTGCTCGGGACGGGCCATGGAGCCACCATACCCACCCTGGGTATTCGGCCCGCACCGGACACCTAGGTGAGTGCGCCCGCCGCGGGTGCCTTCGCGCTGCGGTAGGTGGAGATGCCCAGGGCCAGCAGCCAGTAGCTGAGGATCGCGCCCATCAGGGCGGTGGTGCCCCAGCCGTTCGCCGCGTAGAAGTGCGCGGGCGTGTTCCCGAAGAACAGGGAGGGTACGAACGCGAGGTTGATCCCGGCCAGGACGTAGGCCGACCTGCTGGTCCAGCGCGGCAGCAGTTCCGTGCGGGAGACGGCGAAGCCCAGCGCGGTCAGGAAGAACGCCAGCATCAGCCGGGAGATCGACCCGTAGAGGATGTAAGTGCCGCTGACGTCGATCGTCGGGTCGATCGGGTGGTCGGCGGCGATGACCGCGCCGGCCTCCAGTCCGCTGGAGACCAGCGTGATCGTCGTGTAGACCAGCCCCGCCGTGAACGCCATCGAACCGGCCCACTCGTACTCGGGATTCACGCGCTTCACCAGCTCGCGGAACGCGGTCACGAACACGAGCAGGAACGCCAGCGCGACGATCCCGATCAGCAGCCGGGCCAGCACGTTGGCGTCCGGCGGCGGGCCCGAGTAGACGAAGTACAGGGGCACTTCGACGATGAGAGCGACGGCGGCGGCGATGCCGGCACCGCCTGCCAGACGCCTGGCCGACATTTCGTTCATGGGGTCCCCCGGAGGTTCCGTGTGGTGGATTCGGTACGCCTTGAATCCTGCCGTCGGAGACACTCCCGGTCCCTGGGCCTGAGGACCGGATCGGGGGTGGTCCTGGCAACACCCTCCGTCGGACGTGAGGGAGTCAGGTGCCGAAGACCTGGAACTCCGAGACCTGCCCGGCCGGCCAGCCGTTGTTCGCGGTGATGTTGAGCCGTACGTAGCGGGTGGTGACGGTGGAGGGGAGCGTGAGGGTCGCGGTGTTACCGGTCGCCGGGTCGAAGGTGTAGCCCGCCGAGGCGAGCAGCTGGGTGGCGGTACCGGCGTCCGTGCCGCCCTGGACGGAGATCGTCTGGGTGCGGGTGGCCCAGGCGGTGGCCGGGGGAAGTTTCAGGACGATCCGCTTGACGGCGGTAGCGGCGCCCAGATCGACCTGGATCCACTGCGGGAAGGCGTTGTTGGCGGACTCCCAGTAGGTGTTGGTGTCGCCGTCGGTCGCGTTGCCCGAGCCGTACGTCTGGGTGTGGCTGCTCTCCGAAGTCGGTTGGTGGAGCGCCAGGTTGGTGGTGCTGGACGGCGCGTCGGTGGTGACGGTGACCTGGCCGGAGGGCTGGGACACGTTGCCCGCCGCGTCGTAGGCGACGACGTCGAAGGTGTAGGCGGTGGACGCGCCAAGTCCGGTGACGGTGAAGGCAGTTGAGCCGGTCGTACCCACCTGGGTGCTGGTCGAGCCGGAGACCCGCAGGACGCGGTAGCCGCTCACGCCGACGTTGTCGGTCGCCGTGTTCCAGCTCAGCGAGACGGAGTCGCTGGTGTGCCCGGTGACGGTCAGGCCGCCCGGCGCGGCGGGCGGTGTGGTGTCGCCTCCGTTCGGAACGACCGGCTGGGTGGGGCGAGTTGGGGTCAGCGCGAGCTGCCCCTTGAGCATGCGGCCGCCGTCGCCGGTCAGGCGCAGGTAGTAGTCGGAGGAGCAGGCGGTGCCGTCCTCGTCGAGGGCGAGGAACCCGGAGTTGGTGGGCACCCAGGCCTGGGTCTCGGCGGTCTTGGCGATCTGGTTGCCCTCGTTGAACTCGTCGAACATGGAGATGTAGATGCCCTGCACCCCGGCCCGCACCATGTTGTAGAACTGCCGCCACATGAAGTCGCCGTGCGCGCGCTGCCGGCCGGAGACGTCGCCGGGCAGGACGCAGGGCTGGAAGTCGATGCCGTTGGCGTTGCAGTCGGCCTGGTCGGGGACGGTGTACGTGGTGTAGGCGTTGTCGGCCTCGCCCACAGTGCCGATGGCGCCGACCATCCACGGCGAGATCATGTTGAAGGCGTGGTAGACGCCCGAGAAGCCGGGCTGCGAGCCCCCGGTGCCCGTCCGCCATTCACGCGGGACGCCGCCGATGACGTAACAGCCCTGATTCTTGAACCAGTTGACGACGTCGAGACAGGCGTCCGGGGTGAAGGGGTGGTTGGGGTCGTTGAAGCCGAAGCCCCAGACGCAGACTACCGGCTTGCCGTTCTGCTTCGCGTAGGCCGAACTCGCCGTGTGCGCGGACATCTTGTTCGTCCAGTCCGTCTTGATCTCGGACTGCATGTTCGTCCAGTTGGAGACGTCGTACATGATGTAGAACTTCCGCGCGTACGACTCGGCCGCGCTGCGCACCTTGGTCGCCATGGCGTCGCGGGTGGGGCCCTCGCCGCCGGTGGGGTTGAAGCGCTGGAGCGCGGCGGTGTCGATGTTGTTCTGCTGCATCCACAGGAAGTGGGTGTTGACCGTCTGCTGGTCGTAGGACGAGAACAGCTTGGCGGGCTGGCCGTTGCCGAGGGCGGCGTACGACGTCTGGTACGTGTTGGTGTACTCCCGCACATCGGGCCAGCAGCTGATGCCGGTGTTGGTCGGGGACGGCGACTGGCTCCAGTTCTGGGTCCAGTGCCACCAGCCGTTGATGGGCGCACCGTCACCGATGCAGGCGAACCAGCCCTGGTAGCCGACGGTGATCTTGCCGACGACATCGCCCGGCGCGCTGGCCGCCGACGCGGCTGGGGCGAGTACAGTCTCGGCCGCTCCTACCGTTCCTACGGCCGTGGTCGCGATCGCGGCTCTCAAGAAGACTCTGCGTGTGACACCCATCGGGACTCCTCCGGACTCCTCTTCGGTTTTCCTCGGTGGTCGGTGCCGCCGGGCGCGCTCGTACCTGCGCCCGGCGGCACCCTCAGGTCGGATCAGCTGTTCCAGACCTGGAACTCGGAGATCTGGCCGGCCGGCCAGCCGTTGTTCGCCGTGATGTTCACCCGGAGGTACCGCTGGGTGGTAGCGCTGAACGTGAGAGTGACCGTGTTGTTGGTGGTGGGATCAAAGGTGTACGTCGCCGACGACTTGACGGTGCTGAAGGAGGAGCCGTCGGTGCTGCCCGACAGGGACAGCGTCTGGTTGCGGGCGCCCCAGGTCGCGGGGAGCTGGAGGACGACCCGGCTCGCGCTCTGTGCCGAACCGAGGTCAACCTGGACCCACTGCGGGAAGGCGTTGTTGGCGCTCTCCCAGTAGGTGCCCTGGTTGCCGTCCGTCACGTTCGAGGACGCGTACACGTCGGTGTGGCTGGACTCGGTGGTGGCCGCGCCGGCCGCCAGGTTCCTGCTCACCGTGCCGGCGCCGACGCCCGTCAGCGCGACGGTGGTCGTGCCGTTCGACGCGTTGCTGGCGATGCTGAGATCACCGGCGCGGGTGCCGGACGCGGTGGGCGTGAACGTGACGCTCACCGTGCAGGAGGCGCCCGCCGCGATCGACGAACCGCAGGTGTTGGTCTGCGCGAAGTCGCCCGTGACGGTGACGCCGGAGACGGTCGCCGCCGCCGTACCGGAGTTGGTCACCGTGACCGTCTTCGCGCTACTGGCGGTGTTGAGCGCCTGAGTGGCGTACGACAACGACGTCGGGTCCGCCGACAGGGTCGCCGGCGAGGAGCCGCCCCCGCTCGGGAACACCTCGAAGTCCGACAACTGGGCAGCGTCCCAGCCCGTGTTGGCGGTGATGTTGACCCGCACGTATCTCGCGGTGGCCGAACTGAACGTGATGGTCGCCGTGTTGCCGTTGGCGCTCGGGTCGAAGGTGTAGCCGGCCGAGGCCTTGAGCGTGGAGAAGCTGGAGCCGTCCGTCGATCCCTGCACCGACAGGGTCTGCGTACGGGCCGACCACGCGGTCGCCGGCGGGAGCTTGAGCACGACCTTGCCGACGCCGTAGTTCTGGCCGAGGTCGACCTGGGCCCACTGCGGGAACGAACCGTCCGTGCCCTCCCAGTACGTCGACGCGTCCGTGTCGGTGAGGTTCGAGGCGACGTAGGGACTCGTGCTCGAACTCGCCGATGCCGGTCGCCCGGCGGCGATGTTGGTGGTGCTGTCGATGCCACTGCCGGTCAGGGACACGGCAGTTGGGCTGTTGTTGGCGTTGCTGGTGACGGTCAGGGTGCCCGCGCGTGCTCCGCCCGTGGTGGGCTTGAAGCCGACGGTGACCGTGCAGGAGGCACCGACCGCGAGGGTCGAGCAGTTGTTGGTCTGGCTGAAGTCACCGGTCGCCGCGACGGCCGAGACGGTCGCCGACGCGGTGCCCGAGTTGGTCACCGTCACGGTCTGCGCGGTGGCCGACGAGCCGACCACCGTGGCGGGGAAGGACAGGCTCGCCGGATCGGTGTTCAGCACCGGGCCCGGCGCGGTGCCGGTACCGGAGAGGCTGACCGTGCTGGTGGTGCCGCCCGCGTTGACGGTCAGCGCGCCATTGCGGCTGCCGGTCGCCGTCGGCGCGAACTTCACGCTGACGGTGCACGAGCCGTTCGCCGCGATCGACGAGCCGCAGGTGTTGGTCTGGGCGTAGTCGCCGCTGGTCGAGATCGACGAGACGGACGCGGCGGTGTTGGTCGGGTTGGAGACCGTCACGGTCTGCGCGGCACTCGTCGAACCGGTCGCCACCGAACCGAAGTTGAGCGCGCCCGGGGTGGCCGTCACGCCCTCCGACGGATAGGGCGGGAAGACCGGAGCGGGCCAGCCGCCGCAGTACGGCGTGCCGCTGATGCCGGAGTTGCCGCCGCCGTCGGTGATGACGAAGTTGCCGCCCGAGCAGTTGTACACCGGGTTCGAGTAACCGACGCCGGTCGCCGTGACGTTGGTGAACTTGGCGGCGCCGCCGGTCTGTTCCTGGAGGGCGAAGGTTCCGGTGCCGGCGATGGTCACGTTGTTGAGGTTGACCCCGCTGATGGTGCCCTCGACCCACTGGACCGCTTCGTAAGGGCTCTGCTGGATCAGCGCGTTGGTCACGTTGATCGGGCCGGTGATCGCGCCCTGACTGCCGTCGAACCACAACGCCCCTACGCCGAACTGCCAGTTCGGGTCGAGGCTGCCGGCCCGGACCATGGTGTTGTCGGAGATGGTGGTGGTGCCGACCGGCGTCGACGTGAAGCGCTGCCCCACGTGGATGCCGCCGCCCTGGGCGATGCCGGTGTCCACGACCCGGTTGCCGCTGACGGTGTTGTCGTGGCCGCCGTAGATCGCGATGGCGTTGGCGAGGATCTGAAGCGACACGGTGTTGTTGGAGATCGTGTCGTTGGCGTCGGCGCCGAGGGCGGAGTCCGCCCAGGTGGCGATGCCGTCGTCGCCGGTGTTGCGGATCTCGCTGTTGGTCACCTTCGAGTTGGTGACGCCGCCGTGGAAGTTGATGCCGTCGGCGGTGGTGTCACGGATGCGCATGCCGGTGAACGTCAGGCCGTCCATCGGTCCGTCCATCCAGGCGCCGACCTTCATGTGGTCGATCCACAGGTTGGAGACGGTCGAGTCGCTCAGCGCGCCGCCGATGCCGTTGACCTGGGCGCTGTCGTCGCGTTCCTGGACATTGCCGAAGATGGCGAAGTTCTGGAGGCGTACGTCGGTGCTCGCGTTGGGCGCGGAGTTGCCGTAGAAGCCGGGGGCCGTGCCGGTGACGGTCGAGTACCACATGCCGGCGCCGGCGATCGTGACGTTGTTGACGCTGATGTGGCCGGGGATGTTGAAGGTGCCCGGCGGGATCCACACGGTGCCGCCGGGGCCCGCCGAGCTGATCGCGGCGTTGAACGCGCTGGTCGCGTCGGCCACGCCGGTCGCGTCGGCGCCCTTGCTGGTCACCGACACCGCACCAGAGGGTGCGGTCAGGGCGGCGCCGACCTGCTCGAAGTCGGCGAAGTCGATCGTGTACGAGGAGGCGGTGTCCCCCGCGTCGACCTGGAGCTTGAAGGTCGTGCCCGCCGGATAGGTGGTGGTGAACAGGCGGTGGGCCTCGTCGAAGAAGTGGTGCGGGTTGCTGCCCGGGGTGTTGGTGAAGGGGTAGCTGCCGTAGTACCAGCTGTAGGCGTTGGTCAGGGTGAAGTCGGGCTGCTTGACGCCGTTGACGTACAGCGACAGCGCGGCGGTGTAGACCGAGCCGCCCGAGGTGTCGGGGATGCTGTAGCGGAAGTTGATCGAGTTGGTCGCCACCGGCGTGGTGAACGTGACGTACTGGCCGGTGCCCTGGAGGGTCGTCGCCTTGCGGTACGACGCCTCGTCGGCCAGCTGGCCCGCGGTGTAACTCGGGCCGATGGCCGAGCCGTTGGTGGCGGAGTTCTCCGCCTGCACCTCGACGTAGGGCAGGCTCGCGCCGCTGCCGCCGGTGGCGGTGGACGCCGCCGCGGCGGGTGGGACAGCGAGAGCGAACACGCCCACGGCGGCCAGCATCACGGTGCTGACCACCCAGACGAGGGCTCGTCTCAGGTCTCGGATGGAATGGAACACGTGCCACTCCTTACGTAATGAAATGCCGGAACTGTCGCGCTGGTGCCGCCAGAGAGGGAGGGGAGATGGGGGGTCGGTGACGATGCATGGGGGACCGTAATATCGTTGACATGATCACGCAATATCTCGACAGGACTTTGCAACAAACAAATTTGGATCCCGCAAGATCTCAGGTGTCCGCACACGCGAAGGTGCCGCCGGACGGATCGTCCGGCGGCACCTTGGGGAGAGTGAAGTCAGGAAGCGGGCAGGATCAGGCGTTCCAGACCTGGAACTCGGACAACTGGCCCGCGGGCCAGCCGGTGTTGGCGGTGACGGTGACGCGGAAGTAGCGCTCGGTGGTGGCGGGGAAGGTGAGCGTCACGGTGTTCTTGGTGACCGGGTCGAAGGTGTGGGTGGCCGAGGACTTCAGGGTGACGAAGGTCGTGCCGTCGGTGCTGCCGCCCAGGGCCAGGGTCTGGGTGCGTGCACCCCAGGAGGCGGGCAGTTGCAGGACCACGCGGGAGGCGCTCCGGGCCGAGTCGAGATCCACCTGGACCCACTGCGGGAACGTGTTGTCGGCGCTCTCCCAGTAGGAGTTCTGGTTGCCGTCCGTCACGTTCGACGACGGGTACACGTCGGTGTGGCTGGACTCCCTGGTGGGCCTGCCGGCGGCGAGATTCGTTCCGGCGGTGTCGGTACCGGTGCCCGAAAGGCCCACTGTGGTGGGGCTGTTGGACTGGTTGCCGGTCAGGGTGAGGGTGCCGGTGCGGGTGCCGGAGGCGGTGGGTGTGAAGGTGACGGACACCGTGCAATTCGCCCCGACTGCAAGGGAGTCGCCGCAGGTGTCGGTCTGGGCGAAGTCATCACCGGCCGTGATCCCGGCCAACGAGGCGGCGGCGGTACCGGAGTTGGTGACGGTGACGGTCTGCGCGGCGCTGGTCGTGTTCACCGCCTGGGCGGCGAAGGTGAGCGTTCCCGGAGATGCGGTGAGCGTGGCCGACGGTGAGCTACTCCCCGTAGCGAAGGCGAAGTTGTTGATGTTCCAGCCGCCGCTGTCCTGATTGAGCGTCAGAATCTGCCGACCGGCGGGCAGGGTCACCTGCGTGGTCGCGGTGCCCCAGGTCTGCCAGTCGCCGGTGGCGGGCAGGTCGACGGCGCCGGTGAGGTTCGTGCCGGAGGCGTCCGACAGGTGCAGCGCGCCGGGCACCGCGGACGGGGCCGCGACGCGCAGGTCGAGGGTGTAGGTGCCGGCCGTGGCGACGTCCACGGTGTAGCGGAACCACTGTCCCGCGTCGGTCCAGCCGAGGTTGTAACCGCCGCCGGTGTCCGAGGTGTTGTCCAGGTCGACGCCGTCGGCGCGGTAGGAGTTGGCGCTGCCGTTGACGGAGTTGACGTTGTACGCGATCCCCTGGCCGCCGGTGTCGTAGTCCTCCGCCTGGACCGTGCCGGGCACGGCGGCCGGGGTGCCGCCGTAGGGGCCCTCGGGAGCGGTCGGCGGCCAGTGGTTGTCGCTCAACGTGGCGACGAATCCGGTGGAGTTGTTGACGAAGGCCGAGGTGCCGGCGGCAAGTCCCGTGACGGTGTTGCCGGTTATCGTCGCGGAGCCGGTGGGCGCGGGGTAGAACGGCGGCGAGATCGCGATGCCGTTGCGGCCCGGGGCGTTGACTGTGTTGTCCTGGAGCAGGGTGTTGGTCGAGGTGGAGAAGGCGATGCCGTCGTAGAGGGAGTCGGTGACCGTGTTGCCGGTCACCGTGACCTTGTCGACGGTCCCGGTGTTCTGTCCGTCGCCGCCGTTGCCGACGTGCAAAGCGGGTTGGCCCTGGCTGTAGGCGTTGCCGCCGGAGCGGACCACGGTGTTGCCGGTCACGGTCGCGGAGAGCAGGTCGCTGCCGTTGACACCGAAGCGGCCGGCGCCCAGGCCGATGTAACGGGCCGTGTCGCTGATGTAGTTGTCCTTGACCTGGTGGCCGCTGCCGCCGTAGATCCCGATGCCCTTGCCGCCCCAGGGCGCGATCGAGGTGTTGCCGCTGACGGTGACATCGGTCATCGGGTTGTAGTGGGTCTGCGAACCGTCGCTGTTGGTGTTGTAGGCGACCGAGTTGATGGCGATCGCGTCGTCCCCGGTGCCGCGCACGAAGTTGTTCGTGACCGTCAGGTCGTTCCCGGTGTCCGCGCCCAGCGACACGTTGTTGACGTTGATCCCGTCGGCCCAGATCGACGTCAGCCTGCTGTTCTTCACCGTCCCGCCGGTGCCGGAGGCCCAGAAGCCGGACATGGTGTGCTGGGTCCAGATGCCGTCGGCCACCCAGTCGGTGCCGGTGGTGTCCATCGCGCCGCCGTCCCCGCCGATGGTGCTCCGGCTGACGGCGTTGGCGTCGATGTGGAAGTCGCGCACCGTGCAGGAGGTCAGGTCGAACAGGGCTGCCAGCGGAGTGGAGTTGGGGACGGGTACGTCACGGTAGACCGTGCTGTACCAGAGGCCCGCGCCCGCGATGGTGATCCCTTGTGCGTCCAGTCCCGCGGTGCCCTTCACGTAGAAGGTGCCCTGCGGGATCCAGAGGATCTTTCCCTGTTGCTCGGCCTGGTCGACGCAGTTCTGGATGGCGGCCCGGCTGTCCACGGCCTGGCTGTCGGCCGCGCCGTTGGTCGGGTTGTTGTCCGCCACCGCGCCACAGCTCGTGATCGAGATCGAGTTCGCGGGCTGCGTCTGCGGCGCCGGCGGGTTCTCCACGTCGACGGAGTCCACGTCGTAGAAGGACGCGCTGTTGTCGGAGTCCTTCCGCAGCGAGAACGTGGCGCCCGCCGGGATCGGGGCCCCGGTGACGAAGGTGTGCGACTCGTCCCAGAAGACCCTCGGGTCGCCGTCGGCCGGGTTCTGGTCGTCGCTCGTGTTGTAGTTGCCGTTGCCCTCGTACACCCAGGTCTGCCGGGAGTTGAGGTTCAGCGCCTGCCGGAACACGCCGTTGACGTACAGGTTCAGCGTGCCGGTGAGACCACCGCCGGAGGCCGAATCCGGGATGCTGGCACGGACGTTGAGGAAGGAGATGGGCTGCCCGGTGGTGTTCGTCCACTGCACCGACTGACCCGTGTCGCCCAGGTGCACATAGGAATGGCCGGACGCCTCCAGGACGGCGCTGGAGTACTGCGTGGTCGGCGCCGAGGCCAGCGACCGAACTGCCGCGCCGCCGCCGGGAGTTCCCCCCTCGGCCTCATAGACCGAGAACGGCGTCGTCGCACCCACCGCCGCGCTCGCGACGGCCTTGCTCGGCGGCGCCTGCTGTGTGGCGGCGGCCGGTAAGACGGACACGCACAGCGCACCGACCGCGGCGACGACGGCCACCGCCAGTTGCCGGGGTCTGAGGATCGTCAGCATGGGAGGCTCCTTCACGGAGTGGGGGGAGACCGGCGCCCCGACCGTACAGAGACCCCATCGACCCCGCTAGATTCCGACGAAGTAAAGAATGCAATTCGCAAGCCACTGCAAGTTTCTTGCAGATATGCGCAACTCGCTGACGTTATGAGGGCGGAACTTCCGCCGCCCGCGCGGCTGCCGTGTCGAGGTCCAGCCATGCTTCCTCGGTCAGTTCGGTGGCCACCCAGCGGGCGGCGGACACGACCTCCTCCGGGGTGCGGAAACCCGCGACCACGCAGGCCACGCCGGGGTCGCGCAGCGGAAAACGCAGGGCGGCGTGCGGGAGTGCGGTGCCGTGCCGACCGGACGCCTCGGCGAGAAGCCGAGCCCGACGCAGTACCGATTCCGAGGCGGGCCCGTAGTCGAAGGTGGCGTCACTCGGAGGGTAAGGACGGCTGAGCAGACCGGAGTTGAACGGGGCGGCGGCCACCACCGCGACCCCACGCCCGGCGCACGCGTCCAGCAAGGGACGCGCGGTACGGTCGAGAAGAGTCCACCGCCCGGCCACCATCACGGCGTCGACCTCCGCCTCCGCGACGACACGCAGCAGCGGGGCGACCGTGTTCGCGCCGACACCGACGGCGCCGATGACACCTTGGTCGCGCAGCGCGGTCAACGCCGGCAGCGCATGGGCGAGGGCAGCGTCCAGGTGATCGTCGGGATCATGGACGTAGGCGATGTCCACATGGTCCAACCGCAGGCGTTTCAGGCTGCCTTCGAGGCTTCGCAGCACGCCGTCCCGTGAGTAGTCGGGGCGGCGGACCAGCGTGTCGGGTACGGCGAAGCCGCCTGCCGTCAGGTCGGATCCGGTGGGTGCCGGGTTGGGTTCCAGCAGCCGGCCGACCTTGGTGGAGACGGTGAACTCCGCCCGTGGGCGGTGCGCGAGGGCGTCGCCGAGCCGCCGTTCGGACAGTCCGAGGCCGTAGTGCGGGG
This sequence comes from Streptomyces sp. NBC_01288, assembly GCF_035982055.1. NCBI lineage: Bacteria > Bacillati > Actinomycetota > Actinomycetes > Kitasatosporales > Streptomycetaceae > Streptomyces > Streptomyces sp. NBC_01288. The sequence goes on from NZ_CP108427.1 coordinate 1,203,530, forward strand.
CGGTGTCGTAGTAGCGCACCCCCGCGGCCCAGGCGGCATCGAGGGTGGCCCGCGCCTGCGAGTCGCCGATCGGGCTGTGGAGATTGCCGATGGGGGCGGCACCGAATCCCAGCGTGCCGACCTGGACGCTCGTACGGCCGAGTGGGCGTGCCCTCACGGGATTCCCGCTTCCACGGCCCTCGCCGCATAGAGAAGGATCTGCTTCATCTGGCAGGCAGGACCTTAAGGATGGGATCCATTTCACGCAACACCTCGGTAGACATGCGCAGTTCATTAGCTTTTAGCGGCATCTACGCAGGGCCGCATACCGAGATCCGTCCGATCTCTTCCCAACTCGCAACCGCAGTGCCATATTGGCCCCGGAAAATGAACCTGATTCATTCGTGACGCAAGAGGGGTTCGCCTTGGGTGACTCAACACCGGCCTACCGTCCGGGGTACGAACTGGTCGCGGAACAACTGCTGGAGTACATCGCCCAGCAGAACCTGCGACCCGGTGACCGTCTCCCCACGGAGCAGGGCCTGGCCCAGATCCTGGGAGCGTCCCGCAATGTCACCCGCGAGGCCGTGAAGGTGCTGGCCGCCATCGGCCGGCTCACGGTGCGGCGGGGCGCCGGCATCTTCGTCGCCGCCTCGGTCGGCGGACTGCTGGACGACGAACTCTCGCACTTCCGGCCGACCGGCATGGAAGACGTCCGCATGCTCCTGGACTACCGCAAGGTGATCGAGTCGGAGACAGCACGCCGTGCCGCCTCCCACGCCACACCGATCGAGGTCCGGGCCATCCGGGAGAGCGCGGAGAGTTCCCTGACGGCGGCCACGATGAACGACGTGGACACCTTCGCCAAGGCGGACGCGGCCTTCCACGACTCGGTGGGCGCCGCCTCGCACAACGTGTTCCTGCGGGCGAGCGTCGCCGGCGTGCGCCGCCTGGCGGCCCAGTCCGACGTGCTGCTCTTCCACGGTGACGTGCCCGGATCGCTGGAGGTCGCCGCACATCAGCATGTGGCCATAGCGGAGGCGGTCGCCGCGGGGGCGGCCGATCTCGCCGAGCGGCTGATGGTGGAACACATCGGCACCACGCAGAGCCAGTTCGAGAACAAGATTCGCGGCCGGCTGTTCAGTACCGACGCTCACCCGGCCCCCGAGGGACCTCCGGGGCGCTCTCAATAGGTGGCAGCACCCGGGCTCCACCGCCGTACGCCGAGGCGGCAGCCCGTAGATCCGGCCGACCCCGCATGTGCCGCGGCACGGCGATCGGGCCGCCCGACGCCCTGCAAGTCCCGGTGGACGACCGGGACTTGCAGGTATCAACCTCCCTCAGGCGATTGGATAGGTGTGTCTCATCCGTCTGCGCGCAGGGGCGCCTTCGTGCCGCTGCGAAGAAGTTTCACGGCCGTCTGCTCGGCAGCCGTCGTGGCAGCCCTGCTGAACGCCGTGCCGGCCCACGCGGCTCCCAGGTCGCCGGACCTCGATGTCTATGTCTCCCCGACCGGCCGGGACGTTGGCTCCGGTACCGCCACCCACCCCTTCAAGACCCTCGACCACGCGCGGGACTACGTACGCGACGTCAAGCAGAAGGCCAAGGGCGACATCCATGTCCGGCTCCTGTCCGGCACCTACCGGCTCAGCCGCACCTTCGCCCTGACCGCCCGGGACTCCGGCCGCGACGGACACCGGATCTTCTACGAGGCCGCGCCCGGCGCGCACCCGGTGATCAGCGGGGGAAAGCAGGTCACCGGCTGGACCCCGGCCGACTCGGCAGGGAAGGTCTACAAGGCCAAGGTGGGTGCCATCGACACCCGACAGCTGTACGTGGACGGCGAGTTGGAGACCCGGGCGCGCAGCGGCAAGAACCCCGCCGGGTTCAGCCAGACGTCCACCGGCTACGCCTTCACGGACTCCGGTCTCAACGCGTACAAGCGTCCCTCGGACCTGGAGGTCGTCAGCTCCTGGGGCTGGAAGCTGATGCGCTGCCCCGTGCAGTCGATCGCCGACAACAAGATGACGATGCAGCAGCCCTGTTGGCACAACGCGCATCTTCAGCAGGGTCAGGAGATCCAGAATCCGACCTGGCTGGAGAACGCCCGCGAGCTGCTGGACACCCCCGGTGAGTGGTACCTGGACAAGGGCGCGGGCGAGATCTACTACATGCCCAAGTCCGGCCAGAACCTGTCCACTTCGACAGTCACCGTGCCGCTCGTGCAGGACCTGGTGGACCTCGACGGCACCAGGACCGCCCCGGTGAGCGACGTGTCGTTCCAGGGCATCACCTTCTCCGACTCCACCTGGCTCGCGCCCAGTTCCTCCGAAGGCCTTATCGAGGGCCAGGCCGGTTTCCGGATGGTCGGCAACGACCCGACCTTCGACGCGACCCGCCTGAAGTGGCAGAAGACACCGGGTGCCGTCAATGTCAGCCACGGCCACGGCATCGGCTTCGAGGGCAACACCTTCACCCATCTCGGCGCGGTGGGGCTGAACTTGAACACCGGTACCCAGGGCACCGACATCACGGGCAACGTCTTCCGCCAGATCGCCGCCACCGGCATCCAGATCGGCGGGGTCGAGGTGATCGACGCCCACCCCGACGACCCCCGCGACATCACCAAGGACACCAGGGTCGCCGACAACGTGGTCACCAAGGTCGCCGACCAGTACAACGGCTCCATCGGCATCCTGGCCGGCTACACCGACCACACCACCATCACCCACAACAAGGTCTACGACCTGCCGTACACCGGCATATCCGTCGGCTGGGGCTGGGGCCTCACCGACCAGGGCGGCGACACCAACTACCCCGGGAATCTGGGCGTTCCGATCTGGGACACCCCCACGACCAGCCGCGACACCGAGGTCACCGACAACGAGATCTACGACATCATGAAGTCGCAGGCCGACGGCGGTGCCATCTACACGCTGAGCTCCAACCCCGGCGGTGTGGTGTCCGGCAACTACATCCACGGCACACCGCCGCCCGCCTACGGCGCGATCTACCACGACGAGGGCAGCCGGTACTGGACGAACACCGGCAACGCCCTGTGCGACGTCGCCTACCAGTGGCTGTTCCTCAACCACGGCATGGACATCGACGCCACCGGCAACTTCACCACCCAGCCCGCCTACTCCACCCAGGCCAACAGCACGGGCAGCACCATCACCGGCAACACCACGGTGGATTCCTGCGCCCAGCTGCCGGCTTCCATCGTCAACAACGCGGGCCTGCAAGCGAGTTACCGCCACCTCGACCCGGACCCCGCCGTCCCCGACCACCAGGCGCCCAGCAGGCCCGGCACGCCGAGCGCGGTCACCGCCTTCCCGACGATCGCGGATCTCACCTGGCCCGCGTCCACCGACGACACCGCGGTCACGGGCTACTCCGTCTACCGCGACGGCAAGCTGGTCAGCGCCACCGGCAAGACCTCGGTGCGCCTCCCGGGCCTGACCGCCGGGAAGACGTACTCCTTCAAGGTCACCGCCCGTGACGCCGCCGGCAACGAGTCCCAGCCCAGCCAGACGGTCACGGTCACCATGCCGTCCGGCTCCGACCTCGCCCTCAAGAAGCCCATCACCGCCTCGTCGTACTCGGAGGCCAACATCCCGGAGAAGGCGGTCGACGGAGACCTCTCCACCCGCTGGGCCCAGGGCCTGGGCCTGCCCGACCCCTCCTGGATCCAGGTCGACCTCGGAGCGTCGTACGACGTGAACGGCGCGATCACGACCTTCGAGAAGGCCAGCGGCTACAAGTACCGCATCGAGGTCTCCCCCGACGAGGTCCACTGGAAGACCCTCGCGGACCGCACCGCCGCGAACACCACGGCGGCGACCGACTACGCCCACACGGACACCCCGGTCGCGGGCCGCTTCGTACGACTGACCGTCACCGGCTCCAACTGGAACGGCGGCAGCATCTACGACTTCCAGGTCTACGGCACTCCCAGGACCGTCACGGACCACACCGCCCCGACCGCCCCCGGACAGCCCACGGTCAAGCCGCTGCTGCCCGGCCTGGTCGATGTCAGCTGGCCCGCGGCCACCGACGACACCGGCGTGACCAGCTACGTCGTCTACCAGGACGGCAAGCGGATCGCTGTCACCGACGCCACGACCCTGCGGGTCTCCGGCCTGACCGCCGCCACGTCGTACTCCTTCACCGTCGTGGCACGCGACGAGGCGCTGAACGCCTCCGCCCCCAGCAAGGCAGCGGTCGTCACCACCCCGGCCGACGACGACCTGGCCCTGAACAGGACGGCGACCGCGTCCTCCCAGTCGGAGGGCTACGCCCCGGCGAAGGCGGTCGACGGCGACCTCTCCACCCGCTGGGCGCAGGGCCTGGGACTGCCCGACCCGTCCTGGCTCCAGGTCGACCTCGGCAAGGACACCGCCGTCTCCACCGTGGTCACCACCTTCGAGTTGCCCAGCGGCTACAAGTACCGCCTGGAGTACTCCACCGACGGCCAGAACTGGTCGACGTTCGAGGACCACACAGCCGAGAGCACCACCGCGCGGACCGACTACGCCTTCGCCGACACCCCCGTCACCGCACGCTTCCTGCGCTTGACCGTCACCGGTTCCAGCGGCAACGGCGGCAGCGTCTACGCGCTCCAGGCGTACGGCGGCTTCTGAGCACTCCGATGCGGAGTACTCCGCTTCCGGGTGCTCCGCGTCCGAGTACTCCGCCTCCGAGCCGAAACCTTTCTCCCTACAGAAGACGAAAGCCAGGATGAAGATCACCCATGTCGAAGTGCACCGGATCGACGTTCCGGCAGCCAGTCCGCCCTTCCGCTGGCGCGACGGGCTGAGCGGAAGCGCTCCGGTGGGCGACGGCGCGGTCCTGCACATCGGGACCGACGAGGGAGCCGAGGGCGTGGCGGTGTTCGCCCGTCCCGGCGCCCACTCCATGCTGCGGGACCTGGTGGACCGGGTCTTCCGCCCGGAGCTGGTCGGAGCCGACCCGTTCCAGCGGGAGTGGCTGTGGCACCGGGTGTGGGAGCTGGACCGTATCCACGAACTCCCGCTCCCCGCCCTGGGGTTGATCGACATCGCCCTGTGGGACCTGGCCGGCCGCTACCACGGCGAACCGGTCTGGCGCCTGCTCGGCGGATTCCGGGACGCCATCCCCGCCTACGCCTCCACCTCGACGTTCGCCGGCATCGCGGAGTTCCTCGATGTGGCGGACCAGTGCCTGGAGTTGGGCTACCGGGGCATCAAGCTGCACGCCTGGGGCGACGCCCGCCGTGACGCGGAACTGTGCCTGGCCCTGCGCGAGCACGTCGGTCCCGACGTCCCGCTGATGTACGACGGTTCGGCGGGCTTCGACCTGCCCGACGCGATCCGGCTGGGGCGGGCGCTCTCCGAGGCCGACTACCTCTGGTACGAGGAGCCGATGCGGGAGTTCAGCATCTCCGCGTACCAGAAGCTGGCCGAGGTCGTGGACGTACCGCTTCTGGTGGCCGAGACCTCCGACGGTGCGCACATGAACGCGGCGGACTTCATCCGCTCCGGTGCCGCCACCTTCGGTGTCCGGGCCGGCACCACCCTCCGGGGCGGCATCACCGGCGCCATGCGCACCGCGCATCTCGCCGACGCCTACCGGCTGCGCGCCGAGGTGCACGGTTCGGACATCCCCAACCACCACCTGTGCATGGCCATCTCCAACACCACTTACTACGAGTCCCTGGTGACCTCGGTGAACGTCGTCCGGGAGCGCCACGTGGACGACCAGGGCCTGGTGCACGCCCCCACGGGGCCCGGCATAGCCCTCCCCCTCGATTTCGGCTACGGCAGCCAACTCCTGCCGTTCGTCGAGCAACCGCGCTGAGCGGCGCAAGAACAGAAAGGCAAGGCAAGACGATGGAGTCTTCCCGATCTCCGAGAACCGGCCGGCGTCACTCGCTGCTCCGCGCGGCTGCCGTCACGCTGTCCCTGGCCACCGCGGCCGCCCTGGCCGGCTGCGCCAGCGCCGACACCACCCCTTCCGCCTCCCAGCAGTCGGCGTTCAAGCCCGTTGCGCAGAAGGCGAGTTCACAGATCACGGTGTGGGCCGACTCGACCCGGCTGCCGTCAGTGCAGGCGTACCAGAAGTCGCACCCGGACGTGAAGATGAAGATCGTCACGTACGACGGCGGGGCCGACGGATCGACGTACCTCCAGTCGAAGGTGCAGCTGTTCGACCGGACCGGCAGTGGCTGGCCGGACGTGGTGTTCGGCTCGCCCACCGACGTGACCTGGGCGTCGGAGGCCACCAAGCCGGGCGCACAGCCGTTCGCCGCGCCCCTGGACGACAAGCTCGTCCCGCAGAGCACGCTCGACGGCTTCGCCAAGGGGTCCCTGACGCCCTGTCAGTTCAACGGCCACACCTACTGCATGCGCAACGACATCGCGCAGGTCGTCCTCTGGTACAACAAGTCCCTCATGGACAAGTGGGGTTACCAGGTCCCCACCACATGGGAGGACTACGAGGCCCTCGGCACGAAGGTCGCCAAGGAGCACCCCGGCTACCTCGTCGGCTCGGTCGGTGACACCAACTCCCATGAGTCGTACTTCTGGTCGGGCCAGTGCCCGGCGTTCAGCCTGACGAAGCCGGACACCCTGCGCACCGACCTCCAGGACCCGAAGTGCACCCGGATGGCGACCCTGTTGGACCACCTGATCAGCGCCAAGGCCGTCGCCACGCAGGGCTTCTTCAGCCAGGGCTTCGCCAAGAACAGCGGCGGCAAGGTACTGATGGCCTACGGCCCCTCCTGGTACGGCCAGTACCTCTTCAAGGCCGGCTTCAAGACTCCGGCCAAGCAGATCGCCGCGGCGGCCCCGCTGACCTGGAAGGGCGAGAGCACGGCGGCCACGGGCAACGTCGGCGGCGGTGTGTGGATGGTGTCCTCGCACAGCGCCAACCTCAAGGCGTCCTCGGACCTGGTGACTTGGCTGACCACCTCCGACGCGAACCAGGCCACCGCGCCCACCTACCCGGCGTACACGCAGGCCGCGAAGGCATGGCTGGCCAACCCGGCGAACAAGGACTACTTCGCGAATGACGTGAGCGGGGCGTTCGAGCAGGCCGCGAACGAGGTGTGGACCGGCTGGTCGAACACCAGGTTCTCGGACTCCACCGCCTGGTCCAGCGTCGTCCTCCCGGCGCTGACCGCCGGAAAGAGCCTGACCGAGACGCTGCCGGCCTGGCAGAAGGAGATAGCCGGCGAGGCGAAGACCCAGGGCTACAAGGTGGTCGGTCAGTGACCTTGCTGGAGACCGAGCGCGTCACCGTCTCCCCCGTGCGCCGCGGCACCGTACCGCGGCGCACGGGCCGCGGTCGCGCGGGCTACTTCTTCGTCGCCGGGTACGCGGTGCTGCTGCTCGCGTTCGGCGTCTTCCCCACCGGGTACGCGTTCTACCTGTCGCTCACCAACGACCGGGGCCAGTTCACCGGGCTCAACCAGTTCACGAAGGTCGTCCAGGACTACCGCTTCGCCCCGGCCTTCACCCACATGCTGATCTATCTGGTCATGTGGCTGGTGACGCTCGTCGTCGTGGTCGTGCTGACCGCCGTGATCCTGCGCAGCCGGGTGCGTCCGGGCACCTCGGCGCTCTTCCGCTTCCTCTACTACATCCCCGGCGCCCTCGCCGGAGTGGCGAGCGTGCTGGTCTGGCTGTTCATGCTGGACCCCGATGTCAGCCCGGTGTCACGGCTGCTCACCGCCCTGGGGTTCAAGACGTTCGCCGAGGTCCTGGCGCCCGGCAACCTGCCGCTGATCCTCATGCTGATCGCCTTTTGGACCGGTGCAGGAGGCTGGATGGTCGTGATGTACGGGGCATTGAACAACATCCCCGACGAGGTGCTGGAAGCGGCCCGCATGGACGGCGCGGGTCCGTGGCGCACCGCCTGGCACATCCAGATCCCGATGATCCGGCAGTGGATCGTCTACATGGCGATCATGGCCTTCGCGACGGGCACCCAGCTGTTCGTGGAGCCCCAACTCCTCCAGACCGCCAGCCTCGGCAGGGTGAGTCCCACCTGGTCACCGAACCAACTGGCGTACGTCTACGCCTTCCAGCAGGGCGACTTCAACGGCGCCGCCGCCATCTCCGTCGTCCTCCTCGCCGTGGGCCTCCTCGCCGCCGGTCTCCTGGTCGCCCGCTCGAACCTGTTCACGTTGGACGAGAAATGACACAGACGACTCTCTCCCTGACGGCCATGAGGCGACGCGTCCGCCCGTCAAAGAGCCTCCCCTTCCTGGTAGTTGGACTCCTCCTGGCCTTTCTCCTGGTGTTCTTCGTCCTGCCGGTGATCTGGCTGCTGCTGGCACCGTCGAAGACCGCCGGCGAAGTGGTGCGGGACAACCCGCTCTCCTTCGGCTCGTTCCATCAAATAGGCACGGCCTGGCGGCACTTGTTCGCCTTCCAGGACGGCGCCATGACGAGGTGGCTGCTCAACTCGGCCATCTACTCGGGCGGTTCACTCGTCCTGACGCTGGCCGTCAGCGTCCCGGCCGGCTACGCGCTGGCGCTGACGAAGTTCCGGGGCCGCAAGACACTCCTCGTGATCACCCTGGTCACCATGATCATGCCGCAGGCCACCCTGGTGCTGCCGATCTTCCTGGAGCTCAACCGCTTCCATCTCATCGGCACCGTCTGGTCGTTGATACTCCCCTTCTCCTTCTATCCGTTCGGCGTGTACCTGGTCTACATCTACTTCGGGAGCAGCCTCCCCAGGGACCTGCTGTCCGCCGCGCGCATCGACGGCTGCACCGAGTGGCAGCTCTTCGCACGCATCGCGCTCCCGCTCGCCAAGCCGGTGATCGGACTGGTCGCGTTCTTCAGCTTCGTGGGCAACTGGAACAACTTCTTTCTGCCCTACCTCGTCCTGCCGAACAGCGAGCAGTTCCCCGTCCAGGTGGGCCTGAACCAACTCCTCACCTCCACACCGTCGTTCAATCCGGTCGCCGGAGCCGGCCTGAACATCACCATCCCGGAACTCGCCCTGGCCATCGTCATCGCCATCCTGCCCGTGCTGGTGCTCTTCCTCTTCTCGCAGCGCACGCTGGTGTCCGGGATGCTCGCCGGATCGAGCAAGGAATGAGCGGCGCCCTGTCCGCGAAAGGAAACCCCGTGTACCGGCTCGATCCGCGCTACGCCCCCGCCCCCCAGACCGTCCTCCACGCCGGTTGGCAGGCGGTCGCCTCCCAACTCCCCACCGGCCCAACGGTATTGGCCATCGACGGCCCCCCGTCCGTCGACTGGCCCCTCCTCGCCGATCGCCTCGCACACGAACTGACCGACCGCGGCACCCCCGTCACCCTGCTCGACATCCGGAGCCACTACGCACCCCCGGCACGCGTCAGAAGCCGTACCGAACACCTGGCAGACGCCGACGACCCGTACTTCCGCAAACTCGCCGACAACCCCCTCGACGACCTCTTCGAGACCCTCCCGGTCCCCACACCACCACAGACAGGCCTGCTCCTCGTCTACGGCCCCGGCGCCGCCCTCGTCGAGCACGACCTGCTCTGGTACGCCGACGTACCCAAGCGCTACGCGGAGGCCGCCGTCGGAGCGGGCGAGCAGGGCTCCAACCTCGGACTGCCGGACGAGAAGCCCGACTTCAGACGCCTCTTCTACATCGACTGGCCGATGCTCGACCGGCACCGCGACACACTCGCACCCCGCCTCGACGCCTGGCTCGACGTCCAGCACCCCGACCACCCGGCGTGGATCGACGGAGCGGGCCTGCGCGCCACGTACGCCGCCCTGGCCCACCAGCCCGTCCGCACCCGCCCGTACTTCAACTCCACTCCCTGGGGCGGTCATTGGGCCCAGCGCGAGCTCGGCTTCAACCCCGACTCCCGCAACACCGCGCTCGGTTACGAACTGATCGCGCCCGAGGCCGGCATCCTCATCGGCACCGGACCGCAGGCCCAGGCCGAGGTGCCGTTCCAACTCCTGTGCGTACTCGAACCGTTGAGCGTGCTGGGGGCAGAGGCACACGCCCGCTTCGGCACGTCCTTCCCGATCCGCTTCGACTACCTGGACACCGTCGGCGGCGGCAGCCTCTCCGTGCACTGCCACCCGAAGGAGCCGTACATGCGCGAGCGTTTCGGCTGGGCGTACACCCAGCACGAGACGTACTACCTCACCCTCGGCAGCACCGACACCAAGGTGTTCCTCGGCCTGCGCGAGGACGCCGACGTGGACGTCTTCCGCAAGGAGGTGGAACGGTCCATCACCGACGGAGTACCCATGGACCCCGAGGACCACGTCCTCGCCTTCCCCGCGGAACAGGGCCAGTTGTTCATGATCCCGGCGGGCACCCCGCACGCGAGCGGCGCGGGCAACCTCGTGCTGGAGATCAGCGCCACCCCCTACCTGTACAGCCTGAGGTTCTACGACTGGCTGCGGCCCGGCACCGACGGCAACCCGCGCCCCCTCCCCTACGAGCACGGGTTCGCCAACCTGGAGACCGGACGCCGCGGGGAGGCCGTCGCCCGTGACCTGGTCCAGAAGCCGCGCACCCTGCGCGAGGGCACCGGCTGGCGCGAGGAGGTCATCGGCGCGCTGCCCGAGATGTTCTACGAGGTCAGGAGGTTCGTGCTCGACGCCGGGGCCGAGGCCGACGACGACACGCAGGGACGGTTCCACATCCTGAACGTGGTCGAAGGTGAAGGCGTCACGGTGCACACGGCGGCCGGAGACCGGCACGAACTGGCCTACGCGGAGACGCTCACCGTGCCGGCCGCGGTAGGCCGCTACACCCTGCGGGCAGCAGTCGACGGCCCGGTGCGCGTCGTGAAGGCGCTGGTCCGTTGATCCCTGTCCTGGAGATCGGCGGTACGCACGTCACCGCGGCGCTCGTCGACCCGCGCGACGGCCGCGTCTCCAGCCGTACGCGCGAGCCACTCGACGCGGACGGCGACGCCGAAGCCATACTCGGCCGCGTACGCGACTGCGCCGACGGGCTGCCGGTACCTCCTGGCGCGCGGTGGGGCGTGGCGGTGCCCGGACCGTTCGACTACGCAAGGGGGATCGCCCTCTTCAGGGGCGTGGGCAAGTTCGAGTCCCTGTACGGGACGGACATGCGAGCGGCACTCCTCCACGGACTACGACAGCGCCCCGGCGACATCGTGTTCCTCAACGACGCCCACGCCTTCCTGACCGGCGAGTGGTCCACGGGCGCCGTCCACGGACACCGCCGCGCCGTGGGCATCACGCTCGGCACCGGTGTCGGCTCGGCGTTCCTCGCCGACGGCCGCATCCGCGACACCGGTCCCGGCATACCGCCCGAGGGCCGGATGGACCTCACCGAGATCGACGGCCGACCGCTGGAGGACACGGTCTCCCGCAGGGCGATCCTCGCCCGCTACGGCGACCCCGCCGCCGATGTCCACGACATCGCCGGACGGGCCGGAGCGGGGGAAGGGCGGGCCCGGCGGGTGCTGGACGACGTCTTCACGACCCTGGGCGTCGCGGTGGGCCCGCGCATGCTGGACTTCGGCGCGACCGCCCTGGTCGTCGGAGGCTCCATCGCCCGCTCCTGGGACCTGGTCGCCCCCGCCCTGTCCACCGGTCTCGCGGCCGCGGGCTGGACACCGGACGACCCGGGTGCCCGCACGGATCCGCCGCCTCCCGGAGTTCGTGCGATCAGACCCGCCGGCTCCGCGGGGGACGCCGCGCTGGTGGGCGCGGCCCGCGCGGCAGGCGGCGCACTCAACCCCGGAGACGAGAAACGCCCCATACGAAAAGGGCCCCCGCAAGCTCTCGCCTGCGAAGACCCTTCACACCGTCGGGACGACAGGATTTGAACCTGCGACCCCTTGACCCCCAGGAGTGAGGGTCGGGGGCATTTTCTGGATATAACAGGCTTAATCTGGATGCGATTTGTGCGTCCAAGGCTCCGCCGTGCGCCATCGCGCACACCGTGTGGTCCCCAACTGGTCCCCACCCGCATGTCATAGCTCTGTCGCCAGGCCACTCCGTGGAGCGTCCTCGCGACAACGAAGCTGCGAACTGCCCGACTCGCTGCGGCAGTCTGCCGATACGATCCCGTTCCTAAGGCTGGGGGCTCCGTTCACGGGCGTGCGTCCAGTCTCATGGCGCTCCATCGCAGAAGAGGAACGAACACCCTGTGAGCATCGCTCGCGCAGAGACGCGGGTCCAGCCTGCCCGCTCTGGTGACCCGAAGCAGGTCGGCCCCTACCGGATCGTCGGCCGTCTCGGCACGGGCGGCATGGGTACCGTTCACGCCGGTCTCGATCCGGCCGGCCAGCGTGTCGCGGTGAAGGTGATTCACCCCGCGCAGGCCGAGGACCCCGAGTTCCGGGCCCGCTTTCGCCGAGAGGTCCAGCTGTCAGCCCGAGTGCAGGGGCCGTGCCTCATACCTCTTCTCGCAGCAGACCCGGATGCCGAGAATCCCTGGCTGGCCAGCGCCTACGCCCCCGGGCTCACCCTCGATCAGCATCTCGCCAGCCACGGCGTACTCACCGGCGGCACCCTCTACGCCTTTGCCACTGGTACCGCCCAGGCCCTCGCCGCCATCCACACTGCCGGCGTCGTCCACCGGGACGTGAAACCCCAGAACGTCATCCTCACCCCGGCCGGCCCCCGTGTCCTGGACTTCGGCATCGCTCATGCCTCTGACGGCACCTCCGTGACCCGAACCGGTGTCGTGACCGGCACCCCTGGTTGGATCAGCCCCGAGCAGTACCGAACAGGTTCCGCTGGCCCCGAGGGCGACATGTTCGCCTGGGGCGCGCTGGTCGCCTACGCCGCCACGGGACGCTTGCCCTTCGGCACTGGAGCTCCTGACGTTGTCGCCTACCGGGTCATGTCCGAGGAACCCGATCTCGACGGCCTTCCCGACGAACTGCACGAGCCCCTGATGAAGGCGCTCGCGAAAAGCCCTGCCGAGCGCATCATCGCCGACGCGGCAGCAGAGGAATGTGCGCGACTGCTGGCCGACCAGGCAACCCAGGTCCTCGGCGCCGACGCCAGAGCGGAACCCACGCACATCAGCGACTGCCTCACCACCGAGTGGAACCTGCCCAGCGTGGAAGATCCTGCCTGGCACTTGACCGCTGCTCCCATCCGTAGGCGGGCGCTCATCACCGCCGTCGCAACGGTGACAGTCGGCGCTGCCATCACAGGCGGCATCGTCACTCTCTACAGCAGGAGCGACCGGGCGGACGTGGATATCACGCCCGAGCGCACCGCCACTTCGGCGCCGTCCTCAGGGAGACCCTCCGCACTCGCTGCTTCCGCAGGCGCGGCTTCCGGCGCCCCTGGCGAAACCGTCACCGCGCCTGCGGTCGATCCACGCACGATCAGGATCCCGACGGATCCGCTAGCTGGGGTGCCCACCCCTGCCTACACCCGTGCCGCCGACGAGGCCCAGCCATCTGCCGACGAATGGAGATCGAGCACCACCGCCAACACCACCGAGGAGCGGGACGCCGAGACGGCGATCCGCGACCGGATGACGTCCATGCTGGCGACCAAGGACATGGACTTCATGAAACCCACCATCACATTCAACCAGCGGGCCCAGACGGTCATGGTGACCGGTGGGCCAGTGCCGCAATTGCCCGACACCTATCAGGACGTGTTCCGCAGGGCCGGGGAGATGGCGGCCTGCTCCACCCTGGCGCACCACCTCAAGAACGATCCGAGCACCTGGCCCTACGGCCGCTTCTCCATCAACTGGAAGACATCCGACGGAGACCTCGATGCAGCAGCTATCGGCTTCGGAGAGGCCACCACCGGATGCTTCACAGAGGTAGCCGGCCAGTGGTACGGAGACGAATCCGGCATGGCCACGGCTGAGATTCCCAGCAGCGACAAGGCGGAGATCCGCATCGCCGACGCCACGGTCAAAGCCATCGTTGCCACCTGGAACACCGACACCACCACGACGAACGAGGACGCCCTCACCGTCAACGACGGCATCAACCTCGGCTTCGACCCTGTCGAAAAAGCGGCGTACGTATGGACCGACGACCCCAACAGCCGATTCGCCAGCCGCGCTTCGCAGTCCAACCTCAAAGGTGCCGCCGAGAAGGCCCTCTGCGGCAAACTCACCGCCGAGTTCAAGAGCAACAAAACCTGGAACTACACCCACTGGGCCGTCGCCGTCTTCGACCCCTACACCGGAACACGCCAGTTCATCGGCTCAGGCACCTGCACTCCGTAAGCCTCTCGACGACGGCTCAACTTCATGAGGAGCGGATCGGCGACCTCCAGCGAAGAAAGGCGCCCACCCTGACGAGGAGGCCCAAGGGCTGCTGTCGGTCAGGAGGTCGGCCGCTGGGGCGCATTCCCTCTTTCCTCTGGTCTCCGCCACCGCCGAAAGGCAGATCCATGCAGCGACCATTGGTCCCCAGAGCTGGTCCCCAAGTCAACCTCGCCGAGCTTTCGGCCCAGTCCCTCTCTGTCAGCCTTGGGTGAGACATCCCGCTTTGTCGGGTTAGCCTGAGAGGGCACGACAGGAGAACCACCCCCTCATGACCAGCACCACGCCCGCCGGATCCGACCCGGCGCCCCGGCCGAAGCGCCGCACTTTCAGCCCCGAGTACAAGCTGCGGATCGTGGCCGAGTACGACGCCGCCCCGAAGAACGAGAAGGGCGCAGTCCTGCGCCGCGAGCGCCTGTACCACTCGCACGTCAAGGAATGGCGGGCCGCGCGGGATGCCGGGGCCCTGGAGAAGCTGGTCGACCAGCGCACCAGTCCGGCGAGGCCGAAGAAGCCTGCCGCCGAGGCGGAGAACGAGAAACTGCGCCGCCAGGTAGAACGGCTGGAGAAGGAACTGGCCCGGAACAAGGCCGCGTTGGAAGTCATGGGAAAAGCTTCCGCGCTCTTGGAAATGATCTCCGAGAGCGCGGACTGAACGCTGCCGCCGAACCGGTGCTCGACGACGCGTTCACCGGTGTCCAGGGCGAACTGGGCATCACGGCCGCGTGCCGGCTGACCGGCCGCTCCCGGGCCACCCACTACCGCCGGCTGCGGCCCCCGACCGAGCGAAAACCCAGAAAACCGCAGGTCCAGCCCTCATCCCTCACACCCGATGAGCGGGCGGCGGTCCTGGAGATGATGAACAGCGACGAGTACGCCGAGATGCCGCCCGCGCAGATCTGGGCCCGCGAGCTGGATGCCGGGCGTTACCACTGTTCCGTCTCCACGATGTACCGGATCCTGCGCGAGAAGGGGCAGTCCGGCGAGCGCCGCCGCCAGGCCACCCACCCGGCGAAGACGGTGCCCGAGCTGGTCGCCACCGGGCCCTCGCAGGTGTTCACCTGGGACATCACCAAGGCGGCCGGACCGGCCAAGGGCATCTGGTATCACGCCTACGTCATCATCGACATCTTCAGCCGCTACGTCGTCGGCCACACCGTCGAGCGGGCCGAATCAGCGCTGCGGGCCGAGGAGTTGATCCGCGAGACCATCACACGCAACGGCATCGTGCCCGAGACCGTCCACGCGGACCGCGGCACCTCGATGACGAGCAAGAAGGTCTCCCAGATGCTGATCGACCTCGGCGTCACCCGGTCGCACTCGCGGCCGAAGACCTCCAACGACAACCCCTACAGCGAGGCCCACTTCAAGACCACGAAGTACATGTCCGACTACCCCGAACGGTTCGACTCGCTGGCCCATGCCCGTGAGTGGTTCGAGGCGTTCATCGCGTACTACAACCACGAGCACCGGCATTCGGGCATCGGCTGGCACACACCGGCCAGCGTGCATTTCGGCACCGCCGAGGAGGTCCGCGACCAGCGTGCCGTCACCCTCGCCGAGGCCTACGCCTGCCACCCCGAACGCTTCGGCCGCCGCCCCCGACCACCCCGGATACCTCAGCAGGCATGGATCAACGACCCGGCCAAACGCAGAGAGTCCGCACCACAAACCTCATAGCGTCACGACCGTCTCACTGGACTTGAAATCTTCCGAGTTGGAGGAGACGCTTGTGTCATCGCCGACGGGGCATCCGCGACGCACGTCCGAGGACCGTCGCCTGGTCAGGAGGCGGGTTCGCCAGGGGCGGTCACGGTGTGAGATCTCGCGACTCGCCGCCTGAGCTCGCGGATGGTGTTCTGCCATTGCCAGGAATCACTGCCGCACCACTCTGCTTCATCATCCGCGTGCCAGGCCGCCAGTTCGTCCAGGCGAGCGATCACCGTGGAGATCTCGGTGTCGGGAATTCCGCTCCCGCCGTCGAGTCGCCCTTTCATACCGTGCAGTTGGTGAGCTGCACGGTAGTAGGACAGTTGGGTGTCGGTGAGCCTGCGCATGGCGTAGCCGCCGCACTTGCTGCACCAGTCGAAGTCGGTGCGCGCCATGAGGTCGGCGACCGTGAGGAGGTCGTCGCCGGCCACGACCGCGCGTTCGTGTGCGTGCCGGCACAGCGGCGAGTGGCCCTTGCCCTCGATCAGAGGGCTGGCGTTGGTGGTGTAGAGCTGGACTGCGGCCAAGGGTCCCAGAGGGAGGCCGCTGCCGCTTCGCCAACGGTCGCTGCCGGGCTGCCGGAAAGGTGCGAGGCTGAGGCGGTCCTCGGTGAGCAGGCCGTGCCATACGGCCACTGGCAGCCCGCCAGGCTGTCCGGCGTCCAGGCTTCGTAGGTCGTGCGCGCCGCGCGCCAGGGCGAGCAGGCGAAGATTCAGGTTCCGGTCTTCGGTGGCATACGTCTGGCGGAGGGTCCGGCGTGTGCCCTCGGCGAGACCCAGTCCTTCGCCGAAATTCGGATCGTGGACGTCCTGGCCGCGACCGGGCAGCTGGGCCTCACGCGCTTCCGGCTCGGGACTCTGTTCCAGCTCCTGCAGGCCGAGCACGCTTCCGGGCAGGTCACGGGCCCCTGCGATGAGGACGCCCAGCCACCCCTTGGCCAGCCGCTTCTCGATGCTGTCCGGAGGCAGTACTTCCGCTCCCCCGCTCGCAGAGAAGACAAGGTAGAGCTCGTCGGCAGCGGGCCCAAGTGTGTGCAGCGCACGGATGTGATCGAGGGTGACCGGACGCCGGTCGAAGACCGGGGTGTCATCGAAGACACCCGGCCGGACGATGCCCGGCTGCCTTCCCGAACTGCGGTCAGGTTCGGGCAGATCCGGCGCCGCGGCGGCTGGACTGCACGGAAGGCTGCTCACCGGGCTCAGTAGCCGTTCGGCGACGAGATCAGGCACTTCCAGGGTGAGGACGCCGCTCCCCCAGTCGGCATCAACGGTCCACGTGAGCAGCACACCGAGCGTCCACGTATCCAGCCCGTCCAGGAAATCCCGGGCACCGTGACGCGGCATGGCGTCGGATGCTTCCGGCATCTGTGTCGTCAGCCGGCATCTCGGTGCCCGGTCGGCCGGCGTCGCTGCCGCCTGGGCCTGTTCCTCCCAGGAGGCGATCAGGCGCGCTGCCTCGGCTCGGGCCTCGTCGTAGCCCTTCCGATTGCTGCGAATGCCTCGCACGATGTCGTACGAGAGGTATGCACGCGTCCCCGGACCTTCCCAGGGCCGCTCGGCCGCGCTCTGCCACCGGTGCCACAGGTCCACCAGTGCCCTGGACACCCGGCTGTTGCCGCCGAGCACCGCGAAAGCTGGATCCGCGTGCGGAAGCTCGGGCACAGGGAGTGCCGTTGCGGCAGCAGCCACGACAAGCTCCTCCGGGTCTACAAACCGCGCCGCCTGAGACCGAAGCGGCTCCAGGTACCGCGTCTTGACCGTCAGTGACGGCTTCGCCCACTCCTCCAGCCATGGAAAGTGAGCAAGGGTGGCCTGTGCCCGATGCAGACTCCGTCCCGCGCCGCGCCAGTGGGCAAAGATCAGACCGCGCAGCTCCTCTGCATCCTCACGTGCCTCCCACCGCGATATGCCGCCTTCCACCTCCTCCTCGTCATCATCGGGGTCGACATCCTGTTCAGTGCGAAGGAGTTCGGCGGCTTCCCGTGCCTCGCGGTCGGACCAGTGTTCCTCCTCGTCCGGCTTCACGTAGGACTGCAACTGGTACAACAACCCCGTTCCGCCAAGAGCCCCGAAGAACATACCCAGCCCGGTACCCGGCCGGCCCCAGACACCCCATGCCGCGCATCGCGAACACAGCCGCCGCAACATCGCCGTCTCCAGCGGCACGTCGGTAGTCCTCACATCGGACGTGCGCAACTGTCCGCATCGCCTCGACACGTGCAGATTGGCCGCCTTGCTCCTGGCCGAATACACAGTGACCAACGAGCCCTCGAACGGCCCGAGCGGAACGTCAGCCAACGACAGCTCGATACCCACAAGTCCCCCCGACTCTGCTCCTCGACAACGCGAACCCCGCAACAGCGCTACCCCTTCCAGGCACCAGAACGGCGCCTCGTCCAATCTTTGAAGGACGCCGATTCATCACTTGCATGCTCTTCATCAACACCGACACCGCGAGGCCACCGCGTGCACCATGCACTGGTCCCCAGCTCTGGTCCCCAGACCGGCCAGGCGCTTTCTCCCTCACTCCCGCGCGCACGCAGGCAGGCAGGCAGGCAGGCAGACATCGTCTGGCAGGAGCTGACCTCACCAGCGACGCGCTGAAGATGCCCCACCGCAGACAAGGAGATCGCAATGTCCGTCAACGAACGCAGACAATGATCAGGAGAAGCGCCGGTTTGGCCAACCGGCGATCCCGTGTTATGGACATCGGGCATAGCCACCAACAGGGATGCCCACGTGACGGATACAACAGGCGCCCCCCGAGCACTTGCCAGCAGGTTCGCACCTGCCGAGGGCGCCCAGTCTCCGCTCGCATCCGAGGGACGTTTCTGATCACAGCAGCAAGTCACGCGCAGGAGACCCGCCGGGCCGGTCCCCAAAGAGGGCACAGAGGGTCGGCGAAAACTGAACGTTGAAGCGGAACTCCACCACGTCGACGGCTCACCGACTGCCAATCTCCTCCTACACCAGAACGCGGCCCTCGACTGCCGCCACCGCGACAGAGCAGGCGCCTTCTAAGCACCCGATCTGATCCACTGCTTGGCAGGTGGCTCCAGCAGAAGAATCCGGCACACGATCTGCCGCCGCAATTGGAGCCAACCCACCGCGCTTTCCGAGTCACAGATCCGAAAGATCGCTAACCTCCGCCATCAAGTGGATTGCCACTCGCCCACCTTATGGCTCCTGACCGACCACAAGGCGCCCCATTACAAAGCTCACCCGCACCAACAAAAGGCGGCAACTCAAAGACGCTGACAGTCCACTCTGCACTCATGGCAAGGAACTGCGCCGTCCTCGCCGACATCTCCGGCTACTACACCACCAGCACCACCGGCCAGAAATTCCACACCATCAACCCCACCCGCCTCGTCGACACCCGCAGCGGCATCGGCGGATCCACCAGCCCCGTCGCCGCCAACAGCACCTACACCCTCAACAGCAGCACCACCCAGCACGTCACCACGGCAACCACACCCACCATCGCCGCCATGATCACCATCACCGGCCCCACAGCCGGCGGCAACGCCACCGTCTACCCCACCAGCACCGGCAAACCCGCCACCAGCAACATCAACTGGGGCACCGGCGACACCCTCGCCAACCTCACCCTCACCCCCACCCTCACCGACACCAGCGGATCCATCACCCTCTACAACGACAGCACCGGCACCACCGACCTCGTCATCGACTCCAGCGGCTACTACACCTGACACACCCACCGCAATGAACCCGAAGGGCCGGCCCCACAACAACGCGAGCCGGCCCTTCGGCACTCCACCAACAGATGACAGTCCAAACGCCGACCCCGTCAGCCCAAACGGACCCAACACACCGCTCACCCAGGTCCGTACGAACTTCATCTCATCAGGCACGACTGCAATGCATGCGGTGCCCGATGACACGGACTCGACATGCATGGAAGATGGCGCAAGGGATCGGTATCGCGCGCATACCCGCGCGCCCACTTCAACCACCGTCGTGCTGATTCCAGGGCTACTCACTCAGGTCCCCGTCCAGTTCAGCAAGCGGAGCCAGAGAACTCCCACGTGATGCCGTGAAGCCATCAGTCAGAACCACCCGCCGGCACCCCGACGCCTCCACGGCCATCTGAACAACAACAGCCAGCTGTCGCGATCGCGACGCGCCGACGCGCAATTGCTGCGGTCAACGATTTTGGGTCGTGCGGGAACAGAGCGGACGCGAATCGGCGGCAGACAGCGGGCGCATGCCCCGGAACTCCGTAAGAGCAGACCGCTGAAAACGCCACCCCGACGACACCGGCTCCGGAAAACCTCCGCGGAAGCGGAGCGGAACTCGCGATTGCCTGTGCGGCGGTGCGCGGGTTCGGGACACCTCCGCGAGAGCGGAGCGGACGGGGCAGTACGAGAGACCGCCTGCTCTCGTACTGGAACACCTCCGCGAGAGCGGAGCGGACTTGAGGACGACGACCTTGCTGGTGGCTCCGTCCGGAACACCTCCGCGAGAGCGGAGCGGACAGCCCCGACCCGTCCGACCTGGGCACCGCCGGTGGAACACCTCCGCGCGAGCGGAGGTGTTCCGGTGACGTGATCGAGCCCGCGGCCGGTGCGGGAGTCAGCTCCGCGCGAGCGGAGGTGTTCCGGTACAGCAGTAACATCGCCTGACCAGGGACGCAATGCGTCTGACGCCCCATCAGAACGAGCGTCACGAGCGTCGTTTCAGCGTCAAGATATCGCCCGTAACGCCCATACTACACATACCGCACACGCACAAAACAGCAGGTCAGGACACCTTTGCCACCGGCTCAAGGATCGCAACACACTCCACATGGTGCGCCATCGGAACGATGTCGGCCTGGACGGGTCACGAAAAAGCCCAGGTCAGAGGCGATTTATCCGCTCACTGCCCCGCGTGCGGGAGCCCAGAGCGTCAAACGAGCGTCACAACCAACAATCCATCCCCGCGCAGAGCGAACTGTCGGGCGAGGTCTCCGACGACCTCGCGCTGTACCGGGAGAAGTTCCGACGGCGCCTGCCGGAATCTCTGGACGAGCTGCACGGCCCGTCCCAAGGGATCGGGGATCGCTGCACCTGGCCTGGTCCGGGATGACCTCATACGACCTGGGCAAGCCCCGCCAGCGCATGGGCCTGTACCGCACCGTCCTGCACGAGGGTCTGCGCGACGGCCTTCCCCACTACGTCAACCACGACCTACTTCTCCAGCTGTGGCCGGTACTGCGCACCCTGGTCGGCCGCACCGTGCGCACCGTATGGGAGGACGCCTTCCCCCAGCTCGACTCCCTCACCCGGGCAGCCGCGTGACGGAAATGCCGGAGTGCGGCTGGAAGGAGAAGGTGCTCGGGACCAAGGTCAGGGCCCTCACCGACCGCGGAGCGCCCCGCGATCTGATCGACGTGTTCGCAGCCTCCTGCGGCTGCTTCCAGCACGAGGACACGCATGTAGGGTCTCAAATTTCGTGTCGGATTCTCATGTCTGATGTCGGATCGACGTCGGATCCTCGCCGACATCCACGGCGATGTCACCGTGGAACTCCCCCTGGACACCAGCCAGACCCTGACCGCACTCGCCTACGACGAGTACGGCACTCCCCAGGGCGACACCACGGCCAACCGCTACGGCTGGCTCGGCGAAAAGCAGCGCTCCAGCGAAACGGTCACCGGCGCCACCCTCATGGGCGTGCGCCTCTACGACCCCGCCACCGGACGCTTCCTGTCCATCGACCCCGTACCTGGCGGCTCGGCCAACGCCTATGAGTACTGCGGCGGCGACCCGATCAACCGCTACGACCTCGACGGCAGGTTCTGGGGCTTCCACGTCAGCGTCGGCGCGAAGCTGGCGTGGCACTACGGAAAGCGCTTCTACCGGGCCGCCAACCGGTGGAACAACCGCCAGGAGGCGCGCATTGTCGGCGTCGGCCTGGCCTACGTCGGGTCCCGCTACCTCGGCTACCGATGCCGGTACCGCTACGGTATGCGCGTGTGCACCGGCGGCTACGGTCTCCACGCCCGCGGAGGAACCACGCTCGGTACGACGTACTTCACCTGGAACAACAGCTACTACACGTCCAAACCCCGGATCCGGCACGAAAACAAACACAAAAAGCAGTGGATGAAATACGGATGGCGCTTCGCCTACATATACATGCGGGCAGGGCGAAACGCATGCCACAACAAGTGGGAGCGTCGCGCGAACTGGACGGACGGCGGCTATCCATGCTGAGCCAACCTCGAAGAGTACCCGTGTGGCCCTTCGCGGTGGGGGGCTCGGTACTCGTACTGGCCGTCCTCGTGGCCGCGGGTACCTGGGTGTACGGCGCCTACAGCATGTCCGACCCGGCCACGATCATCCTGACCGGCATACGGATCGACGACTCCCGCATCTCAGTCAAGATGCCCACCTGCCCAACGGACAAGGTGGGAACGGTCGAGGTATACAACAGCGACTCCGAAAAGCTGCTCTGGCGGGCGAGCGGCCCGAAGACTCCCGAAGGAAGGCGCGGTGCGGTCACCTTGTGGAAGGCGGACGATTTCCTGAAGGCGAGTCCAGGAACACAGCCCAGGACCTTGCCGACCAACCTCGACATCTCCGTCACCTTCCCCGGAGCCGATGACGGCACCGGGGATGTGTTCAACATCCGCAAGATCAAAGCCGCCCATATACCCGACGGCCAGTACTGGACCCGCGACGGTGCCAGAACCGCCACGCAGATCGACGCACAGCTCAAATGCCACAGCGACGGATGAGGAGGACCTCGTAGACAACAACTGCTGGGCGGGACAGCAACTCTGATCCGCTCGAACCGAGAGGGTGCCGTGCCATGGTGCGGCACCCTCTGCCGGTCGCGGCTGACCTTCACGATGGCAGATCTTCGAAGAATTGACATCGCAATGAGACGGCTCACTGCCGACACTCCGTGAGACACCGCGCGAAGTCGCAGGTCACAAGAGCGCCGTAAGACATGGACGATGAATCCCTACAACCTTCTGTAGGTTCTCAAAAACCGCGCCATATTCTCCGTGCTGACTGCATATCAGCACCACTTATGGCGTCGTGCTGAGATCCACAGTTCAGCGGACTCACTCGTCGACTGGAGCCCGCCACGGTTTCGCCACACCCAGCGCACCGCCACCCGCCTGGAACAGTGAGCTTCTTCGAGTTGGCCACCGATCAGGTGACAGTCCACGCACCGCAACGAGCGAGGCCCCCGAGCTGTTGATCGAGATGTCTGACGTCTCAACCACTCTGCTCGGGGGCCTCGTTGGTCATCTATCCTGCCGCACTCGACCTGCCCCATGCGCTCGTGGAGTGGGTCACCATGCTCATCGTCACCCGGGAGGGTGACCGGCGCTGCAAGCTCCGCCCGTCCCAGCGCGCGATGGTGGCACTGGTGTACCTGCACGAACACACGACCCTGGCGAAGATCGCTGCCGGGTTCGGGATCAGCGAGTCCACCGCCCACGCCTACACCAGCACGGTCATCCGCCTGCTCGCCGACCGTGCACCGGGCCTGCTGAAAGTCCTGCGCGAAGCCGATGCGGACTTCGTCCTGCTGGACGGCACGCTCGCCGAGTGCGACCGGGTCGGCGACGGACGGGCCGACTATTCCCACAAACACCGCCGGCACGGGGTGAACGTGCAGGTGGTCACCGACCCGGGCGGCCGGCTGCTGTGGCTCTCACCCGCACTGCCGGGCCGATCTCACGACCTGACCGCTGCCCGCACCCACCGGATCATCCGCATCTGCGAGCGCCAGGGCGTCCCCATCCTGGCCGACCTCGCCTACCAGGGCGGCGGCCCCTGGGTGAGCACCGGCATCAAACGCAAGCCCCTGCAGGAACTCACCCTCACCGAGAAGACCCTCAACCGCGCGCTGTCCGCGGCCCGGGCACCGGTCGAACGCGGCGTCGCACGCCTGAAGTCCTGGCAGATCTTCCGCAGATCCCGATGCAGCCCCAACCGCATGACGTCAATCGCCAAAGCCATCCTCACCCTGGAGCGGCAACGCTGAAGAAGCTCACTGATGCCCGGGCTGGGCCTCAGTCGTAGAGGAGGGAGGCGGACGAGGTGGTCGCGCCCTGGCGGTCGGGCGTGGTGTACGCGAAGTTGAATACGGCGCGCCGCAGCCCTGGACGCCCGAGCGGGGTGACGCGGTGGGCGGTGCGGTCGCTGCGCAGGAGGTAGCCGTCACCCGGCCGGTGGTGTGCGCGCCGGGCGCCGGGTGCGTCGAGCGCGTTGAGGTCTTCGCGGCCGGGGTGGTATTCCAGCAGGCCGCCGTCTGCGATGTGCGGCGGGGCTTCGAGGAAGAGGACCAGGGCGAGCGGGTAGTCGTCGGTGTGCGCGCCGTGGGTGTCGCCGGGGCGGTGCAGGACGTTCAGGACGTGCCGTTCGACAGGGTCGTGGACGGGGACGACCGTCTCGCCCAGGAGCGAGGAGAGCAGCCGCATCAGCTCCCGGTCCTCGTAGAGACCCGTGATGAGTGGTGAGGCGTCGGCGATCCGGTGTCCGCCGAGCGTGGTCATGTGCCGTGGGCTGTCCGCCATGCACTCCATGCGGAAGTCCCGCCGTACCGCGTCGGCCTCCAGTTGGCGTGCTTCTTCTCCGAGCTTCGCCAGCACGGCGGGGCTGGTGAGCCCGGGCAGGGCGACGTAGCCGTCGGCGGAGAACTGCCGGCGTAGGGATTCCCAGCGCGAGGGCACAGGCATCGAGAACACGGCCGATGCATCCCTTGTGCCGGCACAGGGCAAACCCGCCGCGACGGCGCCTACTCCCCTTGGCAGACGGGACCAGTCCGGCCAGCACGCTCTTAGCGCATGGCTCCGCACGGTGAGTCGACCCCGTAACGGCTCGCTCGGATCGACGGTAGCCAGCTCATCGTCACCCGGTCAGGGGTGACCGCCGCTGCAGACTCCCGCCTCACCAGCGCGCTCTCGTCGCCCTGGTCCACCTCGCCGGTACGACCCGCCCGCGCGGATCGCCACCGGGCTCGGCATATCCGTCTGCACCGCCCACACCTACGCCATGGCAGTCGTCGGTTACCCGTCCTGGACCATCGGCGTCTCGACCGGCAGTTCGGCGAAGGTATCCGAGTACCGGCGGGCGATGGTGTTGCGGCGTTCGATCCAGGAGGGCAGCAGTCCCAGTTGCGTGGTGAGGATCCCGGAATTGACCTCTCCCAGCCGGGCGCGGTGACCGCGTACGTGGTGCAGGTGGCCGCGGTCGCGGCCCATGTCGGTCAGCCGGTGCAACTGCCCGGCGCGGTCGGTCGGGTGAAGGCGTTACGGCCGGGGCCCGCCTCTGGCTCGCGGCTCCCTTCACCGGCAGGACCGCGTCCAGGTACCTGCTGACTCCGGTGACGCTCCTCGGCCCTCTGCCCCTTCGCCGGCAGAGGGGCATCACGGCTGACGAGGGCGGGAATGTCACCCCTTCGTATGGTTTGGTGGTTGTCGTGAGGGGGATGTCCCGCGGGCCCCGTGTGAGGATCGCTGACAGGGCCGACCAGTCCCGGCCGGGTGCTGCGTCGCCCGGCACGGCCACATCTTCTATCCGACGGGCTACGTCCCCAGGTCATCTGTCCGGAGGGTTCCTTGGCAGGATGGTCAACCGATGATGAAGCGCCGCCCCTGGCGTTCGATCCCTGGAACCATGATCGCGAGGACCTCTACGGCGCATTGGCCCGGCTCCGCGGTCATGGCCGGATCTTCCACTCTCCCCCGTTGCAGGCATGGTGTGTGACCGCGTACGACGACATCGCCGCGATCCTCCGCAACGACGAAGACTTCTCCGCCCGCGATCACAAACCCCGGCCCTTGAAGGATCTGCCGCCGGACGTGCGGGAGATCCTGAGTACCTGGAGCGGGGAGTCGGCGTCGCTGGGCGAGATGGACCCGCCCGAACACACCAGGGTCAGGTCCGTGATCAACGCGGGGTTCACCCCGCGGGCGCTGCAGGCCGCGGAAACCGGCATCAGGGCCGCGGCCGCGGATCTGCTGCGGCCGCTCGCCGCCGCCTCGGAGTTCGACCTGATCACCGAGTTCGCGCTCCCGTACGCGCTGACGGTGATCCTGCGTTTCCTCGGCATCCCCGACGAGCACCACGAGGCGTGCCTGCGGTGGTCCGACCACAAGGTTCAGCTCATGGTCGGCCGCGACCACACCCCTGAGCGGCTACGGGAGTACGCCACGGGGCTGCGGGCCTTCGGCGGGTTCGCCAGGGAGCTGACGCGGCAGCGGCTGTCCGCTCCGCGCGACGACCTGATCAGCACCATGCTGCACGAGAGCCCTCATGGTCACCGGCTCTCGCCGGACGAGGTGGCCTCGTTGATCCCGACCCTGATCATCACCGGCCACACCACGCTGGCGCAGGCGCTGTCCATCATCGTCCGGACCCAACTGCGCTCACCAGGAGGCTGGGCCGCGCTGGTCGACGGCACCGTCCCGATCGCCGACCTTGTCGAAGAGGGGTTACGGCTGGACTGCCCCGTGGTCGGGATGTACCGCACCGCGGTGCGGGAGGTGACCGTCGCCGGCCGTGCGCTTCCCGCGGGCAGCCGGGTGCTCCTGCTGTACGGAGCCGGCAACCACGACCCCGGCCGGTACCCGGACCCGGACCGGTGCCTGCCCGCACGGTGGCCTGCCGCTCCTCATCTGGCGTTCGGCCGGGGCACCCACTACTGCGTGGGCGCCGCCCTGGCCCGGGCGGAACTGCGGATCGCGCTGGAAGAGATGGCCACCCGCTTCCCGAAGCTGTCGGCGGCGCCGGAGACCACCCCCGTCTACCGGCCGACGTTCCCCCTGCGCGCCCTGACCGCTCTGCGAGTACGGCCATGACCGGGCCGCTCAACTGCCCCGACACGGTCACGCATCGGGCCGGTCCGCCGCCCGCCCCGCCGGAAGGACACCGCCGCCTGTTCGACGCGGTGATCGCCGACGTGGACGACACGCTCACACTCGACAACTCGGCCGCCGAACTCCTGGCGGCCCTGGGAATCCCACAGCAGCGGCTGACCGATCTGATCGGCGAGTCCGAGTCCGGCCGGATCAGCCAGGCCGTCGCCGACCAGCGCCTGCTGGCCCTGCTGACCTCCAGCGGCCGTGTCGGCCGTACCACCGTCGAGAGGGTGTTCTCCACGATCAGACTGCGCCCCTCGGTGACACCGATGATCCGCGGCTTTCAGCGGGCCGGGCTGCGGGTGGGGCTGATCTCCGCCTCGTTCAACACCTACGTGGAGCCCATGGCAGCGCGCCTGGGTGTCACCGACTGGTACAGCAACGTCCACCTCGGTTTCGACGACACCGACGCGCTGGCCTCGGTCGGCTTCACGATCGACGCCGCCGAGCTCAAGCACCGCCAGCTCCACGACTTCTGCACCCGGCACCGACTGCATCCCAGCCGGGTGCTGGTGGCCGGTGACAGCGTGTACGACCTGCGGATGTTCCACTGCACGGGGCGCGGCGTCCTCATGGCGTTCCCGCACAACGCCCCCCTGCGCCCGCACGCCTGGCAGGTCATCGACCGCATCGACGAACTGACCGCGCTGACAGCCCTCCGCAACCCGCCGGAGTAATACGGCGTGGCACACCGTCACGGCCGGCCGTGCACCGCACGCGCCCCCGTCTGCTCCAGCCTTCTCCCGCCCGGGACCGACCACCTCCGCCTCCGAAAGGTGCTCCCATGCGCGTTCGCCCGACACCCGCCCATCAGACCCCCTGGCCCAGCAGTGCGCTCCCTGTCGGCTGGCGCACCACGATGGAACGGCTCAAGACGTACGTCATCGAACGCGTCGAAGCCGACGGAGGAGTCCGCGAACCCTGCCAGAGCCGCGTGCTGGAATCCGCACTCACGCTGGCACTCCTGCGCTCCTGCCCCGGCCGGAGCGACCAGGCGGAGAGGATCTCCGGGTACCTGAAGCGCCGCAGGACGTCGGCCGGACCTCTCGACCAGGCACTGATCGCGGCAGCATGCGGCAGCCCGTCCGACAGCCCGTCCGTCGACCTCGACGCCTACATCGCACAGGCACCCACCTTCACCAGCCGGCGCAAACGCGTCACCTTCGAGACCTTCCTCATCGCCTGCGGGGCGAAGATCGGCATGGAAGCGGAGCCCGACCACACGGCCTTCTCCAACGCCGGGCTGCACCCCTGGGCCGAGACCCAGACGACCGCCGTGAAGGTCATCTGGGCAACGGCGTCAGGCGCACGGCACCGGATCGAACACCGTGACATCGACCTGCTGGTGTCCACCCAGAACCGGAAGGAGATCTGGGAGGGCAACCTCCTGGTGCACTTGTCCGCCCTGCACGCACTGCACCGACTCGGCGGACACGAAACCCTCGTCCGGGACGGAGTGGACCAAGTCCTCCAGCACCAGCGTCGCGACGGCGGAATCCCCTTCTTTACCGACACGGACACCTGGTGCACCGCGACCGCGGGTGTGGCACTCCTGGCCGCCGGCGCGCCGGACGACGTCATTCAGTCCATCGCCGACAACCTCGTCGACCGGCAGAAACCCAACGGCGGCTGGTCGGTCACAGACATCGCCGACGTGACCGACACCGACGACACCTCGGTCGTCCTCGAACTGCTCCACACCCACAACGACCCCACCCACGAAGAAGCCGTCGAACGCGGACGCCAGGCACTGCTCGCCACCCGCGGCCCCGACGGAGGCTTCCCGACATACGTCGGCGGCGCTCCCTCCGAGGTCTGCATGACCGCCGCCGCGATCAACGCACTCTCCTGCCGGCCGCCCCGCGACCCCGCCGTCCTCGACGGCGCCCTGGCCTACCTCGCCGCAGGGCAGCGCGCGGACGGCACCTTCCCGCCGGACTGGAGCGCCAGCAGGCTCCACTGCATGTTCCGTGCCGTACTGGCTGTCTCCCCGTCCGACGCGCCCCACGCGCACGTACTGCGGACGCGGGCGCTCGACCACATCCTCCGGACCCAGAACCCCGACGGAGGCTGGGGCCAGCAGCCCGGATCGGCCAGCGACCCGGTCAGCACGGCCTACGCCCTGATCGCCCTGTGCCACCAGCCGGACCCCGAACCGGCCGCCGCCGGCATCACCTACCTGATGGCCCGGCAGAACAGCGAAGGAAGCATCGACTCGATCTCCGACTCCATCGGCCCCCGCCCGTTCGTCTTCCGCATCCCCGTCCTCGGCGACATCTTCACGCTCATGGCCTTCGGCCACATCGCACACCGCACCGCATCCCTCCCCGCCCAACACCCCCTGGAACGGCCACTCACCGTCTGATCCGTCCGTCGCGCACAGTGACCCGAATGGCCTGACGGCGAAGGCGAAAGCCCGACACCTGGCGAGCATGTGGCCGCAGTTCGGGCGACCCGCAGCCGTCCGGCTGCGGCTCTCCAGCCTGTCGCACGACGATGCCGGGCCCCTGCCTCAGGAACGTGGCCATGAGCTGGTCGGCAGCGTCGGCGCCGTCACTTTCTCCTCGGACGGCCCGGGTAGGAACCAGCCGGGCGCAGACAGACGCCGTTGTTGATGAATGCGAGCCGGATGGTGGCGAGGCTTGTTCCATCGCGGTCCGCGATGTCCTGGAGCGAGAGGTGCTCCTGTCCGTACCAGGTGCACCACTGAGCTTCTTCAGCGTTGCCGCTCCAGGGTGAGGATGGCTTTGGCGATTGACGTCATGCGGTTGGGGCTGCATCGGGATCTGCGGAAGATCTGCCAGGACTTCAGGCGTGCGACGCCGCGTTCGACCGGTGCCCGGGCCGCGGACAGCGCGCGGTTGAGGGTCTTCTCGGTGAGGGTGAGTTCCTGCAGGGGCTTGCGTTTGATGCCGGTGCTCACCCAGGGGCCGCCGCCCTGGTAGGCGAGGTCGGCCAGGATGGGGACGCCCTGGCGCTCGCAGATGCGGATGATCCGGTGGGTGCGGGCAGCGGTCAGGTCGTGAGATCGGCCCGGCAGTGCGGGTGAGAGCCACAGCAGCCGGCCGCCCGGGTCGGTGACCACCTGCACGTTCACCCCGTGCCGGCGGTGTTTGTGGGAATAGTCGGCCCGTCCGTCGCCGACCCGGTCGCACTCGGCGAGCGTGCCGTCCAGCAGGACGAAGTCCGCATCGGCTTCGCGCAGGACTTTCAGCAGGCCCGGTGCACGGTCGGCGAGCAGGCGGATGACCGTGCTGGTGTAGGCGTGGGCGGTGGACTCGCTGATCCCGAACCCGGCAGCGATCTTCGCCAGGGTCGTGTGTTCGCGCAGGTACACCAGTGCCACCATCGCGCGCTGGGACGGGCGGAGCTTGCAGCGCCGGTCACCCTCACGGGTGACGATGAGCATCGTCACCCACTCCACGAGCGCATGGGGCAGGTCGAGTGCGGCAGGATAGATGACCAACGAGGCCCCCGAGCAGAGTGGTTGAGACGTCAGACATCTCGATCAACAGCCCGGGGGCCTCACCCGTTGCGCTTCATGGACCGTCACCTGATCGGTGGCCAACTCGAAGAAGCTCAATGAATCAGTGGCGATGCAGGCGCCAGGCCGTCGCCCACCGCTACCACTACCGCCGATGAATCCATTCCTCGGAGGGGCTCGTGCGTCAAGACTGCCCTGACACGCCATCAGCCAACTACACTCCGGGCGACGCCTCCTGATCAGGCCAGGTAGCGAAACACTGCTGGAGCATTAGGCTGAATTGCCTAGACTCCGGAAAGAACCGCCCTAATTTCGTCAACCTGTCGAACCACAGCGGCGCGGTCGCCATCATCCTTCCATCCCGCCAACAGGAATGCATCATCTCCATCGGCAACCTCGCTCAAGGCAGCAAGGGCTACGTTATGGAGTTGACCCTGTCGGCGGATGCCATGGACTGCATCCAGAAAATTCTCGTCATTCATCCACACGAAGTCACGTGATTTGGTGGCAGCCGCCGCAACGATTGCCACAGCTGCAACTACTTCCTCCGGAAGGAATTCTCGGTTGATGACCGATGCGTCTGCTGCGACCTTCGCCAGAAGATCTTCTACGGAGGCCAACCGTTCCTCGACAGGCATGCCTCTCACCTGGTCAATGAAGTCTTGCGCACTGTCACTCTCCAGGATACCGCTACTCCACGTTCCCACGTCATTATCTCCAGTTTTCCGGGCCACCCAGACCGGTGACATCAAATTCAGGATCTCGTCGATTAACGAGAGAAATACCTCGGACCTTCAATCCCTCCATCACTGTCTGCTCCAACCTTCTAGCAGGAACGGACTTGACACCCGCAGGGAGAGACATCCAGGTAACATTGCAGATATCCGCACATGAATAACCAGCAGTGCCCACAGCGTGGGACGGCTTGGTCGCAGCTATTACGCGATCCTGGATATTTGCTGTCGACATTCCAACATACTTCTCTCCACCCCTCAGGTGAATAGTGTAAACCCCCGGCGTGCTCGGCACGTCGAAGTCCTTGACCGGATTACAATTGTGAACGAGAACTGGCGTGGCGCCCGCCAGCACATAGTACGTGTGGAGTTGCTGGACGGTGAGGTTCCAGCGGTTTGCCGCACCCGGTGTGACCTTGGTTGAAACTACGTAGACGTGGCCGTTGGCGGGCGTGCTGAGGGCATCACCAGCGTGGAGTTCACCTGCGGAGATCCAGGTGTGGGTACGGTCGTTCCAGAACGGGTGGTTGGAAGTGGTGTGGAAGGTCGCGGTACGGCCGTCGTTGGCGCGGATGGTTAGGTCGAGCAGATCGTGGTCGTGGTTGATCCACACGTGCTGGACTGTCCGGGCGCCCTCATGTTTTCCGGTTTTCGGTTTGGCCGCCTGGACTTTATCGCCAGCCTTGATCTTATCGATCGGCTTGGTCTTGCCATCCGCCATCAGAACCGGAGTGGAAGGCGCAAAACTGCAGGCAAACCCGAGAATCTCTGACTCTGCCTCGCCGAATTCTCCACCAGCCAACCACGCGCCAGCTTCTTCACCGTTTTTCGCGGATGCCTGATAGGTAGGTGAATCAGTATCCGCACCAAGATCGCTCATCAAGCTGTCAACCGCGTCCGGATCGCCGCTGCAGACCCCGAAGGAAACCACGCAGGCCGGATTCGTTACCTCATTTATGTGAGAAAGGATGTCGACTAGGCCAGCGACCTTGGCTAGTGCGATCGTCTCACCGAATCCCTTAGGCCGCTTGACCGTTGCCTTTCCGGTTCCGCTACCGCTGTGTGATGTGCCCCAGCTCGTGTTGTAGTGGGTCCGGCCGCAAGAGCCATTGTGGCAGTAGCCTGCGCTGTTGTATCCGGGGTCGACGGGTCCGTCGGTGATGATGCCGCTGGAACCGCCTACCACGTTGCCCTTCGGTGTGCCGACACCGCAGATGTCCGCCATGCACAGGCCGGTGGGGTCACTCTCACCGACAGGATCATCGCCGGCGTAGGTGTACCCGCCGAGTTCCTGGGGACTGGTGGCGATGAATACGGGGTCGAGGCTGATGAATCGGCCGAGTGTGGGGTCGTATTCGCGGGCGCCGATGTCGGTGAGGCCGGTGGTGGTGTCGGTGGTTTTGTTGAGGAAGGTGCGGTTGTCGGCCCAGGTAGTCGTGGTGCCGCGGGTGTTGCCGTAGGGGTCGAACTGGCGCCAGGTGGGGGTCTGGGCGGTGTAGTCGAGGTAGAGGCTGTTGGTTCCGTGCTGGTCTGAGGCGAGTTCGAAGCCGTAGTTGGTGCCGGTGCCGGTGCGGACGATGGTGGTGCCGCCGGGGGCGCTGTAGTAGCGCACGCCGGTGGCAGTGCCGGTGGAGTCGTTGAGGGTGATCTGTTCGCTGCCGAGATAGAGGGTGGTGGTACTGGGGTCTATCTGCAGCAGGAGGTCGCCGTCGGCGTCGTAGATGTAGCTGGTGGCGGTGCCGGTAGTGCTGTTGGAGACGCTGGTCAGCTGTTCGGCGTTGTTCCAGAGGAGGGTCTGGTCGCCGGTGCTGGTGTCGCGGGTGGTGGTGTTTCCGGCGGCGTCGTAGCCGTAGCTGGTCGAGCCGGTCGAGCCGCCCGTGGTGGTGGTGCCGGTCATCGTGTTGGGCTGGCTGCTGGACCAGCCGCTGGTGGTGAGGGTGTCGCTGCCGGTGCCGGAGACGCTGTGCTGGGTCTGGGTGAGCCGGTTGCCGATGTCGTCGTAGGTCCAGCTGGTCCAGTAGGTTCCGCCGGTGATGCCGTCTCCGACGGTGCTGTGGTCACTGCTGGTGGGGGTGGTGTCGCAGGTGTTGGTGGCGGTTGAGGCGGTGGTCCAGGCGGTGGTGAGGCGGTCGAGGGTGTCGTAGGTGTAGCACTGGGTTTCAGCCGTGGTGCTGGAGCCGGAGCGGGTCTCGGTCTGGTGGGTGATGTTGCCGGAGAGGTCGTAGGTGTAGGCGGTCTCGTCGATGGTGGCGGGGGTGGTGGTGGAGCGGGTGACGAGCTGGTCCGTCAGGTCCCCGGTGCGTGCGTCGTAGCCGTCGGTGACGGTGGCGTAGGAGGTGGAGGAGCCGAGCTGGACCTGGGCGACCTGGTTATAGGCGCTGTAAGCCGTGCTCTGCACGTAGCTGTAGGCAGTGGTGGCCAGCGCGTTTTGTTCGTCGTCGTTGTTGTAGCCGTGGGTAATGACCTCGGCCGGCAGTCCGCCACCAAGGGCGTAGGCATCGGTCCACAGCAGACCGTTGACGCTGGTGTAGGTGTGGGTGATCTTCCAGGTCTTGCCGAGGACCGAGCCCTGTGCACCCGGGGGGATGATGGTCTCCTCGCCCAGGGACTCGCCGAAGACGTTGAAGTTCACGGCCTGCTGTACGTAGGCGTAGCCGCCGCTGTAGGAGGTGGCGGTGGTGACGTGCCCGACCGGGTAGGTCATACCGGAGATCGCGGTGTTGGAGTTGTCGTAGACCCAGGCCGCGGTCTGGTTGCCCGGTGAGCTGGTGGAAGCGTAGGCAGTCTGGTCGGCGGTGGAGGCGGCGTACTGGCCGGTCTTACGGTCGAGCGCGTCGTAGGTGTAGGAGACGTACTGGCCGCGGGAGTCCTGGGCCTGCAGCAGGTTGCGGTCCGCGTCGTAGGTCATGGCGGAGGTCGTGCCGGCGGTGGGGTCGGTCTTGGAGACCACTTCGCCGGCCAGGTCGTAAGTGCTGGTCCACACCTGGTTCTTGGCGTCGGTGGTGGTGGACTGCTGGTTGTGGCCGTCGAACCCGTAGGTGGTCGCGGTGCGGGTGCCCCCGGTGAGGTAGAAGATTCCGGTGGCGGTGTTCAGCGGCGTGGCCAGTGTGGGTGTGGCGGTGTACTCGTCAAGTTCGCTGGTGCGGCCGGCCGGGTCGGTGCGAGTGGTCTTGGTGACGCCGCCGTCGGGCGGGATGACGGTGGTGGCGTCGCCGTTGTAGACCGTGGTCGTGGTGGAGACGATCACCGCGTTCTTCTCGGAGATGTCGTAGACCTGTCGCCCGAGCCCGTCGTAGGTGAACACGTCCTGCTCGGCGACCTGGTTGTCGGCCACCGACTTCAGCCCGAGTGTCGGTGTGGTGGCGGAGTCCCAGTAGTCGGTGTTCTTCTTCGCCGTCCAGCCGCGCGAGTCGTACAGGGTGTCGTCGATCAGACGGCCGCCCTGTGGCGTGTAGGTCTGGGTCTGGCGGGTGCGGGCGAGGGAGTCCTCGATGCTGACCGAGGTGAGGTAACCGCTGTTGTCGTTGAGGGTGTTGGTCACCACACCCGAGAGGGAACTGCTGGACAGGGTGTAGGTGTAGGTGAGGTTCGCCAGCGAGGTGGTGGCGCGCGAGTTCTTCCACACCGAGGTCGCCCGGCCCAGCGCGTCGTACTGGACGGTCGTCACCACGTGGTTGGCGTCAGTGCTGGTGAGTGTGAGCCCGCGTTCCGGATCCAGGGTCGAGCTGGTGGTGTGGGCGACGCCGCTCACGGTGGGTGCGGTGACGGTCTGTCCGGTGGTCAGGTAGGCGGAGTTGACCGTGTAGGCGGTCGTGGTGGTGTTGCCGTTGCCGTTGGCCGTGCTGGACAGGCGGTGGTAGGTGCTGTCGTAGGTGTTCTTCGCGGTGGTGCGCCAGGTGAAGGCGCCCGAACCGTAGTCGGTGGCCTTGCGGGTCATCGTGACCAGGCCCATGGTCGGGGCGGCGGCCTGCGGGAAGGCGGTGGAGAAGGTGGTGTCGTCGTAAAGCGTCCGGGTGGCGGAGACCACCTGGTCAGGGCGGTTGACGCTGGTGGGTGCGCCGAGGGTGTTCAAGCCGTCGGGGGCAGAGCTGACGGATCCCTCGCTGAAGCCGGAGCAGGCGACCGAGTCCACTTCGGTGCCGGAAACCAGGCCGACGATGTTGGCGCTGGTGTTGGCCGGTGCGTACGTGGTGGCGGTGCACTGGTCGTAGGCGGTGCTGGCCGGCACGGTGTGCGTGTAGGCGTAGGTCGGCAGGCCGAAGTCGTCGTCGGAGCGGGTCGCGTCGTACGTGGTGTCGGTCTCGTTGTAGCGCCAGCTGGTGGTGCCGCCGTCGGTCAGCCGCTGTCGGGTCCATGCCTCGGCGGTGCTCGTAGCGTTGGCGGTCAGGTCCGGCAGCCCGGAACGGGTGCGGGTCGCGGTTGCCGCGGAGATCCAGTACGAGGTGATCGTGGAGTGGTCGACGCCTCCGCCGTTGCCAAGGTAAGAGGTGGACTCCAGTATTTGGCCGCTGAGTTGGGCGGAGTCGGTGTGGCTGCCGCCCTGGGAGTCGGTCAGCGACACGCTTCGGTTCGAGGTGGACGAGAGCCGGTCGCCGTCCATGCCCTGGTAGTAGGAGTCGACCTGCTTGGTCTGGGCGTCGCCGGAGCCGTTGCCGGTGGTGGTCGTCACCTGCTGGTAGCCGCGCCACTGCCCGTAGGTGCGGTATTTGGCCTTGGTGGTCTCGTCGTCGTCGTAGTGCCAGGCCGCACCGCTGTAGGAGTAGTCGGTCTCCTTGGCTGCCGAGCCGCCGGTGCTGTCGGTCTCCAGGACTTCCTGGACCGCGTACTTGTTGAACCAGTCCAGCATCGGGCTGATGTAACCGCTGGGCGTCCAGTACTCCGGGAGGCATGAGGCGGTGTTCGAGGACGGTGTGGCCGAGGTCGAGCAGGCGGTCGGCAGTGTGTAGGAGACCCCGGTCACTCCGCCCAACTCGTTGGTGATCGCTGTGATGCGGTAGCGGAACAGGCCCGGGTAGGTGGAAGTACTGACCCGGTTCTCCAGCGCCGAGCCGGTGAACTTCACCGCCGGCATCTGGATCGACGAGGTCGAGCCGCCCGCAGTAAGGTCCGAGCCGGTGCGCTGGACCGAGGAGAGCCACAGCGTCGCGCTGGTCGCATCACCTGTCGACGGCTCGGTCTGCGTCAGCGCGTAGGAGTCGACCGTCACATACGCGCTGGAGGAGACCGAGTACTGCTGCGTAGTGATCGAGCTCAAGCGGACGGTAGAGAAGAACGACGGCCCGTACGCACTGCAGGTGGCCCCGGAGGCGCAGGCCAAGTCGTAGGGCACGTCAGGGTAGTACGAGGCGTTGGAGGAGGTCTCCGAACTGCCGCAGTTGCTGCTGGTGGAGGTGCAGCGGACCGAGGTGCCGTAGACGATCTTGTCGGGGACGGTGCCGTAGGGGCCGGTGGCGGTGGTGAAGCCGTAGTCGATGTGCACGAGGTAGGAATCGCGCACGTACTTGACCTCGGAGGCTCCGTTGTACGCGCCGTAGTAGTTGGTGTCCTGCTTGTAGTAGTACGCCATCGCGTCGCCGGTGGGGGTGGTGACGTAGTCCAGGTGCCACTTGTAGGCCATGGTGCAGTAGCTGCTGGTGGCCGTGGAGTTGTAGCAGGGGTCGCTGGAGTGGGCGGAGTACACGCGCTCGGAGTCCACCGAGTTCGTCGCGTCATCGCCGGAGGCCCAGCCGGGCAGCTCGTTGCGGCCGAAGTAGTACTTGGTGCCATCCCGCTCCGTGATCACCCAGTACGACGTGTCGTAGGTACCCGATCCGTTCGACGAGCTGGTCACCTTGGTGACCGTCGCACCGTTGTCGTCGGACAGCTTGTAGGTGGACGTGTCCTTGTCGTAGACGATGGACGTCGACGATCCGTTCAGGGACATCGTCAGGATCGGGCCGTCGTAGCACTCGTCCGGTGTGGTCACCGACCCGGCGCTGCCCTCCGGGGAGTCGGAACAGGGCGTGAACTCCTGTCCCACGAAGGAGTCCTGGGTGGTCCATCCATCGCCCACCCACGACGACTGGGCCTGAGTATTCGCCGTCTTCCCGTCGACGCTGCCGGAGTCGTAGGACAGCGACGCGTCCGGCGCCAGCGACGTCGTGGCCTCAGGCGAGTCCACCTTGTAGGTGTAGGTGAAGTCGCCCGACGAGCCCGACTGGCCCCAGGAGCCCGCGGACGACAGGGTCGAGGCGTAGTTCCCTCCGGCTCCGCCTTCCTGCCCGGTGGAGTCGGTGGCCGCGATCACGGTGGCCGCGCCGGAGGTCGATGCTGTCTGTGCCGTCGCGGACTTGGAGGCCGCGCCGGTGTAGACAGCCGAAGACGCCGATCCAGCCGCGGCCTGGCTGACGCTGGTGGAGGCGGCGCTCTTGACCGAGCCTGTGCTGCCGAGCGTGAGGTCCGCGGATACGGCTGTGTTGTTGGGGTCGTTGAGGGATGTCAGTGGTGTCTGCTTGCGGCACTGGGCGAGTTGAGGGGTTGTGAGTGCGCAGGCGGGCAGTGTCACCAGTCGCAGCCGGGAGGCGTAGTTGCCGCCGATCGCCTGGCTGAACGCACCGTAGTCCAGGCCCACTGTCACTCGGCCCGAGCCAGATGCACCGGCACCGGCGCTCTGGCTAATGGCGAGAGACCAGACCGGGCCGGACACACCCAGCCGGGTGGACAGGGGCCGCGACTTCACCGAGACCCCCAGCGTGGTCGGGCCCGCGTAGGTGCCCTTGCTGGGTGCTACTGCCCGTGCCCAGACCGGTGTTCCCGACGCGGTGGCCTTGGAACCCGTGGTCGCCGAGTGCTTCGGTGCTGCGAGTTTCAGAGTCCGTGTCTTGGCGGCCGGCCACGCCGTCCGGGTCGGTACGGCTGTATGCCGGGTGGCGCCGGAGAGATGCACGCTCTTGTGCGGAACGGGCTTCAGGCCGGTGACTGAGCGGCCGAGGTCCGCCTTCGGCTTCGCGTTCGCAGCCGACGTGGTGGCCGTCGTAGTAGGCAGCGCGGTCGCTGTCGATCCAAAGGCCAGACTCAGGCACAGGGACCAGGCCAGTACCGCGGCCCACCCGACAAGAAGCCTCCCGGCTGTGCGCCGGTATCGCGCCTCTACCATCCCGCTGTTTCCACGCACCCGTCTACCGGACACGGCTTCCCCCTCGCCATGACGACATGCCGAAATATCGAACAACCACCTGCACCTATTACTGCTGCGGTGATTACTCCCCGACGGAAAGAAGTACATGAAGGTTCAATCCAAATGAATAATGAGTTAGGAAAGAACCCGCCCGAGAAGATGGCCAAACTTCAACAGAAGTGGACATCCACGGCATGTACACGCCGTGATCTGGGTCACACAACCGCATGTCAGGCCACTAAATCCTCATACGGTGGCGCGATCCGGCCGCCTTCAACGCCACATCCGCACCCCGCTCCGCAACGGGTGGGCGTCACAACGGACGAACAAATCCACCGGGGCCATTTTGCGAGATATTGACCCTCGCGCAAGGTCGTTCGGCAT
This sequence comes from Streptomyces sp. NBC_01288, assembly GCF_035982055.1. Lineage (NCBI taxonomy): Bacteria > Bacillati > Actinomycetota > Actinomycetes > Kitasatosporales > Streptomycetaceae > Streptomyces > Streptomyces sp. NBC_01288. Next base: position 1,242,096 of record NZ_CP108427.1, read on the forward strand.
AGGTCGAGGGTAAGCCGTGCGGAATTTCCATCAGCATGAATAAGTGGGGGAAAGAAAATGCAAAATAATTCGCGGACGTCTCTGCCTCGTTCCTGGGCGCGCCGCATGATTGTCGGTACCGCTGCCCTGGCTGTCTCGGGTGCCGTGGGGCTTCCCGGCATCGCTCACGCGGCCACATCGGCGTCTCACGCCGGCGCAGCCGGCCGGCCTTCGGCCGGCGTTTCCCCGGGGCTGAGTGAGGATCAGGCCCTGGCGAAGGCGCGGGCCTCCGGCAAGCCGGTCCAGGCGACGGCCGCGACGACGGACTCCTCCACCCTGACCGCGAACCCGAACGGCACGCTGACGCTCAGACAGACCATCGCCCCGGTGCGCAAACTGGTGCACGGGAGATGGAAGAGCCTGGATCCGACGCTCGTGCGTCAAGCGGACGGCACCATCTCCCCCAAGGTGTCGACCAGTTCTTTGACCCTGTCAGGCGGCGCGGACGCCCCGCTGGCCACCATGCGGGCCGGCGAGGGAACCCTGGCGGTGTCCTTGCCCGCCGCGTTCACGCTGGGAGCACCCTCGCTCTCGGGCGCCACCGCCACTTACCGCAGCGTGCTGCCTGATGTGGATCTCGCCGTCACCGCGCAGGACACCGGCGGGTTCAGTGAGGTGCTGGTCGTGAAGAACGCCGGCGCCGCGGCGAACCCCGCGCTCAGCGACCTGAATCTGTCCACCAAGGCCACCGGAGTGACCCTGGCCAGCGACATGGCCGGTGACATCACCGCCAAGGACCGCCACGGACGCACCGTCTTCTCCGCCACCGCCCCCACCATGTGGGACTCCGGCCGTGCCGCCGCGAACACCCCGAAGGTGACCAACCCCCAGACCGGTCAGAGCGTCGATACCCGCACCGGCGACCCGGTCAGCTCCAGCCCCGCCTCTCCTGGTACAGCGGCCCGTACCACCAGCTTGAAGGCCGCCTACCGCGCCGGGAAGATACGGCTCTCGCCCGACCATCGGCTGCTGGTGGGCAAGGACACCGTCTACCCCGTCTACATCGACCCCACCTTCGTGCCCTCTGGCCAGACCGACACCGTCCAGGCATGGGCGTTCGTCGACAGCGAGTGGCCCGACACCGCGTTCTACAAGCCTGCCGCCTCCACTCCCGGTCCCCTGCACGTCGGCTACACCGACTGGACCTCCGACGTCTCCACCAACCGGGCCCTGTTCCAGACCAGCATCCACAGCAGCGTCTGGGGCGCGGACCCGAGTTCGATCACCTCCAGCATCTCCTTCTACGAGAACTGGTCGGCCTCCTGCACCAAGACGGAAGTCGACCTGTGGCACACGGCCTCGATCACCTCCGGCACCACCTGGTCCAACTCGCACAGCTCCAGTGACCCGGACAAGAAGTTCTGGTTCAGCAAGCTCGACACGCAGACCGCGGCGCATGGCTGGTCCGCCTCCTGTGGTCCTGCGGACGTCACCTTCGACATCAGCTCGCTGATGAAGTCGGCCGCCGCCGGCAAGTGGTCAAAGGCCACCTTCGGCCTGCGGGCCGCCGACGAGGGCGACGACATGGCCTGGAAGCAGTTCAGCAAGCAGGCCACCATCACCACCACCTACGACCACACTCCCAACACCCCGACCACCCTGACCACCAGCCCGGCCACCAGCTGCACCGCCACCACTCCCGCCACCCTGGGTCTGGGCGACGTCACCCTGCGCGCCGGAGTGTCCGATCCGGACGGAAGCATCAACAAGCTCACCGCCAACTTCACGCTGAAGAACATGTCCAGCGGCACCACCTACCCGCGCGCCATCAGCGCCCCCAACGGCACAACGGCCAGTACCCCGTACTCGCACACCAGTACCTCGGGGCCCTTCCAGGCACTCACCGCGAAAACCGAGTTCGCCTGGTACCTCACCGTCGGCGACGGAGACCTGACCAGCAGTCAGTCGAAGACCTGTCACTTCTACTACGACCCCACCATCCCGGGCGCACCCAGCATCAGTGCCATAGCCTCCACCACCAGTCAGTGTCCTGAACTCGCGGACAGTCCCTCGGGGGACAGTCTGTGCACCGTGGGAACGGCCGCCGGCTTCACGTTGACGGACACCAACACCAGCTCCGCACCCGGCAGTTACCGCTACCAGCTCAACGGCGGCAATCCGGTCAGCGTCGCCGCCTCTAGCTCCAGCCCCTACACCGCCACCATCTCGCTGAAGCCGACCACGCAGACCAACGTCCTGACCGTCACCGCAGTCTCCAGCGGCGGGAACATCGGCGACACCGACGACTACCGGTTCATCGCCCAGGCTCCCGCCACCGCCACCGACGACGACCTCAACGGCGACGGCAACGCCGACCTGCTGACCGTCGGCGGCAAGAACTCCCTGCCCTCAGGACTCTGGCAGGCCGTCGGCACCGGCAGCGGCAAGGTCGACCCCGTCGCACGCAACGTCGGCATCGACGGCAACGGCATCGACACCACCGAGACCCCTACGTCCTTCGACGGCACCCAGGCCATCACCGGCCACTTCTTCACCGGAGCCGGCTTCAACGACGTCCTCGATTACAGCTACAACACTGCCAACGGCGCCATCAGCGGCGAGATCCTGCGCGGCCAAGGCGACGGCACCGACCTCCAGCCCGTCGACTCCCTCCCCATCACCAACTCCACCGGAGTCTTCGCCCTGACCACCACGACCACCGGCGACGGCGACACCACCACCGTCACCACCACCCCGGCCACCTCCATCGCCAGCGGCGGCAACCTGTACAACACCCTCAACGGCTACACCTCCACGGGCTACCCCGACCTCCTCCTCCTGATCAATGGCTACCTCTACGACGAACCCTCAAACGACGGCCAGGGCATGTACCCCGGAGCCGATCAGGCCATCGAGCTGACCGAGTACAACCCGTACTGCCTCGCCCAGAACACCGCGACCACCACCAGCTGCACCACCGACTGGAGCGGTTGGAGCATCACCACCGCCCTCGACGCCAACGGCCTACCAGAACTGTTCGCCCGCGACACCAGCACCGACACCAACGATCCCTCTCACGGCCAGCTCTGGTACCTCAGCCCCGACAACCTCGAGAGCCTCGCCAACGGCGCCACCGCCCTCACCTCCGTCGAAGCAGCCACCACCGGCTGGGACTCCGTCAGCCAGCCCACCCTCCAAGCCGCCGACATCAACAACGACAACACACCCGACCTGTGGACCATCAGCAGCACCGGCACCGCCACCGCCCATGAGATGACCCTCTCCGGCACCACCGCCACCTGGACGACCCCCACAGGCCAGGCCCTGACCACAGACACCCACGACTGGCCCCTCAACGACTACAACACCTACGCGGATGCCCCGCTCACCGCGAAGGACGGGGGCACCAGCGCAATCAGCCTCACCGGCACCAGCGGTGTCACCGCGCCCACCGACGGCCTGTTCGACCCCGACGTCGCCCTCGACTCCACCGACCACGACTACCTGCAGGGCAGCACGGCTGCCCTGGATCTCACCAAGTCCCTCACCGTGTCCATCTGGGCCGACCCCACCGCCTACGGCGGCGCGGTCCTCTCCCAGACCGGCAGCGCGGATTCAGGAATCCTGCTGATCCCCACCACGGACGGCTGGCAGTTCAGCCTCAACACCGGTGCGGGCACCGCCTGGAGCTTCGACACCGTCACCGGCGGCACCGTCCACCTCGGCACCTGGGCCCACCTGACCGCCACCTACGACAAGACCACCCGCGTAATGAACCTGTACGTCGACGACGTCTTCGTCGCCACCGGCAGCCACACCGCCCCCAGCACCGGAGCCGGCGGCACCTTCCAGCTCGGCGACGCCTACATCACCTCTGCCCGCACGGACTACTTCACCGGTGAACTCGCCCGCGCACAGACCTGGACCGGCGCCGTCGTACCGCCCGCCCAGCCCTACACCCCCGCCGGATACCACCAGGCCGTCACCCCCACCCGCATCCTCGACACCCGCACCAGCAGCGGCCTCACCTACACGAGCGGTGTCACCGCCGGCACGAGCACCATCGCGACCGACTCCGTCACCCATCTGAAGATCGCGGGCGACAGCGTCACCACACCCGTCACGGGCGCACCCACCACGATCCCGGCCTCGGTCACCGCGGTCGCCGTCGACGTGACCGCCACCGCACAGACCGACGGCGGCTACGTCACCACCTACGCCGACGGCACCCAGCAACCCAAGACCTCATCCACGAACTTCACGGCGTCCACCACCGCAACCGGCTACCAGATCGTCCCCGTCGGCAACGACGGCAAGATCGACCTCTACACCCACATCAACACCACCGGCGGCACCGCCGCCCTGATCGTGGACGTCACCGGCTACTTCACCAGCGACTCCACCGTCACCGGCGACCAGACCTACACACCGCTCACCAGCGCGGTCCGCGCCCTGGACACCCGCGCCAGCATCGCCCACACCAGCCTGACCGCCACCGGAACCGTGGCCGCCGACAAGACCTTCACCCTGCAGATCACCGGCCAGAACGGCATCCCCAGCACCGCCACCGCCGTCGCCATCAACCTCGCCGCCGCCGACGCCACCGGCACCGGCTACCTCCAGACCTACGCCACCGGATACGCACCCACCGCCGCCACCAGCCTCAGCTTCAACAGCGGCAACGCCATCGCCTCACTCTCCGGCGACGTACCCATCGGCACCTCCGGAACCATCACCATCTCCGTCCACGCCAGCGCCACCGCCGTCCTCGCCGACATCTCCGGCTACTACACCACCAGCACCACCGGCCAGAAATTCCACACCATCAACCCCACCCGCCTGGTCGACACCCGCAGCGGCATCGGCGGATCCACCAGCCCCGTCGCCGCCAACAGCACCTACACCCTCAACAGCACCACCACCCAGCACGTCACCACGGCTACGACTCCCACCATCGCCGCCATGGTCACCATCACCGGCCCCACAGCCGGCGGCAACGCCACCGTCTACCCCACCAGCGTCGGCAAACCCGCCACCAGCAACATCAACTGGGGTACCGGCGACACCCTCGCCAACCTCACCCTCACCCCCACCGACACCAGCGGATCCATCACCCTCTACAACGACAGCACCGGCACCACCGACCTCGTCATCGACTCCAGCGGCTACTACACCTGACACACCCGCCACACAGAACCCGCAGGGTCAGGGCCGGGCACGCAGCGTGTGCCCGGCCCCAGGGGCCAACTGCCAACTAGCCGCGTCGACTTCGAATGCGCCCGGTACGCCGGTACGTCGGAGAGTCAACTCTGAACTTGATCGACTGATGTCAGGACAGTTCGACGGGCCGGGCGCGATCTCATCGACCGCCGTACTGCCGGCTCGCGTCTCTTCGCGCTGGGCCTGCGGGAAGGGACGTTGCGACGCGAGGGAGGTATTCAGTCCAGGGCTTCGACCACTGTCTCTGACACCAACAGCCCTGCCTCCTGGATCCGTTGACGCACGTCTCCGTCGTACAGCCAGGCGCAAGCCTCGATCGCCGGGTGGAGTTCGGCCAGGATCAACGCCGCACGCTTCGGCACGTGGGTTTCATTCCTCCATGCCGTCGAACACCCATCGATCTCCTCCTGGAGCCGAAGAAGCGCCTGCTCGTCGAACCCCTCGTTCATACGCAGGGGGATCACGAACCGTGTGGCCGCCTCGTCCAGGCGACTGACCAGGTCTGTCTCCATGTGTGCCTCCATGTGTGCCTCCGTCTCGGGCAGTTCGCAGCGCGGTGGGAACCGGCGCCTGCCGACAGTCGACCGGGCCCGCATCGCGCCGGACGTGGCCTCGGTCTTTCGGGATCCGGCTTCCTGACCAGCGGCGCCTGACAGGCTCAGGAGCCGCGGATGGCTGCCATCACGTGCGGCCAGGCGACCGCTCCCAGCGCTGCGCCGGCCTCCGGGGTGCCACCGTGGTCAAAGCGAGTGGATGGAGGCGGTGCCACCTCGTCCGGGAAGATGATGCGGTGGCCCGCGTCGATCCGGGTGATCACCATCGCGTCCCGCCCGGCCGCCGTGCGCCGGTCAGCGAGTTCCTGGGCGAACCGCAGGGACGGCCACATCCTGTCGGCGCCGCCCGCGACCAGCACCAGATCGGCGTCGGCCTTCTCGATCGGGATAGCCGCGGCGTCGAGGCGGTCCTCGCATGCTGTGAGACTGGATTCGTACCAGTCGAGCACGGCGACCGGCCCGTCTGAAGGCTCCGCCGGGAGCCAGGACTCGACATAGGGGACGAAGGGCAGGGGCTGCCCCTGCCAAGTCCAGCTGGATCGATACGGGCGATCCCGGCCGTCGTGTCCTGGGCCGACGTTGGCCCAGACGGCCGACGAGGGGGCCAGCGCGATCACAGCATCCGCGCAGTCCGAGAGCGTGGACACCAGCAACGCCGCCTCAGCGCCCTTCGAAAGCCCCAGGATGGTGACCCGTTCAGCACCACGCCCGCGCAACAGCCCGGTCGCCTCGACAAGAATCTCCAGCGGAACCTCACAGATGCCCGGCGGCTGCCCGGGCCCGCCGAACCACCGAACCGTCGCCGCGATCACACCGGCACGGGCGAAGAGCCGACACCGTTCGCGCTCGATCCGGCCGCTCGATCCAGACAGCACGAGTACACCCGCATTGCTGCCACGCACGAGCGGCTCAGCGATGAAGCCCGTCCAGGGCTCGGTCAGTTCGAACTCAACGATCTCGACGGCCATGCCGGCAACCTAGCCGAGGCCACGATGAGCGAATCAGCAACCCCAAGCCTGTGCTGGGAACTTGAGCAACAGGAACTCATCGTGACCGCCGGCGCGGGCCAGCAGTTCGCTATGGAGAGTCGGCCGGGGATGGGGCCGATTCCTGAACCGGCTCCCCCGCCGGTGCTGGAATGCCCTGGGCGGAAGTGCGTGTCGTCTTCCATGGCAGAAGGAGCACGCTCGACAGACACAGCACCCCAGCGATGAGCAGCGCACCACGGACACCCACCGCATCGGCGAGGAGGCCACCGGCAATCATGAAAACTGCCTGGCACGTCTTCGAGCTGGCCGACCAGGAGGTAGCCACGCGGGACATGAACGCGTCCTGCGTGGCCTCCATGCGGTAGGTGGTGAACGACGGGTTGAAAACGCCGGCCGCGGACAACAGGCCGAAGTCAACCGCCACGATGGTGAACACGCCGAGAGCACCGGACGGCGCAAGCGGCAGCAGAATCGTCCAGAGTGTGCGTGCGACGCCGGACAGCAACAGGATCCGGCGCTGCCCCAGACGGCGGGTGAGCGGCGGAGTCAGGCGAGAGCCCAGCACACCGCCCAGGCAGGGCAGTCCCAGAGCAAGTCCGTACTGCCACGGTGCGAGGCCAAGGTCACGCAGCATGAGGACGGCCATCAACGGTGACGTCATCATGATGGAGCCGCCGAAGAGCAGGGAGTTGCAGAACAACGCACGCAGTCCGGGATGTCGCAGGATGTACTGCCAGCCGACGGCAATGTCGCGGCCCAGGCGAGGGGCAGCGGCGCGTGCCGTCGGCGCGGGTTCGGGCCGCCGGATACGGCGGATACCGATAGCGGATCCCAGGAAGGACGCGGCATCGACCGCCATCGTCACGGTGGGGCCCAGAACACCGACCAGAAACCCGCCGACGGGCGGACCGGCGCTGACGCTGATCCAGTTGGCGGTCTCGAACAGGCTGTTGGCGCGAAGGCGGTGCTCGGGCAGGACAAGCGCCTTCAGGTGCGCACCGCTCGCCGCGTCGAACGCAACCGCCGCAGCCGTCTGAAGAATGCCCACGGCACACAGGTGGATGAAGGTGAGCCCGCCGAAGGCAGCCGCGACCGGAACACTCACCAGTACCGCGCAGCGGACCAGATCGGCAGTGATCATGACAGGTCGTTTGTACCGGTGCTCGATACGCACACCGAGCGGGAGGGCGATCACCGCACTGGCCACTGCGGAGAAAGCAGTAAGCAGAGAGACCTGAAACGCCGACGAATGCAGCACCAGGAGGGCGACCAGGGGCAAAGCCCCCATGGCGACGGCACTGCCCGCAGCACTGACCCCGTAGGCACCCCACAACCGTCGGAAGTCCCGCCCGAGCGTGACCTGCCGCGCCAACACACCCTCCCCCGCTCGTGAAAGCAGTCAGCATAGAGGCTCGCACCGCCCGCCCCGTTGTTCAGGGTCGCGGAACGCTGCTGTGGCCGCCGCCGCACCTCCGCTCGACAGCACAATCAGCGCCGACCATCGCCACAACCGTTACAGAGGAGCTCCAAGGTGCGAACCTGCTACCCGGCTGCGCCCGCCTCTCAACGCCGCCGGGACCCAACACGACGCCACCCGACGACGTGTCAAGCAGATCGAGGGTGGCCGGTCGGAGGCGGGCACGGAAGTCCGGGTTCGTCGTCCTCGCGTCGGATCCCCGCAAGCGGATTGGAGCCTGATCATTTCAGGTGGTCTGACCAGCCCATCCACACACCTGACATCCCATCAGAACGAGCGTCAAATGAGCGTCACGAGCGTCATTTCAGCGTCAAGATATCGCCCGTAACGCCCACACCGCACATAATGCGCACGCACAAAACCGCAGGTCAGGACAGCTTGACCACCGGTTCAAGGATCGCCACGCACTCCACATGGTGCGTCATCGGGAAAGCATGAAACGGCACGGCACCTGATGCGTCAAGCATGTACGCGATCGCCGACACATCCGACGAATCTCGTCGCCCCGCAGGAGCCGCGCTCCGGCAATTTCGCTCGTGAGCGAGGGGAACATAGCCGCACATCGCCGGTTAGCCAAACCGGCGTTTCTGCAGACGATTGTTGTCCAACGTCTGCGGAAGATTTCAAGTCCAGTGAGACGGTCGTGACGCTATGAGGTTTGTGGTGCGGACTCTCTGCGTTTGGCCGGGTCGTTGATCCATGCCTGCTGAGGTATCCGGGGTGGTCGGGGGCGGCGGCCGAAGCGTTCGGGGTGGCAGGCGTAGGCCTCGGCGAGGGTGACGGCACGCTGGTCGCGGACCTCCTCGGCGGTGCCGAAATGCACGCTGGCCGGTGTGTGCCAGCCGATGCCCGAATGCCGGTGCTCGTGGTTGTAGTACGCGATGAACGCCTCGAACCACTCACGGGCATGGGCCAGCGAGTCGAACCGTTCGGGGTAGTCGGACATGTACTTCGTGGTCTTGAAGTGGGCCTCGCTGTAGGGGTTGTCGTTGGAGGTCTTCGGCCGCGAGTGCGACCGGGTGACGCCGAGGTCGATCAGCATCTGGGAGACCTTCTTGCTCGTCATCGAGGTGCCGCGGTCCGCGTGGACGGTCTCGGGCACGATGCCGTTGCGTGTGATGGTCTCGCGGATCAACTCCTCGGCCCGCAGCGCTGATTCGGCCCGCTCGACGGTGTGGCCGACGACGTAGCGGCTGAAGATGTCGATGATGACGTAGGCGTGATACCAGATGCCCTTGGCCGGTCCGGCCGCCTTGGTGATGTCCCAGGTGAACACCTGCGAGGGCCCGGTGGCGACCAGCTCGGGCACCGTCTTCGCCGGGTGGGTGGCCTGGCGGCGGCGCTCGCCGGACTGCCCCTTCTCGCGCAGGATCCGGTACATCGTGGAGACGGAACAGTGGTAACGCCCGGCATCCAGCTCGCGGGCCCAGATCTGCGCGGGCGGCATCTCGGCGTACTCGTCGCTGTTCATCATCTCCAGGACCGCCGCCCGCTCATCGGGTGTGAGGGATGAGGGCTGGACCTGCGGTTTTCTGGGTTTTCGCTCGGTCGGGGGCCGCAGCCGGCGGTAGTGGGTGGCCCGGGAGCGGCCGGTCAGCCGGCACGCGGCCGTGATGCCCAGTTCGCCCTGGACACCGGTGAACGCGTCGTCGAGCACCGGTTCGGCGGCAGCGTTCAGTCCGCGCTCTCGGAGATCATTTCCAAGAGCGCGGAAGCTTTTCCCATGACTTCCAACGCGGCCTTGTTCCGGGCCAGTTCCTTCTCCAGCCGTTCTACCTGGCGGCGCAGTTTCTCGTTCTCCGCCTCGGCGGCAGGCTTCTTCGGCCTCGCCGGACTGGTGCGCTGGTCGACCAGCTTCTCCAGGGCCCCGGCATCCCGCGCGGCCCGCCATTCCTTGACGTGCGAGTGGTACAGGCGCTCGCGGCGCAGGACTGCGCCCTTCTCGTTCTTCGGGGCGGCGTCGTACTCGGCCACGATCCGCAGCTTGTACTCGGGGCTGAAAGTGCGGCGCTTCGGCCGGGGCGCCGGGTCGGATCCGGCGGGCGTGGTGCTGGTCATGAGGGGGTGGTTCTCCTGTCGTGCCCTCTCAGGCTAACCCGACAAAGCGGGATGTCTCACCCAAGGCTGACAGAGAGGGCTGCCCCGAGCACCACTGCGGATCGATCCATCAGCGAGGACTCACCACCGCTGCGGAGGTGGAATCCCCTGTTCTCCGTTTGCGAGCGGTGTCATCCATCGCCGGAGGTTCTTCTCCGGTATCCGTTTGGTGCTCCATACCGCCCGGAGATCCACCGCACTTGCCCCCCGAACCGATAATAGATTCCACAATCCATCAGCCACGCAAGCAAAAGGAGCACGCGGCGCACTCCATAGCCAGTCAGGCCGTCTCCGTCCAAGGTGACAGCCGTTCGTCCCTTCTGGCCAACGCCTGGTATTCGACGAGTGATCTCGCCTCCTGTCTGCACGTGGACGCCTCGACTCTGCGTCGGTGGCGCACCGCCCGGCCACCGCAGGGCCCGCCGTTCGTCTCCGTTTCGGAACGCGTCGTCATGTACAGCGCGCTCGACGTCGAGGAATGGCTGCACAGCCGCCGGACCGTCCCGCGCCGAGAAGCCTGATGGCCGAGAAGACCATTGTTCCGGTCGGCGTCAAGCTCTCCACCGACATCGAGTACCGGCCCGATCGTCCCAATCCCTACCGAGCGCGCGTCCGCTGGTTCGATCCGGCGACGAAGCGACGCCTGTCCCTGTCGGAGGGAAAGGCGGACGAGGACGAGGCTCAGGAGTGGCTCCAGGACATCATCGACGCCGCGCAGGCCGGCCTGTCCCCGTCGCTCGCCACCATGAAACTCGCCGAATACGGCGACACCAACATGGATCTCGCCCTGCGCGGGCTGGAGTTGAAGACCCTCGACCCGTATCTCGCGGGATGGCGGATGCGCGTGGTCCCAGCCCTGGGCCACCTCGCCGTACGGATGATCACCAACGGCGTCGTCGACCGCAGCGTGCAAAACTGGATCGTCGACGACCACAGTCGCTCCACGGTCAAGAACACCATCGCCGTCCTGGTCCGCGTCATGGAGCAGGCGGTCCGCGACGGCATCATCAAGGTCAACCCCGCCCGCGTCAGCGGCTGGCAGAAGCTCTACAAGCAGGCCGAGGACGAACTCCGCGACCCACGGGCCCTCGCCCTGCCCGACTGGGACACGCTCGTCCAGCTGGCCGAGGCACTCGTGGCCGCCTCCTCCAACCAGTACCGAGGCTGGGGCGACGTCGTTCTGTTCGCCGCGAGCACCGCCGCCCGGATCGGAGAGGTCTCCGGGTGCCGCGTCGGAGACATCGACACAAGTCAGTGGATCTGGACGGTACGGCGCCAAACCACGCCCGCGCCCGGCGGACTGACCGACAAGGGCACCAAGGGCAAGCGCGCCCGGAAGGTTCCCATCATCGAGGAGATCCGGCCGCTCGTTGCCCAGCGCATCCTCTCCGCCGGCCCCGCCCCTGACGCGCGCCTGTTCACCGGCCCACGCGGAGGACGCATCTCCACCGCGGTCCTGCGCGACGCCACCCACTGGGACGAGGTGGTCACCCGACTCGGCTACGAACACCTGCGCCGCCACGATCTCCGGCACACCGGACTGACCTGGCTCGCGGACGCCGGAGTCCCCATCCACGTCCTGCGCAGAATCGCCGGCCACGGATCGCTGACCACCACCCAGCGTTACCTGCACCCGGACATCCACAAGATCACAGCCGCGGGTACGGCACTCTCCGCACACCTCAGCGTGCTACGCGCCCCGCGCACACTTCCCGCGACGGCTGTCCTCACCCGATGACACCGGTCAAGGCAGGTTGGTCCCCAACTGGTCCCCAACAATGACCGAGGGGCGGTTCCGGATTCCTCCGGAACCGCCCCTCACCTGCGACTCTGTCGAGTCGGGACGACAGGATTTGAACCTGCGACCCCTTGACCCCCAGTCAAGTGCGCTACCAAGCTGCGCCACGTCCCGGTGCGCTTCCCACGGAGAACCGTGTGATCGCGCGAACAGCACTTTACCCCACGCCCGGGGGTGCGCCGAAGCCGGTGCCGGGCGCGGGACAATCGTCGTATGAGCGACACAACCTCAGGCGGTACGGCCGGTGCGCGGGACCGGGACGGCGAGGGGCGGGCGCGCAATGCCCGGCCTCGGGACGGGCTCGGGCGACCGTTGCCGTACGACGCGGACGGTGTGGCGCGGCAGCCCGAGGGGGTCGTGCGGGCGCCGGAGGACACCGTCGTGGAGGCGCAGGCGCTGCTCGACGAGGGGAAGCCGTTCCACGCGCACGAGGTGTTCGAGGACGCCTGGAAGTCGGGGCCGGACGAGGAGCGTGCCCTGTGGCGCGGGCTCGCCCAGCTCGCCGTGGGGCTCACGCACGCGGCCCGGGGCAACGTCACCGGCGGGGCCCGGCTGCTGCGGCGCGGTGCCGGGGGCGTCGAGGAGTGGGCGTCCCGGTCGGGGCGGGAGCGGCCGTACGGGATGGATCTCGCGGGGGTGGCGGCCTGGGCGCGGGGGCTCGGGGGCGAGGTGGAGCGGGGCGGCGGGAGTGTCGACGCGGGGGCGCGGGCGCCTCGGCTGCGCGGGACGTCGTAGCCGACGGGGAGTTCGAATCATCCCGGTGTATGTCGATGGGTTCCGGTGCGGTGCACGGGCTGTCAGTGGCGTGGGGCAGACTCGGGGTGTGCGAAAGATTCATGTCATCGGTATCGGCGCGGGCGACCCCGAGCAGCTGACCCTCCAGGCTGTCAGGGTGCTGCGGAGCACGGACGTGTTCTTCATCCTCGACAAGGGCGAGGTGAAGTCGGACCTCACCCGGCTCCGCCGGGACATGCTCGACGCGCACCTGCCGGAGGGGACGTACCGCCTGGTCGAGGCGCGGGACCCGGAGCGGGACCGGAAGGCCGGCGGCGCCGCGTACTCACCCGCGGTCGGGGACTGGCGCAGTGCCCGCGCGGACATCTACGAGCGGCTCGTCGCCGAGGAGTTGGGCGAGGACGAGAGCGGCGCGTTCCTGGTGTGGGGCGATCCCTCGCTGTACGACAGCACGCTCGGCATCCTGGAGGAGATCCTGGAGCGGGGTGCGGTGGCGTTCGAGTACGACGTCGTGCCCGGCATCAGCAGTGTCTCGGCGCTCGTCGCCCGGCACCGCACGGGGCTGAACCGGGTCGCGCGGCCGGTGCAGATCACCACGGGCCGGCGACTGTCCGAGGAGTTCCCGGAGGGGGTGGACGACGTGGTGGTGATGCTGGACGCGCACCAGGCGTTCCGGCGGTACGCCGACCAGGACATCGACATCTACTGGGGCGCCTACCTGGGCACCCCGGACGAGATCCTCGCCTCCGGTCCGATAGCCGAGGCCGCCCCGCGCATCGAGCGGCTGCGCGCGGAGGCCCGTGAGCGCAAGGGCTGGATCATGGACACGTATCTGCTGCGGCGGCACCCGAAGGGCGAGTAGCGGGCAGGGAGCGGGCACCCGAGCGGACCCGCCCACTGTGCAGAGGCGGCCCCCTGGTGTGAAAGTGACCTCGTGACAGTCGCCGAGGAAACCTCGCTGCCTTCCGCGCAGCAGCCCCCCGTGCTGGATTCCCGCCGCCGCAACGTCGTCTTCGTGACGATCATGCTGGGCATGCTGCTGGCGGCCCTCGACCAGACGATCGTCGGTACGGCCCTGCCGACGATCGTGTCGGACCTGGGCGGTGCCGCGCACATGTCGTGGGTGGTCACCGCCTATCTGCTCGCGGAGACCGTCGCGACCGTGCTGGTCGGCAAGTTCGGCGACCTGTTCGGCCGCAAGGTGGTCTTCCAGGTCTCGGCGATCGTGTTCATCTCGGGCTCGTTCCTGTGCGGCTTCTCCACCAACATGACGTTGCTGATCGCCTGGCGCGCGGTGCAGGGCATCGGTGCGGGCGGTCTGATGGTGACGGCGATGGCGCTGATCGCCGACGTCATCCCGCTGCGCGAACGCGGCAAGTACCAGGGCGCGATCGGCGCGGTGTTCGGCGTCGCCACGGTCATCGGACCGCTGCTCGGCGGCCTGTTCACCGACCATCTGACCTGGCGCTGGGCGTTCTACGTCAACGTCCCGATCGCGATCGTCGTCGTCATCGCGGCGGCCCGCACCATCCCCGTGGTCAAGTCGGCGATGCGGCCCGTCATCGACTACCTGGGCATCGCGCTCGTCGCGATCGGCGCGAGCTCACTGATCCTGGCGACGAGTTGGGGCGGCAACGAGTACGCGTGGGGTTCGTCGACCATCATCGGCCTGTTCGTCGGCGGCGCGATCGCGCTCGGCCTGTTCTGCTGGGTGGAGACCCGGGCGGAACAACCCATGCTCCCCATGCGGCTGTTCGCCAACCCGGTGTTCACGGTCTGCTCGATCCTCAGCTTCATCGTCGGTTTCGCGATGCTCGGCGCGCTGACGTATCTGCCGACCTATCTGCAGTACGTCGACGGCGACTCGGCCACGATCTCGGGTGTGCGGACGCTGCCCATGGTGATGGGGCTGCTGATCGCGTCCGTCTTCAGCGGCAACGTGGTCAGCAAGACCGGCCAGTACCGCATCTTCCCGATCATCGGCTCCGCGGTGATGGGTGTCGGGCTGTATCTGATGTCCCTCATGGGCCCGGGCACCGGCGCGTTCCTGGAATCGGTGTACATGTTCGTGCTCGGCACCGGCATCGGGCTGTGCATGCAGGTGCTGACGATCGCCGTGCAGAACACCGTCGAGTACACCGACCTCGGCACCGCGACCTCCGGCGTCACCTTCTTCCGTACGCTGGGCAGTTCGTTCGGTACGGCCGTCTTCGGCACGATCTACGCCAACAGCCTGGGCCCCAACCTCAAGGACGGGATCACCTCCGCCGCGAAGACCAGCGCGCTGAACCCGGCCGTCATCACCAAGGCGGCGACCAGCCCCGAGGGCCTGCACAAGCTGCCGCACGCCGCCGCCGCGCCGATCATCAACGCGTACGCCGACACCATCCAGACGGTGTTCCGATGGACGGTCCCGGTCGCGGTGATCGGCTTCGTCGTGGCCCTCTTCCTCAAGCAGGTCGAACTCCGCGACAGCGCGCGGAAGGGCTCCACCGACATGGGCGAGGGCTTCGCGTCACCGCGCGGCGGCGACTCGCAGCGGCTCCTCGAAACGGCCGTGGGCAAGGTCATCGGCAGCACGGACCTGGACACCGCCCGGCGGATCATCACGAACTCCGACACCCGGCTGGACATCGCCGGCGCCTGGGCCGTGATGCAGGTCGAACTGTTCGGCAGGATGGTCGGCCACGCGAGCCTCGGCCTGATCGCCGCCCGCCGCCACATGCCTCCGGAGGTGCTCCTCCCCGTCTTCGACCGCATGGTCCAGGAGGGCTATCTGACCCGCGACGGCTACCTCCTCTCCCACACCGCGGCCGGCGAACGCGAGGCCGAGGTCATCGGCAAGGCGTGGGGCACCTGGCTGGAGGACCGCGTCCAGCAGGACATCGGCCGCCCCTCGGGCACGGACCTCCGCGCCGCGGTCGACTCCATCGCCAAGCGGCTCCTCGTGGAGGACCTGAGCTCCGGACTGCCGCAGCGCGCCGCGGAGTTGGAGACCAGCTCGGCGCCGTGAAAACCGGGTGAACGGTGAAAGGGGCTCCGGTCATACTCGGAGCATGTCCCCGACGCCCGTGCGCTTCCACGACCCGCGCGCCACGCTCGCCGACTTCGCGTCGTCGATACTGGTCCGCTGCCCGCGCTGCGAGCGGATCGCCCACTTCGAGCGACGCCCGGGCACCCCGCCGAGCGCCGACCGCGGGACACATCCGCACTCCCGCCTGGTCTGCCGGTCCTGCGGCCTGTATCGGGACGGCAGCCGTCCGTACCGATTCTCGCGGTACCCCAGCGCCTGCTCCTACCCGGCCCTGTGGCTGCGGACCGGTACCAGACACGGGGAATTGTGGGCGTACAACCTCCAACACCTGGACCTGATCAGGCGGTTCGTCGCCGCCGACCTGCGCGAGCGCGCGCCCTGGTACGACACCGGTCAGAAGATGACGCTGGTCGCCCGCCTCCCGGTCTGGATGAAGAGCGCCAAGAACCGGGCCGGGCTACTGCGCGCGGTGGACCGTCTCCGGGCCACGGTCATCACCCCGCGCTGAACCCCAGCCGCTCCAGCACCCCGGCGACATCGGGCACCGCGCTCACCCCGTCCGGCAACGGCGGTCGTCGTACGACCACGACGGGGACGCCCGCCTCCCGCGCGGCCGTGAGTTTCGCCGCCGTCGCCGCTCCCCCGCTGTCCTTCGTCACGACCACGTCGATCCGGTGCTCACGCAACAGCGCCACCTCGTCGGCCACGGTGAAGGGCCCGCGCGCCAGCAGCACCTCGGCATCCGGCGGCATCGGGGGCTCGGGCGGCTCCACCGACCGTACGACGAAGTGCGGTCGGGCGAGGTGGGCGAAGGCGGCGAGTCCGAGGCGGCCGGTGGTGAGCAGGACGCGCCGCCCGAGTCCGGGGAGCAGGTCCGCGGCCTCCGCCAGTGAGGCGACCGGGTGCCAGCGGTCCCCGGGCCCCGGCTGCCAGCCCGGCCTGCGCAGCACGACCACCGGCAATCCGGTCGCCGCACCGGCCCGCGCCGCGTTCGCGGTGATCGTCTCGGCGAAGGGGTGAGTGGCGTCGACGACGGCGTCCACGTGCTGCTCCCGCAGCCATGCGGCCAGCCCCTCGGCTCCGCCGAACCCGCCGATCCGTACGTCCCCGGCCAGCGCCCCCGGCCGTGACACCCGCCCGGCGAGGGACGTGGTCACCCGGACCGCTGGCCGCCGTGACACCAGTTCGGCTGCCAGTTCACGTGCCTCGGTGGTGCCGCCGAGGATCAGGATGTGCGGGGACATGCGGCGAGCGTACGAGGTCACGGGGCCGAGGGGTCAGCGGAGGAGCAGTTGCAGGCCGCCGATGATCGTCGCCGCGATCACGAGTTGCTCGAACAATCGCTGGTTGATTCGGTTCACAGCCCATTTGCCGATCAACGCACCGGGCACGACGAACGCCGCGAGCGCCGCGTCAAGGAGGAGGGAGTGCCCGTCGATCAGGCCGAGGCCCACGCTGAAGGGCACCTTGGTCACGTTGACGATCAGGAAGAAGAACGCCGACGTACCGAGGAAGCCAAGCTTCCGGAAGCCCGCGGAGAGCAGGTACATCGACATCACCGGGCCGCCCGCGTTGGCGACCATCGTGGTGAAGCCACCGAGCACACCGTACGAGCGCGCCTTCGCCCGGCCCGACCTCGTGGCGACGGAGTCCGGCTCGTCGGCAGCCCCCGCCGCACCCTCCGCCCCCGCCGCGCCCTTCGCCGCCGCCTCTGCCTTGCGCCGGCGCCACAGGGTGACCCCCGCCATGAACAGCAGAATCGCCCCGATCGACGTCCGGACGACCGCGTCGTCGGCCCACACCAGGAACAGCGTCCCGATCACGACCCCCGCCGCGACCGCCGGGAACAGCCGCCACAGCGTGGGCCAGTGGGCGTGCCGCCGGTAGGTGAGGACGGCGAGGACGTCGCCGACGATCAGGATCGGGAGGAGGACGCCGGTGGAGGCACGGGCGGGCAGGACGGCCGCGAAGATCGCCAGGCTGACCGTGTTGGCCCCGCTCACGGCGGTCTTCGAGAAGCCGACGAGCAGGGCCGCGGCGGCGAGGGCGGCGAATTCCCAGCCGGATATGTGCCAGAGAGTCATTGTGTTCATGCGAGAACCGATGGTATGTCCTTACATCTGGCAGCGTAAGGAGTGTCTCGTCAGATGGCCCCTGCCACCCCACCGCGGACCGAGGCATCAGATGAGCGATGCTAGTTTTCGGGTGTGGACGACACCCGCGAGCATGTCCTCTCCGGCACCCGGAACCCGATCACCGCACACGAGTGGCCGCACGAACACCCGCGCTACGTCGCCCTCGTCGCGCACGGATACGGCGAACACATCGGCCGCTACGCAGAGTTGGCCGCCGTACTGCTGACGAACGGCGCGGCGGTCTTCGGCCCCGACCACCAGGGCCACGGCACGTCGGCCGGCGAGCGCGTGCTGATCGAGGACTTCGAGGACGTGGTCACGGACCTGCACGCCGTCGCCGACCTTGCCCGCGCCACCCACCCGGGCGTCCCCCTCGTCCTGATCGGCCACTCCATGGGCGGCCTGATCGCATCCCGCTTCGCGCAGCGCTACGGCGACGAGTTGGCCGCGCTCGTGCTGTCCGGACCGGTGATCGGCGCCTGGGAACTGCCGGACCGGCTGCTCGCCCTCGACGAGATCCCCGACATCCCGATCAGCCCGGCCGCCCTGTCCCGCGACCCCGGCGTCGGTACGGCGTACGCGGCGGATCCGCTCGTCTGGCACGGTCCGATGAAGCGGCCGACGTTGGAGGCCTTCGCCCAAACCCTCAAGACCGTAGGCGAGTTGGGGGACATTGGCGGACTCCCCCTGCTCTGGCTGCACGGCGGTGACGACCGGCTCGTCCCGCTCGCCGGCAGTCGTGTCGGCGTCGAGCGGTTGAGCGGGGGCGAGTTGACGGAGCGCGTGTATCCGGGCGCCCGGCACGAGGTGTTCAACGAGACGAACCGGGCGGAGGTCTTCGCGGACCTGATCCGTTTCCTGGACGGGGTGTTGAACGGTGCCACCCGGTCGGCATGACCGTGCCAAACTTCTCGCACAGCCCGCGGGAGTCGTCGTACCCGGCCCGTGCGGGCCGTCGTAGCGCGCAGTCGAGCAGAGGAGCATCGCGTGACCGGGACAGAGCCGGCCGTCCAGCGGATCGACACATCGAAGCCGCATCCGGCGCGGGTGTACGACTGGTTCCTCGGCGGCAAGGACAACTACCCGGTCGACGAGCAACTCGGCAGGCAGATCACGTCACTTGACCCGGGCGCCCCGCGGACCGCGCGTGCCAACCGCTGGTTCATGCAGCGGGCGACGCGGATGCTGGTCCGGGAGTCGGGCATCCGCCAGTTCCTGGACGTCGGCACCGGCATACCGACCGCGCCCAACCTCCACCAGATCGCCCAGTCGACCGCGCCGGACGCGCGGGTCGTGTACGTCGACAACGACCCGATCGTCCTCGCCCACGCGGCGGCGCTGCTGCGCGGCACGCCCGAGGGTGCGACGGAGTACATCCAGGCCGACGCCCGCGAACCGCTCACGATCCTCGAACAGGCGGCCCGCGTCCTCGACTTCGACCGCCCGATCGCCCTGTCCCTGATCGCCCTGCTGCACTTCGTCCCGGACGAGGACGGCGCCCACGAGCTGGTGGAGACCCTCATCGACGCGCTGGCGCCGGGGAGTTGCCTCGTGCTGTCCGCGATGACGGCCGACCTCGAACGGGAGAAGGTCGAGCGGGGCATCGCCGCCTACGCGGCGGGCGGGGTGACCCTGGTGGCCCGCTCGCACGCCGAAGTGAGCAGCATCTTCAAGGGACTTGAGCCGATGGAGCCCGGCATCGTGTCCGTGTCCGAGTGGCACCCCGAACTCGCGGAGGGCGAGACACCGCTCGGCGAGGGGCCGGTCTCGTTGTACGGCGGTGTCGGCTTCAAAGTCTGAGAGGCCTGAGAGGTCTGAGGCCTGAGACGCCGGGCTGAGCGGTTGTGTCAGGAGGAACCCGACACAACCCCTTGCCTGCCTGAGCTTGTTCTTTGACCTCTTGGCCGGTCATTCCAACAGGGCAGCCGTGAACATCTCGCGGTGAGCCACCAGCCACTGCTGGATGCGGTCCCAACGCGGCCAACCACCCTGCCCGGACAGCGCCTTGGTGTAGACGGGGTCGCCGTCGGCCACTCGATCGGCGACGAAGGCCCGGCAGGATGCGGTGGCCTGTTCGATGACGCCGGGCAATTCACCGCGCTCCTGCGGGGAGAGACCGTAGCCGTCGGCAAGGATGCGCAGTCGTGCCGGGGCATCCAGCCCCGCGGGATGGAGAACCGCCGCGGACGTGGGATCAAGCATGGGAACCCAGTAGCGGGCGGTCATGGCAACGTCCCATACCGCCCGGCCGGGGGCCGCCAGGTCGAAATCGATCAGGGCTGTGGCACGGCCGTCGCGGAAGACGACGTTTTCCGGGCACACGTCGTTGTGGCACAGCATCGTTCCTCCCGCCGGGTCGGCCAGGGATCGGGGCCAGTCAGCGCATGCGTCAACCTCGATGTCCATGCTGGCGTCGTGCAGGCGCCGCAACAGGCTTCCCACCGATCTCAACGCGGTCCCGGTCATCACCCAGCGCGGAAACGGCGGTAGAGCGACGTCGCCCGGGATGAAGGTCAGCTGCTCGCGGCCGTCCGCGGTCAGCCGGATCGGCCTCGGAGCCGCGTCGAACCCACGCTCTTC
Source organism: Streptomyces sp. NBC_01288 (assembly GCF_035982055.1). Lineage (NCBI taxonomy): Bacteria > Bacillati > Actinomycetota > Actinomycetes > Kitasatosporales > Streptomycetaceae > Streptomyces > Streptomyces sp. NBC_01288. The sequence goes on from NZ_CP108427.1 coordinate 1,262,694, forward strand.
GAGCGCGAGGAGATGAGCGTGGAGGGCGCGCGCGGTGCGCGGCGCCGGGCGTTCCACCAGGGCACCGTGACGGAAGACCGCGCCCGCGTTCGCCATGCCGCCGGCCAGGGCTTCGCCCTCTGCCGTCTCACCCTCAGCCGCCATGTCGATCACGCTACCGTCAGGTCGGTCAGGTGTGGGACGGTCGCGAAACGCACTCCGAACCAGGTCGCTCACCTGGGCATTCACCTTGGCAGACACGCGGACGGTCCAGGCGCAGGGCGCTCTGCCCAGCCTCTACCGGCTGTTCGGTGTGTGGATGCGGGTGGCGGCGTCCCTGACAGACCAGCCGCCGTACTCTGCTGACCGCCGAGGGCAAAGGCTGGGCGGACATCGGGTCTCGCCCAACGGTGGCCGCATGGGCAGGAAGGGTGTTGTCCCCGGGGTTCGCGGCGGTGGCGTCCTGATGACCGGGATGGTCGGCAGCGTGACCCGGCAGCGCTACGACGAGCTGGTCCAGCCGAGGCGGGACGATGAGCAGCGTCCAGTGGCAGCTCGGGGACGCGGTCCCGGAGATCTCCCCAGCCCGTCAGGCGGACGTCTCCACGTCCACGGCCGCCTCCGCATGGTTGACGAAGTCGTCGACCAGCCGGTGGAAGAGGCCCGCGAGGTGCCGTAGGTCCTCGGCGGACCAGTGGATCAGGGCCATCTCGATGCCGCGGCGGCTCGCGTCCCGGATGCGGTTGACAGCGGCGAGGCCGCTGTCGGTGAGCTGGACGCGCTGGGCGCGGCCGTCGTCGGGGTCCGGGATGCGGACCACATGGCCGAGTTGCTCCAACTGCCTTAGCTGGCGCGTGACATGGGATGCCTCCACCGACATCCGGACCGCCAGCACACCGGGCCGCAGCGGCTCGCTCTCGGCGATGTAGCGGAGGATCGACACGGCGGCCCGGTCCAGCGGCAGCCCGGCCAGCGCCATCAGCCGCTCGTGCTGCCGGGCCCGCCCCGCCAGGTAGGCGATACGGGTGAGGACCCGCTCGATCTCGGCTACGTCCTCCGGAACGGGCGCTGTTACGGGTGGCGGTGTGGACATGCGCCCACCGTAACAGCTACTTGCCTGAGTCAAGCAAGACTGAAAACGATTGCTTGACTCAAGTAACGCATTTATGGTTGCCTAACTCAAGTAAGCCAAGAGCTGGGGCCGCCTAAGCGGAGGCGTCCCCGTCGCGCCGTAAACCGTGGGGACGGAGTACGGCGCAGTCACCGGTCCCGGCGACCGGAGCACTCCCCCCGTCCGCCGCCGGGGCCGGTGACACCCCTCACGCATCCCCTCACGCACATGGAAAGCGAGCCCCTCATGGCCACGATGAAGTCCGTGCGGACCGGCGCCGTAGACAAGATCGACGTGGTGGACGTCGAACGTCCGGTGCCCGGGCCGAAGGACGCCCTCATGAAGATCCGCGCCTGCGGGATCTGCGGCACCGACACCTTCTTCCTGCACATCGGCGGCGGCCCCTTCGGACCGGGCGGCGCCATGGCCCCGGTCCCCCTCGGCCACGAGCCGGCCGGCGAGATCGTCGAGGTCGGCGCCGAGGTCGCGGGCCTGAAGGCCGGGGACCGGGTGGTCGTCAACCCGCAGGGCGCGCCCTCCGGGATCATCGGCTGCGGCGGCAGGCACGGTGCCATGAGCGACTACCTCCTGCTGGAGGACTGCGAGATCGGCAAGAGCGTCATCGTCTTCCCCGACACCGTGCCGTTCGACGTCGCCGCGCTCAACGAGCCGATGGCCGTGGCCCGGCACGCCGTCAACCGTTCCGGGGCCGAGCCGGGCGACAAGGTCGTCATCTTCGGTGCCGGGCCGATCGGTCTGGGCGCGGCGATCTGGCTGAAGCTGCGCGGGGTCGAGCACGTCGTCGTCGCGGACGTCATCGCCTCGCGCCTGGAGACCGCGCTCGCCGTCGGCGCGGACGCGGTGATCAACTCCGCCGAGGAGGATGTCACGGCCCGGCTGACCGAGCTGCACGGCCGGGCCGCCAACGCGCTCGGCCAGCCGCGCCCCGGTACGGACATCTACATCGACGCCGCCGGTGTCGCCGCGGTCGTCAACACCACGATCGAGTCCGCGAAGTGGGGCGCCAAGCTGGTGATGGTCGCCGTACAGAAGAAGGGCGCCGACATCGACCTCGGCGGGATGCTGCGCAGCGAGCTGACGCTGATCGCCTCGCAGGGTTATCCCACCGAGATCTTCGAGGTCACGCGGGAGATCGTCGAGCACCACGAGCGGTTCGCCAAGCTGATCAGCCACCGTGTGCCCTTCGCCGAGGTCGGACAGGCCTTCGAGCTCGCGCTGACGCCGGGCGCGGCGGAGAAGATCGTCGTCACCTTCGACGAGTAGTCGCGGGCGCGCGGGTTCCCGCCGTCGGCCACGGGCCGATGCCGGGAGCCCGCGGACGGCCGGCCTTCTCGGACAGGAACCCCCACGTCATGATCCCCGCGCCATGAACCACCGTCCGCAGCGCCTGCCGCGCTGCCATCCCCGCGCTGTCGACCTGATCGTCGCCGCCGCGCTCTTCGCCTGTTCCTTCCCGGGCAGCGTGATGACGCTCCCGGGCCGCGACCTCGAAGCCCCTTGGTGGCCGGGCGTGTTGGTCGCGGGTGTCGCGTCCCTCGCCCTGCTGTGGCGGCGCACCCTGCCGCGCGCCACGGTGGTGGTCACCCTCTGCTGCGCGATGGCCGTGGCCGCCCTCGGCTACATCCTCACGGTCCTGGTGATCGGACCGCTGATGGTCGCGCTCTACACCCTGGCCCGCGGCTCCGACCGGACCACCGCGAACCTTTTCACCGTCTTCGGCATCGCCCTGCTCCTGGGCACGGCCCTGGTCGTGGGCCCCGACACCGAACCGCTGGTCCTGAAGCTGGTCGGGCCGGTCTTCTGGCTGCTGCTGCCGACCTCCCTCGGCACCACGACCCGGCTCCGCGCGGCCTACCTGGAGGCGGTGCGGGCCCGCGCCGACCACGCGGAACGGACCCGGGAGAAGGAGGCACGGCACCGTGTCACCGAGGAACGCATGCGGATCGCCCGCGACCTCCACGACGTCGTCGCCCATCACCTCGTCCTGGCCAACCTCCAGGCAGGCACGGTCGTACGGCTGATGCACACCCGGCCCGAGGAGGCCGAGCGGATCGCCGGTGAACTCGCGGGCACGACGCTGTCGGCCGTACGTGAACTCAAAGCCACCGTCGGCCTGTTGCGCCACGCCGACGACTCGGAGACCCCGTCGGGGCCCGCACCCGGACTGGCCCAACTCGCCGAGCTGGCCGCCTCGTTCGAGCCCGCCGGACTGTCCGTCACCGTCAACACCGAAGGCAGGCCACGGCCGTTGTCCGCCGGTGCGGACCTCACGGCGTACCGCATCGTGCAGGAAGCGCTCACCAACGTGACCAAGCACGCGGGTACGGGCTCGGCGGAGGTACGGCTCAGCTACGCGCACGACCGGCTGAGCATCGCCGTCACCGATCACGGCGGTACGACGGTGCCCTCGTCCCCCGCGTCCGGCAGCGGGTACGGCATGATCGGCATGCGTGAGCGTGCGCTCTCCGCTGGTGGCCGACTGCGCGCAGGTCACCGCCCCGAGGGCGGCTTCGAGGTCGTCACCGAACTGCCGCTGCTCTCCCCCGACCGGACCCCCACCCAGAATGCACTTGCTTAACTCAATCAATCTCATTATGGTTGAGTAAGTCAAGCAAGTCCGCTCGTCCAGCTCATCGCAGCTCGTTCCCGATGGAGGCACCGCCATGTCCGACGCCCTTGCCCGACCCGCCGAAGCGGGTTCCTCCGCTCCGCCGAGGTCGAACGCCGTCGTCGCGGTGCTGGCCCTCGCCGGAATCGTCGTCTCGCTCATGCAGACCCTGGTGATCCCGATCATCCCGGAGCTGCCGAAGTACCTGAACGCCTCCGCGTCGAACACGGCGTGGGCGGTCACCGCGACGCTGCTGGCCGCGGCCGTGGCCACCCCGGTCGTGGGCCGCCTCGGCGACATGTTCGGCAAGCGCCGGATGCTGCTGACCAGCATCATTCTGCTGGTGACGGGCTCGGTCGTCTGCGCCCTGGCCGACTCGCTGGTCCCGATGGTCATCGGCCGCGCGCTCCAGGGGCTGGCCGCCGCGGTCGTCCCGCTCGGCATCAGCATCATGCGCGATGTGCTGCCCAGCGACCGGCTGGCCGGCTCCACCGCGCTGATGAGCGCCTCGCTCGGCGTCGGCGGTGCCCTGGGTCTGCCCTCGGCCGCCTTCCTCGCCGACCGCTACGACTGGCACATCCTCTTCTGGGTCTCCGCCGTCCTCGGCGCCCTGTCCTTCCTGCTGGTCCTGCTGGTCGTGCCCGAGTCCAAGGTCCGCACCGGCGGACGCTTCGACCTGGTCGGCTCACTCGGGCTCTCCGCCGGACTGATCTCCCTGCTGCTCGCGATCTCCAAGGGCTCCGACTGGGGCTGGACGAGCGCGACGACCCTCGCCCTCGGCTTCGCCGCCGTCGCGATCCTGCTCTCCTGGGGCTGGTACGAGCTGCGCAGTTCGCAGCCGCTGGTCGACCTCCGTACGACCGCGAAACCGCAGGTGCTGTTCACCAACCTGGCCTCGATCGCCCTCGGCTTCTCGATGTTCGCGATGTCCCTGGTCCTCCCCCAGCTGCTGCAACTCCCCACGCAGACCGGCTACGGCCTGGGCAAGTCGATGCTGGCGGTCGGCCTGGTGCTCGCCCCGCAGGGCCTGGTCATGATGGCCATGTCCGCGGTGTCCGCCCGCGTCACCAAGTCCAAGGGCCCGAAGGTCACCCTGATGATCGGCGCCCTGATCGTGGCCTCCGGCTACGGCCTGAACATCCTCCTCATGTCCGAGGTCTGGCACCTCATCCTGGTGTCCTGCATCATCGGTGCCGGCGTCGGCTTCACCTACGGCGCCCTGCCCGCCCTGATCATGGGCGCGGTCGACCCGTCCCAGACCGGCGCGGCGAACAGCCTCAACACCCTGATGCGGTCCCTGGGCACCTCCTTCGCCAGTGCCATCGCCGGTGTGATCCTGGCCCAGATGACCACGGACTTCGGCGGCTACGCCCTTCCGTCGGAGAACGGCTTCAAGGTGGTCATGGCGATCGGTGCCGGAGCCGCGCTGCTGGCCTTCTTCCTCGCGAGCCTGATTCCCAAGGGCCGTAGGGCAGTTGAGGCACCCGCCGACAAGGAGCCGACCCCGGCTCCCGAGGTCGCCGAGGCCACGGCGTAAGGCAGTCTGGCCATCGAGCACACGGCGGTCGCCGTCCCGCGCGGTACGGGACGGCGACCGCCCTCCGCTCGTCCGCACGCCCCGCACGCCCCGGCACACAACGAGGAGTCCACGATGACGACACCCAACTCCCGTGACACGGCGGCCGGTTCGGCCGAGGCGCCCGTCGTACGTTTCGGCGCCGGTGCGGTGCGCGGGCGGCGGGAGGACGGGCTGGCGGTCTTCCGCGGCATCCCGTTCGCCGAACCGCCCGTCGGGGAGGCCCGGTTCCAGGCACCCCGACCGGTGCGCGGCTGGGACGGCGTGCGCGAGGCCCGCGACTTCGGTCCGCCACCCCCGCAGGAGTCCGGATTCCAGGGCCGCAGGGGCGTGGTGGAGGGACCGACGGGCGACGACTGGCTGACCGTCAACGTGTGGACACCCGCGCCCGATCCGACCGCCCGCCGACCGGTCATGGTGTGGATCTACGGCGGCGCCTACAAGCTGGGACACGCGGGCAGCCCCGGCTACGACGCCCAACACATCGCCCGCGACGGCGACTTGGTGGTCGTGACCTTCAACTACCGCGTCGGCATCGAGGGGTTCGCCCGGATCGACGGCGCCCCCGCGAACCGCGGGCTGCTCGACCAGGTGGCCGCGCTGGAGTGGGTGCGGGAGAACATCACCGCGTTCGGCGGCGACCCCGAACAGGTCACCGTCTTCGGCGAGTCGGCCGGTGCCGGATCGGTGGCCTCGCTGCTGGTCATGCCGAGCGCCGCCGGACTGTTCCACCGGGCCGTCGCGCAGAGTACGCCGGGCCCCTTCCTCTCCGACGAGTTGGCCAGGGACATCGCGTCCGCGATCGCCGCCGAGGCGGGACTGCGCCCCACGGCCGCCGACCTCGCGACCGTGGACCCGCGTCAACTGCCCACGGCGGGCGAGACGTTGACCGCCAAGATGGACCGATACGAGGACCGCTGGGGCGGCCTCGCGCACACACTGAGCCCCTTCGCACCCGTCGTCGACGGCGAGGTGCTGCCCACCACACCCTGGCAGGGTGTCGCGGCGGGTGCGGCCCGGGACGTGGAACTGATCCTGGGTCACAACCGGGACGAGTTCCGCCTGTTCACCGTGCTCGGCGGCCGACTCGGGAAGATCACCGAGGAGGACGCGTCGTCCGCACTGCGCCGGTTCGGCCCGGGCCCTGATGCCGAACAGGCCTATCGCAGCGCCTTCCCGGACGCCTCCCCGGGTGAGCTGTACGAACTCGTCCACTCCGACCGGGTGTTCCGCATGCCCTGCCTCCACCTCGCGCACGCGCAGGCCGCCGCGGGCGGACGCGTCCACGTCTACGAACTCACGTGGCCCGCACCGGGGTTGGGCGGAGTGCTGGGCGCCTGCCACGGCCTCGACATCCCGCTGCTGTTCGGCACGTTCACCGCCGACCTGGGGAATCTGTTGTTCGCCGATGTCGTGCCCTCGGCCGAGGCGTTGGCGCTGTCGTCCCGTTTCCGGGCGTCCTGGACGGCGTTCGCGCGGACGGGTGACCCGGGGTGGCCCGCGTACGACACCGAGAGGCGGGCGGTGCAGGTGCTGGACGCGGAGCCCGTGGTCACGGCGTATCCGGAGGAGGCCTCGCGGCGGCTGTGGGAGGGGTATGCCTTCGGCGCGGCGACCTTGGCCGAGCAGACCGGGCGATCCGAGTAAGCGGCCTCGATCGGCGAGCTGAGGAGAGGCGCCGCGGTCGGCGGCATCGCGCGCGTGGAGGGTCGTAGGGGCCACGCCCATGCCCGGTCGGCGAGCGGTTCCTCGCCCCTCCTGGTGGTAGGCCTGTCTCCCCCGTCACCTCACCCGCCCAAGTCCTCTCCCTTCCTGGCCACCATCCGCTCCAACCGGTCGAAGCGCTCATGCAACGCCCGCACCGCCTCCTCGCCCAACTCCTCCGCCCCGTGGGCGAGATGATGCCGGCGACGCTGTTCGCGGCCGACGAACCATGTGGCCAGGGCCGCCGTGACGAGGCCGTACGTGGTGATACCGGTGACCATGACCACCGAGCCGACGACGCGGCCCCACAGGGTCACCGGGTAGAAGTCGCCGTATCCGACGGTGGTCGCCGTCTCGATCGACCACCACAGGGCCTTCGGGTACGTCGTCAGATTGGCGCCGCGCGCTCCCTGTTCGGCGGCGACCACCGCCCAGGAACCGACGAGCATGACCACGCCGAGTACCGCCGTCGCCGCGCCCGCCGTCTTCAGGTGGAGCGAGCGGCCCTGCTTGCCGAGCAGCAACTCGACCGCCCTGGTGAGGAATCCGGGCAGCATGGTCACTCCTTCGCGTCAGCGTGGCGGGCGGCCGGCCGGAGCTGTCCCGGCCTGGGGCCAGTGTCGGGGCGGGCGGGGGTACGGGCATGCCGGGCGGGGCGTTCGAGTTGCCGTACGACCTGCGGCGTTGTGCGCTGGGGGCACTGCTTCGCCGCCCGACCGATCACCCCGGAACGCAACCGACCGCCCCACAAGACGGAGGACCCTGCCATGACCGCGGAACCCCGAGCCGTGCCGGAGACCTTCGCGTTCACCTGTGGTGACTGCGGCCACTGCTGGGAGGCCACCTTCCAGGTGATGTTCTTCACCAACCCGACCGACGCCTCCGGGCTGACCACTCAGGAGTACGTCGACGAGGAGGGCAAGGCCCTCAGGTCACCCCTCGCCGACGCGATCTGCCCCAAGTGCGGCGGCCGCACGGTGCATGTGCTGGAGGCGGGACTCGCGGCGCGGGCGCGCCGCGCGGAACACGAACCCCGGCCGCCGCGCGAGCCCCATGAGCATCGTCTGCATCTACCGCACCGGCATTCCGGCCCGCCGGAGGACGGGGCACGCTGAGTCGCCGGGCACCCCGGGGGACGCTGCAACCCGGCGTGCCCCTCACCCTGGAGGACTCGACTCACTGGTGTGCCGCCTGCCCGAGCGGACGGCACACCCACGCGCGCCCCTCCACCCCCAGCGGACGAGACGGTCTGCCGCGCCGGGCACCCGGAAGTCGCCGCACCCGGGGTGCCCTCCACCCCGGAGGACGAGGCTGGCGAGCCACTCGCCGGAAGGAACGGTTCACCCAGCCGCCCTCACCCCGTGTGAACGGCCCGCTCCTCGCCCCGCAGGACGGAGTCCGCCGACATGTCCCCCACCCGGAAGAACAGCGGGCACGCCCAAGCACACCCTCGCTCCACAGACCGGCGCGCCCAGCCGCACTCCCCCACCCGGAGGACCGGACACCCCGGCCGATCTCCCACCCACAAGGGCGCGCCACCCTGCCCTGCCTCCCGCCTGCGAGCACACACCCCCTACCCCCCGTCACTCACCCGAACGGCCCCCTCCACTGGAGGGCCCGCCGACCCGGTGGTGCGCTGGGGACACACCTGCCACTCCCCCGGAGGCCCCGCCATGCACCGTCGCCCGCCCTCCCGACCCGCCGGCCCTGTCCGTGTCCTCGCCTCGGTCCTCGCGGCAGGCGCCCTGCTGACCTGCGCGGCCTGCTCCGGCGGAGGCGACAGCAACGGCGGCGGTGCGGACCACGACACCGCCTCCGACGTAGCCGCCTCCCCCCTCGCCGCCGAGTCCCCGCTCGCTTCACCCCGTACCGGGAAGTCCGCCTCGCCGCGCGCCGAGAAGTCCGCCGCCGCCGTCCTCACCCCGGCCGGAGCCAAGGCCGCGCTCATCACCGAGGCCGATCTCGAAGACAGCTGGACGCAGGTCAAGGGCGCCGCCGGCTGGGGCGACAAGCTGGTCGTCGGGAAGGTCGACGTCGCCGACTTCCTCACCGCGAAGACGAACGCCGCCGACTGCCAGAAACTGCTCGACGCGCTCTACGACGACACCCTCCTCGGCAAGCCGTCCGGCGCGTCCGCGCTGACCGGGTTCGAGGAGAGCGACTCGCGGCTGCTGTACCAGGTCGCCGCCTACGACCGGGCCGCGCTCGGTGCCTCACTGAACTGGCTGAAGACGCTGCCGGTGAAATGCGACCAGTTCACCGCGACGGACTCCAAGGGCGGCCACAGGACGGTCCAGGTCATCGAGGACCCGGTGCCCTCCGTGGGCGACGCCCGCCAGGGTCTCCAGGTCACCGTCACGGGCACGAGCGGCAACGAACCCACCACGCTCACCGTGCAGTTGGCCGTCGTCCGGGTCGGCACCGACGCGATCACCGTCACCTCCGGCGGCCTCGACGGCACCGAGAGCGACACGACCAAGACAGCCGTACAGGACGGCACTTCGCATCTGAAGGACGTCCTGGCCGGCCGGACCCCTCCCGCCCAACCCGGCAACCTGGACTGACAGTTCACCGAATCCGCCACTCCCGGAGGACATCGGCCGGAACATTCGTCCCGAGCGCCGCGAACCCTTGGGCCGAGTGATCACCTGACGGCACAATGGAGTTGACGAGTCAGACCGGCGACAAGGAGCCACGACGTGAGTGACAGCGACACCCCGGCAGAGGGACCTACCCGGCTCAACACCGGTGTGGCGCACAACGCCCGCGTGTGGAACTACTGGATCGGCGGCAAGGACAACTACGAGATCGACCAGCAGGTAGGCGAGCACGTCGCCGGGATGTTCCCGGTGATCCGTGAAGTGGCGCGCGCCGACCGGGACTTCCTCGGCCGCGCGGTGCGCTTCCTCGCCACCGAACGCGGGGTGCGGCAGTTCCTCGACATCGGCACCGGACTGCCGACGGTCGACAACACCCACGAGATCGCCCAGCGCGTCGCACCCGACGCACGCATCGTCTACGTCGACAACGACCCGCTGGTGCTGATCCACGCCCGCACCCTGCTCACCAGCACGCCCGAGGGCGTCACCGACTACATCGACGCGGACGTGCACGACCCGGCGTCGATCGTCCAACGGGCCGCCGGCACGCTGGACTTCGAGCGTCCCGTCGCGGTGATGATGCTCGGCATCCTCAACTTCATCCTCGACACCGAGGACGCCCGGAACGTCGTACGCGAGGTCATGGCCGCGGTCCCCTCGGGCAGTTTCCTGGTCCTCACGCACCCCACCTTCGACGCCGACCTCGGCGGCGAGGGCAACGTCCCGGCCATGGAGTTCTGGAACGAGAACGCCACTCCCCCGATCACCGCCCGCAGCCGCGCGGACGTCGCCGCGTTCTTCGAGGGGCTCGACCTCCTCGACCCGGGCCTGGTGCCGTGCTCGCGCTGGCGCCCGGAGTCCGGCTCCCCGGCCGTGGTACCGCAGTTCGGGGCGGTGGCCGTGAAACCCTGACGGTGACGCCGACCGTGCAGGACGCGACCGTGGAGGACGTATGACCACCCTTGCCGACCCCCTGCCCGGCGGCCGCCCCGGCGAGGTCGAGCGCGCCGCCGCGCTGGCCGCGGAGCTGACCGGGCGGGGTGTGCACGGGATCGTCCTGGCCTACGTCGACACCGCGGGCGTGGGCCGGGTGAAGACGGTCCCGACGGCGAAACTCGCCTCGGCGGCGGCCTGGGGCGTCGGCATGTCCCCGGTGTTCGACACGTTCCTCGCGAACGACTCCATCGTCACCACCGATGCCCTCGGCTCCCCGGACGGCGATCTGCGCCTTTACCCCGACCTCGACCACCTGGCCGTCCTGTCCGGCCAGCCCGGCTGGGCCTGGGCCCCGGTCGACCGCGTCACCCAGGAGGGCGAGCGCCACCCCGGGTGCAGCCGAACCTTCCTGCGCCGTACGGTCGTTGACGCGCAGCGGCTCCACGGGCTCACCTTCCGCGCGGGCATCGAGATCGAGTGGGCACTCGGCCTGGCCACGGCACCCGACGGCGCGTTCGTCCCCGCCACGACAGGTCCGGCGTACAGCGCGACCCGCCAGGTCGAACTGAGCGACTACGGCGCCGAGTTGCTGTCGGCCCTGGCGGCCGAGGGCGTGGACGTGGACCAGTTCCACCCCGAGTACGCGGCCGGGCAGTTCGAGCTGTCGATCGGCGCGCTCGACCCGGTCGCGGCGGCCGACCGCAGCATCCTCGTACGGCAGACGATCCGCGCGGTGTCCCAACGGCACGGTCTGCGCGCATCGTTCACGCCTGCCGTCTTCGCGCAGGGCGTCGGCAACGGCGGCCACATCCACCTCTCCGCCTGGCGCGAGAGCGCGAACCTGCACACCGGGGGCGATCGTCGCTACGGCATGACGGCCGACGCCGAGTCCTTCGCGGCCGGTGTCCTCACCCACCTCCCGGCCCTCACCGCCGTGACCGCACCGAGCCCGGCCAGCTACTTCCGCCTCCGACCCTCGCAATGGGCAGGGGTGTTCACCGCCTGGGGCCGCGAGACCCGCGAGGCGGCGGTACGCGTCGTCACCGGCACGGCGGGCCAACGCGCCCAGGCGGCGAACCTGGAGGTCAAGCCGGTCGACCTGGCCGCCAACCCGTATCTCGCCCTCGGCTGCCTGATCGCCGCCGGCCTCGACGGCCTGACGTCATCCGCCGCCCTGCCCGAGGAGACCACCGGAGACCCCGCGCACCTCGGCGCTCCGGAGGCCGAGACCCGGAGCGTACGACGGCTGCCGACCTCCCTCGCCGAGTCCGTCGCGGAGTTCCGCAAGGACACGCAGCTGCGGGCCGCGCTTGGACCGGTCCTCGCCGACGCGGTGATCGCCGTACGACAGGGCGAGATCGCGGCCGTGGCGGAGCTGGACGACGAGCAAGTGGCTGCTCTTTACCGCTGGAAGTACTGACGATGGCCACTGGACCGGTCCACGAGGCGCTCGCCGCGCTGGCGTTGGTGGACCACCACTGCCACGGAGTCGTCACCGAGGAACTGGACCGGGCGGCCTTCGAGTCGCTGCTCACCGAGGGCGACGTCTGGCCCGGCAGCGGGATCTCGCCGCTCGACAGCCCGGTCGGGATCGCCGTACGCCGTTACTGCGCACCGGTGTTGGACCTGGAGCGGCACGCGCCCGCCGACGAATACCTTGCCCGGCGAGCCGAGTTGGGGCCGCACGAGGTCAACCGGCGTTTCCTGGCCGCCGCGGGCACCACCGTCTTCTGCGTCGACACAGGATTCGCCCCGCATCACATCACCTCGCCCACCGAACTCGCGGAGGCGGCGGGCGCCGTAGCCCATGAGGTCGTACGGCTCGAAGCCGTCGCCGAATCCGTGGCCGCGCGGGGCGTCGAACCGGACGGGTACGCGGACGCGTTCCGGGCCGCCGCGCTGGACGCGGTGCGGCGGCCGGGAGTGGTGGCGGTGAAGTCGGTCGCCGCGTACCGGACGGGGTTCGATCTCGACCCGGCCAGGCCCTCGGAGGCGGAGGTGACCGCGGCGGCCCGTGCTTGGCTGGCCCGTGGCGGGCGGCTCGAAGACCCGGTCCTGGTACGGCAGTTGCTGTGGACCGCGGTCGACCTGGGGCTGCCGCTCCAGCTCCACACGGGGTTCGGCGACAACGACATCCGGCTGCACCGCACCGACCCCGCGCTGCTCACGGACTGGCTGCACCTGACCGCGGGGACGATTCCGGTGCTGCTTCTGCACTGCTGGCCGTATCAGCGTCAGGCCGGATACCTGGCGGCCGTCTTCGAACAGGTGTACCTGGACGTGGGGCTCACCCTGCACCATGTTGGACCGGTCCGGGCGCGGGCCGTGCTGGCGGAGGCGATGGAGATCACACCGTTCCGCAAACTTTTGTACAGCTCTGACGCCTATGGTCTTGCGGAGTTCTATGGGCTCGGAGCACTGGCGTTCCGCCGAGGTCTTGGGGATCTGCTCCAGGAGCGGGTGGACGCCGACGAACTGGGCCTGCCCGACGCGCTGCGGCTGGCACGCTGGGCGGGGGCCGACAACGCCCGCCGGGTCTACCGGCTATCCGACGGACACTGAAAGTATGATCAAGCAATGTCTGACATGACCGATACCACGCCCGGTTGGCTGTCCGCCGACGACCTCGAACAGGCACGCGCCCGCATGCCGATCCTCTACGTCGAAGCGGTGCCCGTCCGCGTCGACGACAACGGGGAGGTGACCAGCATCGGACTGCTGCTGCGCATCGGCCCCGACGGCACCGTCAACCGCACCCTCGTCTCCGGCCGCGTGCTGCACCACGAGCGGGTCCGCGACGCCCTCCTGCGCAACCTGGAAAAGGACCTCGGCCCGGTCGCGCTGCCCCGGATCCCGACCTCGCTTCAGCCGTTCACCGTCGCCGAGTACTTCCCGACGCACGGCGTCACGCCGTACCACGACCCCCGCCAGCACGCGGTGTCCCTCGCCTACGTCGTGCCGGTCACCGGCGACTGCCGGCCCCGGCAGGACGCTCTCGACCTCGTCTGGTTCAGCCCGGAGGAGGCCGCCTCGGAGGCGCTGCGGAGCGAAATGCCGGGCGGGCACGGGGTGTTGCTCAAGCAGGCGCTGGCGCACGTGGGTTGTGTGTCCTGACCGGGGCGCTCAGCCCGTGACACCTCCTTCCGTGAGGCCCGCGAGGACGCGGCGCTGAAGGACGAGGTAGACGAGGACGAGCGGCAGGCTGGTCAGCACCACATGGGCGAACACCAGGTTCCAGCTGACACCGTGCGTGGACGAGGAGGCGAAGGAGTACAACGTCAGCGGCAGCGTGGCCGCTTGGGAGCTACGCAGCAGGAACAGGGCGAAGTAGAAGTCGTTCCAGACCGAGATGATCAGCATGACCGCGCCGGTGAAGAGCACCGGGGTGAGCACGGGCAGCACGATCCGCCAGTAGATCTGCCACCTGTTCGCCCCGTCCAACTGCGCGGCCTCCTCGAAGTCGTGCGGAAGGGTGCGGACGAACCCGGTGGCGAGGAAGATCACCACACCGAGCCGGGTGCCGGCGATCACCAGCATGTAGCCGAGACGCGATCCGTTGAGGCCGAGCTGGGTGAGGACGTAGATGGTCGGGATGATCGCCGGGGGCAGCACGATCGACACCGCGGACGTGTAGTACGCGAACCGCAGCGCCCGTGAGTCGGAACGGGCGTACGCCCACGCCGCCATGGAGCCGAGCAGCAGCACGGCGAGGATCGTCGGGACGGCCAGCAGCGCACTGTTGCGCAGGCCGGTGAGGTACGAGCCCTTGTCGATCACCGTGTGGTAATTCGCCCCGGCGCTCCAGTGCTTGGGCCAGCTCATCGACAGGACGCTCGCATCGCCCTCCGTCTTGAGGGAGTTGACGATCAGCAGCCAGAACGGGACGAGGATCCAGGGGATCGCGAAGAGAGTCAGGCACCCGTACCGGGCAACTCCCCTGGCCTTCAAGGCGATCGCGCTCACATCGGCACCTCCCGCCGGCGCAGCCGGCTCATCAGCGGGACCGCCGTGACGATCACCATCAGCGTGACGACGAAGCCCAGCGCGCTCGCCGTACCGAAGAAGCTCTGCCCGTACTGGGTGTAGACGGCGACGTTGAGCAGGGTCGTCGCGTCGCCCGGGCCGCCCGCGGTCGTCGAGAACACCACGTCGAGCGCGCTGAACGCGCCGACGAGGGAGACGACCACGTTGAAGGTCACCGCCGGTGCCAGCAACGGGAGTTTGACCGACCAGAAGCGGCGGACCACCCCGGCGCCGTCGAGGGTCGCGGCCTGGAGTAGCTGTTCCGGGATGCGGTTGAGGCCCGCGATGTAGACCAGGGTGATCAGGCCGCTCAGCTTCCACGCGTCGATCGACGCGACCGCGAGGAGTGCCGTGGTGTCGTGGCCGAGCCAGGCGTAGTGGAACTCGCCGGGCAGGACGGCCGACAGGAAGGCGTTGAGCGGGCCGTGCGCGTTCAGGACGGCCGCCCAGATGTACCCGGCGGCGAGCGGCGAGATCAGCACCGGAATGAAGAACAGTGAGCGGAAAAGGGAGTTGACGCGATTGGTGCGTTGCAGGGCGGTGGCCAGGACGAGGCCGACCGTGTTCTGTACGGCCATGGCGGTGATCGCGTAGATCGCGGTGACCGTGATCGCGTGCTTGAGGATGCCGAGTTGGTTCAGGAGCTTGAAGTTGGTGAGACCGGTCCAAGTGATCTTGTCGCTGTAGCCGGTCCACTGCACGAACGCGAAGACGGCGTTGGCGAGGAACGGCAGCACGAAGAAGACGAGGACCAGGGCGATGGAGGGCAGCGCGAAGGCGTACGGGTGCAGCTTGCGGCGCGGACGGTTCGCCGCCGACTGCCGTTCCTCCGGGGCGGGGTGGCCGACGGGGGCGGTACTGGGGCGCGCGTGGTGCAGTGAGGACGTCATGCGTCGGTCACCGGTCCCGCGTCACTGCTTGGCCGCGGCGGCGGCCTGGGTGTAGTAGGTCTGCATCTTGTCGGCCACCTGCTGCGGTGTCTCCTGTCCGGCGAGGAGTTTCTGGGCCTCGGCGCCGAAGCTGCTGAAGCCCGGCAGGGGTGAGTTGACGGAGAGCGTGGCGCCTTTGTCGTAGGCCGTCTTCACGTCCTGGAGGAGGCCCTGGAGTTGGGGTGTCGCCGTGCCGGAGAGCGTCGGGATGATCTTCGCCTCCTTGATGTAGTCGGCGTAGCCGGCGCCGGTGATGTAGTCGATGAAGTCGACGGCGGCGCGTTCCTTCTTGGAGTCGCCGGTGCTCGGGACGTAGTAGGTGCCGAGCGGACTGGGTGCGTAGTTGGTGACCGCCTTGGTGGCGGAGAGGCCGACGAAGCCGACGGCCGCGTCGACCTTGGCGGTGTCGTTGTTCGCGTCGGAGTTCAACAGGCCGATGGAGTCGGAGTTGTTGGCGACCATCGCGGCCTTGCCGCTGAGGACGGCCTTGAAGGAGTCCTCCCATTTGGCCGTGTTGGCATCGGAGTTGAAGCAGCCCGCCTTGCGGAGCGAGTCGTAGGCCTTGAGTCCGGCGACGAACGGGCCGTTCGGGTCGTTGAGTTGGGCCTTGCCGTCGAGGATCGACCTGTCGTAGGCCTGGTCGGTGTTGGACTCGGCGAGGTAGTCGAAGGCGCTGAGGATCTGCGGGGGCCACTGGGAGCCACCGGCCTCGAAGATCGGTGTGACGCCCGGCGTCCTCGCCTTGAGGGTCTTGCAGTCGGCGGCCAACTCGGCGTAGGTCTGCGGGGGTTGCAGGCCCGCCTTGGTGAAGACCTGCTTGTTGTAGAAGATGCCGTCGACGGACAGGGAGCCGACGGTGGCCGCGTAGACCTTGCCGCCGACGTTGCCGGAGACGTCCGCGAGCGTGCCCTCCTTCTTGACGAAGGGCAGCGCGCTGAGGTCGATCATGTTCTTGGCGGCGTTGAGGGAGAGCACGTCGACCTGGTTGCCGTGCCATTCCAGGATGTCCGGGCGGGCTCCGGTGGCCCACTTGGTCTGTACGGTGCTCGGGAAGCTGTCGGCGGGGATGTCGACCAGGTCGATCGTGTTGCCGGACTTCTTCTCGTAGGCCTTGTACAGGTCCAACAGGGCTGTCGGGTCGGCGGTGTTGTGCCAGAGCGTCAGAGTCACTCCGGTCGGGGCCTTGCCCGAGGTGTCGGCCACCTTGCCGGACTGCGCCGAGTCGTCGCCGTTCGCACAGGCCGAGGCCGTGAGACCGATGACGAGGGCTCCTGCGAGCAGGCCGTGACGCCGTCTGTAACCGTTCATGCCGTGCACTCCCCTTATCTGCGGCTCCGAGAGGGGGGTCACACTGGCACGGGCCGGCTCGGTCCCGTCCATCTCCGGATCGAACGCTTAGCTTTCAAGACGTGCACGCACGACTGGAGTTGCGGAGGGACGGGACCGACGCGGTGAGTCAGGCGGGATCGCCGGCGCTGCGCTGACTGGTGCCGGGCTCGCCGTTGTCTCGCCGCCATTCGACGACCAATTCGTCCTTGGTGCCGAAGCGGACCAGATGGCGGCCCACCACGTCTTCGAGCCGGTCGAGGAACTCGGGCTCCGCCTCCACCGCGAGCAGCAGCGCCCCGTCGGTGGCGGTCAGCGATCCGGTGCCGTCCTGGAAGACGAGACGGCCCACGCCGGTCTCCTCGTCCCAGCTGGTCTCGCTGCGACGGCCCAGGTGGGAGGCGAGTTGCTTGGCGTAGCGCTGCGGTCGGTCGGTGGCGACGCGGGCTTCGGAACGGGACATGGACGACTCCTTGGTGACGGGGGTGCGGGACGGTGACGTGGATGTGGAACCAGTCGATGGTGCCGGAGAGTCGGGCCGACCGGGCGGATGGGCCACCCGTCGTGTGACGCAAGGTATGGATGCCTTCTGCGGCGTCTTCACTTCCTAGACGCGGGCACTCCGTCTCCGTCATGTTTCCCAGGGGCCGGTATCGGCCTGTGCCCAGTGCCTGCCCCGTCTCCGTCAACTCTCCGTCCGCTCTCTGTCCGCGAACACCAGGAGGACGTATGCGTCTTGGACCGCTCCAGGAGTTGAACGCGGACCAGGCAGGGTTCCGCGACCGGCTCGTCGCTCAACGCGGCGGAATCCACGGGCCGTTCGAGGTCCTGCTGCGCAGCCCACGCCTCGGCGACCGGACGGAGGCGCTGAGCACGTACTGCATGCGCGACTCGGCGCTCCCACCGAGACTGCGCGAACTGACCCTCCTCATCGCGGCCCGTCACTTCGACGCGCAGCACTCGTGGAACGCCCATCGCGACAAGGCAGTTGCGGCCGGTCTGGACCCCGCCGCGCTGGACCGGATGGCCCGCGGTGAGGACCCGCGCTTCGACCGCGCCGACGAGAAGATCCTGCATCGCTTCGCAGTCCAGGCGTTGACGGTCCACTTCGTCGACGACGGCACGTACACCGCCGCACTCGCGGAGTTCGGCGAGGCCGCACTGGTCGACCTGGTGGTCGCGCTCGGCACCTTCGCCACCCTCGCCCTGGTCCTCAACACCTTCGAGGTGGACCTGCAACCCGACCGGGAACCGCCGTTCCCCGATGTACGCGGCTTCCAGCACAACGGGCCCACCCAGGAGGACAGTTGACCTCGCCGTACGAAGAGCCCCTCGACTCCGACGCACCACAGCTGGAGCCGGGACGGCTGCGGGCCGGTGTCGTCAAGGCCGACATCACCCCGGCAGACCTGACCGGCCTCCACCCGCTCCCCGGCACGTTCTCGGGGGTCCACGACCCACTGTTCCTTCGCGCCCTGTACCTCACCGACGGCGAGACCGAAGTCGCCCTGGTCTCCCTGGACTTGATCGAGGCCGGCGACATCACACCGGTGCGCGAGCGCGTCGAACGCGAACTCGGCATCCCCACCGACCACATCGTCATCACCGCGACCCACACCCACAACGCCCCCCGGATCGCGGACGTCTCACCCGGCGCGCTGGCCCACGCGGGCGGCCCGGAGTCCTTCGCGTACACGGAGGTCGTCTACGACCGGATCGTCTCCGCCCTCCGCGAGGCCAGGGCGTCCGCACGCCCGGCCCGATTCGGCATCGGCGCCGGAACCGCCGACGTCAACATCAACCGCGAGGAGTACGTCGACGGCCGGTGGACGCTGGGCCAGAACCCGACGGGACCGTCCGACAAGACGGTCTGGGTCCTCAAGTTCGAGTCCCTGGACGGCGATCCGATCGCCCTCCTCGTCAACTACGCCGTCCACTCGACGGTCGTGCTCGGCACCGGGGAGGTCAGCGGAGACCTCGCCGGGGCCGCCTGCCGTTACCTGGAGGGGAGTTACGACGGTGACGTGGTCGCCCTGTGGACCGTCGGCGCGCTCGGCGACCAGGATCCGCGCATCAACATCGGGGTGCCGTTCGGCGTGACGCCCACCGAGCGGCAGAAGAGCCGCGCCTACGCGGCGATGGAGGCGCAGGGCCTGATCGTCGGCGCCGAGGCGTTGCGGGTCGCGGACGGGATCGGCGAGTTGACGCATGCGGTGCGCATCGGTGCGGGGCAGCGCACGGTGGCGTGTCCGGTGAAGGCCGGCCAGGACGTCATGGAGACCATGCGGCAGGAACTCGTCGACTCCGTGCCGCTGCGCCTGGCCCTCGTCAAGCTCAACGAGGTCGCGCTGGCCGGTGTGTCCGGCGAGGTCGTCACCGACATCTACCGGCGCCTGCGGCACGAATCACCGCTCGCCCGCACCCTGTTGATCTCCATCGCCAACGACCGCATCGGCTACCTCCCTGACGACGCCCGCTTCGACCGCCCTGTCCACTCGGTCAACGG
The DNA here is from genome assembly GCF_035982055.1 of Streptomyces sp. NBC_01288. Lineage (NCBI taxonomy): Bacteria > Bacillati > Actinomycetota > Actinomycetes > Kitasatosporales > Streptomycetaceae > Streptomyces > Streptomyces sp. NBC_01288. The sequence continues at coordinate 1,282,013 of NZ_CP108427.1, forward strand.
CTGCCCGATCGCCAGAGGTTACGCCGAGGACGCCGTCATCAACGGGGTGGTGGGACTGATCTCCGAGCAGCTACAGGCGGCACGGTGAACACGCGGCTGCGCGCGGGCGCGGGCCGGGCGGCCGTGGACCTGCCGGCCTCACTGCTCCCCGTCGACGGTTTCACCGCGGTCCACGATCCCCTCCATGTACGGGTACTTGTGCTGGACGACACCACAACTCGCCTCTGCGTCACGGTCATTGAGCAGACATCGATCTTCGACGACCAGCTCGCCCGCACGAAGGAGATTCTCCGCGAGGTCTGCGCCGTGGACCCGGCACACGCGCTGATCGTGGCGAGCCACACCTTCTCCGCCCCGCACATCCACCCGCCCGGGCACGCACCGGAGGGCGAAGAGGAACGGAACGCGCGGCTGAGCAGTGCCGTGGATGACGCGCTGACCCGGGCTGCGGCGGACGCGGTACGTACCCTGCGCCCCGCCCGCACGGGCTTCGGCCTCGGCACTTCTCGCGTCAACGTCCAGCGGGATGTGCGTACTTCGCACGGATGGTGGCTCGGCGCCGACGACAGCGGCCGGACGGACAACACCGTGGGCGTCCTACGGATCGACGGCACGGACGACGTGTCCGACCCCCCGATCGCGGTCCTGATGAACTACGCCGTCCAGTCCTCGGTACTGAACGGCTCACTCACCCGCTCCGGCGACCGCGAGATCTCCGCCGATCTGGCGGGCGCGACCGCGACCCGCGTCGAACGGCACTACGGCGACGACACGGTGGCCCTGTTCCTGGTCGGCGCGGCCGGCGACCAGGCTCCCTACCTCACCGCCGTCCGCACCACGGTCGACGAGCACGGCCGACTCCACCGGTCCGACGCCCACGAGGCCGGACACACACTCGTGGACCTGCTCGGCGAACGACTCGCCACCGAGGCCGTACGTGTCACCGACCGCACCCGCACCACCGAACCGACCACGCCGCTACGAGTGGTGCACGACAACGTCAAGGTCCCGGCCCAACTCCCCCCGGCAGGCGGCCTGCACGCACTCCGCCCCACAACCGGCTACGACTTCACGCCCGACGGATTCTCCGAGGCCCCGGTCGTCGTGGCCCGCATCGGCGACACCGTACTAGCGGGCCTCCAGGCCGAGTTGAACGCAGTCACCGGTCTCGACCTCAAAACCGAGTCCCCGTTCCCCGCCACCTGTGTGGTCACCATGGTGAACGGCGCCGCCAAGTACATGGCGGACGCCGGGAGTTACGACCGGATCACCTATGAGGCGATGAACTCCCGGTACGCGAAGGGGGCGGCCGAGACCGTCACGGCGCGTCTCGCCGAGCTGCTGCGGGAACTCTGATTCCCGGCGACGCGGCCCCCGGCTCGAAACCGGGGGCCGCGCCATCTCAATCAACCCTCGCTGTACGTCAGTTCTTGCCCTGGGTGACGACCCACTTGCCGCCCACCCAGTTCCCGACCGTCTCGTAGCCGGAGCGGAAGGAGCCGAGCCAGTCGAGCTTCAGGGTGGCCTCGGCGGTGGACTTGACCGGGGTGTAGCTGCTCGCGTCGGTGGCCGGGCCGCCGGTGGTGTTCTTGGCGTAGTACGGGAAGGGGTAGACCGGGCGGGAGGCGGTGGTGTTGCCGCCGCTGTCGACCGACTTCGTCGTCAGGCTCGCCGGGGCGTCGCCCTTGGTGACCCAGTCGGTGATCGCGGTCAGCGCGTCGAAGGTGTCCGGGCCCTGGCCGCCGCCGCAGTGGGCGACGCCGGGGAGCAGGAAGAGGCGGGCGAAGGTCTTGGTGGCCGTCTCGCCGCCCATCGCCTTCTCAACTGCCTTGTAGTAGGCCATCGTTCCCACTGCCGGGATGTGCTGGTCGCCGAGGCCGTGCCAGAGGATCAGCTTGCCGCCGGCCTTCTTGAACGCCGTGAGGTCGGGGTCGGTGGCGTCGTACATGCCCTCACCCAGCCGCATGACCTTCTTGTAGTAGGCGGCCGTGAACTTGATGTCCTTGTACGTCAGGGTCGGCTGCGGGCTGTCGAAGATCTGGTAGCGCAGGGTCTCGCGGACGAAGCTGATGTCGCCGCTGGCGCCGGTGGCGGTGGCCGGGGTGACGATGCCGGCCCAGTTCAGCACGGAGCCGCGCAACTGGTAGCCCGGGTAGAGGAGTTGGCCGTGTTCGTCGGTGGGTCCGGCGTAGACGCGGCGCAGGGTGGTGACCTGGTCGGCGGTCAGGCAGTACGCGTCGGACGTCGAGGTCTGGCCCGTCGTGCACTGGATGGTGCCGGGGTCCCAGGTGCAGCTCAGCGGGTCGGCGATGATGCCGTCGGCGGGGGCGCCGCAGCCCTTGAGCACGGCCTTGTGGAGGTCCGCGAGGTCGGCGTTGGTGATCGTCGCCGGGCCGCCGTTCAGGTACACGGACTGGGCGGTCCAGGCGTGCGAGAAGGTGTTCAGGGCGGTGAAGTTGTTGGCCGGGGCGCCGGCGATGATGCCGTCGAAGTCGGTCGGGTAGCGCTGGGCCTCGGTGAGGGCCTGGTGGCCGCCCTGGGAGCAGCCGTCGAAGTAGGAGTGGGTGGCCGACTGGCCGTAGTACTGCTTGATGACGGCCTTGGCCGCCTGGACCAGTTCGTGGTCGGACTTGTAGCCGAAGTCGGCGCGCAGGGCCGGGTCGGTGGAGAAGAGGCCGCCGCCCTGGTAGTGGCCCTCGTCGCTGGAGGCGACGGCGAACGCGCCGGTGGTCAGCGGGACGCAGCCCGTCGAGGCGGGGGCGCTGGTCACGTTGACGTTGCCGCAGAGGCCGCCGCAGCCGACCTGGAGGTAGTTGGCCTGCCAGCCGGTCTCGGGGAGTTTGATCTCGAAGTGGAGTTGGGGGGCGATGACGCCCTTGACGTCACAAGCGGCCCAGTTTCCCAGGGTGTTGGCGCTCGCGGCGAGTTCGGTGGCCGAGGTGATCTCGAAGGGCACGCCGGGGACGGCGGCGGCCAGGTCCAGTTGGGCTACGGCGGAACACGAGATGGCCGGTGCGATGCCCGAGGTCGTGGTGTTCGCCGAAACGGCGTTCGCCGAGGCCGAGTTGGAGGCCTGGGCGCTTCCGGTCGTACTGTTGGCCAGCGTCACGCCCGCACCGGTGACCAGCGCGACGGCTGCGGCGAGGGTGGCCATGAAGGTGGCCGGGTTCCACCGACACCATCTGAACAGCTTGGGCATGCTGGGTACTCCGTTCGATCGCCGGACCGGGTCGTGCAGGCACGGCGAGGAACGTAGCTGTCCGTTAATCCGCGGGCAATAGCGTCGACTCTATTGTTGACGATTTCGTCGGAGACTCGGCTCGATATCGCTGACCAGGCCCGCGGTCGACACGGGCCGCAACGTTAGCTTTCGCCCGCTGCCGCCCAAGCCCACTTCAGGTCTGTTCAGGACTGCCGTACGTATTCCGCCGCCGCGTCCAGCAGCCAGTCCGTCAGGTACCCGGCGAAGGACGAGCGGACCAACACCCAGAATCCGGCGCCGGGTTCGTCCCGTGCGACCAGGACGACCTGGGCGCGGGCCAGCGTGGTCTGGGCGCAGCGTCCGGGGCCGAAGGCTCGGGGGTGCAGGTCCAACGGGCAGCCGTGGGCGAGCAGTTCGCGGGCGTGGGCGCCGGAGACGAGGAGGGTGGTGCGCTGGGCGGAGACATCGGTGACGGCGATGTGTTCGTCACCGGCCGCCGCCCGGATGCGGTGCTCCACGTCCCGCTGGGTGTCCGGCGGTCCGACCACCAACCACTCGTCCGGACCGAGCCACAGCACGGTCAACTCCCCAGCCCGCACCACCGTGTTGGGCTCAAGGGGCAGGGACAGACCGAGCGCGAGTCCTACGGCGTCCGCCGCCGCGCCCTTCGCGTCGAGCCGGAGGTTCACCTGGGCCAGGAAGGGGAGTTCGGCCAGCCGGACCGTCCCGCCGGAGGAACGGGTCGTGGCCGCCAGTCGGCCGGCGGCGCCCGCGAGGGGGCTGCGGCGCGGTACGGAAAGGGCGGTGTCAGCCATCTCGGCGGGCTCCCTCGGGGTCGTAGAGGACGGGGCTTGCGACGGTGACCGGGATCAACTGGTCGCCCACGGGGGCGTAGAGGCGTTCGCCGATGCGGTCGCGGCCGCCCTTGATGAGAGCCAGGGCGAAGGTGCTGCCGAGGGCCGCGCTGCGGTAGCTGGACGTGACGTGCCCGAGCATCGGGACGGGCGGGGCGGGCAGCACACTGTCCGCGATCAGTTGGGTGCCCTCGGGGAGGAACGCGGCGGGGTCCTCGGGGAGCAGGCCGACGAGGTGTTTGCGGTCGGGGCGGACGGCGTCGGCGCGGGCGAAGGAACGCTTGCCGATGAAGTCGGGCTTCTTCTTCGAGACCGCCCAACTCATGCCGAGATCCTGGGGAGTCACGGTGCCGTCGGTGTCCTGGCCGATGATCGGGTAGCCCTTCTCGGCGCGCAGGACGTGCATGGTCTCGGTGCCGTACGGGGTGATGCCGAAGGGGGCACCGGCCTCGTAGAGCGCCTCCCACAGGGCGAGGGCCTCCCACGGTGACACGTTGATCTCGTAGGCGAGTTCGCCGGAGAAGCTGATCCGGCAGACCATGGCCTCGATGCCGGCGACGGTCGTGTCCCGCCAGGCCATGAACGGGAAGTCGTCGTTGCCCACGGCCAGTTGGGGCGCGAGTGAGCCGAGCACCTCGCGGGAGCGGGGGCCGACCAGGGCGACGGTGGCCCACTGTTCGGTCACCGAGGCGCAGTGGACGCGGAGTTCGGGCCACTCGGTCTGGTGCCACTCCTCCATCCAGTCCAGTACGGCGGCCGCGTTGCCCGTGGTCGTGGTGACCAGGTAGCGGTCCGGTGCGAGCCGGATGGCCGTGCCGTCGTCGAAGACCATGCCGTCCGGGCGGCACATGACGCCGTAACGGATCATGCCGACCTTCAGGTTGCTCATCATGTTGGTGTAGAGCCGGTCGAGGAAGACGGGTGCGTCCGGGCCCTGTACGTCGATCTTGCCGAGGGTGGAGCCGTCCATGAAGCCGACGCCCTCGCGGGCCGCCGCGCACTCGCGCAGGACGGCGGTCTCCATGTCCTCGCCGTCGCGCGGGTAGTACCAAGGCCGTTTCCACTGGCCGACGTTCTCGAACAGCGCGCCCTGCATGACGTGCCAGTCGTGCAGCGCGGTCGTACGGATCGGGTCGTGCAGGGCGCCCCGGTCGCGGCCGGCGAGGGTGGCGAAGGAGACGGGCGTGTAGGGCGGGCGGAATGTCGTCGTGCCGAGCAACGACACGTCCACGCCCAGGAGTTCGGCGACCACGCCGCTGGCCAGGACGCCTGAGGTCTTGCCCTGGTCGTTGGCCGTACCGGCTGTCGTGTAGCGCTTGGTGTGTTCGACCGAGTCGAGGCCGGCGGTGGTGGCTCGGGTCAAGTCGGCGACGGTGACGTCTCGTTGGAGGTCTACGAAGCGGGGGGCGTCGGTGGTGCCGGGAACTACGAAGACCTGCATCGCGGGGGTGTGCGGTTCTGGGGTCACCTGGGGCAGTGAAGGTGTCTCGGCGGTGTAGCCCTCGGCCTCTATCGCTCGGGTGCCTGCTGCTGCGCCCTGCAACAAGGCTCCGGCCAGGTCGAATTCACCGTTCGCGCTGCCCGCGACCTCCACCAGCTGGCGGCAGGTGTCGGGGACGAAGGTGCCAAGCGTGTCGTCGTAGCGGAGTTTGCCGCCTGCCTGACTGAAGAGGTGGGCGACCGGGTTCCAGCCGCCGGAGACCAGGAGGAGGTCTGCGGTGAACTGCCTTGTTGCTTCCGTGGTTTCGCCGTACGGGGCGACCGTTACGGCGGTCAGGCGTGGGGCGCCCTCGGTGCCTACGACCGCGTGTCCGAGCAGTACCTCGATGCCGGCCTCTCGGGCTCGGCTTGCCCACTCCTCCGGCCCGGACGGGCGGGTGTCCACGATCGCCTCGACCTTCACGCCTGCCGACGCCAGGTCCAACGCGGCTGCGTACGCGCTGTCGTTGGTGGTGAAGACGACGGCGCTGCGGCCGGGGAGGACTCCGTGGCGGTTGACGTATGCCCGGGCCGAGGCGGCGAGCATTACCCCGGGGCGGTCGTTGTCCGGGAAGGCGAGGGAGCGTTCGTGGGCGCCGGTTGCCAGGACCACGCGGCGGGCTCGGATGCGCCAGACGCGTTCTCGGGAGACGTGGGTGGGGGCTGCTGCGCCCAGGTGGTTGGTGCGGCGTTCTACGGCCAGGAGGTGGTTGTCGTCGTAGTGGCCGAAGACGGTAGTGCGGCGCAGGACGCGGACCTCGGGAGCGGTGGTGAGACCTTCGCTCAACTCGGCCACCCAGTCCAGGTGTTGGGCTGTGTCCAGGAGGCTGCCGCCCAGTTCGGGGCGGTCGTCGGCGAGGATGACGCGGGCTCCGGTGCGGGCTGCGGCTGCGGCGGCTGCGAGGCCGGCTGGGCCTGCGCCGACCACGAGCAGGTCGCAGTGGGCGTGAGCGGCGTCGTAGCGGGCGGGGTCCGGTTCGGTGGCTAGGCGGCCCTGGCCGGGGAGGCTGGTCGCGACGAGGCCGTCGTAGAGCTCGATCGTTGTCGCGGGGAGCATCGGCTCGGGGAAGGGGGCCTCGATCTGGATGACGGCGTTCGGTTCTTCGACGCCTGCCGTGAAAATGCCTCGGGGGCGGCCGAGTCTGATGCTGGTGCCGGTTTGGATGATGCCGTTGGCGAGGAGGGCGGAGGCGAGGGTGTCGCCCTTGCAGCCCTGGTATTCGGTGCCGTCGAAGGTGAAGGTGAGGGGGGTGTCTCGGTGGATTCGGCCTCGGGTGGGGTGGCGGAACGGATGGCCCGCGGCGGAGCCGCTGATGGATGCAGCGCCCCCGCCGCCCCTACCCGTCCCATCCTCCAGGGGCTCTGCCCCTTCGACCCCGTTCCCAGGGGGCTCCGCCCCCTGGACCTCCGTCGGCCCCGAAAGGGCCTCGTCCTCAAACGCCGGACGGGCTGACATTGCGGGCCCGCGCTGAACAGTGACCGGAAGGACAGGTGAGGCCGGGCGTGGCTGAGAAGGCACCGTCGGGTCGGCAACCGGCCCCCGCCCACTCACCGTTGGCCGCTCCTCCCCCGCCCGGTACACCCCCAGAATCTCGTTCGTCGCCGTGTCACGTACCGCGTTGAACCACCTGCGGCACCCCGCCGCGTGGTTCCACCGTTCCGCGAACGGGCCCTTCGGGTTGTCGCGGAAGAAGAGGAACCGCGCCCACTCCTCGTCGGTCAGGTCGGCCGGGGTCTCCGGGTAGGCGACGTGGGCCTGGCCGCCGTAGTGGTACTCGGCTTCGTCGCGGGGCCCGCACCAGGGGCAGGGGATCAGCAGCATGGTTGGGCTCCCTAGTGGGCCACCGCGGCGGCGCCGTGCTCGTCGACGAGCGCGCCGGTGGTGAAACGGTCGAGCGAGAAGGGGGCGTTGAGGTGGTGAGGGGTGTCGTGGGCGATCGTGTGGGCGTAGACCCAGCCGACACCCGGGGTGGCCTTGAAACCGCCCGTTCCCCAGCCGCAGTTGAGGTACAGGTTGTCCACCGGTGTCAGGCCCACGATCGGTGAGGCGTCCGGGGTGACGTCCACGATGCCGCCCCAGGTGCGCAGCACGTGCGCTCGGGCGAAGACCGGGAAGAGTTCCAGGGCCGCGGACATCTGTTCCTCGATGATGTGGAACGCTCCACGCTGGGTGTACGAGTTGTACGAGTCGATGCCCGCGCCCATCACCAACTCGCCCTTGTGCGCCTGGCTCACGTACACGTGGACCGCGTTGGACATGACCACCGTGGGGTGGACCGGTTCCAGCAACTCCGACACCAGTGCTTGCAACGGGTGGCTCTGGAGTGGGAGTTGGATGCCCGCCATGGCCGCCAGGACTGACGTGTGGCCTGCCGAGCAGAGGGCCACCTTGCCCGCCGCTATCGGGCCGAGCGTGGTCTGTACGCCCACCACCCTGCCGTCGACTATGTCCAGGCCCGTCACCTCGCAGTTCTGGATGAGGTCGATGCCTGCCGCGTCGGCGGAGCGGGCCAGGCCCCACGCCACGTGGTCGTGCTTCGCGATGCCGGCGCGTGGCTGGTACGTGCCGCCCATCACCGGATAGCGCACGTCCGGCGAGACGTTGACGATCGGGCAGACCTCCTTGACCTGCCGCTCGTCCAGCCATTCCGCGTCCACGCCGTTGAGGCGATTCGCCTCGACGCGGCGCACGCTGTCTCGGACGTCCTGGAGGCTGTGGGCGAGGTTGAGGACTCCGCGTTGGGAGAAGAGGATCGGGTAGTCCAGCTCCTCCTCCAGGCCCTCCCAGAGTTTGAGCGCGTGCTCGTAGATGCCCGCGCTCTCGTCCCAGAGGTAGTTGGAGCGGATGATCGTGGTGTTGCGGGCCATGTTGCCGCCCGCCAGCCAACCCTTCTCCAGCACCGCGACGTTGGTGATGCCGTGGTTCTTCGCCAAGTAGTGGGCGGTGGCCAGGCCGTGGCCGCCGCCGCCGACGATGACTACGTCGTACGAGCGTTTCGGCTCCGGTGTGCGCCAGAGCCAGTCCGGGTGTTCGGGGAGGTCTGCGCCCGGGGTGCGGGGGGTCATCGGGGGGCGTCCTCCTCGGACAGGTGCGGGTAGAGCGGGTGTTTCGCGGCCAGTGCCTCCGTGCGGGCGCGCAAGTCGCCGATGTCCGGGGCCGGTTGGAGGGCGAGTGCGATCACGTCGGAGACCTCGGCGAAGTCCTCCTCCGTGAAGCCTCGCGTGGCCAGTGCCGGGGTGCCGATGCGCAGGCCCGACGTGACCATGGGCGGGCGTGGGTCGAAGGGCACGGCGTTGCGGTTGACGGTGATGCCGATCTCGTGGAGGAGGTCTTCCGCCTGTCTGCCGTCCAACTCCGAGTCGCGCAGGTCCACCAGGACCAGGTGGACGTCCGTGCCACCGGTGAGGACCTTCACGCCGGTCGCGGCCACATCGGCTCGGGTGAGGCGCTCCGCGAGGATGCGGGAGCCGGCCAGTGTGCGGGACTGGCGTTCCGCGAATTCCGGTGACGCGGCGACCTTGAACGACACCGCCTTCGCGGCGATGACGTGCTCCAGGGGGCCGCCCTGCATGCCGGGAAACACGGCCGAGTTGATCTTTTTGGCGAGGTCGGCCTCGTTGGTGAGGATGACTCCGCCGCGTGGGCCGCCGAGGGTCTTGTGTGTCGTCGTCGTGGTCACGTGTGCGTGCGGGACCGGGTTCGGGTGGAGCCCGGCGGCCACCAGGCCCGCGAAGTGGGCCATGTCGACCATCAGCAGGGCGCCCACCTCGTCGGCGATCCGCCGGAACTCCGCGAAGTCCAACTGCCGTGGGTACGCCGACCAGCCCGCGATGATCATCTTGGGGCCGTGTTCCTTGGCGAGGCGTTCCACCTCGTCCATGTCGACCAGGTTGTCGGTCTCGGAGACGTGGTACGGCACCACGTTCAGCATCTTGCCGCTGTAGTTGAGGCGCATGCCGTGGGTGAGGTGTCCGCCGTGCGCGAGGTCGAGGCCGAGGATCGTGTCGCCGGGCTTCAACAGGGCGAAGAACACCGCCGTGTTGGCCTGTGCGCCCGAGTGCGGCTGGACATTTGCGAAGCCCGCGCCGAAGAGCGATTTGACCCGCTCGATCGCCAACCGCTCGGTGACGTCGACGTATTCGCAGCCGCCGTAGTAGCGGCGGCCGGGGTAGCCCTCCGCATACTTGTTGGTGAGGACGGAGCCCTGCGCCTCCAGCACGGCGGAGGGCGCGAAGTTCTCGGAGGCGATCATCTCCAACGTGGACTGCTGGCGGTGCAGTTCGGCGCGGAGCGCGGCGTGGACCTCGGGATCCAGTTCTGCCAACGGGGTGTTCAGCGCGTTCATAGGGAGTTCTCGTCCTTCCGGCTAGCCTCGGAGGCGGGACATCGTCGGGTCGAACAGGGGCTCCTGGGCGACGACCGCCTCGACGCGCTCGTCGAAGTAGCCGATGTGCAACGTGGTGCCGGGGGTGGCGAGTTCGGCCGGGAGCCAGGCGTATGCAATGCCCTTGCCGATCGTGTAGCCGTAGGCGGCGCTGGTGACGTAGCCGACGGCGCGCTCACCGTCGTAGACCGGTTCCTTGCCCATGACGAC